>NZ_CAJXTC010000012.1 GCF_913060805.1 uncultured Draconibacterium sp.
GTGGCGTAGTTCAGTTGGTTAGAATGCCGGCCTGTCACGCCGGAGGTCGCGAGTTCGAGTCTCGTCGTCACCGCTTAGTCAATCAGACAAAAGATAGACAAATGATGAAAAGGAGTGTAACACAGAAGGTTACACTCCTTTTTTATTTCATGTAATGCCATCAAAAGGACAAATAAATTCCAAAAAACGACAAAGAAAGGTTACCAAAAGGTTACACATTTTTGCGAAGTGTTTTCTGTAACCATTTCTGCTATAAGTCTCTGATATGTCGCATTTTGACTTCGCGCAACTAGCTTAATTAGTATAGTTTTCATCTTAAAATTAAGCATTATGAAGAGTACATTTAAGATTTTGTTTTATGCCCGTAAAAATTACGTAACCAAAGACGGGCATGTTGGAATTATGGTTCGCATTTCATTAAATGGTCAAAGAACGCAGTTTAGTACGAAATTACTAGTACCCCTTGATTTGTGGGATACAGCCGCTAACCGGGTATCAGGGAAGTCTCATCAGGCCAGACTAATTAATGATACCCTGGATGGAATCCGGACATCGATTAACACTCATTATCGTGAACTGGAGAAAAAGGAGTCAGTAGTAACAGTCGAAAAAATTAAAAATGCCTTTTTAGGACTTACTGGAGACAATCAAAGACTCCTCGCGGTATTTGAGGAACACAATAAGCAAATAGAGAAACTTATTGGTATCAGTAAAAGCAAGGATACGGTTCAAAAGTATGGGAGAACTTACAGGCGTTTAAAAGCATATCTTGATCTTCAATACAAATTAGAAGATATTCCTCTCGTCGATATTAATTACAATTTCATAGTTGGCTATGATAATTTTTTGCGTGCTGAATGCTCGTTAGGTGTAAATTCTGCTGCAAAGATGATGCAGATGTTTAAGCACATAATGATAATGGCCAAAAACAATGGATGGGTATATACAAATCCATTTGCAAATTATAAAATCCGTTTAGAAAAAGTGGACCGCGGGTTCTTATTGAAGGAGGAGCTTGAAAGGATTATGGAAAAGAAATTCTCGATAAAACGTCTGGAGCAAGTTAGGGATGTTTTTGTTTTTGCCTGTTTTACCGGACTCGCATTTGTAGATGTTTATAAATTAAGAGAACGTCATATAACGACTTCTTTCGATCAGAAATTATGGATTATGAAGAAGCGACAGAAAACCAATATTGAATCACGTATTCTGTTACTTGATGTTCCTAAAATGATTTTGGATAAATATAAAGGGAAATTGGAGAAAAGGAGAGTGTTGCCAACACTTTCGAATCAGAAGATGAACGCATATTTAAAGGAGATTGCAGATTTATGTGGTATTAAAAAGAATTTAACTTTTCATGTTGCCAGACATACTTTTGCTACCACGATTACTCTTGCTAAAGGAGTCCCAATTGAAACAGTTAGCAAAATGTTGGGCCACACAAATATTAAAACCACACAAATATATGCCCGGATAACGGATGAAAAAATCGGTAATGATATGACAATGCTTTCTCATAAATTGGCAGAAATGGGAAACAGAATGGCAATCTAAATGAATGACTAATGGAACTACAAATAATACAACAAAAGATATACGATATCAGAGGTTGCCGGGTAATGCTAGACTTTGATCTTGCTAGTCTATATGATGTTGAGACAAGAACATTAAAACAAGCGGTCAGAAGGAATTTGTCTAGGTTTCCGAATGACTTTATGTTTCAGCTTAAAAAGGACGAATGGACAGAGCTTATCACAATTTGTGATAAGCTCCCAGAATCGGTGAAGTATAGTCCGGCTTTGCCAATGGCATTTACCGAGCAGGGAGTAGCAATGTTGTCGAGTGTGCTGCGTTCGCCAATAGCTATCGAAATTAATATTTCAATTATGCGAGCTTTCGTATTGATGCGAGAAATGGCACTTGGTTATGATGAGCTGTTAAAAAGAATTGAACAGTTGGAAATAAGTACTAATGCTCAATTTTCAGAAATTTACCATGCATTAACAGAACTTATGAAAAATCCTGAAAAGGTTGAACGAAATCCGATTGGGTACAAATCTGTTCGAAAGTAAACAGCGAGAGGCATTTGATAAAGGATAATTCTTGGTTAGCTTCCTTTTATCAAATGCCCCAATCCCGGATCGTTTTTAATCCGCTCCAATTCTTCCACTACAATCTGCGCCGTTTCGCTTTTGATGCGTGAATAATTGAAATTAATTTCCTGCTGAAGCTGGTTATTGCCGTCCTTATCGGTAAAGTTTGTAATAACCGGGATTGGTTTATAATTTTTTGTTTCTCTGGCCACTTTCTCGTTGTCAACTACAATTTCTGCATGGAAAATCTTTTGCTCAATGCGTTCGTCAAAGTTGTCGGAAACGGCACCCACAAAAGTCCCTTGTGTAAGGTTACTTATTTTCGAAGCAGGAATTAAGGTATCCATTTGAGTGTTAATGGAAGTGGATTTATCCTGCCGGTTAATGGTCATCGACTGACGTTTTTGCAAGACCTTCCCAAATCGTTCCGACAAGGTTTTGGCAGTCTCACCAACCACCTGGCCACTAAATATATTTCCAACGGTGTTCATCACCACTTTAGCTTCCTTGTCGCCATAATCCCGGTTTAGCTGCGAAAAATCCTGAAATCCCAAACAAACGGCAACCTTATTACTTCGTGCAGTTGCAATCAGGTTATCCAATCCACGGAAATAAATAGTGGGTAACTCATCAATAATCACCGAACTTTTTAGCTGCCCTTTTTTGTTGATGAGTTTTACAATCCGGGAATTATATAATCCCAGTGCTGCAGAGTAAATGTTCTGACGGTCGGGATTATTGCCAACACAAAGTATCTTCGGTTCTTTTGGATTATTAATATCTAAAGTAAAATCGTTACCGGACATCACCCAATAAAGTTGTGGAGAAATCATCCTCGATAATGGGATTTTAGCACTGGCAATCTGCCCTTGCAGCTGATCTTGGGCACCACCTTCCCAGGCATCCATAAAAGGCGAGAGGTAATTTTCCAGTTCTGGATAAGAAGTGAGAATCGTAAAAATATCTGCATACTTTTTATTCAGGAATTCCACTGCATGGGGAAAAGTGCAATATTTTCCGTTTTTATAGATCTTCAAGTACCAGATTATAGCAGCCAAAAGGATAATAGGCGATTCAACAAAGAAATCTCCTTGTTTCTGAATCCAGGTTTTATTCAGGTTTAGCATGATCGTATAAGCCGACTCATAGGCATCGGCAATATCTGTCATAAATTCCGGGGCAATGGGATTACAGCGATGACTGCGTTCCGGATCATCAAAATTTATTACATAAAATTTCGGAGGTACGTCGTATCTATGTATGTTTTTCAAAAGGGTATTGTAAGCAATTACGCTCAGATCGTCAAACTTAAAATCGTAAATGTACATGCTAAAACCCTTCTGAATTTGCTGCCTGATGTAGTTATTTACAATAGCATAAGATTTTCCGCTTCCCGGAGTACCCAAAACAATACTTGCTCGGAAAGGATTCACCACATTGATCCAGCCATCGTAGTTCGTTCCCTTATGTTTAAACCGCGTAGGGAGGTTTACAGAGTATTCATTCTCCATTAATTGCATTTCCTGCATGAATGATTCGTTTTCGTCGTTAAAAACATCCTGCATCAGGTTATTTTTTAACAAGCGACTCATCCATAATCCCGATTTCAAAAGCAGGATATATCCAATTGACAACGATAAAATGTAAAGAACACTTTTTGCTATAGACGAGGTTTGAAGCTTCAGTATAAAACCATTAACGAAATAGAAACCTAATCCGAATACGAGAACTATCGTAATCTTGGTCCAGGTCACTTTCTCTGTTTTTACACCTCGTATTCCCAAGCAGGAAATCGCCAGCAAAACAAAACTTGCCAGCTTTGACCAAAACGGCAAAGAGAAAATTCCGGTATATTTTTGAAAATTCAGCAGAATTTTATCGATAATGCCAGCTGTTGCATGGAACTCAACAAGGATTTCGTAACAAAACCAGTAAATATGAAATATTAGAATTAGGATACTTACTGCCCTGATAAGCTCTATAATTTTTGCTAGGGCTCTAACATCATCTTCGTTTTGCATAGCTTAGCTTTTTCGTTTTTTTCTTTTCTTTCGTTTCATTCTTCTAATGAAGGCTTCCTCCTGGTAGTTCTCGCCAAGAGTCTCAATACCGAACAATCCGGCCAGATTTTCAATGCTTGAATCTCTTTTATCAGGAAATTCTGAATGGCCCTGGTCTGGTGAATTGATTTGTTCATCCGTTTTGTTTTCTATGCCAAATTGTTCATTAAAAACATTGGCAGAAAACTCTTTACCCAAGCGTGATCCGTTGAATACAAACTTTTGCTTGTGATCGATAAAAGTTGCTCCGTAAATGCGCCCTGAATCATTCTCCCGAAACAGCACCGAAATACCTTGTTTGAGCAATAGATCCTCGAAGTCTTTTCTATTCTCACTATTATTAAATACTTTGGAAATAATTTCCCGTGGCCGCTCTTTTAGCTTTTTATTTCTGGTCTGTTCTTTTGACTTTTCAATTTGAGCAAGTAGAGCTTCATGACCCGTAGATTTGCCAAATTTTGATGACTTGATTGGATTGCCAACTACTTCTCCATTATTGTCTATTGCCGCGTAAACAATCCCGTGAAAAGGTTTTCCGTTCTTTTCTCCTCTTACTTCAGTAGCTTGAACATTATAGAATGAAAGCAAGGCCTTGTATTCATTAAACGATTGAAAGTTCCACGTTCTCGATACAGGACGAACTACATTGGCAATTTGCTGTTTTAGATTTCCCTTTTCGAATTCAACCGGCTTTAAACTGTAAACTCCTTTCTTTTGTTTTTCATCGGCAGGTGTTAATCCAAAATTCTGCTCCAGTTCCCGACAAATACGCATGGATAACCGGTGTTGAAAATTGTCCCGAATCATTTTCCCTGTCTCGTCAATTTTTACTGAAACAATATGCAAATGATGGCGGTCAATGTCTTCATGCTTGTACACTATGTAGGGTTGATTCCGGTAGCCCAGTTTTTCCATGTATTGTTCTGCTAACTGTGAGAACTGTTCATCGTTTAGCTTATCCTTTGGATCAGGATTTAACGAAATATGAATAACCGGATTTTCAGTTCGTTTATTGGCACTTAAATACGATTCAAAAGAACTCGTGCATAAGCCAATGGAATACTTTCCATCAAAAGGTTCAATCATTTTGTTGACCATTAATACAGAAGCAGCATCCTTTTTTAGCTTATCGTGATTGTACGCCAATGCACTATAAATTGAACTCCCTGAGCTTATTTTTGCAACCATCTCTCTTCAAATTCTTTGGTTAATTCCAGTATCTTCTGGTTTATCGCAACCAATTGAAATGTTGCTTTCTGTAGTTGGGCAAGAAAAGCCAGTGCTTTTTTCTCCGAAAAGTTGTTTTTTATTGCTTTGGTAACCTGATTGTAATTCACGCCAATCGCCCTGAATTGCGAATAAAATGAAGTCAGGCGCATATAATAATCCATCGATCCCTTATCGATTTTTACCACTTTAACAGGCTTGTCAAAAATGCAGGCAGTAATAAAATGTGCCTTAACCTCCATTCCAGAGGCTTCGAAAAGGGCAAGAAATCGAGCATTGTCAACATCATTTAAGCTAATCGCATAACGATGACGGCATGGATCTTTTTTTGGTTTCCGGCCTCCTTTGTGTTTGTTCTTTCTTCTTTCTGTTTCCATTTAATTGTATCTAGAGCATTAATCATTACCAGAATTCTTATCAAAAATCACACGACTTCGGAGTGATGATTTTCCCCAACGGGGCAAGTGGTTTCGGGTTACCCGAAACGTTTTGAGTAACTCAAAACACAACTTGCCGTGTGCCAGTGCACACCTTGTAGCGTTACCATAAAAGTTATTGGGCAGAGCCGTTTTACCGATCATGTTTTTACTCTTAAAAATTGTTGGAAACAAAGGTAGAATGGGCGTTTTGAATTCTAATTATCCGCAAATAAGCCAAATGCTGCCAGAGAAGGGCAAGTACTTCCAGCTCTTTAAAAAGCACGGTTCTAACAGCTTTTTATTTGTTCATTTGATGGGAAAAATGATGGATTATTTAATGGTTGGTGTAAGCAGAGATATGTTAGGCGAAATAGATAAAATGATAATGAAATAAGTCGCAAACGAAATATTTAAAAACTGATCTTGGCAAAGAATATAATAGTTAAATAATGCACCAACGAAGAGCTTAAGGGGTCCAATATTTCAATGTTTAAACGTTGCAACAGTTCATTAATCAAACATTGCAACACAAACTCATTTACACAGCTCATTAATCGATTATTGACTCAGACATTATGCTATTCGATTGAATAACTACAGAAATAATTTACTAATCAAAAAAACAAAGGTCATGGAAAAAGAAACATTATTTATTGCGTTCAGCACACAAAAAGGAGGTGTTGGGAAAACAGCTTTTACCGTTTTAATGTCGAGTTACCTGCACTATGTAAAAGGCCTTGAAATTGCAGTGGTGGATTGTGATTATCCGCAGCACAGTATTGCAGAAATGCGCCAGCGCGATATGGAACAGGTGATGAAGGATAACTATTATAAGCAATTAGCCTATAAACAATTTACTGCACTAAAACGAAAAGCATACCAGGTAGAAAAAAGTATGCCTGAAGATGCCATTGATGTAGCAGAAAATCTGATCGACGGTGCAACAATTCAGCCCGATATAATATTTTTCGATCTCCCGGGAACTTTAAACAGCCGAGGTGTGGTAAAAACACTGGGCGGAATGGATTATATCTTTTCTCCGGTTAGTGCCGACCGTGTGGTAATGGAAAGCACGCTGAAATTTGCCACTATGTTGAATGAAAATCTGATTAGCGTCGGGAAGAGCGATATCAAAGGTTTATACCTGATTTGGAATATGGTTGATGGTAGAGAGAAAAACGAACTCTACGATGTGTATGAAAATGTAATCGGTGAGTTGGGCTTGAATATTCTGAAAACATTTGTTCCCGATTCAAAACGTTTTCGCAGGGAACTGACTTCCGGCCACAAACCTGTATTCCGCTCAACACTTTTCCCTGCTCACAATAGCCTTTTAAAAGGAAGTAACCTGATTGCACTGGCTGATGAAATCCTAAAAACCATTAAACAATAATAGACATGGCACGAAAAAAATATAATCCCGACGAGATCGATGAAGAATTTATCATCTCCACTATTCATAATGAAAAACCGGAGGCAGGAAAGGCGAAGGAGAAAAAGCCAACAACTGTTGCAAAAAAGAAACAGACAAATCAGGCTTATGATGAGCTTTTCCTTTCAGATTCCAAAACGAAGGCACGCTTTGGAAAGAATGTTCCCATCCGGCAGGAATATCATAAACGAATTCAGCAAATTATCCGAGTAATCGGTAAGGATGAGATTTCAATTTATAATTATATCGATAATGTACTGACACATCATTTTGACGAATTTCAGGAAGAAATAGTCAAACGGTATAACGAAAATAATGAAGGTATTTTTTAACCCAAACCGGAAAAAATGATTGAATTTGTTGTAATAGTTGGGATAATCATTCTGCTACGTATTTTTTTTAAGGATTGGAGTCGTTCTTCGGCAACTGTTGCCAATGAAAAAAGGAAAAGCTATTTATCAGATGATAGCGGAATTATCGGAAAAAGCACCTTTGTTTTGAATACGGAAAGAGAGCGTCAATCCGCTTCAAATTCCACCGGTAAGCTGGATATTGAAGTCGCTCTGGATTATGAGGAAGTTGAGCTCGATGAAGAATTGGAGGTGCTTGGTATGGCCAACGGAACTTCGGTTGATCTAACTTTTGAAGATATGATGGAGGTAGTTACCGAGGTTGAAAATGAGCACCCGGAAAAGCCATCCCAAACCGGGAAGTTACTTTACGAAAATGAAAATACCGATTGGGTAGAGCAACTGGCTTCAACCTCCGAAAACTTTCAAAAACGTATTTCCGGTTTAATTGATTTGCATTTGGGGAGTTTAGGACAAAATGAGGGTACCCATGTGTCGAGTAACGATTTGGAAGAGTTTGATATTAGTCAGTATGTGGAATAGCCGATAAAAAAGAAAAACTAAGAGAATTTTTAGTAGCTAATGATAGCTTACCCCTTACGAAATACAAGTGTATATTCGCTAAAAAAGAAATGTTTGTTTATCAATTTCTTCTTGGATTCTTTCAGTAAGAGATTTATAAAAATCCGAACAACAATAATCCCCGATTATCACAACTCCATCAGCAACTTGAAATGAGGCAACTTTATCATGTTTACGACATTTTTCAACTTTGACCTTATCAATCACTTTGTTTAAAAAATCCTTATTCATACTATAAAATTTAATCTATGTTTTTGTTTACATTTCTTTCACTCTCTGTAAAATGAGTGGGTGATTCAGATCCTTCCCAAACATTCCCATTTATCAAATACAATTCGTAATATACAATCCATTCAATTAGCCATGGTATAGTATATTCATGAATCAAGATCTTTTCATTCCAAGGTAAGTCAGGCGGATAGTGCAAACACAAACTATGATCCTGATACATGTGAATTTCTTTACATGGTTCAACGTATGGCTCAAGTATAGAAGTTTTGGGTTCACAACCAGCAACATATTCAATTTTTACCCTATACCTAACTTTACAACCATTTGGACTAACGAAACCAGTACATACCAAAACCTTCTTATGTATTCTGCAATTGAGAAATGTAAAGTGCGATTCTAATAATTTTTTTTGCTTTAATAACAAAGCATATTTATTATACTTTAGACCGGGGATTCGCACCTTATTCTTCATAATGGAACCTATGATTTTGATTTTTCACCCCATCACTAACTTCGGATATGTTCCCATGCTGGTTTGTAAATGCATTGCCTGATGTAATTAATGATGCAGTTTGGCGAAGCTTATTTCTTCTATCAGACTCTGATTCGTAAAATAAATTTCCATCTTCATCCTGCGAAATATATGGAAGACTTTTTAAGAAGCTATACCAGTTAAAGTCCAACACTTTATAATAAAAACTTTTTGCAGGATCTTGAAATATGTATCTTTTCTTTATGTCACCATTGTAATCCTTCACCCAATCATATAGATTGTCACTAAGTTGTGATATGGTTTTGACATTTTCTCCAACAGCAATGCTATTTGCATTGGCAATTGCTTGCATTTTGGAAGCGAGACTCGTGTGCAAGCTGTAAGTGGTTATCTCACTGCATACACCAATTCCAGCAACAGCCCAAAGAACTTTCTGGTCATCACCAAAATCAATTCCGATACGAGTGTGAATATCTTCAATTCCTTCTTCTTCAAATAATTTTTTCAAGTCATTTTTTACGAAGTATGTAAAAAAACTTGTGGCAGTTAGAGCATTGAGGACAGCTTGTTTTTTATCTACATCTTTCCCACCAAAGTAAACAAAAACGCCATCACCTTGCAGACGGTGGATGTATCCCCCAAGTATTGCACATGTATGTATTGCAGCTCTTTGAATTACATTGGTAATATTCTTTATAACCGTAACAGGATATTTTCTAAATAGTCCAGTAGAATTCTTAATGTCAATAAAAACTGAAGTAATATAATGATACTCGATCCGATTTGTATTTTTTAAATGAGCAAAATCAGGATGTTCTCCCAGCTTTTGATTCTTGATTTCAGTTTTGCCTACTGCTCTCATTAGTGGTAATAAACTCTGGTTTGGTTGAACATTTATCGTAATTCCTTCATCTTTATTATAGATTCCATCGACACTCTCTAATCCTTTTTTGATTGACCGTGATCCATCTGCATATACATTTAGATTACCGGACAATGCACCTTTGATTTCATCGATATAATTTTGATATAACCTCATTTTCTAATAATTAAGTGTGTAAATAACTGTGAAAATAACTATGATAAGTGCTTGTATAGCAATAAGACGTGATGCTATCTTGATTCTAAAAAATTTTTGCTTTAATCCATTGGCAAGCTGATGGGCTTGTTCTATTAGGTCATCTATAAATTCATCAGGCCCTTGATTTAAACATCTGGATTTATAATCATCTGGATTCAGATTTGCAACATCATCAAAAAAATAAATCGAAGATGCATTCCGAATTTTCCCTTTCCAAAGAAATGGTTTAACTGCTGACAAAGTGAAAAGAGTTGAACCAAGACAAATGACAAGCTCAACAAAAAATAATAAGTTCAGAATATGACATAGATCCTCATTCGCTCGCAATGAAAAGTATCCAGTAATAACTCCACCGATTACAAACGTATTAAGAGCGAGATATAAATTACTCTTACTATTTATACTTTCGTAATAATGATCATATCGACCAATGATAAACTTAATTTCTTCAGATAATTGATTCATTCACTTTTCCTTTCTAACTCCTTTAAAAGGTTTGTCACTTGATGTTTTTACATCCATAAATTTCCCTGATTCTGCATCACGCTTAACCCAAAGACCTGTTTTGGGATTTTTCACTTGAGAACGCTGTCTTACAGCTCCTTTTCGACTTCCGTCTTTTGGTGGATTTGTTGCCATAATTTCGATTTTTTCTATATTTAACTATTCTTTACCCTTATACTAAATGCGTGACTCACGCTTTTGGTAGTTAATAAACAAGACTAATTTGGAAGTAATTGAAGAAATAAAATCAGCTTGTAGCTTGGATTTACTTACCTATATCGGATGGAAGGAGGAATACCCTAAAGAAGCCGAAATTGCTTTTAGTGTTTTTTGCCTTCGTTATGACCAAGCTGTTTTAAAAGCTGCGGAAATAAATTGCAGTAAATGGGGACTAACTGAAACGATTGCTTTAGACCTTGTGAATTGCACTTTTGCTAGGGTTTGGAAATACCCAACATATGATCATGAGAAATCAAAAACAAAAAATATTGATAATGGGATAAAAAGATGGCTAAGTAAAATAGTTTTCACTCAACTTGCAAACTATAGTAACAATGGTACGTGTCATGAAGCTGATCAAGATACCGATTTATCCCTAATACATGATCTTGACGAATTTGCAGAAAAGTCAACACCTGATGAAATGACCCGAACAGAATTGAGAAAACAACTGAGTGTTCTTGATGAAGTTATTAACAGTTTGGGTGACAAACACAGAATTATTTATCTAACCTATAAGCTATATACTCATGCAGGGAATAATATCCCAAGGCCTGTCAGCAAAAAATTGCAGGAAGAACTTGACTTAGTCCCCGGCTCTATCAGAAAGTATAAAGAACAAGCTAATAAGCAAGTCGGAAACTTTTTAAATCAGAACAATGGCAACTAAAAAGAAGAATAACAGCATACATGCTGATAGATTCGATGAATTACTAGCAATAGCAGGATATACTTATGCAAGGAATGATAACGAATTAGAACAGTTTGAGTTATTATATACGGATTATGACTTCAAATTAAAGAATGTAAGAATTAAACCAGAAGAAATTATCAGCCAATCGTTCAAAAAGCAAGGAAAAGTATTGAAATTAATGGATGAAGAGGAGCAACAAGATATAAATGAACTAAGAATTGCTGCAAGAAAAGGGACTGAACAAATTCCCAAATCAATACTTGATAAGATGAAGCGAAAGCACAACGATGGAAATAAATAACCGAAGAAAAAATCAAATTAAAGATCTAGCCGAGTTTCTTGCTCTTGAGTATGACGAAACGATAACTCCTCTGGATAAAATAGCTAAATTAGAGGAACTCCCAGTTTTTTACGATGATTACGGAAATGCATTTGATGGTACTTTAGTTTATGATAATGGATTCTACATCCACATGAATACGGCACTTGGCAATACTTCCGAAAAAGAAAGGGGGAGATTTACATTAGCCCATGAGTTTGGCCATTACTTCATTGATAATCATAGAATTGCTCTAAAGAAAGGATTCTTAGAACCGCATCCATCGAGATACAATAAAAATAAGCATCAAATAATTGAACGTGAAGCGGACTTTTTTGCCTCTTGTTTATTAATGCCTGAAAAACGATTTAGACTTGATTGTGAAAGATTCAGACGATTTGATTTCAGTGTCATTGATGATTTATCTAAAAAATACCATGTAAGCATCACTGCTTGTGCAATACGTTTTGCGGATGTTGGTACACATCCCATAATGGTTGTATATATGGAGGATAATAAAATAGAATGGAAATGGTCAAGCAAGGAACTGCAATTTTTGAGTTTAGCAGATGGAAAGAACTGTGTCCCCCTCGATAGTTTAGCTAGTCAATATTTTAAAACTGGTACAGGTCAAAAAAGAACAGAAGAATTATGGTACATAGATTGGTTTGAGGATAAAAATGATAATCATCTTAACTGCAAGATATTTGAACAAGTCATTCCTTATAAGAACAAAGTATTAAGTATTGTATGGAGGGCATAAAGTAAAACAAATATCTTCTCAATAGCATTTCTTCCTCCCGCGGACGCCAAACACCGCCACAAACAACCACTTACTTCCAATTTTATTTCCCCCATCTTTTAAGCCCATACATTTGGTTCAAAGGCAGCAAAACTGCTGTCTGAAAACGAACTAAAAGTATGCTCATGAAAGAAAAAGACTACGGGTAATATTTGATCCTTCCCAGAGTGGTATTCACCACACATCATTCAAAAAATCAAAGTAAAACAGTCTCTGGTCTGGGGACCGGGGTGCAAAAACAAAATGCTATGAAACAAATCAATTCATATAAAATATCCATCACCTTATTCTTCACCATTCTGGCAACTGCTATTTATGCCCAGGGCGATGGCTCTGCCGGAATCACCGAAGCCACCAATATGGTTACCTCTTATTTCGATCCGGCAACAAAACTGATTTATGCCATCGGTGCCATTGTGGGATTGATCGGTGGTGTAAAAGTGTATAGTAAATTTTCAAGTGGCGATCCCGACACCGGAAAAACTGCAGCCGCCTGGTTTGGAGCCTGTATTTTTCTGATTGTTGCCGCCACTATTTTACGTTCCTTCTTCCTGTAAGCTATGGCAGTGTATTCCATCAACAAAGGGGTAAATAAACCCGCCGAGTTTAAAGGTCTGCAAAGCCAGTACCTGTTTCTTTTTGCCGGTGGCCTGCTGGGAACATTTGTGGTTTTCATCGTAATGTACCTGGCCGGTATCAACCAATGGGCCTGTATTTTTACAGGTCTTATTCTGGCATTTATGGTTGTCTGGCTCACCTTCTCTTTAAACAGAAAATTCGGGCGTTACGGGTTAATGAAATTACAGGCAACACATAATTTTCCACGTCGGATAATCAACCGAAGGAGTATGCCCGGTTTGTTCGAAATCAACAGAAAGGAGGCAGTATGAGAAACACATTAAAAGCTGCCACTTTGGAGAGCCGGTTTCCGTTACTTGCAGTGGAGCAGGGATGTATTATCAGCAAAGATGCCGATATAACCATTGCTTTTGAGGTAAAGTTCCCGGAACTATTTACGGTAACAACGGAAGAATACGAAGCCATGCATTCGGTATGGAATAAGGCAATAAAGGTTTTGCCCGATTATTCCATAGTGCATAAACAGGATTGGTACATCAAAGAGAACTACAATACCGAAAAGCCACAGCAGGATTTAAGTTTTTTAAGTTCATCGTTCGAACGGCACTTCAACGAGCGTCCGTTTTTAAACCACACCTGTTATTTGTTTCTTACCAAAACAACCAAGGAGCGCAGCAAACAACAAAGCACTTTCAGTACACTGGGCAGGGGATTTATCGTGCCCAAAGAGATAAAAAATAAGGAAACAGTTCTGCGTTTTGTGGAGGCAGTTAACCAGTTTGAGCAAATTGTTAACGACAGCGATTTTATAAAACTCAGGCGTTTAACAGCCGACGAGATTACCGGGACTGATGCCCATGAGGGAATAGTGGAAAAGTATTTTTCACTTTCCCACGGGCATAATAATGCGTTGAAAGATCTTACCTTAAATCCGGGAGAACTGAAAATCGGCGACAATTCATTGATACTTCACATGCTTTCTGATTTAGATGATCTGCCCGCTAAAGTATCAACCGAAAGCCGTTACGAAAAACTTTCGACTGACCGGAGTTCCTGCTTGCTTTCATTTGCAGCTCCGATAGGTTTGCTGTTGTCATGTAACCATATCTATAACCAGTACATTTTTATCGACGACCATACCGCCAACCTTGCCCGTTTCGAGAAAATGGCGCGTAATATGCTCTCGCTTTCCAGGTACAGCCGTGCCAACCAGATTAACAAACAATGGTTGGACGAATACCTGAATGAAGCACACAGCAAAGGATTGGTTTCGGTACGCATGCATTGCAATGTACTGGCATGGAGTGACAGATCCGAAGAGCTACGACAGATAAAAAATGATGTGGGCTCACAAATTGCCCTGATGGAATGTAAACCACGGTACAATACCGTTGATGTTCCCACCCTGTATTGGGCGGGTATTCCCGGCAATGCAGCTGATTTTCCTGCGGAAGAATCGTTTTACACGTTTACAGAGCAGGCTTTGTGCTTTTTTACCAGCGAAACCAACTACCGAAGTTCACTATCGCCGGTGGGCATAAAAATGGTCGACCGGTTGACTGGTAAACCCTTGCATCTGGACATTTCCGATCTGCCAATGAAAAAAGGAATAATCACCAACCGGAACAAGTTTATTCTTGGCCCCTCGGGAAGTGGAAAATCCTTTTTTACCAACCACATGGTACGGCAATATTACGAGCAGGGTACACATGTCCTTCTTGTCGATACCGGAAATAGTTACAAAGGTTTGTGCGATTTAATACATTATAAAACCAGGGGCGAAGACGGGGTTTACTTTACCTATACCGAGGATAACCCGATTGCATTTAATCCGTTTTACACCGACGATGGTGTGTTTGAAATAGAAAAAAGGGAAAGCATTAAAACGCTGATCCTTACCCTCTGGAAAAGCGAGGATGAGGCACCCACACGTTCCGAAGAGGTGGCACTGTCAAATGCGGTTAACCTGTATATCGAGATGTTAAAGTCGGACGGTAAGGTGGCTCCGTCTTTTAATACCTTTTTTGAGTTTGTGCGCGATGAGTACACGGAGTTGCTCCAATCGAAAAAGGTGCGCGAAAAGGACTTTGATGTAGCCAATTTCCTGAATGTACTGGAACCGTATTACCGGGGCGGAGAATACGATTATCTGCTGAATTCAGACAAACAAATGGATTTGCTGAACAAACGTTTTATCGTTTTCGAACTGGATAATATCAAGGATCATAAAGTGCTTTTCCCCATTGTGACAATCATTATCATGGAAGCTTTTATCAACAAAATGAGGCGATTAAAAGGCATCCGAAAGATGATCCTAGTGGAGGAGGCATGGAAGGCCATTGCCAAAGAAGGAATGGCCGAGTACATCAAATATTTATTTAAAACCGTACGCAAATTCTTTGGCGAGGCAATAGTTGTAACACAGGAAGTAGATGATATTATCGCTTCGGAAATCGTAAAGGAAAGTATCATCAATAACTCCGATTGCAAGATCCTGCTCGACCAGCGCAAGTACATGAACAAGTTTGCTTCCATTCAGGAGCTACTTGGTCTAAGTGAAAAAGAAAAATCACAGATTCTATCCATCAATCTGGCCAACCACCCGCAACGTCACTATAAGGAAGTCTGGATTGGCATGGGAGGTGTACAATCTGCGGTCTATGCCACCGAAGTTTCTTTGGAGGAATACTACACTTACACCACCGAAGAAACCGAGAAACTGGAACTAACCCGTTTAACCGAGCAATTAGACGGGAATATTGAACTTGCCATTAAACAACTGGCGGCAAGCAAACGCAATTCTTAAATCTTCAAAACAACAAGAACATGAAAACAAAATTAATTATAGCCTGGCTGTTGATCATATTTGGTTCGTTAAACCTGAAAGCCCAGTGGGTGGTAAACGATCCGATTAATACAGCAACAAGTATTGCTAATTCGGCCAAGGAGATTATCCAAACCTCCAGTACCGTTTCCAATGTGATCAAAAACTTCCAGGAAGTAAAAAAGGTCTATGAACAGGGCAAAGCCTATTACGATGCACTAAAGGCCGTAAACAACCTGGTAAAAGATGCCCGAAAAGTCCAACAAACCATTTTAATGGTTGGAGAAATTACCGACATCTATATAAACGCCTATCAGCGGATGTTGCAGGATGAAAACTATTCGCTGGAAGAGCTGGGGGCAATTGCTTTTGGCTATACCAAACTTCTGGAAGAAAGCGCCTACCTGCTGAATGATCTGAAAGGCATTGTAAATGCCAGTACACTATCGCTGACCGACAAAGAGCGAATGGATGTGATAGACAGTGTTTACGATTCAGTAAAACATTACCGGAATTTGGTAAGCTATTATACCAATAAGAACATTGCCGTTTCGTACCTGAGGGCGCAAAAGAAAGGCGATACCGAAAGGATGCTGGCACTGTATGGTGATTCAAGCGAAAGATACTGGTAATGGATTTTGATAACCTACATCAGATCTTACGCAGCCTCTACCTAGAGATGACACCCTTGTGCAGCACCATGGCAGGTGTGGCAAAAGGTATTGCCGGATTGGGGGCATTGTTCTACGTGGCTTCGCGTGTGTGGCAGTCGCTGTCGCGCACCGAGCCCATTGATGTTTACCCGCTCTTGCGTCCCTTTGCCATTGGTCTCTGTATCATGTTTTTCCCCGGTTTTGTGTTGGGGACGATCAACGTGGTGCTTAGCCCCATTGTTGTCGGCACCAACCAGATGCTGGAAGCACAGACCTTTGATATGGAAAAGTACCGCGATTTAAAAGAGGAACTGGAGGTAGAAGCCATGAAACGAAATCCGGAAACCGCTTACCTGGTCAGTAATGAGGAATTTGACAAGCAACTGGAAGAACTGGGCTGGAGTCCGTCGGATCTGGCAACTATGTCCGGAATGTACATCGAGCGTAGCTTGTACAACATGAAAAAGAATATCCGCGATTTCTTTCGGGAAATTCTGGAATTGTTGTTTCAGGCAGCGGCATTGGTTATTGATACCATCCGCACCTTTTTTCTGATTGTACTCTCGATACTTGGTCCGATTGCCTTTGCTATCAGTATTTATGATGGCTTTCAGTCCACCATGACGCAATGGTTCTCTCGGTATATTTCGGTGTACCTCTGGTTACCGGTTTCCGATTTGTTTAGCTCCATCCTTGCCCGTATCCAGGTGCTGATGTTACAAGCCGATATTGATAAACTACAGGCCGATGCTACGTATTCGGTCGAAGCTTCAAACGGCGTTTACATTGTATTTATGATTATTGGCATCATCGGGTATTTTACTATTCCAACTGTTGCCGGATGGATCATTATGGCTGGTGGTATGGGAAATTACGGTAAGAATGTAACATCGTCGGCAGGAAAAACTGCGTCAATGGCTGCAGGCGTTGCCGGTGCATCAGCCGGAAATATGACAGGAAAACTAATGAAAAATTAATCACAAAAGAATTATGGAATTTAAATCATTAAAAAATATAGAAACAAGTTTCAGGCAGATCCGTTTTTTCGGGATGGTGTTTATACTGCTCTGCGCTGGCATTACCGGATATTCGGTGTTTAGCGCCTACAGCTTTGCAGAACAACAACGGCAAAAGATCTATGTTCTTGACAAGGGAAAATCCTTGATCCTTGCTTTGTCCCAGGATTTGGCACAAAATCGGCCGGTAGAGGCGCGGGAACATATACGGCGTTTTCATGAGCTGTTTTTTACGCTTTCTCCAGATAAGAATGCCATTGAGTCAAACATCAACCGGGCCATGTTTCTGGCAGATAAAAGCGTGTATACCTATTACAAAGATCTGCTTGAAAAAGGTTATTTCAACCGGATTATTTCGGGGAATATCAATCAAACGGTACAAGTAGATAGTGTGCTTGTTGATTTTATGAACTATCCTTATACGGCATCTACCTATGCCCGACAGGTAATTATTCGCGAAAGCAATATCACGGAACGATACCTGGTGACAAAGTGCAGTCTTATCAACTCGGTTCGCAGCGATAATAACCCACATGGTTTTACGGTGGAGAACTTCGAGGTAATACAGAACAACAATATTCAAACGATCACAAGGTAGTTCCATGCAGAACAGATTTTCGGAGTTCAAACGGCTTAGCAGTGAAAAACTAAAAGGGAGTTGTGACAGAATTCCTGAGAAAAAACGAAGAATGGTGGTTTTAGGGATGTGCGTTTTGTTTACACTTCTGTTCGCTTTTGCTCTTTGGGATTCGTTCCGGGATCCGAAAGTAAAAGACCTGTTTCAGATTGAACCCATCACCCCACTTGACTTATCACAAGACAGTATCATTAATCATTTAAAAGATTTAGCAGATGGACAAAAACAATAAAACACTCCTGAAACCGGTGCAAAAGCAGATGCTTAAGAAATATGCGGTATTTACTTTGATGTTCCTTGTTTTTGGGGCAAGTCTGTGGCTGATATTTAAGCCATCGGACAAAGAGGAAAACAAAACAGTAATTGGTTTGAATACAGAGATCCCACTTCCGCAGGACGAAAATCTGTTGATGGATAAAATCAACGCTTTCGAGCAGGCTGCACTTTTTCAGCAAAAGCCGGTGCGCTCGCTGGATGATTTCTCGTCAATGATTCAAAAGGATGAGCCAGCCAAATTCGATTTGCTTTCCTCCGCTAAAGCTGAAACAAGCTTGTCAGAAAAATATTCGGGAAGTGAGCAACCAAAACGGGCAATTCTGCATTCCGCTTCTGCTTACAACAATATTAACAATACTTTGGGCAGCTTTTACGAAAAACCAAAGGCGAATCCTGAAACTGAAAAACTAAAAGCAGAGCTTGAAGCATTGAAGCAACAACTGGCAGAAAAACAGGAAGACAACAGCATAGATGAACAATTACTGTTGATGGAAAAATCATACCAGATGGCAGCCAAATATATGCCGAACAATGCGCCAGCACAACCAGGAACAACTGTTCCTACAACTGACCAACCGGCCAACCTGCAAACAGATGAGAAGATAGTCAGGCCAGTTCAGGTCTCAACAAAAGGCACAACAACTGCATTACAACAAACGGTTTCTGATTCTGTATTTCTAAAGCAAGTCTCAAAGCCCCGAAACTATTCTTTCATATCGGCAGGAGACAAGCAGGAAACTACAGAACGTAATACCATTAATGCCTGTGTAAACAGCACACAAAAACTGGTTAACGGACAAAATGTTCAGCTACGATTACTTGAAGCCATTGAAACCGGAGGACTCCATTTTCAAAAGAATGCCTTGATTACAGGTATTGCCCGGATACAGGGAGAGCGCTTATATATTTTTATCAATTCGCTGGAAAAAAACGGAAATATCATTCCGGTACAACTCACCGCTTACGACACCGACGGACAGCCTGGTTTGTTTATTCCCGGTTCGGTTGAGGTTAGTGCTTTAAAGGAAATTACCGCCACCATGGGACGCGATGCCGGGACAAGCATTAGTATAAACCAGGGTACAACTGCAGGCGAACAACTGGCTGCTGATGTGGGGCGAAGTTTTATACAAGGGACATCGCAGTATGTTTCCAAAAAACTTCGAACCACAAAAGTTACCCTAAAAGCAGGGCACCGAATATTGCTGATGCCCGTCAAATAAATTACAATTCATTCATTTTAAATCATTCGTCATGAAACAAATACTATTCGCGATAATACTACTTAGCAATTTTTCACTTTTTGCTCAGAACCAATTTAGCAAAGTCATCTCTAAAGACAGGGTCATTTCATCCTACAACATTGAAGTAACCTACAATAAAACGGTCCATATTCTATTCCCGGCAGCCATAAGCTATATCGATCTTGGTTCATCGAGTATCATCGCGGGCAAAGCCGATGGTGCAGGAAATGTGGTCCGGGTAAAAGCTTCAGTAAAGAATTTTACAGATGAAACCAACTTTTCGGTGATAACCGACGAGGGCAGTTTTTATTCGTTTATTGTCAACTATGCCGAAAATCCTGCGAAGTTGAACATTGAAATGAAGGACTTCCTGCATGAGTCCAAACTGGGAAACCAGCCAGACAACTCGCTGGAGATACAACTTGCTGAACTTGGAAACAATACGCCACAGAACATCCAATTGGCTATGAAGAAAATTTACGGGACCAGGAAGAAGCAAATCAAAAATATCTCTAGCAAACAATTTGGAATTGGTTTTGCATTAACCGGCCTGTACAGCCAGAACGGTTTGATCTACTTTCGTACAGAGCTTGAAAACACTTCCGATATCCCTTTTGAAATTGATTTTCTCACGTTCAAGATAATAGACAAGAAAGTGGCCAAAAGAACAGCCATTCAGGAGACGGTTATAAAACCGGTTCGTGCCTTTAATAACCTGACGACTCTTGATGGAAATTCTACTGAAGCAACTGTTTTTGTTTTCGAATCATTTACGATCCCGGACAAAAAGGAGTTGGTGGTTGAGCTGTTTGAGAAGAATGGTGGGAGGCACCAGCGTTTTATTGTAAAGAACAAGGATTTGGTAAAAGCCAGAAATGTTGGGAAAATATAAGTCAGAAATCAGCATAAAAAACAAGGGCTACCCACATCGGGTAGCCCTTGTTTTCATTTCATGAAATGGATTTATAACAATCCATCATCCGCAAAACTCAGATAGCTTTCATCTGTAACAATCAGATGATCCAAAAGACTTAAATCAATCAACTGACATGCGTTTTTAAGTTTTTCGGTAATTTTTACATCAGCCGCACTTGCTGTAAGGTTACCACTCGGATGATTATGAGAAACAATCAATGAAGATGCATTTGCTTTTAATGCCAGCTGCAAAATTATTTTTACATCGACAACGGTCCCGGAGATTCCACCTTTTGAAATACAGGATACACCAAGAACTTTGTTGCCACGATTCAACAGCATTACATAAAACTCTTCATGGTGCTGAATACAGTCTTTAAAAACGTGTTTGAAAATTTGAGCCGCATCTTTTGATGCGCCAATTTGAGGTCTTTCTGATGCTTTTACTTTGTCAGTATAAGACACTTTAATCTCGGAAACTTTGAAATAATCAATTTTCATAACAGTAAGCTTTAAATTGTTAAACAATAATTTTATTGCTTACCATTCACAGGATAGCAGGGACTTCAGGCAAGGTTTTGATTCGGAATACGCTTTTCGTTTTAGGAACTAAAAGGAAGATTCTGAATCAAATCCAGCGGATTTAACCTTGTTGTTTGTCCATGCTACTCCTGTATTTTTGCGATTAAAATTAAGGGATCAATCATTATCGTAAGAATTTGTTAAAGATGTTTTACAAACATTTGAAGTTGCCACCTTTGCTTTCTGCAATGTGTTGAATGTTTTGTGGTTAACTCAATGGTGTTGATGTTAAAAGTAGAACCATTAAGCCACTTTCAGAATTATTCCTCCATATCCAACAGGGATAACTTTATTTTCGCACATCCAGTTATAAACGCTGTCAAACTTGTTGATGATTGATTTTTTACGTGGACTCCATTTCAGAAAATCCTGTTTTATTGCAGAATAATCAACAGCTTGATGGCTTAAAATCCGGTTGTTCCATACAGCATAAAGCGTTGAAGCTACTTCGCAATCAACCATACTCCAATTTCTAAATTTCTCCAATAATTGATTTATCCGTAATGTTTCGTCCTGAAAATTCTCGCAGAACAATTCTGAAATTGCACTGTCGGGCGAAATCGGAGTATAGTGGACTTTTCGTTTTTCTGTGTTATCCTGAGTAACACTATATAGTTTGTATTTGATAAAATATTGTTCGATGTCTTTGATTAACCCGGAATCGTACGGCCCTGCTGCCTTTTGTACGAAATTAGAGTGAATATTAATTTGGCAATGGTATTCGGTTAAATGCAATAGTTTCATTAGGTGAACGCGCCCAATATTTTGTTTTGCATAAAAGTTAAGAATGTAGGCTGCCAATATTGCCCTTTCAGGCTTAGAGCATTCTTTTTCTTTCAGATTGGGTTTTAACGTGTATCCCATTTCAGGCTCTGCAGCCACACTTCGACTACGCTCAGCATGACTTGGCAAACTCTCATCTTTTATACTCAGCTCGCCCTTAAAAGCTTTTTGACTTAAACTTCCATACAAATTTTCCAGCTCCTGTAAGCTTTGTTGGTAGTGGGCTTTAAGCGCTTCGGTTTTTTCTACGATTTGGGCAAATTTGGTTTGGAGTTTGAGAGGAGGTACAGGAACCTCAATTTTCGCAATTTGACCGGATGAAATCCTTGCTCTTGTTTGTCCATGTATAAATGACGATGCTAAATGTAAAAAGCCTTCTTGGTTAAATAAATACGATATATAAAACTGATTTACAAATTTATGATTGGGTCTAAAAACTACACAATCAGCTTTATTCACTGATATTTTAATATGTTTTGGAATAATACAAGCCCTAATATTCGGTGCTCCCATTGTTGCTATAACCACATCATTCGGATAACATGAATATTTAAACAATACATTTTCGTAGTGAAATTCATCGACATACTTTACATCATCTTCAATAAAGTTGTTAATCCCAATATTTTGTAAACGAATTACTTGAATTCCTTTATCCGAATAATGCTCTGTTTTAAGGTTTGATCCAAATGGACCATCAGAAAACCTCAACGAAAGTTCCTTTACTTTTCTTGTTTCCCATTTCCTATTATTAATCCCTGGGTCTCCAAACATCTCCAAAAACACCGATTTTAAATATTCATCCAACAGGCGGATGCTTTCTTTGCGTTTGGCGATGAGGCTTTCGGCTTTGGAAAGGATATTGGCGATGTTGAGTTGGGTTTGATAATCTGGTGTTGGAATAATCAAATTTCTTAAATCTTTTTGTGTAATGGCTTTAAAAGTTGATCCCACACCAAGATTTGCAATTTTAATTTCATTAGCTTTTAAAAAGCTAAAAACATATTGCATACAAAAGTTTTCTTTCACCCTAATTGCACTTAGGCCGCGACCAATACATGCTTCTGTATTGTTTATGTTTACAGGACCAACGGGAGCCCTCACTGAAATTAAAATATCATTTGGCAACGAAATTTTTGTTGGATTTGAGCACCAAGTTCTTACGACCGGATGAATCTTGCCATAATCTGCTTTGCCTTGAAAAAACGGAATTCCGTTACCATCTTTATTGTATGTTGAAGAGGGTGGAGACTGACCCGCAATTACTTCAGCAATATTTCCTAATTGTTCAAACTTCATTACATCAAACCTTTCAATTCCGCTAATCCTTTTCCAATCTCACTCTCTATGTTTTCGAGTTTCCCAATAATTACATCGGGTTTTTCGTAAACTACTTCTTCGTACACTTCTTCTTTGTACTTGCTAAAACTCAGGTCGTAGCCATTGTCTTCAATTTCGGCTTTGGGAACAAAAAAGTGCTTCCCTTTCCTGTCGCCTTCGACTTCGCTCAGGCTGACACGTTTTTTAAATTGGTCTACAATATCCTGCAAATCGCTGTCGGTAATTTTGTTGCGTTTGTCGTCGAGGCTGTAACCATCGTTTCCCATTCCATAAAACCATACTTTATCTGTTTCACCTCCTTTGGTAAACAACAAAATGGCAGTTGCTACTCCGGCGTAAGGTTTAAATACTCCGCTTGGCATGGCGATAACAGCTTTTAGTTCCGCTTTTTCAATTAACGATTGGCGCAAAGCTTTAAAAGCTTTTCCGCTACCAAACAAAACGCCCTGTGGAACAATTACGGCGGCTGTTCCTCCCATTTTCAGCATGTGAAAAATACGCTCCACAAAAAGCAGCTCGGTTTTGGTGGTGGGTAGTTGCAGGCTTTCATTAATGTCGCCCTTATCGATATTACCTGTAAATGGCGGATTGGCCATGATTATGTCGTACATGCCGGTTTCGTTGTAGCTTTTGCTTAGCGTGTCTTTGTAATCAATCAAGGGTTCGTCAATGCCGTGCATCATCAGGTTCATCATTCCCAGGCGAACCATGGTGGTATCAATGTCGTAACCCGAAAAACTCTGGTCGAGAATTTCCTTCACTTCACGGGTTAAAACGGCGCTAATGGCGGCACGTTCAAAACCATCTTCGTCTGTTACCAGTTTTGATGGTTCTTTTTTACGAACCAGGTCGCTCAATATGTACTGGTAAGCGCCTAAAAGGAAACCTCCGGTACCACATGCCGGGTCGGCAATGCGCTGCCCTAATTGTGGCGCAAGCAGTTCGGCCATTAATTTAATAATGTGCCGGGGAGTGCGAAATTGCCCGTTCTTTCCGGCAGTGGCAATTTCGTTTAAGAGCATTTCATAAACATCGCCCTGTATATCCTGAAACGCTTGTCCGCCTTCGGTGGCATCGCGTTCAATCTCTTTGAAAATATCTTCAATAACATGAATGGCCGAAACCAACAAACTGGCTTTGGGCATAATAAAAACGGCGTTTTCCATGTGCTTTGTAAAAGCGGATGTTTCGCCGTTCAAGCCTTTCATAAAAGGAAAGACTTTGGTTTGTACATGCAACAGCATTTCATCGGCCGGTTTGTGTTTAAACACGCTCCAGCGTAATTCGTTTTTATCAATGGTTTCGGTTGTTCCGGGAATGGTAAATTCGCCTTTAAAGCGGGAGTTGTATGCTTCGCCGGTAAAATCGGCATCGCGCTCGCGTTTGGCCTCCAAATCGTCGAGGCGTTTCATAAAAAGCAAATAGGTAATCTGCTCGATTGCAGTAAGCGGATTGGCAATACCACCTTCCCAGAAGTTTTGCCAAAGACGGTCGATTAATGATTTTAATGTGCTGTTATTCTGAAGCATGATTATTTTTCGTTTCGAAGTAATTTTTGCAACGCCAAACCTTTTTCGGTAAGGCGGTATTTTTGTTTTGGATGGTTTTTTTGCGGGTACTTCATTTCTACCCAACCTTCATGTAAAGCAGGTACCAGATAAATATTCCTGAAATTCCCTTCGTGTTTAAGTTCCAACTTGTCCTGTAACTCCTGGCGGTTCATTTCATTTTCCAGTACCGCAATTAAATTCCGAACTTCTACGGAGGTCCTGCGGTACTCCTGCGGTAGTTCCTCGTTACTTGTCCGGTGCTTATCCGGTACTTGTTCGGTAGTCTGCAAATACGAAGGGCGGTATAATACAGTCCTGAATTCTTCAGCTTGTATGAATTGCGGTTCCTTTAATCCTGCCGTTTTTGATTGGCTGACCATATCGGAAGTACCGGTCCCCAATCGTTCGATATAAGCGGTTAAATACAACGGTTCAGCCATTAACGGATTTGCAGGTACCGAACTATGCAACTGTTTAAGTTTTTCCACCGTCCATCCCATGGGTAAAGAACCGGGATTCCAGATTTCGAGCCTGTCGCGAAACAGCATAACCTGAACACTACCGTTATTTGTATAATCGCGGTGTGCAATGGCATTTACAACAGCCTCGGCAATTACATCCTTGGGAATTTCATAGGCGCCGGGAGCCTGAACATCTGTTTGGCGGGTTCCCACACTATAATCCAGTTTCGACAGAATAAATTCTACCGTTTGATCAACGAGTTCAAAAGCAGTTCCTTTATACACTTTATACGATGGAATTGGCTTTTCCATTGTTGTCCCGCGAAAAACAACACATCTTACTTCGGAACTGATAAAAAAACGCTGAGGTTGTTTTCCAAACAACAATAAAGCCGCATTTACAGGTTTGTTATTTTCGAAAAGATTTAAATGGGTCAGTATTTTTTCAACTGAATCAGTTTCCTGCAAGGCAAAGCCTCTTTTTTCACGGGCAAGCCTGACGAACCATTTGATTTTTTCAGTATCGATATCATTCAAATCGGCCTTTTCATTTACTGATGCATCAAAGGGACCGGAGCGAATAATTTCCTTTTCAACAAGATAACGTACCAACGCCGCATAAACCGATGCTTTAAGGTCGTCTGTTCCCGCAATTTTCTTTCGCACAACAACTCCCTGGGCTTTTTCGATTAAAGCCAATTCTTTAGGATGCCGTTCGTTGTTCGGGTGGGATGATATAAATATCAGGCGGGTGAGATGATGCCGGGTTGCATGATTAAATTCCAGTTCTGTTGGAGATATGCCATCATGATTTTCAAAGCCGTATTCTTTCCCGAATAATCCCAGGTAAATGGTACTGTTTTCCACTTCACGTAAATACACATTATCCACCCTTTGGTCAATAGCGGGAAGAGCTTCAAATATAAATGGTTCGAAAAATCTACCTAATAAAGGATCGGCATAAATATAATCGTACAGAACTTTTCGCTCAGCTTCAAATTCCCGTTGAACACTACTTATGAATATTTTTTTCTTTGCCATTATGCAGCCAGTACTTTATTCGTTAATTCAATTATTTCGTCAATTTCTTTTGCGGTAAAAATACCCCGTACTCCTTCGGGATGGATCATTGTAAACGGTGATTCGATAAGGTTTCGTTTGGTAATTTCCCCTTTCTCCAGGACAAAGTTCTTTAATAAATCCAAAAACTGTAATTGACGGCTGGTTAAATACGTGTGGTGGTTTATAAAATCATCGAAAGCCTTTGTGACCGTCTCCGAAAATGTTTCAAGCAGTTCGATTCCTAAAATATGTTTGACAAACTGTACCAGCTGGGCTTTACGGTGGTCATACACTTTCCGTAGCAATTCAATTGTAATGTGCGGATGCTCGTTGTGTAAATCTTCGGCCAATTGTTCGGCTTCTTCGGGGGTAATTTCCACCCCCTGTTTCAGTTTTTGCAATAGCGGGTTGAACGAAACCAACTCATTTATTTTTTGCTCTACCAGTTCGCGGTATTTTGCTACGCTTAAAGCTTCATGTTGAGGGCCAAACTCAACTTTCTCCTTTTCTGAAACAATGTCCTTCAGGTTAAATTTGGCCGGCGGCAATGTAATAACCGATTCGCGATATTTCATTAAAGGAGCAATTTTTTCAATCAACTCATCAAACTTATCCTCGTTAATCGTTGCCCAAAAATGATTGGATTGTGCTTTTTGAATCAATTCCTGTTGTTTGGCTACAATGTTCACACTCAAAGGCAATTCGCCAATTTCTTCAACGATACTTTCCCTGATGGTTTCGTATTTTTCTTCATCCTTTTGCAAACGAGCAAGGGAAACTTCAACAATGTCTTTTTCGAACCGCATGGCTTTAAAATCGGAATCGGAAACAGTACGGAACAATGGTTTTACAACTGAATCCAGAAATTCAACTTTATCAACAGTAAGGTTATTCCAGAAATTTTCATCTGTCAAACGTTGCAAATCGTTCTGTGCGTCAATTATAACAACCGAGTTTTTAGGAAGTGTTTCAACCTGCATTCTTAGCTTTACAATCTCTTTTCCCGCAATTTCTTTTTCGTTTTGGTTTTGAGCTTCCTCTATTTTACTCAACCTGGTACCAAACAACCGAACTGGTAACGGAATTTGCTGTTTGGGTTCTTTCCCTTTCGGATTTAATTTAAAATATTCGAAATTATCCCAACAGTCAAGAATAAGAAAATCATCCTTTTCCACACACCATTGTTTCAGTTTACCGGGCTCAAGCAAGCGCGTTCCCCGGCCTATCATTTGCCAGAATTTTGTATAACTATAGACGGGTTTCGTAAATACAAGATTGACCAGTTCCTGAACATCAATTCCAGTGTCCAGCATATCCACACTAATGGCTACACGAGGCATATCATTGTGTTTAAATTGGTCCAGCAATCCGCCCTTGCCGTAAACTCTCGGGTCTTCACTGACCAGAACCTTAGCCAACTCCCCCTTGTATTCCGGATAAAGTGAATCAAATATCTCTTCAATCCGCCGGGCATGCGCTTTACTGATACAAAAGAATATCGTTTTTCCGGGCAAAACTCCATTGGCATCTTTGATACATTCTTCCATAAATTCACGAACAATCAGGGCATTTGTTCCCCTGTTGATTACCTTTTTTTCAAGGTCGGTACCTTCATAATTTATTTCTTCAATTTCCTTGCCCTCTATAATTAGTTTTTGCTGGTCTTCTAATGAGATCGTACGTTTGTTTATTCCTTCGTCCTGAAATTTGGTTTTAATTTTCATTACCTGAAAATTGCACAAATATGGCGGTATATGATTTACTGCCTCTTCATAAGAATAGGCGAATGTTGGAACGCCATCCTCACACTCAAATATTTCAAACGTATTGTGATCGATAACATCGGTTGGAGTGGCTGTTAATCCAAGCGTTATTGTATTGAAATAATCCAATATTTCCTGATAGGTATTGTAAATGCTTCGGTGGCTTTCGTCAATTACAACCAAGTCGAAAAAATGCGGCGAAAGTGTTTTTTTCTCATCCCTTATAATGTTCAGCATGGTCGGATAAGTTGAAACATAAATCCGCCTGTCGGTTGCAATTTCCTTTTCTCCCTGTTTTGGCCAACGGGGCTCGTTGGGTAAATGTTCTTTGAAAGCTTCCAAAGCCTGGTCGCGAAGTGCAATCCTGTCAACCAGGAATAAAACCCTTTCTGCCCATCCGGCGCGCATTAAAGTATCGGTTAAAGCAATACATGTTCTTGTTTTTCCGGTACCTGTTGCCATAACCAACAAAAACTTTCGTCTCCGTTTTTCAATGGCTTCCATCACGGCGCGGATAGATCGGATCTGGTAATCACGTCCGGCAATTTTTGTATTGATTAGCTCTCCTGCCAATGCCTTTCTTGATTTGCGAACATATAAGAATCGCTCCAAATCATCGCGGGAAGGAAATCCATATACCTTCTTTGGCGGATAGTTTTCCAAATCCCAAAAGAAAATATCAAGTCCGTTGGTATAAAAACAAAAAGGAAGTTCACCTCCCTGTGCATTTACTATATTGTAGCAATATTGTTTAGCCTGTTCCCGGCCGGTTGCTGCATCAACCGATGTTTTTTTAGCTTCTACAACCGCCAATGGTTGGCCGTCTCTACCAAGTAAAACATAATCGCTGAATTGATGCCCGTTATAAGGAGTCGAAGATTCCTTTGCCAGGTCCTTATCAACGATGATGTCAAATTCTTCTATCACCTGAGACCGGTCACTAACAATCCAGCCCGCCTGTTTTAAACGGTTGTCAATAATTTCTTTTCGTGTTTTTGCCTCATTCATATTTAACTTTTGTTTGAGACAATCAGGTCTTTAACATCAACATCTAATATTTCTGCAATTTGCATTAACACTTCGAGTCGTGGTTGTTGTCTGTTTTGTACATAGGAGTTAACCATATTGTAGCTCTTTCCAAGTTTCCCAGCCAGCCAGGTTTGTTTAATACCTTTCTCTTCAAGCACTACCTTAATGCGATTCACAACAATAAAATTTTTGTTGTCTAAAATACAATTATATCTCAAAAAATAAGATATAAAATCAATCTTAATGCTGTTTCCTTATCTCCACTTTTACCTCTTCACGGTTTTTTGCTTCTTTTTAACCGCACAGGCTCATGAAAAAAGAAGCAGGGCGATAAGGCCCTGCATTATGAGGTGTAAAAACTATTCTTCTGAACAATTAAAGCGCTATCAACCCAAAAAACATGGCAAGAGTTACGGCAACAACTATGGCAATGCCAAGAATAACAACTATCATATTTTTGGCAAATTCAATCAAGAACAGAATTGCAATATAGGCCAGTAAACAATACCAGAAACTTAATCCGGTAATATAGGAAGCCAATACGATAACAATGAATCTGAAAATCCATCGGAGCGGTAATTTGTTAACTTTCTCTCTCATTTGAGTAGTTTTAAAAGGTTGATAATTGTGATGTTATGAGCCACACAAAAACAATTCCAAACTCACCTATGCGGATTCCGGAGGAGAGGGAGTTTTGTTTTTCGTTACTTACGTTTTCAAAATATCTAATTCTATTCTTCTTTTCCATATTTCATTCGTTTAAGATTATGCGTCTTTCCATCGGGTCGGTCGTTGTTGTTTTGTGGCCCGGTTAAAAAAGGAGTGTTGGACCTGCAAGTTTTTTGCAGGAAATACTATTCGACAGTGGAGGTTGGAGATTTTCTGCAAAACAGCAGGCCTGAACTTGCAGGCTCCAAAAACACGGTCTTTATTTTGCCAACAGAACAACAACGCCGGACGGAAAGCACATTCTTAAATTGGAATGCGGTAAAGAAGAATCGATAAATTGAGTAAAATGATAAAAGTACTTTTTCAAAAGTCAGTAAGCTAAAACTCTAAATTAGGGGAAGGTAAAGACAAGTGTAAGGATTGAATGTACTGAAATGAGGTCTGTGAGAACAGGGTGAATGAAAGGAAATGAAAGCCTTTCTCTTGTGTGCGGTGCCGGAGGTTACTGAATGCAGGGAGTATTCCGGGTAGGCCGGATAAACCTCCCGGAATGTAGTTCCCGTAGGCACAGGAACATTAATCTGAATTTTATCGAGGCGGGCAAAAGGCAAATGGATCTCTGGAATAAAATGCAAAGGATTCTTTTGCCGTGCGATGCCAGAGGCTTTTCGATTGAGCAATTTCAATCCACCGGGAAAATGCGAATCATGAGCAGCGGTGTAATTGAAAATGCGATTTGAGAAATGCCGGGGCATGGGATATTGTTATCAAAAGTATTCCAGCACTTACGAATTCTATTTCGAGTTTAACCCACCACAAAAATACGGACAATGTGCCACATGGTTTGTTTGTTCACTGTAGTTGTCCTACTCTGGTCCCACAAGAATTTTACCCTGCTGCAAAACTGCATAGGGGTTTTCAGAATAATTTTTTGCCTGTTGCAATACTGCGAGAGAGGTGCCACAAAAATTATTCGTACTTACACAGCTGCATGGAGGGTCTAACATAAATTGGAGGCCTGTTGCACGGTTGCAGGAGGGGGCTAAGAAAAAATTTTTGTTATTTGCAGCGCTGCGGCAAGCCATTCACAAAGTTTACTGGCCAGTTGCACGGTTGCAGGGAGCCTATAATCAGTGAGTTATAGAGGTGTGACCAATGTTTGATTTTCGGAAAAACGTATAAGGTAAGGTCTTGGGGCTAAAGCCCGGAACTAACAATAAAAATAAACAGTAACATAATAAGTAATGTTATCCCCCCGATTTGGAGGAATAACATTACCTTTAGCTTTGAGATAATGAAAATAACATTACCTGGTGACGAAGCTTCCTAGTTATGCCAAATTTTGAATAAAAGATGACAGCACATAAAATTCTCATACAGAACTTAAACTCTAGGATTGAAAATATATCTGATTCATATCAGATTGTTCTTAGAGCAAAAGACGAAAAAAGGAAAGAAAAGGCTAACATAAATTTTAGAACTGAAATTGCTTTTTTTATTCATTTTATAAAAAACAATTACTTGTCTCGGACTTTATTTGAAGAATTACTTAATTACAACGATACGCTAGATTTATCAAATGACTATATCAATTCAATTAAAAAAACCATCCAGCTTCTAAAACAAATTTCCCAGTTAACTCGTGATCACCAAGACTTTGAAAAATTTGTAATTGAATGTAATGATGGTTGGAAAAATCCATTCAACGATTCAATGACTATTGATGCAACTAAGCTTTTGGAAAGAATTGAAAAAATACCTGAATTTATTTCCTCAAAGAAATTATCATTTGTAAATGAAACTTATGAGATTATTGTCACAATCTTTAAACGTTGGGAGAATCATTTTCCAGAATCCGATTTAATGACAATTGCAACTCAATTTAATAATTGCAGACAAGAATTATTTGTTTTGGAACACTTAAATGGATTTCAAAAAGAGTATATCGGAGCAAATAGTGCAATTAGACTAAATCACTTATTCAATGCAGTCAATCCTTTACATCAACCCTCTAGCGCCAATGAAGGAATCTTTGAAAACTTAATTGTTTCCGGTACAGATTTAGAAAAAGACGAATTGTATTTAAGTGATTGTAAAAAAATTCAAAGTCACATAATGCAAAAACTAGATGAGGGATTTTCAATCGAAAGAACGATTCGAAATTTCATTGCATTTATGGAGAGTTACCGAAAAGCTTCCGATTATCCTAATGGTGAAAAGCAGTTACAGAAAGAGTTTGAAATGTATTTATTTGACAAGGGATATTTTCCTCTTTCAGAAGTTCAATTGAAAAACGCACGTATTGATACTTTGATAACAAATGAGTCGAGTGCATTTTTGATTGAATACAAGCAGATTGGATGGACAAAATCAAATATTGATTTGAAATTAGAATTAGAAAAAATGAAATCTGCATTTATTCAAAGTAACATTTATTCTAAAAGACTTAATGCTTATCCAAATCTTCAAAAAACTGTTTACTTAATCATTTTTACGACGAAGTATTTCATATTCAAAAATGGAAAAACATCAATAAATTACGATGGACTGATTTTTAATTTTTATACTGTCTATCTAGGCGATGAAAGTCCTTCAAAAATAAAGAATCCAATAGTTTATGATATTGACTCGATAATAAATAAATAAAAAACTAGGACATAACCACGTCGAAATTTCATGGCGTTATTGGTGGTGTTCGAACCGCGGATTTCGGTGACCGTTATAGCCAACTGAAATTTCAAGCATACTACTAAAATGACAGACCAAGAATTTGATGAAATATTATTAAAACCAGAATCAGACATTTTGGATTTCAAGAGAGAACAGTACGATATTTTGAGAAAATCAAATGAGGCTAACCATTCAAAATTCATAAAAGACATTATCAGCTTTTGTAATACGATTAGAACAGAATCTGCTTACATCATTTTGGGTGTTGGAGAAAATCAAAACGGAGAAAAGGATTTAATTGGAATCAATATGCATGTAGATGATGCTATATTGCAAGAAAAAATTAAAAACAAGGTTACGCCAATTCCTCATTTTTGTTACTATACTAAAAAAGTTAATGATAAAACGTTCGGCATAATTGAGATACCGATTCGAAAATATGAAGAACCAATTTTTCCGACAGTAAAAATGAAAGGATTGGAAACAGGCAAAGTTTATTGCAGAAGAAACTCGTCAAATTCAGAGGCGACAGGTAGAGAAATAATACAGATAAGTAGATGGCTTGACAGCATTCCTTCTCAGATATCTCATGTAAACATTAATGACGAAATCGCTGAGATAATAGCAAGAACGACTACAAAATTGCTTCCACTATCCGAACAGATAGCTGAATCTTTAAAATTAGCAAGAAAGTATAATTTAAAAGAGCTTGAATGGTTTTGCTTAGGAGAACTATCTGGATGGTCAGACACCGAGAAAATTGATGTGGAAGGAGTTTTATCCTATAGGATTAATGATGTAGTAATGACACCGAATGAAATTAAAGTGAATCCTTACTCTTTTCATTCTTTGACTTCACAACAGTTGCTTGATGAAATAAAGGAGATAGATAAAGCTGCTTCAGAACAACCGTTATTTCTGCCTCATTCAATAACACAGCTTGAAGAATACATCGATGGATTTCCTACAGACAAAGACAATTCTTTAATTATCTTAACACAATCAGCAGATGTTTTATTTGACAATCCGAAGCTGGCAGGTAGAACAATTAAATTTTATGTGTCCAAGCAAAACTTAAAGACTATATATCAGCGAATAAGACAAAAATTAATTCGTAATTTGCTTGACATAAAATAACGGGCTTTAAAAATTGCATATGGTATTTCGTAGGCATTGGTATGCCAGCAGCGGATTTCCGCTCCATCTCTCGTCCGTACCCGGACAGAGACGCACACGAAAATCCTCTCGAATATAGAATGGACGTTAACAACAAACTTAATAAAGGACGACAAAGATGAATAATGAGAAATGGAATGAAATCTGCTTTTTGTTATCCGATAATATTCGGTCTGACATGAGTGAAAGTGATTTTGAGAAAAATGTAATTCAAGCATTGAGAGTTTTAGATTGGAAAGAATATTTGGGGGATATTCAAATCCGACCGTCATTTCAAATCGGAGCATCAAACAGAATTACACCAGATTTTGTAATTAATTCATCGGAAAAAAGAAACGTGTTTGTAATTGAGATTAAACAACCAAGTCTTCCTTTAAATACTAATTTTCAACAACAATTATTTTCATATATGCGTCAACTAAAACTTGAGTATGGAATTTTAATTGGTCAAGTAATTCAAATGTTTTATGACGGTGATTTGGCAAACCACGACGACCCTGTTTTACTCGAAACGATTTTATTTGAAAAAGATAATCCCAAAGGAGTTAAATTCGTTGAGTTATTTAGCAAGGAAAGTTTCAGTACTGAATCATTGAAGTTATTCACGACAAACTCGCTCAAAAAAATAAATCGCCGAGCTGACAAAAAAATATTGGCGCAAAAAATCTTGTCAACGAACTACGAAAATGAAGTGAAAAAATTGATTAAGCAAGACTTTTTAAATCAATACGACAGCGAGCTAATTGACACTGTTTTAAATGAAATTTCAATAAATATTTCAAATCAAAATCAGGAAATAATTGGACGACCAGAATTGCAATCCAGAATTTTTGAAAAACCTGTAACTAATAGTTCAAGGGACAAAACAAAATACATAATTAACGGAACAGGACAAAAACTTGGGAAAAATAGGTTTGTTTTGGAATTGGTTCGAGCGTATTTAAGAAATAAACCAACGGATTTTATGAGCTTAAAAAACATTTTTAGGGATGATTTTCAAGGTTCAATTGGCGTAATTAACAGACTTGACTACGTTGAGACAAAATATGCAAATAAATCCGACAAAAGACATTTCACAGGTAAAGACGAAATTTTAAAAAGTTCAGATAATGTAAAATTCGTTGTTTCTACACAATGGGGAAAAGGTAATATCGATAGCATCGTGGATTTAGGAAGAAAATTAGGATTTAAGATTGAAGAAATCGAATAAAAGCCTGTTGTTAACACAGTGCAAATTGCAGGGCGGGGTTTGGAGGTACGCCGACTACGGATTATTACATCGTTATACTTATCTAATAACAACATATTGTTGCGAACATTATAAATATGATTTACAAGAATTAGAAAAATGTAAGCTAATACAGGAATACAAAAAATAGCAACATGTATCAACCCAAAAACAAAATTCCACAACTACGCCGTGAAGTAGTTTTAAAAAACATCAAACCTTTTACCATGGCGCATATAGCCAGCCGTTTTGCAGAAGCCCAAAATATGTTGGTATTCGATTTACTGGAAAAGCTGTTAGATCGTGAGTCAACTGCCAGGGATTACGATAATGTAGAACGTGTACAGAGTTTTAAACACGATGGCGAAGATGTGTATTATTGCGGGGTTAAAATTGGCAAACTTGTAATAGGAGGCGATAAAAATATGTTGTTGTCGCTGCTAAAACGAAAGGATATTTACGCTTATTTTGTTCCTGACAATGGATTGGAGGATAGTTTCTAAACACTTAATACAGAATTTTCCCCGACGTTTTCCCCGACGTTTCCCCGACACTCCCACTTGCTTCCATTCTAAAATCGACTACCACTTAATCAAATTAATATTGATAATCCGGTAATGTGGAATTGTAAGCTTCCGGTTTGTATCAATTTAGTTCAAACAAAATAATTTGCACTTCTCTCGATAAAATAGATTTGACGAATTACGCCACCTCCACCCAACCAAAGCCAAATGCTGCCAGCCTTATAATAAACAGCCCAATCAACGATACATTCGCTTTTAAATCATTAAAAGAAATGTATCATGGAACAAAAAAACAATGACCAGGAAGTATTACTGGTTAAAGAAAAAAACGAAGCAAAACTAAAAGCCGTAAGTGGTTTTGATGCAAAAGGCCAACTAAAAACAGAGGCTCCCAAACAAGCCAATGCAGGTGGTTTCTTAAAAATCGACAGGCACAGCAATCCGCTGGAGAATTTCTTTACCAATTTTAACCGACAGTATAAAAATCCTACCGATTTTCAGTTTTACAAGGTACAGGCCAACCTGGTGGAGAAGACAGCAACCGTTCTGGAAAAGATGTTAAAGAAACCGGAAACCCCGTCCAACAAAGAGATGCTGGAGAAGCATGAGGTAAAACCCGGTGACTTTTCGAAAGAACAATCTCAGGAGAAACGGCCCAATCTGATTGATGAGAACAAAGTTGACTGGTCGCAATTGGAAATGTTGGGTGTCTCAAAAGATTTTCTAAAAAACACAAAAAATCTTGAGCCCATGTTAAACTACCAGAAGTCGCCAGGTTTGATTCCGATCACCATTAAAACCGATAACCTGAACATCCGAACCGATGCACGGTTGGCCTTGCGTCAGGACGAAAATGGAGATTTTAAACTGGCCGTTCATGCCGTTCGCAACAATCCCGAACTCGACCGTCCGTATTTTGGTGTCACCTTAACTGACGAGGACAAACAAAACCTGCTGAAAACCGGAAATGCCGGAAGAATTGTGCATCCACAGTATAAAGAGGGAGAGAGCACACCGGTATTTTTATCCATTGATAAACTCACCAACGAACTTGTTGCCGCGCGAGCTGATAAAATAAAAATTCCCGATGAAATTAAAGGCGCGAAGCTCGATGAAAACCAAAGGAAAGAGCTGGCCGAAGGACGCTCAATTTACGTGGAAGGCATGACTGCCCGTAGTGGAAAAGAGTTTAATGCTCACCTGCAAATCGATGCCGATAAACGAGGTATAGGTTTCCGATTTGATAATCAGCAGCAGCAAGGGCAAAACAAAAACGAACAAAAACAAGTGCGTATTCCCAATTCTCTTCTGGGAAAGGAACTAACTGAGGACCAGCAACAGAAACTGGAAAAGCGGGAAACCATTTATGTTGCCGGAATGAAAGACAAAAAAGGCGAGGAGTTTAATGCTTACATAAAGGTCAACGACGAAAAAGGTAAGCTGGATTTTTACAAATGGAATCCTGATAAAGCCCAAACCAAAGGAGCAGAAGTAATTCCGGATAACAAGAGCAAAACCCAGGTAGCGGTTAATTCTGAAGGAAAAACCAATGAGGCGACCAAAGACGTAAAAGAACCGCTGAAAAAGGATCAGGTGAATCCGTCAGAACGTCAGCAAACCACAAAACGAAGCCGGGCCAAATCGCACTCCATGTAAAACTCAAATCAATAGAATTTCCTTTTTATCAAAGCGTTCGGATAAACTACGGGCGCTTATTTTTCCCTCTTCAATTCAAAACATTTTAAAATTCAAATTTCAAAGTCATGAAAACAACACCTAAAGAACTCTCATGGTTTAAATTGTCATTACTTCACTTTTTATACGAAAGTCATCCTGAGTTAACAGACGATAACGATCTTCTTAATACCCGTAGTGATCTTGCGGCAGAATGCTATTCGCAGGCCGTTAAAAACGGGCACAACCACCAGGAAGCTGAAGAACTGGCACATAAAGAATTGTACAAAGGGCTTCACTTTTCAAAACACGATACGCTTGTAACCATTATCTGGAATGAGTTTCCGGGAATAATCCCATTGGAAGAAGCCAAAGAGTTTGCCGTTCGGTTTTTGCCGGAAGTAGTTCCGGTTTTTGAAAAATACAGGCTAAATGATGAGTTTGCTTTTAGCTCTGAGTTCAACGATTTGTACACCGAGCTGACAGGAGCTATCGAAATCTGGCTGGAAGAACATGAGCTTTAATAAAGAACAGCACCTGCGAGCAAATATTGAAGCCATTAAGGTTTGCTTTCGATTGGAGAAAGAAAATCGGAAACCGACAGCAGAAGAAACAAAAGCCCTGAAACAATATTCCGGTTTCGGGGCTTTAAAATGTATTCTTAATCCGATTGAAAATCTGTCGGATATTGACCGGTGGCCTGATTCCGAAGTGGGATTGTTTCCTGCCGTTGTGGAATTACATGATGTTTTAAAGAGAAATTCAAAAACAGCGCAACAATACAAGCTATACACAAATAGTCTGAAAAATTCCATCCTAAGCGCTTTTTATACTCCTCCTGAAATTGTCAATACAATATCAGAAGCATTTAAAAACAACCAACTTGAAGTATCCCGATTCCTTGATCCTTCTGCCGGTTTAGGCGAATTTATCTCCGCATTCAAAAAACAAAACGAGTTTCAAACAACAATAGGCTTTGAAAAGGATTTGCTAACAGGAAAAATTCTGAGCCAACTCTATCCTGGCGATAAAATACAAATCAATGGTTTTGAGGAAATTGAAAGCAGTTACAATAATTATTTGAATGTGGTTTCCTCCAATATCCCCTTTGGCGACGTGGCCGCATTTGATATTTCCTATTTGAAAAGCCCTGACAGGGTTAAACAACAGGCGAGCAGAAGTATTCATAACTACTTTTTTCTGAAAGGCGTTGATGCATTAAAAGATGGAGGAGTCCTGGCTTTTATTACCTCACAGGGAGTAATGAACTCACCCAAAAACGAACCAATTCGCAGGCGCTTAATGGAGAATACTCATCTGATTTCGGCTATCCGTTTACCCAACAACCTTTTTAAGGATTATGCAGGAACAGAAGTTGGAAGCGATCTTGTAATCCTGCAAAAAGACAATCAAAAAGGAAAACAAACTCAACAGGAACAGGCTTTTGTACAAAGTGAAAAATTTTCCAGTGGAGTTTATAATAATACTTATTTCAACGACCTCCAGCGAGTAGTTCATACCAAAGGATATATCGATACAGATCCCTATGGAAAACCGGCGCAGATATTTATTCATGAAGGCGGAATTCCCGGAATTGCATCCGATCTGAAAAAGATGTTGGATTCCGACTTAAGGACAAGACTTAATCTTGAATTATTTCAGAAAGTGAATAATAACAAAACGGCGGTTGGTTTTTCAAAGAAAAGTCCATCCAGAGAATTATCGAAAGAACAAACTCCCTTAAACCTATACGATCTTTTTGGTTTCAGTCAGGAAGAACGAATACAGACAAATAGTATCAAACGGCGCAAACAGCAAAAAACAAAAAGCAAACAATTAAACCTGTTTGCTACCCCCGGAAAAGTAAATGGAACGATAAAAAATAGCAAAATCCCCACACTGCCAAATGAAAGAAATTATTCCGGAGAGTTACCGGCACATTATAAAAAAGGTTCGTTGGTAAAAGACAATAATCAGTTAGGTTACCTAAAGGAATGGAATGAAAATGGGGGGACTTTTAAACGTCTGCATTTAAGTTCTCAGCAGGAAACCAAAGCATTTTTATTTATACATCTCCGAGATGTCTATCAAAAGCTTTATCAAATTGAAGCCGATACGCAACAGGAAGATAAAGGCAGCCGTCAACTGCTTAACAAACATTACGATGAGTTTGTACGAAATTACGGTCAGTTAAACGATCCTAAAAATCTTGGGTTAATAAAAATGGATCCGTTCGCCAACGAGGTTTTGGCATTGGAACGAGGGGTGAATGGAGAACTGGTCAAAGCAGATATTTTTACACAGCCTGTTGCTTTTAATGCCAATGAACTGGATCAGGTGGACACACCGGAAGAAGCGCTGGCCGCATCATTAAATAAATTCGGAGAAGTACAAACCGATTACATGTTATCCCTCCTGGATGGAAAGAGCAGAGAGGAAATGGTTGACGAGCTACACGGGCGGATTTATTACAACCCGCTTATAAAAAACTATGAAGTTGCAGACCGTTTTGTTGCCGGGAATGTTGTTGAGAAAGCACAAAAGATAGAAGCCTATCTGAAAACTCATCCCAATGATGAAGCCTCACAGGAGTCGCTTAAAGCATTGCAAAATGCAATTCCAAAACCTATTGCCTTTGATGAACTTGATTTTAATTTTGGTGAGCGTTGGATACCGGCACACATCTATGGACAGTACGCCAGTCACTTGTTTAAAACAGTGGTTGATATTCATTATTCGCCATCGGTAGATGAATTCTCAGTGAAAAACCAGTTTACAAATGCAAATATTTACGAAAAGTATGCCGTAAGGTCGCAGAGTCGCACCTACGATGGAATAGCCCTGTTAAAGCATGCTTTAGTGAATACTACTCCCAACATTACCAAACGAATAATGGTTGGCGACAAAGAAGTAAAAGTTAAAGACAGCGAAGCCATCCAATTAGCCAACAGTAAGATTGACGAGATAAGAAATGGATTTACAGATTGGCTAAACGAACAGAAATCGGAATTTAAACAGGATTTAAGCCATTTGTATAACAATACTTTCAATTGTTATGTGCGACCAAATTACGATGGTTCGCATCAAATTTTCCCGAATCTCGATTTAAAGGCACTGGGTATAGAAGGTTTGTACAACAGTCAGAAAGATGCCGTATGGATGTTAAAACAAAACGGAGGCGGTATTTGTGATCACGAAGTTGGAGCCGGGAAAACATTAATAATGTGTTGCGGTGCTTATGAAATGAAACGACTGAAACTAGCCAATAAACCTATGATTGTTGGATTAAAAGCCAATATCCACGAAATCGCACAAACTTTTCGGACGGCATATCCCTATGCAAAATTGCTTTATCCGGGCAAACAGGATTTTACGCCGTCAAAACGAGTCAAGATTTTTAACGACATTAAAAACAATTCATGGGATGCTATTATTCTTACGCACGACCAATTTGGAATGATACCTCAATCTCCTGAAGTGCAAAAGCAAATCCTACAGGCAGAGTTGGATAGTGTTGAAGAAAACCTTGAGGTAGTAAAAAGACAAGGAGGCGAAGTCTCTCGGGGAATGTTAAAGGGATTATTGAAGCGTCAACAAAACCTTGAGGTCAAACTGAAAACAATTGCCCATGACATTGAAAACAGAAAAGACAATGTGATCGATTTTAAGATGATGGGCATTGATCATCTTTTTATTGATGAAAGCCACCGTTTTAAAAATCTGATGTTTAATACCCGTCATGACCGGGTGGCAGGAATGGGAAACCCTCAGGGAAGTCAGCGTGCTTTAAACATGTTGTTTGCCATTCGAACTATACAGGAACGAACCGGGAAAGATCTGGGTGCAACTTTTTTGTCGGGAACAACTATTTCAAATTCGTTGACAGAATTGTTTTTGCTGTTTAAATACCTCCGTCCAAAAGAATTGGAACGCCAGCAGATAAAAACCTTTGATGCCTGGGCTGCCGTTTATGCAAAAAAAACCACTGACTATGAATTTTCAGTAACCAATGAAATTGTCCAGAAAGAACGATTCAGGTATTTTATAAAAGTACCAGAACTGGCAGCGTTTTATAATGAAATTACCGATTACCGAACAGCTAAGGATATTGGCATTGACCGGCCGGTAAAGAATGAAATACTATACAATATACCACCAACTCCGCAACAGGAAGATTTTATTAAAAAACTGGTAGCTTTTGCAAAAAATGGAGATGCGACTTTATTAGGCAGACCACCTTTATCGGAAAGAGAAGAAAAGGCAAAAATGTTGATTGCGACCAACTATGCCCGGAAAATGTCTCTGGATATGCGGATGATCAGCCCGCATTACGATGACCATATTGACAATAAGGCATCTCACTGTGCAGCGCAGATACATTCCTATTACAAGAAGTTCGATGAATATAAAGGTACGCAGTTTGTGTTCTCCGATCTGGGAACGTACAAACCAGGAGAATGGACTCCTTACAGCGAAATAAAAAGAAAACTGGTTGAAGATTATCATATTCCGGCACATGAAATACGATTTATTCAGGAAGCAAAAACAGAAAAAGCCAGGAAGACGCTCATTGCAGCGATGAACGAGGGGCGGATTCGTGTACTATTTGGATCGACCGATATGTTGGGAACAGGTGTAAATGCACAGAAAAGGGCAGTGGCACTGCATCATCTGGATTCTCCATGGCGACCATCGGATTTGGAACAGCGGGAGGGTAGGGCAATCCGCAAAGGAAACGAAATTGCCAAGCTAGTCGCCGATAATAAGGTGGATGTCATTATTTATGCCGTTGAAAAGAGTTTGGATTCTTACAAGTTTAATTTGCTCCATAATAAACAACTTTTTATTCAGCAGCTGAAAACCAATAACCTTGGTAAACGCACCATTGATGAAGGAAGCCTTGATGAAAAGTCAGGCATGAACTTTTCAGAGTATGTGGCCATTCTTTCAGGAAATACCGATTTATTGGAAAAGGCAAAATTGGAGAAACGTATCGCAGCATTGGAAAGTGAACGACAAGCTTTTAATAGAAGTAAGTCAACAGCGCGTTTTCGACTGGAAGATATTCATCAGAGTATTGAATCGCATCAGGGAATAATTACAAAAATGCAGACTGATTGGACGGTATTTAATGGTGCTCTTCAAAAGGATGAGTCGGGAAATATTATTAATGCGATAAGAATTGACGGATTGAATGGTTCAAATCCTAAACTTGTAGGAGCCAGACTTAATGAGATTAGCGAGTCGATCAGAACAGATAATGAGTTCCGAAAAATAGGAAGTTTGTATGGCTTTTTGATCCTGGTAAAAACCGAAGCGAGTATGAAAGATGGATTTGATTTCAAAGAAAACCGGTTTTTCGTTGAGGGAAAGAGCGGATTAAGATATACACACAACAACGGTCATATTGCCAAAGATCCAAAGTTGGCAAGCAGTAGTTTTATGAGGGCCATAGAACGGATTCCGTATTTAATTGATAACCATAAAAAGTATATGGAGAATGCGGGAAAAGATATTCCGGTTTTGGAAGAAGTTGTGAATAGTGCCTGGAGAAAAGAAGGTGAATTAAAAGAATTAAGGATAGAGTTAGTAAAGTTGGAAAGAAAAATACATCATAATCTTGTTGATAATGAGACTCAAAATGTAAAAGTATCCATTTAGATTATAACGTCTTAATTATTAATATGTTGAGTAGGAGGTTGTGTCATTATTTTTGTGAATATGCACATGGATGTCAATTGATTGATTAGTAGAATGGTATGGAATTTGTTTTTCTAACCATGTCAAACACAAATCTTTAAACATGATAAAAAATAAGAGCACACGATTACTTCTCGAATTGAATAACGAGTTAACATTACTGAAAATTCGTGAACTGGACACCATCAAACAAGCCTCAATGGCAATCGGAGTTTGCCGGGATACCCTTTCTGTCGTAAAAGAGTTGGTTATCAGTAACAGTTTTGAAAATGAGCTGGAGGAACTGTACTTTTTCAAAAAGATTAAGCCGGAGTTTTTTAGTAAGCTGATTTACTATACCGAGATTTTGCGTATTGAAACACATCGTCCACATTCGAACCGGAAATTTCAGATTAAGTACCTTAAAGGCGAGTTCAGCAAAAGTCAGGAATACATGAAATCGAACTATGAGTTTTGCCAATATTATAAGGGTGGGCAAACACATCTCGATGAAAAGTATTTTAAAAGAAACGGGCATGGGGCACCTTCTGCTAACGGTAATTACAGTCATTTTGTTAATCCTGAATTTAGTACATCGCATGATGAAGTTGTTGCTTACATCATTGCCCATGAGGGATTGGAAAGGTATCTTGACTGTGAAATAATAAAGCTAAGAAAGAATAAACAACCGGTATTGGCGAAAGATTTGAAAGGAAAGTCCGTCATTAAATGGACTGCTCCCAAAGTTGCACTTATCGAACTCATTTATGCATTACATAGCCACAATTGCTTCAATAACGGGAACATTGATGTGATAGAAATAATAAGATTCTTTGAGCAGATTTTAGACATCGAACTGAATAAATCATACCGGACTTTTATCGATATTAAGGAACGACAAAATGAAAAAACGAAATTCCTACTAGAGTTACAAAAAGCATTAAGAAAAAGACTTGACGATCTGGATAAGTTGAATTGAGTTTTTGTTACTGGATTTTCATACTAAAGATTTTTATAGCCTTTGTGAATAAAATTCGTCACGTCGGATTCGAGATAATAGACTTTTCTTCCGATTAATCGATAGGGTAATTTCCCGGAAGTACGAAAACGTTGCAAAGTTCGTGTACTTACTTTTAATAAAAGGCAGAGGTCTTGGTTGTCCAGTAAAATTTCATCATCGATTTTAGGAGTTATCGAGTTATCCTGACGGTCAATTTTGCGGTTAAGTTTTTCAATTTGACTTGTTAACTTATTCATCCAGGAATCAAAATATTTTTGGTCGATATACATGCCTTAAGGTTTTAGGGGATTATTGACCAAATGAAATGCCTTGCGTAATATATCTTTTTCGCAGGTCGTCCAGTGTTTTCTGATCGGTTGGGATTATCCTTTCCTGAAGTGAATTTTCGATATCGGAAAGTTTATACAAACATTTGCCTCTTAATATGGTGTAGCTAATCAAATTCTCTTTACGGAGGCGCTGAAGCGTCCGGGTGCTTATTTTTAATAAATCAGCTACCTCATTACTGTTAAGCCAAACTTCAGGGATAGATTCTGAAGTAGAACTCTTGCTGGTAACATACTGGGCGATACTATCAATTCTTTTAATCAGTTCCTGATATGCCTTGCTTTCAATCGTTATTACTTCCATGAGCATTAATGTTTGAAACAAAGGTTAAAAGTTTCAAGCATTCTCTTTCCCAACCTTTTCCCAAGTTGGTAGAAAATTATTTAATAGCAGCTGTTAAAATGAAGTATAAGGGCTCTAAATCAGCTTCATGAATGAGTTTGTTTTTTGTTGTTGGTAAAGTTTCTCGAACCCGGTAAAATAATGACATAAAAGTATAATTAGTTGATAGATTGACATGTTGGCATATACGAAAAGAAATCATGAAGTAAAATTGTACGAATACAAATTCTATATAAACTAGAAGAACTTGATTGCGGTCGAAATCAGCAAAAGGAATAGAATGAAAGTTATCCAAACTAGTATGTCTAAAAATGTATTAATCGGCCAAAATCAAATTGTACAAATTTTGGAAACGAATTGTGCAAATTTAATTAATTTTGTCGCGCCACACTATTTATCAAACAAATGCCAAGAAGTGCAAGACACTGGACGGGGTCTCCCGTTGGGAGTTTTCTTCTTGGCATTGTCATCAAGATAAGGTGTGGCGCCTAAAACCCCGTCCTTTTTTAAACTGTCTTCAAATACCAATTAATCAGTAATTACATACCATTAACTCAACCTGCTTACGTCTGTTGGTTTTCGATGCAGATATCGTTCTCTCAACCTCGTGCTTTACCCAGCCATACTTTTGCATATACTCATCAAGCATTGGGTGCGGGAACATAGTTAACATGAATTTACCTTTTAAGGTCGTTAATAGCTCTAACAGGTTCTGAAAGTCCATAAGATTATAAATGCCTGAATAATGCCCACAATCAGTCCCTATATACGGTGGATCAATAAAATGAAATGCTTTTTCATTGTCACGCGAACGAATGATCCTGAGCGCATCGGTTTGCTCAATTTGCGTTCGTTCAAGACGTTTCGACAAAGCTTCTGTAAATTGATCTTTAGCGTTTGTAATTTTCTTTGAAGTTGTATTTCGGCTTTTATCATAACCAAACGTGCCGTCCAGTTTTGCTGCGAAGCTCATTTTACTGAGCACCCACAAAGCCCATGCACGATTTACCGGATCAAAGAACTCGCCAAACTCATAAACAAGCTGAGCAAACTCATGTGTTCTCCTCGAATGCAGGGTTTCATCAATCTTCTGTTTTAACTCCGGGTAATTCGACTTCAACACCCGATAAAAGTTCACCAACGCGCCGTTTACATCATTTATAACCTCTACTTCGGAGGGCTCTTTGGCAAAGTACAAAGCTCCACCACCAACATAAGCTTCAGTATAAGTAACGTGTTCTGGTACTAACGGCCTAATATGCCGCAAAAGGGTTTGCTTCCCACCATAATAACTGATGGGCGTTTTTAAAGTTGCCACACTCATAAAAAAGAAATTAAATAATTTAAAAGAAAAAAGTTGATCGTTATGGATCAACTTCTATTGAATTTATACTGTGGTTTTCATCCAGTGCATTAAGTAGCTTATCGAGCAACCTACCGAATAAAAACAATGTTCCAAGCTTTTTATTTTTTCCTAATACCGAAGAAATGGTTTCATCGATATTACCAAACTTATAACCCCACCGTCTTATCATTATCACATTAAACAGGGGGGCACAAACCACGTTTCCCATCTGGTCAATACTCAATGCAATATTCCTGAAATACCGCCCGTAACGTTTAAAGCCGCCAGTCCAAAGGGAAAGCAGGGCAATAACAAAACCAAATGTGCCAAAAATGGCAAACAAAAAAACTGCAACTATAAATAAGATGAAATTCATGTTTTTTATATTAAAAATGGTTCGAACAAATTCAGAACATAATTAACATCCTCCTCTTGTACCCTGAATTTTACAAGTCTGGAAGGGTCATTCTCTGTTGCAATGTAGTTCATTGCTTCAATCTTAAATTGTCTGGCTATGGCTACTTTTTGATCATATAAGGTTACGCTTTCCGGATCGTTGGGATCAATGGCTAAGCCTGCCTGAGTAATTACTGTTGCAACACGGTTGAACTTGTCGATGAAATATTTGCGCTTGTTTGCTCTTACCTCATCAATATTCAACACAATAGCTTCAACCGAGTAAGTGCAAATCTTTTTCTCATGATCGATATAAGGTTTACCTAGTGTTTCTACTGCCGGGTCTACGATCTCTGGCTTAACAACGTCAAAAAAACCCTCAGCTTCATGTATTTCTTTGGGTAACTTATTAAAGCCTCCTGCAATATTTAGGGTTTCACTTCTGTACCTGCTTGGTAATTTTTTATAAAATTTTACTTGTCCGTTTTCTTCTTTTGCTTTCATATTATGCTGTATATTCGTCATTATAACCAATGTAAGAGATACTCAATGTATAGTCACCGTCGTAACCAATCATTAATTTTAGGTTGCCGTCTACTGTGAAAACTTCTGGAATTGAATCCCACTCCATAAGGGAAATTCCTGTGATTGGTAAGTTGTCGGCAATCCACTTCGAGCGTTGTTCATCCCAAACAAAGCCACTAAGATGATCGTTGTCGTGAATTGTTATCATGTAAGCATTATTATTAGCGAAGAATACGCACGAAGCGATTCTATAAGAAATGTCATAATCGCCTAATAATCCGTTAACAATAGTCGAGTATGATACCCATACAGAACCATCCCACTCATACCCTTGGAATCCAATATCTGAAGAACCAAGCAACAAGAACCTCCTTGAATCCATTTCAAAGCAAGTAACATCTAAGTAACCAGCAGTGACCGAAATACCGCTAATTATAGAGCTATCAGTAACCCAGTTTGTTTCTGACCATCTAAAACCATTTATTTGAGCAGAACCCTCACCCGAAATCAGATAAGTATTACCATTCAGTTCGAACACGTCAGGTTTTGAGTTATTGCCAAGGTCGGGAAGTCCTGATACTATACCACTATGGGATTGCCATGCGGAACCATCCCATTTGTAGCCGTCAAAAGTTCCTAAGTTTCGCCCGGCAATCATGTATAATTCTGCACCCAAGTAAAACACAGTAGGGTGCGGCTTCTTGTAAGTGCCCAAATACGGAAGCCCATCTATTAGCGAAGAATCTTCATTCCATCCTGAGAATATTTTTTTACCTCCTACTCCTAATAACCGATTATTCATTACACCACCTCCTGACTTATTGTACACCAACCAGATTCTGAACCGGCTTGATCATTGGTTATTTTTACTTGCAATAAGTTCGGGACAGTACCATCATACTCTCCGGAGATAATCTTCAACCAAGTTGGTAGTCCTAGAGTATAGTCACCGGTCACCTCAATGTCTTTTACGGCTCCAATGTAAATATTGGAAAAACTTAAGGTTGTATTTGTTAAAAGTGTAATTGGGAAAACTTGCGCCACACTGAAATCAATATCACTTCCTGCCGGAGCGATTCTTGACTTATACCTGTTCGCCAACTTATCAGTGCTAACCGAGTTGTCTATTGGTGTACGGGCATTACTCAAACGGGGGTCATCGGCAGCACACTTTCCGGCCAAAGCGTTGGTCATTGTGGTTGCAAAGTTCGGATCATCACCCAAAGCTGCTGCCAGTTCATTTAGTGTGTCTAAAGTAGCCGGACTACTATCAACCAAAGCAGCTAATGCTGCTGCAACAAATGCTGTTGTTGCCAATTGAGTTGTATTAGTCCCCTGTGCTGCTGTTGGGGCTGTCGGTACTCCGGTAAACGTAGGGCTATCAGCTAACAACATTGCAGCAGCTATCTTTGCCAAAGTATTATATTGCTCTGCTACTCCATCACGCAAAGTAGCAATAGCCGCTGAAGCCTGCCCCGCATAACTTGCTTTCTCGGCATCGGTAACAAATTGCCTTGTAGAGGTTTGAATAGCATCAGCAAACCGTGCCGATGTTCCATCCTGTTTCAGCTGAAAATAACCACCACCATCAGCATTGTTTGTTGCCACTTGCCAAGTTTCGGTTACCGGTTTCGCTTCGAGGTCTAAGTACTCCCTGTTTTCAATCACCTTTTCGGGATGAAAATAAACAGGCCATGCTACTCCCTGAGCACCTGCAAACCGACAAAGGTGAAAACCATTGCCATCAATCAGGCCTACAATTCCGGCTCCAATATCACTGCCGTTAACCTCGCATCCGGTTAATATAAATTGTTGTTCATAATCCCCGAAGAAACCTTCAAGAACCGCTAATATTTCATCCTGTATATTAATCCAGTCATCGCCAAACCATTTCCTTACACCTGGACTCTGTACTTGTCTTTTCATGCTGTTTGTAATATTTGATAACGTTTACCTGCTATTTTATAACTGTTTACCCACATCTCAACCTCGTAAATATTCACCTGCTGTGGGATGTACACATAAAAGTCTATGTTCGTGTTTTCAACCACTTCGCCTTCCAACGCTACTGCTGCTGCATAAGAGTTATCTTCAACAATCAATGAAACCGATACCTTATAAGCATCTCCCTCACCGGCCTCATTACTTAACTGTACCCATATACCTTGATCGTTGTAACTTTTTACCAATATGCTATTATCAGCATCAGCAACTTTCGAGTTCAACAACGATTGAAGCGATAAAACCTGACCCGTTATATTTGCCCGGTAGTAAACATCGCGCCTCCACTCAATAAAAGAATCAAACAACTCCTGCAATGCTATAAACGGCCAGTAAAAGAGCTTTAACCGGTTAACTTGCCTTTTGTGATAGGGCAATGTCCGGGTTAGATGTTTACTGAAATCTATATCAATCATAACCGGGCATTTTGCATTGTTATAACTGCGGCTTCATCAAAATTATAGTACCCGGCTTTCACAAGGTAACTAACATCAATTGCCTCTGTATCTACTCCCTGAGTTCCTGTCAGTGCATTTACCTTAACCGTTTTCACTCCCGGCACACTGGTTATTGCTTTTACAAAATCACTCGGATAGAAATAACCTTCATAATCCAACTCCAACCTGAAAGCATCAAGATTAGCAATTACAGCCTGTTCAACTGCTTCAGGCAAGTATGCCGGATCATAATATACAGTGATATCGTAGTTAATGATATCCGCATCAAGGGTAGTTATTGAGATACTTGTCCCCGCAAATTTTACATTCTCAATGTATCGCTGAAAGTGGAGAAACTCACCGTTGGTTAAGCTTAACGGAACCAGATCACCATTGTCATCATACTTCGCAACTTTCAATAAAAGCTCCCCGTCCTGTTCTGTGGCCGATGCATGCTTAACAATCTGCTTTTCTTCATCAATAACAGCGTAGCTTAAAATACCTTTGCTGTTCACCACCAGCGAGTCATTTAACTGAAATTCTTTTGCCTTGTCGATGTACCATATCAGAGAACCAGCCTGTTTATTTGATAGCAAATTCTCAACGTCAGATTTTAGGAGGTCTAAAACCAACTCAAACAAATAAACACCATAGGCAAACACCCACAACCACAAACGCCATTCAGCCGATTGACTGTCGGATAATTCCGGTATCTGTTCATTTTTCTTCGCTACAAGCCCGTCGTATATTTCCTGTGTAGTTCGTGCCATTATTCGCTAATTATTGTTTTACCGTCTAATTCTTTCAATACATTCTTGTTGCTCTCTTCCTCATCATAATAAATCACACTTCCCGGAGTTAGCGAATCGGTAATGTTCCAAGCCGGATCACGTCCGGTTAATTGCGGATTCAGTGTAAGCAAGCGTTCAACTGCCTCAACCGTGCCATACAGCTGTATAGCAAGGTCTGTTATTGTTTGATTGTCTTTAACCGTATAAGTCATTGTTTAAACCTTTGCAAAATTGGGTACCACAGGGTACACGTCGTAATAAGCATCAACCTCTAAACCTCCAGAAGCATCCAGTTTTACACTATTAACTGTTTGCCCGTCCTGAATGAACTTTTTACGAACCATTCTCAGCATGTCAGCCGGGTTTTCATCATTCAAAAAATCATGAATACCAACTCCGGCCAGTGGAGCAAACTTTAATTCACCAATTCCGGTAATAATCAAATCGCGCTGGTGTGCTACGGTGCTCTCAACGTATCCGATATCTCCTTTTGATAAGTCAATGTCTCCCTCAGTATTTTGTCTAAAATCAATCATATTAGCTTATCGTTGCTGTTACCGGTGCTGTTTGGGTTTGTGTAGTTGCACTTCCAACTGTAACAACACCGGCAACGGTTATTGTCTGACTTTTAATAGCGTTTATTACCGCATCTGCTAGCTTGTCTGCTACATTATCCAAAGCATCATCACGCTTATCATCTGCCTGATCCATTACCTGTGTAAACGCCGTTTTTATATCACCTTTTATTACTGCCTTAACTAGTGCCATCTTAGCCCTCCAAAAAATTATTTAATCGGTTATTAATTGCCTGAAAAGCAGCCGTGTTTATTGGTACACCTGAAGGACCGACTCCGGTAGGAACCGTTAACTGCGTAATGGCAGTAATTAAGTCCTGAAGAATTTTTTTTAAGCCCTCGCCACTTCTAACCATCGTAAATCCCCCGGCTGTTTGTTTTAACATGCTCTGGTCTGCGTTTATAGTTAATTCCTCTTCGGTTACCAAAACACTTAGCTTTTCTCCTTTTTTTAGCTCAATCATATCGGCATCAACGGTCAGTTCAAGGTTGCCAGTTGTCAAAATAATTTTGTCAACTTCCGAAAATAATGCTACAAAAAGCTGTTCACTATTTGCTATCCTTCCTACCTGAACCAAGCTTTCTTGTTTCGGAATAAAACAAAAGCCTTGTTTTTCAGAATCGATAACAGAGCGCAAACGAACATCGGTATATTCCAACTCATCATCAAAAATTACAGTACAGGTAAATTCCTCTTCATTCACCTCTTTTACAGTTGCCTGAAAAACCTGATCTTCGCCGGTAAACATTTCCTGTAACTTCTTTCTTATGGACTCTGTGCGTTCACTCATAATTTTATCCCTAACTCAACTTTGCGCCTTCCGCCTCCGGTTCCAAAATGCACTTCAGTACTCTCTATGTAATAACTACCCCCATACACTTTGTAGAGAGGATCTTCTACCTCTGCAATCATTCCCGGTTCAGCAAATGGAATAAGAAAGGTTTCAATCTTTCCACGGTAGCCGTCAAAGCTATATCGTTGCAGTTCCTGTTCAGCAAGTGTTTTCAATTGGGCTTTGTCAGTTACATTGTAAAACCATAGCGTTTTAACCTCTCCACCTTCCGATCCTACCGTGGCTTCCAGTTTTGCCCCGTCACGGTCGTAAGTTTTTGCCTCAACTTTTAGTTTATAATCCTCAGCACGGTAATACTTCAAATCATCATCCTTTAACACATTCCACCGAAGTTTATATTTTGCTGCTGCACCTTGTACCTCGTATGCCTTACCGGCAAAACACTGCCCATCTATGCTGAAGAAAACTGTTAATCCATAGTCACTTTTCAATTTCTCCAAAACCCAGGCACCGGTTTTGTTATTTATAACTGTATTCTTTAATCCGAGGTCAATTGTTGCAGGGTGAACACTCGCTCCCGAACCGGATAAAACATCGTTTAATAACTGTTTAACTGTTGCTTCCGGGTAGCTTTTCTTGATAGTTGTGTAACGAAGCTTCCAATACCAGTCTTCGCATTCTATTTCAAGTGGCACGGTATAATTCAACCGTTTAACAAAACCTTTAAACTCCTCTTTAAGTTTTCCATCATAACCCAACTTAATGCTTACAGCATCACCTACATTTATTTGCTGGGCAGTTTCAACTTTTGTTGGCTCCTTACCCTCCTGCCTTAGCACAGCTGTAACCGGCACCTTAATAACAGCAGTTGCATTACTGGCATGGGTACTGCGTTTGATAACAACATCTGTAACCGATTTAAATGTGGCTGATCCTATGGTGATATGACAGGTTAATACAAACATTATAGTTCCAATTCAAAATTTTGATCACTAACTAAAGTCATTACAATAGCCTGAGAATCTTCCTCACCTTCCATTGCCGGGAAATCAATATGTTTAATCACCACCCGATCTTCATCTTTTAAGAAGTAGTCGGTTATGGCACACTCCATTTTTACGTTTTCGTTTATTTCCCATAACTTCACAGCATCCATAACTTCCTGCTCAGGGTAATCATCGCCCGATAGCAGTGCAACAAGCTTTATCTCATAGTCCTGAATATTAATTAGCTCCTTAACAGTTCCCTGACGGCCTACCAGTGGCGTTTCAACAATCGATTTTTTACCTGCAACCGATACAACCGCATTGTTAAATTCCCATTTGGTTCCATCATGATTAATAACAACCGGCATGAAATAGTAAATACCACCTTGATACTTACGAAGTGGGGCACCGTTAACCGATTGTGTTTCTTTTTCGGCAAATTCACCTTTATCAAAAGACTTAGCCTTCGGGCGGTTAATCATTTCAACCGGGATAAATGGCGGAGCTACGTAACCTGTTGCGGTTGCATATGCAGTTGTCGCTATTTTAAAGAGATTTGCCATTAAACATTAAATATTTCTGCAAGTGCTTTTTCAACTTCAATTCTTACCTGTTCAGCTGCCTCTTGGGGCGCATCACCGCCGGTTACATGTATTTCAATCTTATCAGTAAACCGGTCAATATGTATAGTTTGATTATGTTGATTGTCTGTTTTATTTACCTCTGAATTTCGTTGTTGAATATTATTTCCGGAATTTTCAATATTTGTACTTTCATTGTACAAATCAGCGGTTGAAAAAATGGTCTTAAAAAGTTTGTTTTCTTCAGTACTTACAGTTGAATTTACATTATTGAATTGCTGGCTATTGTCAAGCAATCGATTATCAAAGGCATTGTAAACATTTCCTTCGGTTAACGAATTAGCTACTGGCGCAATAGTTGTTTCAGTAGTTATAACCTTTTTGTTATCTATTGGAACCAATTTCTGAACATTTGCATTGGCTGCTCCAATCGACATCGCAAGTGGCACCGCAGCAACCGCCGCCATCTTTTTCAAGCTACTGCTAATATCATCAACCCGCATTGCAATTGTTTTTACCGGCTTATCTGTTGTATTTTGTTGTTTTGCAGCTTCCGGGGCATCTACACCAAGCTTAGCAGTAATTGCGGCATAGGTGTTTGTTTTGCCGTAGTTCTGAGGAATACCAAGACTAAGCTTATCATCTGAATTTTTGCCAAATCCTTTGTTTTTGTTGAGTTTCTTCATTAACTCCTCAATATCGACGTTATTTTCAGATTGATTGGTTGGAGTAACCTTGTCGATCAACGAACTTGTTTTATTTCCTTTTACCCACTTTCCTGTTTTTTCGTCTTTCACGTAACCGGCATCTAATTTATCGTTAGCGAAACTTTCAACGCCTTTTTGATAACCCGACCGGAATTTTTCTCCAAGCTGTTTCCCATTCGACATTGCATTTTTATAAGCATCAACACCAACTAAGTCTGCAAGTGCTTTTTTGCCGTCACTCATTGCTCCTTTCCAGTCTTTGTTAAATAGTTTCTTAACAGCAGATGCAATGCCGGTCAACCCGCTCAGAATCCCTTTAATCCGATCAATAACAAATTCTTTTAGCATCGAGCCAAAGTCTCTTATTACCTCCCAGATACCAGTTATAGCACCTCTGAATTTCTCCGAGTGTTTCCACGCTGCAATAAAAGCAGCTACCAAAGCCATAATACCAATTACAATCCATGTAACCGGATTAGCCAATAATGCGGCATTTAGCCCCCACATTGCCCCTGTTGCAACTCCTGTTACAGCTGCCCATACACCTTTAGCGGCAGTAACAATACCCATCCAAATTGCATTGCGCTTTAGCCATATATTATGAACGATCAAAGCGGTTGTCAAACCTCCAATCAAAACGGTTAATCCAACAATCCAAGGATTCCCCTGTTGAAGCATATTCATCCACCAACTCCAACCTGCACCAACTCCATCAATAACAGAAGATATGCCTTCCAGTAAGCTACCAAGAACATCAAGCACCGGGTTTAAAACCGTAAGAACTACGTTCCCGAGCGATAATCCAATTCCCTGAATCTTCGCCCAGCCTTCCCGTAGTTTATTCCCGGTGTTGTCGGTATTGTCTAAAGCCGCCTGTAGCTCACCACTTGCATTTGAGGTTGCATCAACAGCAGCCTTTAATTTGTTGGTCTCGTTTGTTAAAATAGAGAATGCAGCTTTAGCCTGTTGGTCTCTCAATCCAATACTTTCCAAAAAGTCTGATCGTTGCTGATCGGTCATTGCGCTGGTGATCCGGCTCAGGTCAGTGAATATTTCTACCATGCTCCTGAGTTTTCCGTTTTCATCGTAAACCATTACACCGGCCTTTTTCAATCCATCGGTAATATCACTTTTACCAAGTGCATTGTAAGCGTTTTGGATTAACATTGCACTGGTTGCCGCATCTTGACCTTTACCAGTCATGTAGGCAAACAACCCGGCTGTTTCTTTCCACACAGCACCAATATTGTTACCGGCTGCAAATAACGTTGGCAGATAACGGGCAAAATCTGCAAACTCACCGGCTCCAACTCTTTTTGCCCCAAATAAAACATCAAGTACTTCCTGAGCGTTGGTTTTTTCCTTTCCAATTGCAGAAAGCGATTGAGCAGTAGCCCCTGAAACAAGATTAACTTCAGTAAATCCGGCTTTTGCTCCTTTCAACGCTTTTGATAAAATATCGGTACTCAAGGCAACATCACCGGTTTGTGACAATATCTTTTCATAAGCATCTGGCACACCGCGTAAATCCTTACCCGCATCAAGAGCCAGGCGTTTAATTTTTTTGCTTAATGTGTCAAGTTGCTGTTGTGGAAGCTGAGCCGTAGCATTTATTTTTGCCATGCCTTCTTCCCAGCTAACACCTAATTTTCCAACAGCCGCCACGCCTGCACCGGCCATTACAATAGGGTTCGTTAGTAATCCGGCTCCGGGTATTTGGTTAACAGCATCTTTTGCCCATTTGCCAAATTTCCCTCCGGTGGTATTTTCAAGATTATTGATTGTGGTGGTTAAGCCCTTAATCTCTTTGTTGTATTGGCGTATTTTGGTCAGGTTGCTCGGGTCAATCAAATCCCTTTCTTCCTGAAGTATGTCAACCTTTTGTTTCAGGGTATAGATAGAGCCTCCAAAATCCTTTGTATTTCGGTTTAATTGGCTAACCTTCTCCTGCAAACCTGTTAACTTTTGCATGGTTTCAAACGAACTTCCGGTAAGCTTATTCAGCGTACCGGAAGCTCTGTCCTTCATTAGTAAAGTATATTCGTAAATACCGGGCATCTACTTTTCAGGATTTGTTTTCTTAAAAAACCATTCAACATCTTTTGCCATCATACACCACTCTTCATCCGACAAATCATCCGGCTCTACATGGCAATAATGCCGGATCAACATATTATTCTGACGAATAAAATCTTTATCAGGCCTGTCGGTAGCCTCTAGCAGTTTTTTATGCGCGCACTTCTGATCTTGATTAAATCACCAAGAACCGCGTTGGCTGCTAAAAACAGGTCATCATCTGTCTTAATGCGTTCGTCACCACCCAACCAGCAGTTTTGCAAAATCAGTTCACCGAATTTGATCGGGTCTTTTCCACCAACCGACGTAGCCATCGATATAATTTTACGACTCGGATTTCTAAGATAAGCAACAACACTTTCGGTTGTAATACCGCGCTTGTCTGCAACCAGATCCTCTGCATGATCGCGGGCATCCTCCTCATTGTCGAACTCCTCGCCATCAGCCGTTTTAAATTTCGTGTCAATTTCAAGCTTGTTTACCTTTCCGTACAAGCCTTCCCATTTTTTAATGTCTTCTGGAGTTGGGTTTGTAATATTTTCTTTTTTATTCATCTCTTTTTATTGATTTGATTGTTATTCAACACTTGTTTATCGGGGATTAAACGGGTCGGTTTGTCGCCCCTGCCATCCGTCAAACGATGGATAACAGGGGGTTCAAACAAACCAATAAAACTTCAAAAATTTATGACAAATAGATTATTAACTAGGCCGGTGTAATTCGCAAGGCCAAAAATGGAAGCTCGTACTCTCCATTACCATCGCCTTGTTTCAAAGCCTCTTCGCTTTCTTTAAATTCGGCAAACTTGGCAACATCTGTTACAAGGCTTCCATCTTCAGCTACATAGCTAAAAACAATATCAAAACCTTTTAACGATAAAATATCACCGTCCGGAGAAGCATTTTTAAGTGCTTCCAGTTCGCTTTTTAGAATCGTAATCGAGCCTTCGTAACTTTTGTTGCCACGTTTGTAACCAATAGGCTCGTTTCCACGGCCATAACGTAACTCTTTACTTTGGCTCTTTTTATAACTAAAGGCGGTTATGCCTTCAATAACCTTTCCCAGTAATACTACCTGGGCATCACTCCATGCAAATTCTTCGCTGTTAATTACGTTCATGCTTCTTTATTTATAATGCAGGGTTAGAAAATCCAAGGTTCACCTGAATGGTTTTTGTATAACCAACAGGTACAATTTCAAGGGCAACAACCAATTTTTCAGTGCTTAAAATGTTTTGTTTCGGATCAACAAAAGCTGTAACAGAACTAATCTCGCTATTAGCAGTCATTCCGTTATTTATGGCATTCAGAATTTTGCCTTCAAAGTATTTCACAACACCCGGCTGAAGTTTGCCGTCATCATCAACTTCCACTTCGTCCATTATTTCGGTAACGTAAGTGCTGTAAGCAATAAGTACAGCTTTATCAATAACCCGGCGGTTAACTATTGTGCTAAAATCATCATCAGCCGATGAACAAGTGTGATCAACTCCCCAATAAACGCCTGAGCGTTGCGGGTAAGGAGTCATAACCACCCAACCCTTAGCATCCAGTACTTCAGCCAGAGCACGGGTTACTTTAGTCCCGTCTGTAAAGTACGCGTTTGCAATTGGGATAGCTCCGGTTTTTACACGTCCGGGTTTACGCTGAACAGGATCAGCAGCCAAACGGCCAAGCAACAAACCTACACCAGCAGAGCCGGTTTCAACATCCCCGGCAATTACTCCAACCACACGGTTGAATCCTAATCCTGTAAGGTCTTCAAGCGTTCCCGAGTCTCCCTGATAATCGCGCCCGTCAACAATACCAATAAAAGGCTCCATGTCACCTGCTTTAGCAACTGCAAGAGCATTAAGTTTACCCAGAGCAGCAACAACATCATCATCGATGCCTGCCGCATATGAAGGAACATAAGCAGCATCAGTAATACGCGAAACAGCTAACAACCGAATGCGGCCATCAGCAGCCTCAAGCATTGTATTTGCATAAGCATTGCCGCTGGCAATGTCGCAAATATCCTCAAGCGTTTCTGTTTTGGCAATTACCATTACCCAAATTTCAGCACCGTCACCAGCTACTGTAAAAAAGTCTGCAACCTGCTTAAATGCGTTGGTTGCATTATCAATATCGTACTGGGCATCAAGCCCGGCATCTTTTACTTCTCCAATCGAGAAAAATTGTTTGGCTTCGCCAATTTTAAAATTCTCGGCATCGGGTGCAGTATCGCCCGAAACAATAATTCCGGCTACACCATCGGCAAGCTCAGCTCCTCCGCCAAGGTTCCCGTTTTTAACACTAATAACTACCTCTGGTAAACTCATTTCGATTTATTTTTTGAATTTGTTTTGATAACTGAATTAATCCCGTAATAGCCGAAATAGAACAGTAATATCCCGGACACAAGTGGGAAGATTGACTTAGACAAGTCAAAAAGAAAACCGGCATAAGTTTCATCAAAGAAATAAACAGCACCGGCACATAACAGTAGAAACAGGAAGATAGACGAAAACATGATAGCAAGAATGCGCCTTGTAACACTTCTGGCACTATTCTCATCACTGTTCAGCTTGTACCATTCTATCCATTGATCCCATGCCTGTTTCGCAGCATCCGACTTTTCTTCATTGGTAAAGAAAAGTTTATCAACCCCACTCGAAATAGTGTCGAATGTTCTTTGCGGGTCTAATTTATTAGCTGAATTAAATAATCCTTTTAACAGTTTCATTGAATCGTTTTTTATCGTTTAAACTCTGTTTAACCAACCATAAAAGAATACTTCCTGACGGGGATTGTTTTCACAAATCTCAACGTAACGTTGCATCTGAAAAAAGCTAATGGATTTGATTAAAGTATGAATGTTTCTGGCTGTTGAACGACTACTAAACATTGCAGTTAACATGTAGGCATTAAATGCCTTTATGGTTTGTGCTCCAACCATGCCATCTTCTTTAATGTCGCTGTAGTGCTTTTGATTATTGTTAAGAAAATTTAATGAACGCTGAAAGTAGTATGCAGCTGTTTTCACTCCTTGATTTACTGCTGTGTCAAAAAGTTCATCGGCAAGTTCTTGCCCATTTATTGAATCAAGCTGGAGCTTGTCCCAAAATTTTTGTTTGTAAAAAAACCTTACCAAAGTATTCAGGTAAGTATTGGCTTCAAGCGTCTTGTTTAAATCACTCACATTAACCTGTTCTTTCACTTCATCAATCACACTCCAACCCTTCCAGTCAGAATGAAACTTTCGTGCAATACCCTTGTATGTTTCACCGCCCCTGTCAGAAGGATCATTACTGTACACTCCTTCGTGAGCCATTGTTTTGCCATATGAAATATGAAAACTGGCCATTATTCAGGATTTGTATTTGTTGCTTTATAATTTAACAAGGCGGCTAAATAAGCCTCTCTTGCTCTTCCTTCGTGTGGAAGCTCCAGAATACGAACCAAGTCCTGAAGCTGATAATAGTCACTATCATCATTCAGCTCCATCGACAGAACTTTTGCCTTTGCTTCTTCGGGCGAAAGATCATCTAAATCCAACTGATCTTTTTCATAGGCATCCTGTATGGTTTTTTTTAGTTTGGAAACAACCAAACCTTTCACCTGGGCGGCATATTTCTTTGCCGCTTTTTCGTCAACAAAAACCACCGTACCTACAAGATAAATCTCTGTAAGTGATGGGCGGTTTTCAAAATATCTTAATAATTGTTCATTGGTCATTTGACGCGTTATTTAAAAAGTGAAAAGAAAAGAGCGACTAACCCCGAACTTATAGCCCCCGATATGCCTCCCCATATAAGGCCGCTAATTTTCTGTTTAGTCTCAACAATTGCTAACCTTTCGCGCAATACAATTTGCTCTTTATTGTTAGCCTCAACAGTAGAAGACAAGCTCCGTAAATCACGATACATCACAATAAGAAGCTCTTTTTGCGTAAGCTTTTGTAAGTCTATTTTTTCCTGATCGCTCATAGTTGGAGTAAAAAAAATCCGGGAGAGGAAAGGGAGGAACTCCCGGATTTAGAAATTCAAAATTTATGGTCGATAAAAAATAAGGGCATCTAATATTCTGCTGATTCGTGTATCAGCACATACCTGTTTCCGATATACACAAAGCCCCACGTTCGCGACTTATTCGCGGCCACCGTAGAAGATGCTGCCTCCAAACCTATATCAAAGGTTACCGTTCGTTGGGTTCCATCGGCTGTTACTTCAAACCAGAGCAAACTGGCCGGACTCGAACTCACAGTATCAACCTGAAGCACAATATTTGTATCTACATCCATTGTGAAAACGGAGGCAGAGTAAACCGGAATAACCGAAACTGTATCGCTTACAGGTGTAATTTCATACAACCCTTTCGATCCGAACGGTTTTGTTTCTTTTAAGGCTTGCGCCTGTGTTACTGTAACCATGCTAAGCAAGGCCACAAAAAGTAAGATCATTTGTTTCATTTAAAACTCGATTAAACGTTAATAAATCACTGATTAAACACTATCGAAAAAGGATGTAGCAGCCTAACCCTCTACACGCCCGTCGTAGATTGATACCTGTTCACCCCACGCAATTTCAGTATCAGCTGTCATCAGCATTTTAAAGAAATAGCGTTCACCGGCGTTGGTTACCTTATCGATTTTGATTGTATCATAATCGTTGGTAAGGTTGCAACCTGCCCAAAGGTTGGAGGTCATATCGTTGGTTGCGATGGTGCACACAATTACATGCTCCGGCCAGTCGCTCAATACTTCAATAGGCATGCCTTTGAAGCTTTTGGCAGTCATACTTGTATAATCCGGTCCTTTTACGCTCAGCTTGGTTAAAGCTGAATCATACTTTTCAAAGTCCTCGTCGCTCAACAACATTTTGGCTTTCTTGCGGTACTTCTTAGGCAACGCGAGTCTTGCAGCTTTCATTTTGCTGATAATATTGTCCTCAGTGAGTCCTACCGGGTTCTCAATCTCAATGCGCTCTTCGTCGTGAAGAATCGAATAAAGAATACCGTTGAAAAGTTCATCATCAGTATCGCCAAACTCACCATTGATAAAGTGGAAACCAAGCTCAAAATCAACAGCCTTACCCATCTCTTCCAAAAGCTGGTTTTGCACCTTAGTTGGAAGCTCAGCAAATACCAAGTCGCCTTTAGGTTGGAACGGACGCCATATATTCTCAAAAGCACGAGGATTAAACTCGGTGTACGCCATGAATTCTTTAGGTTGAAGGTATTTCTCATCGTATGTGAAATCACCTTTTGCGTCTTCGCTTGTTGGCTGTTCCTTACGTTTTTGCAACATTTTGCCAGTTTTCAACCTTGGCAGGGTGTATTTTTTCGATACGTTTGGAACGAGCTTTATCAATCCGCGTTCCACAAGCTCGTTGGTAGTTGTTGCACGTACCAATAACTGCTCCAATACTTCGCCGGAATAGGCGGTTCCTTCAATTACAATAGCCATTATTGCTTACTTTTTAAGATTTTCGTTAATTTCTTTCATTCTCGCATCCCAGGCACTCAGTTTTACTTCGCCTTTTCCTTCATCTTCAGGATTTTTTGCACCAGTAATTTTACCAAGCTGTTTTTCAGCCAACTCATAGTTACCCTCAGCTAACTCTAACCATTCAGCCTTTTCGCTATCGGTTATTTTCTTGTCAGCAACTGCCTGATCTACCAGATCAACACACTTTTGCTTTTCAGCTTCAGCCTCCACATCCTGATATACTTTAAGCTTACCAGAAAGCTCTTCTTTCTCATCTTGCAGGGTAGTAACCTGACCTTCGAAACCAGATAACTCCACATTTTTTGCAACTGCATTCTGAACAGCTTTCAGAATATCAGCCTCTGAAGCATTAGCCGAAAGTTTCACGGCCAGTGCCACTTGTTCTTGAAAATTCATATCCGTATTTTGTTTTTTAGTGTCGCCTAACAACGGAAGCAGGTGGTTAGAACCTTTGTCCGAAAGGGTTATTTCTTCCCCAAATTCATCCTGAAGGCGCAAGGCGTTGCTATTGGAACCGATATCAACCAAAGAAGCTTCGGTTAGTAACGATTTAATTACAGTTGGCCTGGTTTGCCCTTTTATCAATACAGCTTTGTCCTCGCTGGTTGCAACAACACGCAAACCCGCACTTGCCATATTAATAATACCTTTTTCAACCTTCTTTTTAAGTTTAACTGCAAATTCGTCATCATCATCAAAAACGAGGTCAGCAAGTAGCTTTTTTCCTTCAACCCTGATGTTTTCCCACTTTCCAATAGGCAAGCGGTCTTTATCGTTCCATGCAGATGAACGACTATGAACCCAAAGAGCAATCGGATTCTTTAAAAACAGTGATAAATCAATACCATCAGTTAAAACCCGAAAGCCGTAACTGTTTATCGATTCATCGGAGATTACAAACGTAAAAGGTTTTGGTTCTGCCATGCGTTTTTAATTAATTGTTTTGTCGCCTTATGCGTTATTATATGCCCCAAAAATCATAGTAAAAAGCAAGCCATTACAACAAAAAGTGCAACGCTTTCAGCGATTCATGCAACACTATCACAGAAGTTTCTAAAAGGAATTTCAGGAACTGAAATTTGTGGGCAAATGCATTAATTAAAAATGGCAAAAGAGAAGGAAAAGAAATTGGCCTACATGCTGTTTGTTGAGCAGCGCAAAACAGCTAAAGAAATATCGCAACTGGTAAACGTAAGTGAGAAGACTTTAAGCAACTGGATAAATGCTGAAGACGGACGTTGGAAAAAAGAACAACGCGCCCGTAACACTTCTCCCGGAGAGCGTGTGTCCAATATCGAACAAATCATCTCGAACCTTGCCGATGATCGTTTGCGCAAAGGTGCAGAATTAGTAAAAGCAGAAAAAGAACTAGACCACCAACGTGCCGCCGAGATCCGTCAGGAAATTTCGAAGATTGATGACGCTGTAAGTAAATGGAACAAAACCCTGCGCGACATTAATAAAGAAAGCCAGGTGCCATTGGCTACATATCTCGAAATAATGCAAACCATTTTTCAGGCATTGCAGGCATACGATCCTAAGTTGTTTATGCAAACCATCGACTTTCAGGAAAAACACATTCACGATGCATCGTTAAAACTTAGCATGTAATGAAATTAGCAGACAAACAGGCTAAAGAAAGATATTTAGAGAAACTCCGGGTCATTAAGGAGGGAACGGCTATCAACCCTTTTGAGACTCCTGAAGAAAAACAGGAGATTATTGCCCGACTTAAAAAAGACCCGGCGTTTCTTTGTGAATTCCTTTTCCCTCATTACGCCAGTGCTAAGCCTGCTTGGTTTCACATCCGTTTAGCCAAATTTGCACTTAAAAATAAATGGTTTCGCCGTTTGGTACGTTGGGGGCGTGGTTTAGCCAAGTCTGTCTGGACTGACATTTTCATCCCGATATTTATTTGGATTAACGGAGAGTTCATTTATGCTGTAATTGTAGGTAATAACCACGATAAAGCTTGCGACTTAACCGATGACCTGAAAGCCGAATTTGAAAGCAACCAACGCCTTATTCACTATTTCGGAGATCAGGTAATGCCCGGACATTGGGAACGCGGTGATTTTAGAACAAAAGACGGGCGTTTCTTTTGCAAGGCCATTGGTATGGGACAGGATTGCAGGGGACTTCGCAAGGGATCATTACGGCCTAATTACATCAACTGTGATGACCTTGAAGACAAGGACACGGTAAAAAATCCAAAGCGGCAGGATGAAGAGGTGCAATGGATTAAAAACTCTTTGCTTAAAACTATGGACGGTGATACCCAGCGCTTCTTTTATACCAACAATGATCCGTGGGTACGCAGCATTCAAAATTTACTTGAAAAACTTCATCCGAACTGGGGCGTTGATCTGGTGGAAGCCTACAACGAAGAAACCTACGAACCAGCTTGGAAGGAAAAGTACGACAACAACTATTACCGTAAGCTTGAAGAGGAAGATGGGGCAATATCGTGCCGAGCGGAGTACAACCATAAAAAGCACAAGAAGGGAAAGATTTTCAAAGATGAAATGTTGCAGTGGGGCAAACGTCCCCGCATCGATCACTTTGAACATATTGTTGGCTTCTGGGATATCGCATTTTCAGGCGAAAACGATTACAACGCGGTTAAGGTTTGGGGCTTACATGGCTTTAACTTCTGGCAAATAAAAGCATTTGTCCGTCAGTGTATAATGGAAGATGCTATCAGGTTCATGTATCATTACGAGGCGTTATTACCTGAATCAGTAATACTTCACTGGAGACTTGAAAAGCAGTTTTGGAACAAACCTGTTCAGGACGCTTTAGACATTGTTGAACTAGAGTTTAAACGCTCATTAAACATTGTTGTTTCCGACAATCCGAAAGGAAAAGGTAACAAGTATGATCGTATTGTAACAGGCAGTCTCCCTTACTACCAGCAAGGACGTGTTTTTTACTCTGAAGCAGAGTATGCCAGCAACGACATGCAGGTAGGTATTGCCCAACTTAAAGACATTGAACCGGGATACAAAACACATGATGATAGTCCCGATGCCGATCAACAAGCCATTGAATACTTGTCACAATTTGTGGTTTACCCAAACAACAATAAAAACGACTATAAAGTAACTGGCACACGCCGAAATAACAGGATGTAATATGGCAACATTATTCATTATAGGAGGCATTGCAACAATATATGTCGCTGCTTGGATTTTATCAGGAATAACATGCCCAAAGAACACGAAACACTGAATTCTAAATTTTAAGTTATGGCATTTATCAGCAAAGCAGACTTAGGTCAGAATATATACGAAGAGATTTTAAACGGCATTACCCGTGCAAACGATGCCAAAATTACAACCGCTTGCAGCGAAGCCCAGGAAGAAGTGACCGGCTACATTTGCGCCCAGTACGATACTGATGATTTATTTAGTAAAGAAGGTGATGCACGTAATAAAACCATTCTTTCACTTTGCCGGATTATAGCTATCTATCGCCTACATTCTGCCTGTAACACCATGCCCGAAATAAGACGATTGGAGTACGAAGATGCTGTTAAAACATTGGGTAAAATACAATCAGGGAAAATCCTATTACAAGGTGCAAAATTGCAGGGCGAAACCGACGAGGTTAAACCTGATCTGGTAGTGGAAATGAAAAGTAACCCTAAACGTAATAATCAATTTTAAGCAAGTAGAACATGGCAGAAAAGCAAACAACCGAAATTGTTATTAAGCTGCAAAGCTATAACCGTCAACCCAAAGATTTAAGCCACTGGAAAAAGGCTTTGCAAGCTGCTGAAGACCCGGATTTTCCCGATTTTTCACCGCTGCAAAACCTGTACCATGATATTATGCTTGATGGGCACCTAACTTCGGTTACCGAAAAACGTATTCTTAAAATCCTGAATGCTGGAATTGTTTTTTCAGGTGATGGGAAAGAAAATGAGTTGGTTGATAATTTGATGGAAACAGAAGCATTTGAGCAATTGCTTCGCAATATTATTGAAAGCCGTTTGTATGGTCACTCGTTAAGCTGGTGCGATATTACCCTTCCCGGACAAAAAGCTCCGGAGGTTGAATTAATAGATCGCCGTCATGTTGTACCGCCATTGCACATATACAAGTACCGCGATTCTGATAATAATAATTCGGGTATCGATTACACTCAAACACCGCTTTGGAACTACGTATTAGCTACCGGTCGAAAAAAAGACCTTGGCTTACTTCTGAAGTGTGCTCCATATGTTCTACTGAAACGAGGCGATGTTTCAGATTGGGCAACTTTTGCTGAAGTATTCGGGATGCCATTACGAAAGGGAACATACCCGGCTCACAATCCACAAGCCCGAAAAGAGCTTATTGAAGCAATGGACGAAATGGGATCAGCATCTAGTGTGGCAGTCCCTGAAGGTTCAAATATCGAGTTTGTTCAAAATACTACTTCAACATCAGGAAAAGGGATACATGAAAGCTTTGCCGATTGGTGCGACAAACAAATGTCGAAAACAATACTTACCAACACACTTACCACTGATGCTGAGGGAGGAAAGTACAAAGGCGACGTACATGCAGAAAGCGAGAAAGAAGTAAAAAAAGCTGATTTACGCTTTGTTTTACGAGTATTAAATGATCGTTTTAAAGAGCTTTTGGAACTTCACGGATATCATCCCGGAAAAGGTAGGTTTAGACTACCTGAAGAAGATACCAAGCCCACCAAAGAAACTTTTGAGGTAGATAAAGGTGTGAGTGAAATTGTAGAGGTTGAACCGGAGTATTGGTACAACAAGTATAAAATACCTGTACCTAAAAACGGAGCAAAATTAAAGCAACAAAAGGAATCGGGTAGTAAAAAAGAAGAGCTTTCCGACAGACCACATAAACAAAGGGGCTTCCGTTTTTTCGGCTAAGCCCGGAGCGAAACATATTCCGCCTCCGGGCTGATCTTACAGCCCTTTACAATCATTCTAACGGTTGTGGTTGCGACATCTGTTTATCGGATGATTTTACACCTGAAGAAACAAGTAACATCGATACGCTTGTTAACCGGGCAGTAAAAAAGGTTTACACCGGTGATTATGACGGTGCTTTTCCTCGCGAGTTTTGGGAAATTACTGTTAACAAACTTAACGAGGTGGTTGATCAGGAGTTTGGCAACACCTACCCGGCACTAAAAAATAAGCTGAAGTACCAAAACAGCGTTTTTGCGGCCTTTAAAAGTGCCAACCAAACCCTAACACTCGAACACCTTAAAAAAGCATCAGAGGCCAAAACTTTTACCGATTTTGCAGAAGAGGCATTATCTACCACAAACGATTATAATTACACCCACTTGAAAGCAGAGTGGAATGCCGCAAAACGGGCGTGTCGATCTGCCAAACGATGGGCAAAAGCTGTTGAGGATTCTGATTTGTTTCCAAACATCAAATACCTTAAATCAACGGCTAAGAATCCTCGCGACAAACACAAGGAGTATTACGACATGGTGTTTGCCATGGATGATCCTCTGCTTGATTCAATTTTGCCACCCTCTGATTGGGGTTGCCAGTGTGGCTGGACTACAACTGATGAAGAGCTAAGTGTAATGAAAGGATTGAAGCCGGTTGCTGATCCGGGCTTAGACAATAATCCGGGAAAAGACGGGGCGTTAATTGCTCCAAGTCACCCACACATTCAAAAGAACCGGAAGCGAGCTGAGGTGATTCTACGACAAAACATTTGCGAGGTTTACGGAATTGAAGACAGCGAAATTTTTGAGTTCTACCACAACTCAAAATCCAACGGCTGTTATTTCTCTGTGGAAAAACTGGCCAAGATTGAAAAGAAAGCCAATAAACGCATTGCAAAAATATTCGCCAACCGTGGGAGTATGGTTGAGTTGCACGGACATGATAGTTTAGATTCAATGGTTAACGGGCGTTGGAATGAATTTAAGACACCAACAAAAATGACTTTTAATAATTTCGATAAAGAGCTACAACATGCCAACCGTCAGTTTAAAAGTCGCGATTTAACCGGAGATGTTACGTTTGAACTGCCTGATAAATACGATGCAAAAATTATTAAAACGGCATTTAGACAACGGATTAACCGGATGAAAGATGTTCGTATTGAGAATGTTCATTTTGTAACAAAAGACAAGTACCTGGGCGTTGCTGATATTAACGATGTACTTAATGGCGATTTACCTATTTAATACAAAAGCCCCGACCGAAGTCGAGGCTTAGGAGGGTCAAGTGTATTACTACAGACGACCGATACAAAGATAAGGTTTAATTTATTAAAAATCAATGTCGAAAAACATTAACGATTTACCAGCCGATTTAGCCAAACATCAGAAAGCACTGGCAAAATACATCCGTAACGATGCTCCGCGTATTGTTGGTAAAATGGGTGTCGATCATTTTAAAGAAAACTTCGACAAAGAGGGCTTTGTAAACAACGGCTTGCAAAAGTGGCCTGAGCGAAAAACAGACACCGGTAGAAAAACACTTACCGGAGAAACTCGCGAACTTCAGGACTCAATAGACTACAAAACCGACATTGCCAAAACCAGCTGGGGAACGGACAAGGTTTACGGATCGATCCACAACCGGGGCGGCAAAACCAAGGCGCATACAATCCGGCCACGTGCTAAAAAAGGACTGAAGTTTATGGGAAAGGGTGGAGCGGTGATTCGTAAAAAAGTAAACCATCCCGGAAGCAATATCCCGCAACGCCAGTTTATTGGCCACTCAAAAGAGTTGATTGAAAAAGTGAACCAACGAATTGAAAAAGATGTAACCAAAATTTTAAACAAATAATCATGTTCAATATTTACGCTGAAATAGCCAACCACCTGCGCGAAACAGTTCCGGCACTTCGCACCATCGATGCCGATAAAGGCCAGTTAGCTAACCCTGAACAGGCTTACCCAATGGACTACCCGGCTGTGTTAATCGATCTTGATACAGTGGATTGGGCAGAGCTAGGCAAAAAAGCCCAAAAAGGCGGCGCACAAATTGGTATAACGGTAGCAGTACTACCAACCGGACAAAGCTCACCCGATTCGCCAACACTCGATACTTTTGTTCAGGAAATGGATGTAATAAATGATGTGTATGGGGCTTTGTCGGGCTTTTTGGGTTTAACCCGGAAAAGAACATTCAGGCAGAAACGCTGGGACACCGTTCAGGCATACACGCATTTGTTCAACAATACTTTAACCGACAGAACAGCTCAGAAAACATATGAGAAGGTGGAAGTGCCTTTTGAAATTAACCCAGCAACGTTAAAATAAACTTGGTTGCATTTCGGCCACTTTGTTTAATTTTTTCAGTTCGGCCTTAGCGTTGGTGTTAAGGTATGAATAAAAAGTACGGCGCGATATTTTGTAAACCGGGAAAATCTCATTTTCAAATACCCACTCTTGTGTTACTCCCCGATTGGTGTGAGAAAGAACAATGTTTTGAATATCGATCATTCGTTGCAGTATGTTTCTCCGGTTGTAACTCATTATGGATGTGGCTTTCTACAAATGTAGGCACTTATGTTTAATGTGTCAAGCAAAAAAAAGCCCCGGCAATAATTACCGGAGCTTTAACCGTTCAATACTTGTTCCTAAATTATTCGTTGCGCAAGGAAACTGCCAATTTCATGTATATTTAAACTTCGTGCAAATTTTATTGAAAAGGCTCCAACACCCGAAAGCCAGATTTTAAAATCACTGTCACCATCAAAAGTGCCTGAAGTCTCAACTGAATAAGAAGTAATTTTAGAATAAGGAAATACTCTAAATTCCTTTTTTGATCCGGTTAAGCCCTGCACGTCAAGAGCGATGATCTTTTTGTCTGTAAAGATTACTTTATCTCTAAGGTGTGTATAAGCTAATTTTATCTCTTCTCCTTCAACCAGTAATGGAGCAAATAGTTTTACAACGTCTTTGTCATCCACTTTAATTTTGTTAGTTACACTAAATTTTGCAAGTAAATCAATAGCCATAATCTTTAAGTTTTTGGGTTTTTATTATTGTTTGTTTGCTTGATATTCTGCTCTCTGTACAAGCACATCGTACCGATGGGTGTAGGCGTTCCAAATCTTTTCTTCAGTACCATAACTAAAGGCATTGGAAAAGTGCCGGGGCATAAACTTTGCATCAGTATTTACACCTTCCGGAGTAACCAAAACAGCGGAGTAATATTTAGCCCTGCGGCGAAGATCATTTAAACCTGCTTTACCGCCTTGTTTTACCGGAGTTGGTAAATTATACAAGCCATGTACTTCAAATACGTCACCGCGCCTTATTTCTCCTGTGATCTGCCAGCCGGTGTATTGTTCGTCTGTAATTTCATCTGTAAAATTTTCGATGCTGAATAGGTCTGTTTTAAGAGCGGTTAAACGGGTTTTAATCACTGGTAAATCTTCTATTGTTTTGGCCTCCGCTATTTGTGTTAACAGCAGCTGTGTTTGTTCAGTGGTGTAAATCGGCTCCTGGGTATATGCACACACACTGAAGAGAGCTACAACCAGTAGGAGTAAAAATCTTTTCATTTCTTTTGTTTTATGGGTTTATAAAATTATTATGTCAATAATTGTGCCGGAAGTTAACAAAAAATGAGAAACGCCCTCCAACAAACGCTAAAAACCACTTCGCAGTTCTTAGCTACTCGTTGGAGGTCATTTCAAGGCATTACAAGCGGTTTCCACTCAACAATCATTTCATCCATAAAGGTTATTACCCAAACCCATTTACCATTTTTGCCAACTTGTTTAACTCTGCTGTTTTCGCTTATCTGTCCTGTTTCACTTCTGGTTAAAACCTGCATGGTAGAACTCCCATCCGGGTAAGTTTCATCTATAAGCTTCGGTGTATCTTCCGGCATTTCATCATTGCACGAAATCCATTCTTCTGCGGCCTTTACTCCCAAACGAAACCAATCAATATATGCCCCGTCTGACATTTGATAGTGCTTTGGCTTTTTCCTATTTTTCAAATATTCTGATACAGCTCTTTCTTCTAATGTTTTCATTATCTCTCGATTTAGATTACTCCCATTCTTTTCATTTCCCAGAAACAACGTTCCGTTGCTTGAATATCTGCCATTGCATTATGCGCATTACTAAAATCTTCATTAAACAGGTAACGGTGTAATTCAGTTAATTTAGGCCTTTTATAACCTTCATAATCGTGAGGGTTTGGTATTTTACAGATATCGGCACCGGCCTTTTTGGTACACAGCTTTGGTTTATTAGATAAGAAGTTATAAATACCAGTGCGGTGAAATTCGGCACTCACTATTTTGATGTCGAAGCTGATATTATGGCCTACTATAAAATTGGCATTTTCTAAATCAACACAAAACATAACAAGTACAAACTGTAGTGACCGACCTTCCTTCAGAGCTCGTTCAGTTGTAATACCATGTATTTTTAATACATCTTCGGGGATGGAAAAACCTTCGGGTCGCACTATATATTCACGCTCCTTTATATGATTACCATCACTGTCGGTAATAATCCACGCCAGTTGAACCAGTCGTGGCCAGTTCTCGGAATTCGATGACGGCGCACTAAAATCATTTGGTAATCCTGTGGTTTCTGTATCGAAAAACAGGAAGGTTGTTTTGTTGCTCATATTATGAATTTTAGTTATTGGTTATCTCTGGTATTTTATAATGCTCGTGCCAAGCCTTATTAAAGGCTTTGTCCTTGCTTTTCTCAAAGTTGGCTTCAATGCTTTTAAATTGCGGAATCAACTGTTCTGTTAACTCCTCAAATGTGTACTTTGTTAGTTGTTTTTTTAGTACACTCCGTTCTTTCATAAAAGCGTTAAACTTTGTAAAGCTCGTACCTTCGTGTATGCCTACTTTTTGTGCAATGGCCAGTACAATGCTCCGCTTTTCTTTTATGGCCAGTTCGTTTATTGCGTTGGCTGATCGTTTAACGTTCGACGAAAACAAGCCATCGTTTTGAAGCTTCCAGATAATATCATCAATCTCGTTATCATATAAGCCGGTTGTACTTTTTGTACGTCCACAAGTCCATGCATAAACAAGATCGTGCCGGGTTTCTTCATCAACCCCGGCCTTACTAAGCAGGGTCATTAATTTGCGGTGTTTGTCTTTTGTTTGTGTCATTGGTTAAAATAATTTGAGTTGAACAAAACGCATGGCTGACAGCATTTCATTAATTGTATTTATTATATCTGCATTGGTTAAAGCCAATACAATACTTTTTTCATCTTTGCGAAACTCTGATGTATAAATTAGTCTATCCCCATTGTAGTAGTTATATCCGTCTTTAAAACTGCCACCCTCGTAGCTTGATGGCTGACAAACCTTTTTAAACACCTCAAAATCAACCTTAGCATATTTCATTATTGCAAAACGAGTACTACCATTAAACCAACGTCTAAAAACCATTTGCCACGACAATGGAGCATCTTCAGGTATCGATAAAGGCTTATATTGTCCGTGTAGTTGATCATTGTACTCCCACATTTTACCGGGAGAGTTTGGGCAGTCATTTAGACTACAACAAACTTTAGGATCTGCTCCTTTGGCTGGGAATACAATATCTGCCCAATAATATCCTGCTGAATTGCCATAAAATTCTTGTCTGCCGCAATAATCACACAGTAGCTTGTCATTGATACTGTGAAATACCTCAGCCAACATAAAAGGATAGAATTTTTGATTATCTGGATTCATAGCATCTCCAATCTTCGAGAACGAACTACTTGACTGCTTTTTTATTTTGTTAATTTGAGACATATCAATACTTTAAATCCGTCCAGTGAATAATTTTGCCGCTCCATTCATCGTACCTGCATCTTTTGGGAAAGAAATAATCTTGCATTGTGGCAGAGTTTTTAAATCCATCGTTTATTGCCAGTGTTTCTATATCTGCGTAATACAAATAAGAATCATCTACCGAAACTTCAAAACCATTCACCACCGATAAGGTCATGAATACATCTTGTATAGCTTTACATTCCAACACCGGCACAAACTGAAACATGTTTTTTGTGCGGTTAAAAACATAGGCATGTATTTTCATTCCCGGACGCCAACGGTCTTTTTTATCTTCACGCATTGTGTGAAGCTTTGGAACGATATCCTTCAGGCATTCACCAGCATTCTCTCCGGGAGGTACCAAACCTCTCTCCCGACACTCTTTTATAATTGGCAACCATATGTCACATGGTACATCCAATGGAAAAAGTCCCGCCCATATTTTGGCAACAAAATTTGTTTCGCTGCCATTAGCATACTTTGTTTTAAAAGGAAGTATCATAATTACTGTTTAATCATTGTTTAAACGTCTATTTCGCCGCTTTTCTGTTCGTTTTCGTTGTCTTCGCCATCTACATAGAAAATATCATTGTATTCGTCCATGCAATTGCCACACAGAGTTAACTGTCCGGCACAATAGCAAATCTCATCATCCGGGATTCTTTTTCCACAACTATCGCAATAGGTTTCCATCGTATTAAAAGTTTAATGTTTGTTGAACTCCGGTGATCGGTTGAGTTGGTACAGCCAACAATTCAGAGAAAGCAAAATCGTTTGCAATCTTTTGCTCTTTTTCGCGCTCAATGGCCGTATATTCGTTAGCAATATCATGCTCAAGGTTTTTAATAAACTTATAAGCACGAATTGCTTTATCAATATGACTTTGGTATTCTGCCCACACATCGGAATAACCCGATTCTTTCAGTAAGGTATGCCCGCCAATACTTGAAACATAACACAGACGTTGCATAGATGCCAAACGCCGGGCAAGTACACGAAAAGCCATAACATAAGCCTTCCTGAAATTATCAATTTCATCCTTCCGGTAGTTTTTCATAAGGTTAATATCCCGGAGACGTGGATCATTTCCAGAATAAACAGAATACTCGTTTTTATCAAGCTTCACCCGTTCGTATAAATCGTGTATAGGACTTATGTCTGTCATGCCTAAAATAATTTAGGGTGTTCAGGTTCCTTGGTCTGTTCTTTATTTTCGGTACCCAGTAATTCATCAATCTTGCTATCAACAACCCGCTCTAACTTCTTTGCATTCTGCAAATGGTCGGGCCTACGGTAACGGAAATACAACTTTTGTTCCTTCCGCATTTCGGCTACATCTTTTATAAATTGTTCCATCGTTTTACTTCTTTTCTGGCGGAATAAGAAAGTCGTTGTAAGGCTTACATTCCTTTATGGTTATTACTTCTTTTGTTACATCAGCGTCGCTCTCTGAAAATGATTTGATCAATAAATCAATTGTCTTTTCTTTTGCGCGTGTTGGTGTTTTGGCAAACACAATTCCTTTATAACTATGTCCCTTAAACACTACACCACCTTTTTGTTCGGGCTTAATAAATGCCCTAATTGCATATACATTCATCTTTGGTTTCTCCTATTTATTCTCTATTATTAAAATTCAAGTTTTTGTTGAACCGCTTGATGTCTCTTCATGGTTCTTTTATAAATTTCACATTGAAATTTGTATGAACATTCTCCGGTTTTGGCTTTGGCAAATTCGGCTTCATAATCGGCATCGTTTTCAGTGATAAACCACACCAGTTCCATACAAAAGAAACTTTTAGAATCCTTATCGTTCTGTGCTTCAAAATCGGCTGAGAATGGACTATTTATGTTCATACAATCGCCCTTTCCTCCATACATTTACCACATTTGCCAAAGGCATGTACAAAGGGATGTTTATGCCCACAAGCGCAGGTCATACTTTCGGCAGTAGGGCGTGGGGCATCCATAACACTCAAACCGTTGTAGTGCAAAATGCGGTGTGCAATTTCGTTAGCTACTTTATGCTGATCCGGGCTCTCTGGTACCGGCAGTTCTTTGTTCCAGCGTTCGATGGTGCGCCTGTCGGCACAGCTCACCTGAAACAATGTAGGCCATACATCCGTTGGTTCGTTGCCTTTACGGTAGCTCCAACTTAAAGTGCGACCAACAATAACCACAAAGGCAAAGATCAGGGAGAAGCCAAAAGCCAACTCCCCGATTGATCCTTTCTCTATTACTGCTAAAATCATGCTTCCTGTGTTTCAGCGTTTGCCCTCAATTTAGCGGCTCCCTCTTCCAAGTTGTACGGAAAAACATCCATAATGCTGGTACGGCTCAGAACCTCCAAATCAAACGGAATAACCAAATAGCTAAGGCTCTCGTTTATCCGGGCTAGAGCTTCTTTTAAATCATCGGCCATAACCAAATAATAAGTAGTAAGCCTTTTTTCTTTTCCGGCATCTTCATCAACCGTAACAAGGTTAACCTTGGCTTTAAACCACCACTCACCATTTTCGTAAGGAAAAACCTCGGCAATTTGCGACTGCTTAATGTTTCGCACCGAAAACTCTCCACCTTTAATTATTTGCTGCATTTGCTTAATCACTCGCGTTTCAGCATCGGTGTAACTAACAGCATCAAATAAAAAATCTTCGGTTACCATCTGCTCACTTCCGCTTGCAGTAACCTTCATGTACTTAATCTTGGTTTCAAACCACGTTTGCATCATAATTCTAAAAATTTATTGATTTGTAAAAAGGTCTTTCTCCGGGAAACTGCCCATCGGGGTGACCTTTTACCCGCTTTTTCCAGTGAAGCACACTTTCAGCCACGGTCGCTAACCAGTCTTCGTTTAAGAGGTGCTACCTCCCCGTCTCTTCCGGGTTGTCAGGTTTTAGCGTTATTCCTTAACGATCCTGTATTACGCTGTAATAATGGTTGTGGCACGGGCAGGATTCGAACCTGCATGATGGTTGTTCTACTCAATTTGATCCGATTAACGATGATCTGAGTTGCTCACAAGTGCCCATCTTACCAAGCTTAGTTTATGCATTTCGCGTCAGCGTCTACCAATTCCGCCACCGCCCCAAATTGCCCCGGTCAATCACACCGGGGACTTAGTTCAATTGCTACGTGGGAAAAATTTTCCCAAGACTTATAATTACTCTCAAGAACGCCGGGTTATAGTCTTATCCCGTGGACTGTATAGTGTTTAAACTGCACTCATACTAAGGGCAAGCCACTGCCAAACCCCGTTTTCATCAAGGTATTTAGCCTTTACATAGGTCGAGGTTCGTTGAGGCTTCCATTGCGATTGTATAAACTCAACCGCCTCAATCAGTTCTTTGTCTCCAAGTTCTTTTGCTTTGTTGCCAAGGTCTAACACACGGCTTGCTTTCAGCACTCCCTGCGAGTTTGGTTTTAATAAGGTTCTGAGGTATTCACGCGCTTTCGGATCATTAATTAAATTCTCAATACACTTATTGGCACGTTCAATACCAATGCCTACATCATCGCCCCAGCGATCAATAATGTTGTGGCCAATAATGATTGAACGTTTATTATCATCAGAGGTAAATGTGTGCGACTGCTGACGCTCCATTTGTTCGTCTGTAAGTTTATGAACCTCTTGTTTCATATCGAGCAATGCACCAAACTGGGCGAAAATATCAGCCTTTTCTGCCTCAAGGCTAGTTGATACAAGCTGCAAACTTTTAAAAGTTGTATTCACCTGTTCATTTTTCAGGTTGTCATAGTCTGCTTTTAACTTTTTTTCGACTTCACGTTGAGCCTGATCTTCAGCCTCCAACTGTCTTCTTATCTCTGCTTTTTCTTCAGCACTGAGTTTTGCATACTCAATCTTTTCACTCATTTTAATACTGTTTAAATGATTATTAATCGTTGTTTAAAATCTCGTTTACTATTGCTATTGTGGTCGGATCGGGCACTACCATACGGCGGCACATTACTTGCTGATACACTTCATCCGCTCTGTGGTATGTACCATTAATTACCACATGTGCCTTGTCTATAACCATAGTTTCAACTTTTCCATGATAGCTTGGAAAATGTTCTTCTACGGCCATTATCGCAGTCTCAAATCCAGCATTCTCAAAAAATTCAACAAGGTCTTTATCGCTTAAATAATTCATCGGTCTGTTCTTTCAATGGTTAATTCTAAATCTGCTCTCGGGTCTTTAAATTTGCCGTCAATGCGCTTTTGTGTACACTCAATACTGTTTTCAACCAGTGCTAAAATTCGCGCAGTTTCCATATCAAATCCCGCTTCCAACCTCTTTTCTAACTTTTCCCGGCGTTGCTCTAACTGTTGTAGTTTTACATGCAGGTACCCCTGCCGCTCTCTGTCGGCACTCAGGTTTTTGTTTGCCATAAAAAATTTGTTTAAGTATAAAATTTGGAATAAGGGCATCAATCATTGCAAGGTTATTGCCCAGGTCTTGTTTGCTCTCAATAAATTCGTTTTGGCATGTCATTTCAAAATGAACACTCCACCAAAACCAAAAAGCCGGAGAAAAACGAATTTTATTAAACACCTCGCAAGGGAGCATCTCTCCAAATTCCGGGCTGTTTAAAAATGCTTTAAACAGGGCATCAAACACGCGCTTACGTTTTATTTGCTCTGCCAAATCTTCAAGGTAAATACACCCCGACTCGAAAAACATTTCCCAAAGATCATTCTCGGAAACCGACAGGCGGCAAGCGGTATGCAATAGCGTACCCGAACGCAGTTTTTTGTTAATTTTTAGTTCCATTGTATTTGCTTGTTTTGTTTGTTATAAGTCTTCGTTTCGATAGGCCTCGGCTCCTGCTTTCCATATTGTATAAGGCTGGCCTCCACCGTACCGGCTAAGGGCAAATGCCCGGTAGCCTTCAACATGTATCTTCACAAATGCATCGTAACGGATGCTTTTAGCAGTTCTCCCCGATGGATTTCTACCATCAGCATGAGAGATCAGGATAAATAGCTTGTTCTTAAACTCTTTGCGCAAGGCGGTATAATCGCGGTAGTTTAGTCCCGAGTACTGTACACTGTCAATTACAACTACTTCGGGGCTACGGCGTTTCCTCAGGCGAATTTTCAGGTCTTCTACCGGTTCACTGTCCAGTAATATCACCTTACGTTTAACTTCGCTCATGCCAACTGCCTTAAATGCCTTTTTCATCGATACTGATGCACCTTCCTCTAAGCTGTCATAAGCTACGCGGTAACCAAGTAATGCCAGATACTTGCAAAGCTGAAGGGCAAAGCGGGTTTTTCCGTTCCCGCTGTCGCCCCAAATTAACCACGAGCCACCAAGCTCTGGGCGTCCCATCATTGCCTCCCAAGCTCCCTCAAATGGTATTTCATTAAACTTCATCGATTCTAACTGACTTACTGATATTGCCCTGCTCAACTTTACTTCACTCGTCCCACTCATTCTAAAATCTTCCCTTTATGCTTCCTGCCCCTGTACTAATTTTTTGTATGCTTTAATTTTGTCCTTTACACGTCTGAGATCATGGTCTGAATCCTCATAAATCTCTTTAATACGACTTGCTTCAGTAATACCGTTGGCAACGCAAACTGCACGTACATCGGTTGACCCGACACCGTTAAGTTTGATAAACTTTTTACCTCCACGCGAGTAAATTTCCGGGTACCCTTTCTTACCAAGGCGAATGCCTTTCTTAATCCGTTTTTCAAGAAATTCAGTGGCAATCATTATTATGCCGCAATGGTCTTCAAGATTATTGTAAAGGGTAATAAAAAAGTACAGTAGCTGATCATTCAACTTGTCTGCTTCATCAAGTACCAATAACGGGGCTTCCTGTTCTTTCAGCTTGCGAACAATCACGCCCATAAGTTCATACATGGTGTATCCGCTTGCATCTTCGCCAATAGCTGTTAAAAGCTCAAAAAGAAATGTTTTGCGGTTCCAAAAGTCATTGCATTTCAAAGTGTAAACCTGTTTGTTTTCTTTAGTGAATTTTTTAATGGTTTCGGTTTTGCCCGATCCGGTTGCGCCGGTAATGAATGATACTTTTGAGTTTTCTTTCGAATAGGCGAGCAGTTTGTACAGTGTTTTAAAATCGCGGGTTTCAGCAACCACCCATTCATCATTTTTACAGCCAACCTGAGCCGCTACATTCCTCCACATTTCAGCCTTAATTTTTGCCCATGCCTCAGGTGTTTCCGGGCTTTCGCCATACTGTTTTGCACCTTTTAACATGTGGCTTACAGTTGCCGGACTAACATTTTTTAAACTGTTAGCAGCCTTATTCTGGCTGTCGTACATGCCGCAGTATTCGGCTAATTTCTCACTGATTTTGAATTTCTCTTGATTTGTCATAATTTTGTTGTGCTTTTGTTCCCGGTTTCACCTCTTGGTGGCCGGGATTCGTTTTTTATATCAAGTCGTAAATGTCCTTTTCATCATAACTTTCTTCCTCACCATCGGCCATCACTGCATTGCTCATGGCTTTTTGCAAGCGTCCAAAATTGTCCGCCTGTTTTTGTGCTTTCGCTTTTTTCAATGAATTAATGCCTTTTGGTGTTGGAGTAACAAGGCCGTGTTGTTCGGGCAGTTGGTTGTGTTTTTGCTGAATTTCTCGCAACTGGTTGTATAACTCTATACGCATGGCTTCCAGCTCCGCATCTACTTTGCGCATCCACGAAGCTTCCCATTTTTCCTGCTCCTGTACTCCCCGGTGTACTTCAACTTTTTGTTCAGCCGCAGTTACAAAGCGTAAACCTTGCGGAGTGTCTTCGTACAGGTAGATCATAGAAAAATCCTGCGGATCGAATTTCACCCTGAACTTTTTATCAATATTCCGGGCTAACCAACGTACATCTGGAAGTCCGTTCGGAAGCATAACCATGTAGTCATACTTCACTTTCTTTTCTTCAAAAGCAATGCCCCACGCGCTGCATTTCACTGTCCTTTGGCGCGTTACCCAAAACAGGTCAACCATATCCATCATTTCAAGCTTAACAGCCCTTGGATTTTCGCTATCGCGATACATTTCAATCCTTGGTTTTCCTGTTTTCGGGTGCGGGGCATTGTTCCACTCCTCCCTACGTTTCTTATAAATCTCGTGTATTTCTGGTAATGTTGGCAGGTTGTATTTATTAGCCATAATAAACTCCATATTGGCCTTACTTTCCTGCTTTTTCGACTGAATATTTTGTCCTGTAAAGAACCAGTCCTTTTTCAAAAACTCCATTTGGTAACGGCCAAATGCATTTTCAATGGTTTTCGATTTTCCGTTATAGGGCTTCGTTCTAATCGATAAACGAGCCAGTTTTGTTAAAAAATCACCGGCTTCAAGCTTCTTATGGCCTCCTTGGTTGTCAAACTTAATCTCGTAAGGCTTTTGTCCGCTGGTTTGAAGAGCCATCCGGTAAGCACTATATTGCGCTTGATAATCTTCTGTGTCCGAAATGAAATAACCAATAAAACACTCGCTGTAAACGTCCATAACCTCATAAACACTGGTAGTTTTCATCTGAAAACGGCCTTGCGTATCTCTGGCTTGGTAGTAATAATTCAACTTGGTACCGTCGCTATACCACAGGCTGTCGCGCATAGTTGGCAGAATGGTTTTTTGTTGGTACCCAAATTTTTCTTTCGCGTTTAATTCACCATAACGGGCCCCCCACCAGAGCGGCTTAATCTCCGGTTCGTACAAAAAGTTATGAATTGCGTCAGTACTTTTTAGTCCTTTCCAATCTTGCGAAGCTGCTAACTGGTTGTATTCGTTCAATAGCTGCTGTTCGGTTGCAATCCGATTAACCATACTAGTCCAGCGGCTCAAAATCCAAATCTTGGCTTCATCATTAATCTTCTCACTGTTTTTATTACACCAGTTGCCATGTATAAGGCTCTCATAACCAATTCTGTCATAACGGCTATTGTTAAGCGCCTTGTATTTTCTGTATGTTTCCTGTAACCTCCGGTGTGCTGTCGATGACAATGGCAGCATTTTGCCCTCAGCATCAAATTTTGGCGTTGGAGGCAAAGAGTGTTTAAACACTGTTTTATCAAGATTTACAACCGCTTGTGCAATCTTTGGCCAAACTCCTTTTAATTTGCCGTTTATCGCTTTTGTAGCCGTTCCTCTGTCAGTCAGAATTAAATGAATTGCATTCAGAATAGATGCATTCGTGCAATATTCATCTTGCGCATCTTTTGGCAAATGATCACCGCTATCCATAACATAATCCCTGAAATAAATTCGGGCTTTATCATCCTCTACAATCAAATCCTTCAGCGCACTTTTAGTTGATTGCTCCTCCGGTTCACCTCCAATTAAAGCGCGAATCTTTTTCTTAAATCTTTCAGGAATACTGTAATAAAAAACCAACGATGAGTTATCAACGCCTCCTCCGCGTTTGGCCAATTCAATCTGACCTCTTCGTAATAACTTGTAATAGTTATCCTCGCTAAAGACAAATTCAGTTAACCATTTTTTTGTAAAACATATTTTATCACCGAAGTATTCCATAACCGATTAATTTGCGTCTGAAGGACTAAGAGTACTAATGAGCTTCTTATTTTCTCTGACAAGCCTATCAGCCGCAGCTTTTACAGCTGCTTGCATTTTCCTTTCTCCCGAAAGCTGTTGTACAACACTTACATACTTATAACCCGAGGCTGTAGCTATTAACTGAATGTCTCCATGCCTTAAATGTTCCTTGTCCTCGTACGGTTTCCCGTATTTTTTTCGTGTGTTGTTTGCTTTTGTCTCCTCTTTTTGCATAACTTTGAATAAATTTAATGATACAAACATACGCAATTGCGTTCTTTTCCCAAACTCAATTGTGTACTTTTTTGAATATTTTTTTACGATTTTTTATAAGTGAGTATTAACAAGAGATTTATAGAAGTCATTAACTACTTCGAAGATGGTAATAAGAACGCATTTGCGCGAAAATGCGACTTAAAACCTACTACATTGAGTGGAATTGTGGGGGTGAGACAGAGTGATCCATCCTCAAAGATACTCAATTGCGTACTTCAGGCATATCCAGAGCTAAATATACGGTGGCTTCTAACAGGATGGGGGGAGATGCTGGAGGAACGGGCATCTGATGTTGGATTTCAAAAATTACAAACCCAGGAATGCGCCGAATGCGCACACAAAGATGAAACAGTTAATAACCTAAAAGATTTGGTTGAAAGTTTAAAACAAGACAAAGAAGACCTTAGAGACAGAGTCAAAAGTCTTAAAGCTGACAAACAACGCTTGCTAGATTCAATAGACTCGGCTACCGGCGAAAACTCTACTGGCAAACGCAATTCCGCATAATTAAGCACATATCATCACAGCCTATTGAAAATCACTACTCACCCCAACAAGATACACGCGCACACCTTTCTATTACCTTTCGCAATAAAAAAGAAGCCTAACAAACTATGTATGTTTGAATTACGTCTCTATCTGCATTGTCTAAAAAATGGCTTAAGGTGTGGCTTAACCTATGATTTAATGTCAATTTTATGGTAGTTTAAACGAACATTTGACACATATTAGTATAGTTTGAATGTGATTCTTGCCATGTTTTGTCCACCCAATTGTCCACCCAATTGTCCACCCAACCGTACATAAGTGTTAATTTCAACCTTCTAATCGGGCACAAAAAAAGGCTCTGTTAAAGCCTTATTTAGTGGGGGAGCACCTAATGTGACACGAGACATAAAAGTGCCTCAATCGCCTTTATAATTAACCTTTCAGCACTGTTTAATAAAAGCGTTTAACCTTTTTTGCTAATAGCTAAAACACTTAATTCGCTAAATTAACCTTCAATGGAAGCAGAATTAACCTTTTGCACAATTCGTTTTTTTCTCACTATCTTTGTTTCCTTTGATAATCAAGATATTAATATAAATCAATGTGTACGTTTTGTTTTTATCCCCTTATTTACTCCAGAATATGAAGTTCCTTTTGCCGGCCATCCTACTTTAGGAACAGCTTATGTAATCTCTAAATATTTATTATCGGAACCTAAAAAAAGTATATTATTAAAGCTAAAGCATGCAGATATCAGAGTTGATTTATCCTCTGTTGATAATCTGGATTTCTGTGATTTTGTAATGGAGCAAGCTCAACCCGAATTTATTAAGAAATATGGCCACGAAGAAATTGCGGTAGGATTAGGAATTGATTTTAAAGCTATAGATTTTAAAAGGTCTATAGAAGAGATAAGTACAGGTATTCCTTATATAATTATTCCAATTATTAGTTTAAAAGAAATGAATGGAATAAAACTAAACTCAGATAAAATAATTGAGTTTTTAATAAAAAACAAGTGCTATAAAACTAATAGTTGGTCAGAATTATCCACCTCATTATTTTTTATTACAGAAGAAACTTACGAAAAATTCAACAACTATAATGGACGTATGTTTTGTATTGAGAATGGAGATATAATTGAAGATTCCGCAACGGGAAGTGCCAATGGTTGCTTTTTGGCCTATCTTCTCAAAAACAATTCAAATTGTGTTTCTGCTATTGTTGAACAAGGTTTTCAAATGAATCGCAAATCTTATATCAAATTACAAGGCAAATTACACAACAGTAAATTTTCCTTAAAAGTCGGTGGGAATGTTGTTGAATTAAGCAAAGGCACCTGGAGCATTTAACCAGCCGAAAGCTAGAGTAAATAACATTATTATGTATAGTAATATATTTAAGTGAAATAACAATTAAAGGTTCGTAAAACGAAGAAACGCGTTATGGTAATTTTTATCGGGAGGAATCAATTACTATAAAACTCAATTAACTATGTGGAGAAAAAATTGCCCTAGTTCAGACCGATTAAAGAAACGAAATCTTATACTGATAAATTGATTTATTATGAAAAAAGCATTGTTACTGTTAGCCGACGGATTTGAGACATTTGAGGCAAGTGTGTTTATTGATGTTATTGGCTGGAATCTTGTTTATGGTGATAACTCGACTGAATTGTTTACGTGTGGATTAAGAAAGGAGGTTAAAAGTTCATTCAACCAACGGTTTATTGTGGATTACAGGATTGATGAAATCGATATTGAATTTTATGATGCATTGGCAATTCCCGGCGGATTTGAGGTTTATGGATTTTACAAAGATGCTTATGACAATACATTCTCAGATTTGATCAGAGCTTTTAAATCAAATAATAAAATCATTGCATCTATTTGTGTTGGTGCCTTACCGGTAGGAAAGAGCGGAATCTTAAACGGTAAAAACGGAACGGTTTACAATAGCCCAATTCGGAGAGAGGAATTAAAAGGATTTGGGGTTAATGTGATACATCAGCCAATTGTGGTAGATGATAATATCATCACATCATGGAATCCGTCAACAGCTATAGATGTTGCATTATTATTGCTGGAGAAATTGACAACCAAAATCAATGCGGACAAAATTCGTAAGTTAATGGGTTTTGAAGTAAAAGACTAACTGGCTAATAGAATAAGTGAATGAGCCAGGGCAGAGATGGACTCGATCTTTCTTTGTCTTTGATAGACTTTAAAAGCTATGTTTTTGTGCAAATATTGTGCAAACAAATATGAGTTATACCAAGCAATAGAATCTCGACTGCTGGAATCTGGATCCATTGATCAAACTCGAGTTTCTTTTTCATTTGGGGTGATTTTGATTTCATTCAAAGCTATTGAATATTTTATTAACTTGGAAAAATAATGCGTGGATTAAAACATAGGCAAGCAGAGGATCTCCTTAAACACTTCTATCAACCAGGGGAGAAGGTGAGCTTTATGAACTGGTTCGGTTGTTGATTATTGCTGGGTATTTATTATTTTTTGCATGAGATGATGTTTTATCAGTATGGGAAATCAAGGTTGTGATTATATGTTACTATGAGGTAAAAAATGCTATATTTGTAATAAGAAGGTTAGTTACGAAAGTTCAATGACATACTAAGACAATTGGTGAAATTTATTTGGTTACCAAAACGTTACACGAATCGAATAAGAATGTCTCAAAGTCTTGATATTGAATAAGAAAATTTTGGTGGTTCGAGTCTCGTCGTCACCGCAAAAGCAGCTCAAAAGGCTGCTTTTTTGTTATGAAGTATTACGTTTATATCATCTATTCTGCTAGCCTTGATTCATATTATAAAGGACAAACTTCTTGCTTGGAGGAGCGTTTATCACGGCATAATTCAGGCTATGAAAAATCCACGTGTAACGGCACTCCCTGGAAGCTCGTTTGGAGTACAACAAAATCAACAAGAGGTGAAGCTTTAATATTAGAGAAAAAATTGAAAAACTTGTCGAGGGAGAAAACGCTAGCATTTATAAAAAAGTATAGCTAAAGACGCTCGCGAGCCCTGACGCCCAAAGGTGTCAGGATGCTGACCAAAGCGTCAGCATTCGAGTCTCGTCGTCACCGCAAAAGCAGCTCAAAAGGCTGCTTTTTTGTTTTGTAATGTTTCCTCCTGTTGGCTAAATAAACAGCGGAAGTTTCCCGTATCGCTGTTTTCCATAAAAATTCATATCTTTCACCTCGTATTTATAAACCCAATTATAAAGTTTCGAACCATGAAAAAATTTACCTCTCTATTATTTGTTGCATGTCTTATGCTGCTTGCAATTCAATCAATGGCACAATATCCGTCCGTAACTTTCTTTGGAGGTGGGAATATGGCCAACACCAGTATGAAATTTGGAACGGGAGAAACCGAAGCCGAAGATTCGTATAAAGCTTTATATGGAATGAATATTGGTGCGTTATACGAATATGTGCTTAACAAAGATAAGTCGCAGGAAATTGCTGTTGAAGGTGGTTTGATTTTTGAAAATAAAGGCTACCATAAAAAGCCGACAGATACACAGTTCAGCGATAATAAAACAACATTATACTTTATCGATGTTCCATTGTACGTGAAATACCTCTATCGTTTCAGGAGCAGAAATAAGTTGTATGTTGGCGCCGGTCCTTTTGTGGGGATGGGTTTGTTTGGCAACGCCGATTATACTTTTCAATATCCGGGAGCAGAAGACGTAGTTAGTAATAACGAATCGCTTAAATTCGGGAACGACCCGATGGAGGATGATTTTAAAAGACTGGATTATGGAGTTTCCGGAAAAGTAGGTTTCCTGTTTCTGAACGGTTTTAATATGTGCGTTTCGTATGATTATGGTATGGCAGATATTAAACCACTCGAAAACCAGGAATCAAAAACAAGAGTATTACGTTTATCGCTGGGTTATACGCTAAAATTTGATGATTAGAAATAACCGCCGCGCCACATCTATAATTAAGTGAAAGCAGGTTCTGAAAATTTACCGGTTTACAGCTTGCACAATTTTAGTTCGGAAGAACGTGCAAGCCAGCAGTTTCAGGTAGAAGTATTTGATGCCAACCGGCATTTTGCTGTTAAGTACCCGCATCGTCACGATTTTTTCGAGGTGTTGTATCTGCACAAGGGAAGCGGCTCGCACGTTATCGACGGAAATAAGTATGATATCGAGCCGCCGTGCATATTTTTCATGTCGCCGGGACAGGCACACAAAATCGAGTTCTCGCACGATATCGATGGTTTCATTTTTATTTTCACCGCTGATTTTTATCTACTCAATCAACGAAATCCAAACCGTTTAATCGAGTTCCCTTTCTTTTTTACCATTCGGCAGGATAACCCGCCACTGCTTCTAAAAGAGGAGAGTGACAAGTTGTTTCTGGAGAGTTTGTTTAAAAAAGGTGTTAACGAAATCAGCAAACCCGAAGGCTACTCCATCGATATTTTACGATCGGTACTTGATCTTATTTTAACAACTTGTGCTTCGCTTTATCCGTACGACGAGAACCGTTGGAAAGGAAAAGGGCACATTGTGGTGAAAAAGTTTTTTCAACTACTGGAAGAGCATTTTCATGAGAACCTTTCAGTAGCGCAATATGCCGATATTATGGCATTAACACCAAATCATTTAACGCAAACGGTAACCCAGCTAACCGGGAAAACTTCGTCGCAGATTATAAAATCCAAACAGATTATTGAGATCAAACGCCTGTTGGTACATACGAATCTCAGTGTTTCGGAAATTGCTGCAAAAATGAACTTCCCCGATCAAAGTTATTTTGCCAAATTCTTTAAACGCGAAGTCGGTCTGTCGCCTTTGCAGTTTCGTTCGAAATCGCTCTGAGTTTGGTAAAAGTCCATATTTTTCACCTTGTTTAAGCTGTTGAAAATTAGTCGTGTAATTTTAAAGCTTAAAACAGAGTTAAAATCCAAATCCATGAAAATTACCTAAAATTCATGTAATTTTACATCTCAGGCTTACAGAAATTTTGTTGCTTTGTATTCAGGTTTGTGCATTTGGATACAAACCGCGGAATATTACAGCTTAAAAGTATATTAATTGTAAAAATAAAAGATCATGGAAAACTATTTCAATACATTGCCACTTCGTCTTCAGTTAGACCAGTTGGGAAAATGCGACTTTATGGAAGAGTCGGAATTTGCAGACGGAGTTGAAAAACTGAAAGGAAAACAAATTGTAGTATTGGGTTGTGGAGCACAGGGATTGAACCAGGGCTTGAACCTTCGCGACAGCGGATTGAATGTAGCTTACGCGCTGCGTCAAACTGCCATCGACGAAAAACGTGCATCGTATGTTAATGCTACTGAAAACGGTTTTGAAGTAGGTACTTTCGAAGAATTGGTGCCTAAGGCTGACTTGGTATTGAATCTTACACCAGATAAACAACACACTCCGGTAGTAAACAAAGTGGTTCCTTTAATGAAAAAAGGTGCTTGTTTGGCTTACTCACACGGTTTCAATATTGTTGAGGAAGGAATGCAGATTCGCGACGATATCACCGTAATTATGGTGGCTCCAAAATCTCCGGGTTCAGAAGTACGTGCTGAGTATGTACGCGGATTTGGTGTGCCTACACTGATTGCAGTTCACCGCGAAAACGATCCAAACGGCGATGGTTTGGAAATTGCAAAAGCCTATGCCGTTGGTACCGGTGGTCATAAAGCGGGTGTTTTACTTTCGTCGTTTGTTGCCGAAGTAAAATCAGACTTGATGGGCGAGCAAACCATTCTTTGTGGTTTATTGCAAACCGGTTCTATTTTGAGCTTCGACAAAATGATCGAAAAAGGAATCGACGCTGGTTATGCATCAAAACTGATTCAATACGGATGGGAAACAATTACTGAAGCGTTGAAACTTGGTGGTATTACCAATATGATGGATCGCTTGTCGAATCCTGCTAAAATTGAAGCTTACAAACTTTCAGAAGAACTGAAAGAAATTATGCGTCCGTTGTTTGAAAAACACATGGATGATATTATGTCAGGAGAATTCTCATCGACTATGATGGAAGACTGGGCTAACGACGATAAAAACCTGTTGGGATGGCGTGCTGCTACCGGCGAAACTGCTTTCGAGAAAACTCCGGCAGGCGACGTTGAAATTAGCGAGCAGGAATATTTCGACAATGGAACTTTAATGGTTGCCTTTGTAAAATCGGGTGTTGAGCTGGCATTTGAAGTGATGACAGAATCAGGAATTAAAGAGGAGTCGGCTTATTATGAGTCGTTACACGAAACTCCGCTGATTGCCAACACAATTGCACGTAAAAAACTGTTCGAAATGAACCGCACAATTTCGGATACTGCAGAGTACGGTTGTTACCTTTTCGATCACGCTTGCAAGCCGTTATTAACTGATTTCATGAAGAAAATTGATACCGATGTTATTGGTAAAAATTTCAACGAAGGAAAAAGTGCACACGTTGATAACAAAGAGTTGATTGAAATTAACGACGAAATTCGTTACCACGATGTGGAGATTATTGGTGCTGAATTACGTGAGGCAATGGAATCAATGAAATCGATTATCTAAGAGCTTAATCGCTTGAAATAATAAAAACAGACGATCATATAAATTCGAAGCTGGCTCTGCCTTTTAGGTGGGGCCAGTTTTTTTTGTAGTGACCTGCATCTTTTGTAATTTTAAATAAAAATGGCTCGTTCAGGATTTATTTTCGTGTGTTTTATGTGCGCTTTTTTAACGCTATTTATTTCTTGTAATAATCAAACAAAGAAAGACGCTCAACAAAACCAAACTTATACTCCCGACATTCCAGGAGGCTGGCAAACCTTATTCAACGGAAATTCACTTGGAAACTGGGAAATCACCTCATTCGGCACTGAAGGGCCGGTTAAGGTTACCGAAGGAAGTATCGTTATCAATTACGGCGATGGTTGCAGCGGAATTACCTGGACGGATACTTTTCCGAAAGTAAATTACGAAGTACAACTGGAGGCCCGCAAAATGGTTGGTAACGACTTTTTTTGTGGAATGACTTTCCCGGTTAACGACGAATTTTGCTCGCTGATTGTAGGAGGGTGGGGCGGCCCCGTTGTTGGTTTAAGCAGTATTGATGGTGTTGATGCTTCGGAGAACGCAACACAGGTACTAAAGAACTTTGAAAAAGAGGTGTGGTATACCATCCGTCTGCAAGTGACAGAAACCACAATCCGTGCCTGGATTGACGATGAAAAGTTAGTGGATTTCAGTTATCCCGGACATAAATTGAGTATCCGGCCGGAGGTGTCGCTTTCAAAACCGTTTGGAATATGCACCTGGATGACAACCGCCGAGCTGCGTAATATGGCGATTCGAAGAATGTAAGTACGTGATAATACTTACTTTTTCTTTTTTTTCTTCTTCTTTTTCACCTCTTTTAATTCGCGTTCGTTTTCGCGCATTAACTTTTGCCAGTTGTAGTCGGTGTCTTTTGTAAAATCCAGTGTTTCTTTGTAATCGTTTTTGTCGATCTCCAGACGATGAATGTCTTTCCCTAAAAAGCTTTCAATCTCGTCCAGAATTTCACGCTCTTCTGCGCTACAGAACGAAACTGCTTTTCCTTTTTGGTTGCCACGTCCGGTTCGTCCTACGCGGTGTACGTAGTTTTCTGCAACTTCCGGAAGATCGTAATTCACCACAAAATCAACGTTCGGAATATCAATTCCACGCGCACTTACATCAGTAGCGATAAGTAATTTAAGGGCGCCGCTTTTAAAACGTTGCATCGTTTCGTCGCGTTCAGCCTGATCTTTGTCGCTGTGTATGGTGTCGCTTTCAATTTCAACACGTTCCATTGCTTTTTTCACGCGTTCGGCACGTACTTTTGTTCGTACAAAAGCCAGAATTTTAGCTTCAGGATTTTCACCCACAAGCCGCTCCAGAAAAGCTCTTTTGTCATCCATTTCGATAAATGCCACTTGGTGCTCGATGGTTTTTGCCACCGGATTTTTGGGCGATATCTGGATGCGAATAGGTTTGCTTACCAATGAATAGGCAAGCTTTTTAATCTTTTTATTGATGGTTGCCGAGAAGAATAAAGTCTGGCGCTTTTCGGGCAGAAAACGTATCAGGTCGTTAATGTCTTTTATAAAACCAAGATCGAGCATGTGATCGGCCTCATCCAAAATCAGTGTTTTTACGCCGTGCAATTTTAAGTGACCCTGACTCACCAAGTCGAACAAGCGACCGGGAGTAGCCACCAAAACATCGGTGCCGGTTTTTAAGCGTTCGATTTGAGGATCCTGTTCAACACCACCAATAATTACGGTAGTTTTTACCCCCGTATTTTTTGAAATGGAAACAAACACGTCGTTGATCTGTTTAGCCAGTTCGTGCGTTGGAACCATAACTAAACAACTGATTCCCTGAACATGTTGATTCAATTTGGCCTGTTGTATATTATGAATTACCGGAATGGCAAAAGCCGCAGTTTTTCCTGTTCCTGTTTGGGCGATGGCCAAAACATCTTCGCCTCGCAACACGGGAGGAATCGCCTTAAACTGAATGTCAGTCGGACGACGGAATCCGTTCTTTGCCAGGTTGGTTTTTATGGTGTTGGATATGGAATAATCCTCGAATTTCATGTGTACTTATTTTCGGCAAAGATAACTGAATTTATTGAGCAGGAGTTAAAAGTAAGAAATGAGCACTGAGACGGTGAGGATCGATGGAAGATTGATTTTAAGATTGATGGAGATTGAAAAATTGTTAAACTGTAAAATTGTAAGATTGTGAACTGAGACTGAATACTGAAAACTGTGCCTTCGGATGGTTTTGGTCGGGGTATTCCAACAACGCTGTTCTCAACTTTTTCCTTTCTACTTTTGCCTTTTGTCTTTTCTTAAAGCGTTGCCCAAATACGCGCCAACGAAAATCCCGGAGCTTTAATATTCAGGTCGAGGAAATAGCCAAATGGTGTTTGTGCTGTTGTGAATTCGGCATTTTGCAGGCGTTTTTCAGCCAGATCGAAAAGTTCTTTAGTAAATTCAACCGATGCTTTCGATTCCGAAAGGTGGGCAAACGAGTGAAGAATCACACTTTTACAATTGTTTTTTCGTGCCGTCCATTTCAGGTGATTGACCAGTTTTTTCTCTCGGCTTTTCACGTCTTTCTCTTCGTCGTTTTCTTCCACCTGTATAAATGCTAAAATCGAATCTGAAAATTGCGCACCTTCTGTAATATCTTCAACTTCCTCCAAATTTTTCCGCGCCGGTTGGTACGAAAACTCATCAACATACATTACCAATACCTTCATTTTTTCGGATTTTGGGTAAAGATAATATTTATGAGAGTTAAAGTAAAAACTTATTCGCCGGCAGCGTTGGTAAGCAATTCTTCAGCCAGTTTTGTGGTCCAGTCGCAAAGCTCTGCAATTTGTTCGTCGCTTAATTTTGCTTTCGGATGAATGGCTCGGTACGATTTTAACGGCATGGATTTTCGTTTCGTTTCCTGGCAAATTTCTTCCAGTTTGGTAATCTTCTCAAAAATGTCCATGGTTCCCCATTCCGAAAAATTGAGTTCTGATTTTCCTTCGGTAATATGATCACTCACCATCCACGAAACCGGTGCAATATGGTTGTACCACCAGTAGTTGGTATGGTCCGAGTGGCAATCCATACACGCGGTTGTTAACAGGGTTTGGATATTCTCAGGAACTTCAACCTGGTTGAAAATATGATTGCTGCTTACTTCTCCGCTGTTTTTTTCGGGTTGAAAAAACTGGATAGCGAAAAAAGCAAGCAGCAAAAAGATTATTGAAAATCGAAGTATTCGGCGCATATTACATTCCTTTTACCAAGGCTTCCGCTTCTTTTTTCGACCAATCTAATAACAGTTGTTTATGATCATCGCTTAAAGCTTTGTCGGGAAATCTTTCCAGGAATTTTTTTGGTGGCATTTCACCTTTTTCAAGCACTTCACCAATTTCTTTGTAAGTACTAATCATTTTAATTTTCGAAAGGCTGTCGAGTTTGTTGAAGTCAAGCTCCTTTTTTCCGTCCTCATTTCTTGAGTCGGTATTGTGGCAACCAAAACACGAATTTTGTATTACCTCTTTAACATCATCGGGCATGGCCGGAGTTTTTGTTGGTTTGTTGGTGCCCAATGCAACCAGACTAATTACAAAAAATAGTGCAACGAAAATTGATAATGACTTTTTCATAATAAATTTTTATTAGTTACGGTTATGTGCAATATAAAACACAATACTTGAGTTTTTGTTGAAAAGTTTCGTGATTGACATAAATTGACTAAAAAATACGTAATTTACGCGGTAATTATTTTTATTTACCCTGCGAAAAACCTTTTAAGAATGCGTTTGTATATTCCTGTTTTAATATTGTTCATTTTTGTGTGTAATTCGGTAAGTGCACAGTTGTCGGAAGGAGGTTTCCCTTTGCAGGTAGTTACTTTAAAAAGCACCGACAGGGCGTTTGTAAAAATGCCGGTATTAAAACAAAGTGTTATTGACGCAGCGGTGGATGCCAATAATGAATCCGACAATCAGTTGAAGGCACTAACTTTTGCCCATGCTTTTAATGTCGATCTTAGCCCTTCAAATTCAGGAGTGTGGTATACAACAAACGCAGGTTTTAATGTTTGGCGCATTACCATTTCGTCGGACAATGCGTATTCGCTCAATCTTATTTTCGATGATTTTGAATTGAGTAAGAAGGGGCGGTTATTTATTTATAACGAAGAAAATAATCAATACCTCGGCGCTTTTACATCGCTTAATAATAAACCTTCGCATAAATTTGCTGTGGCACCGGTTGCCGGCAATAAAATTACCGTGCAATACGAAGTTCCTGAAAACGAAGGAACACCCGATGATTTTACGATCTCCCGGGTAAACCATGACTTTATGGGGATTTTGAAATTCGACAGAAGACCGATAAACGGAGATCCTGCCGGTGCGTGTAATATTGATGTGAACTGCGAAATTGGCGATCGCTGGAGTGAGGTAAAAGATGCGGTTGTCCGCCTAATTGTTGATGGACGTGAAGTATGTACCGGAACTTTGGTGAACAATACCGCAGAAGACCAGAAACCTTATGTAATATCGGCATCGCATTGCTACGACCAATGGGATTATGCTGAAACTACGGTATACACTTTTAATTACGAAAGTCCTTATTGTGCTCCGTTGGATGGCGATCCGATTCATTCGCTTTCGGGAGCGATAATGAAAGCACACTACGATAGTCTGGATTTTGCACTGGTGGAATTAGATGATCTGCCGCCGCCTGATTTCAGACCGTATTATGCCGGCTGGGACCGATCGCCCGGATTACCTGATTCATCGGTAAGTATTCATCACCCAATGGGCGATATAAAAAAGATATCGTTCGATTATCATGCGCCGGAATATGCAACCTTTTCTTCTTCGTCGATTAAAAATCCAAGAAATGGATCATTTAATATATTGCGTTGGGAAGAAGGAGTTACCGAAGTTGGTTCTTCGGGTGGTGCGTTGTTTAATATGAAAGAACAGGTTATTGGAACTTTGTCGGGAGGAGCTGCTTATTGCGGAAATCCGGTGAACGATTATTATGCCCGTTTTTCGATGCAATGGGACTACAGTTCTGACACCACTAAGCAATTAAAACACTGGCTCGATCCTCTCGGGACGGGAACTCTGGCGTTAAACGGAAGACAGTTTAATAGCAACGAAGATTTGTGTAACGCGTTTACAAATTTGACGGATACGGATGTGCACGGAAATATTTCCCTAACTGTTTCGGGCAATGCAGAAGGATATTGGGGCGGAACGAATTCGGCCGGAATTACAGAAATTGTGGAACGTTTTTCGATTGATGGTGATGAAATTCTGGATGGCGTTTCGTTTGGTGTTGGGAAACTGGTTACGCACAACAACAATAGCCGGATAACCGTGAAAGTGTACAACGGTAGCACTTATCCTGAGGATTTGCTTTACAGCAAAGAGGTAAACATTGACCACTGGGCTGAAGATGCCATGAACTTTGTAAGTTTTGATCAGATGGTGAAGCCTGCCGGTGATTTCTTTGTGGGATTTGAATTGAGTGATGTAAATGCCGCCGATACTTTTGCTATCTATCAATCGTTGCGCGAATATGAAGATGCCAGTAACCACCTTTATTTACTCCAAAACGGTAGCTGGGAAAGTTTCGCATCGTTGAATACGCAAAATTACGCCATGGTTAATGTTATGGAACTGGTGGCCTGTAATTACCGTATTTTAACCGATACGCCAATTGTTGATCAACCGGAGAATGTTTGGGTTTATCCAAATCCAACAGCCGGCGAATTAAATCTGGAGTCGGATAAAGAAATTGATCCGGAGGATGTAGTGGTGTACAATTTGATCGGACAGGAAATGAAAACATCCGTTATTAAGACCGATAATTTCCGCATAACGCTGAACCTGCTTGGAAAAACTGCCGGTGTTTATTTTGTGCGTTTTCCTTACGGCGATTCGTTTGTTACCCGAAAGATCTCATTTGTTCCCTGGTAATCTACTTTTGTCCGGTGGCCTTTTTTATCACATCGCCAACCGGATCAGTGGGAGGATTCGTGTTTTTCTCCTGAGGAATTGTAGATGCATTTCCATCGCGGAAAGCCGAGTAATGCGGCGATAATATTTCAACGCCGGCTTTATTAAATTCATTCAAAATACTTTTATTGAGCTCCGAATAAAAATGCGCCATTTTCCCGGGTTGTTTGGTGTAAACATTCAGTTCGTATTCCACATAAAAATCGCTAAGGCTTTTTTGAAGCACAAAAGGTTTAAAATCGCGGGTTAGGTTTTTGGTGTTTTTTGCCGCGTCGAGTAACAGTTTTATTACCGTTTCGGCAGGTACATCGTAGCCAATGGTTACAGTGGGGTGGATAATTATTCCCATCTGACTGGCATTTTTTGTATAATTCCACAAATGTGTATTTATAATGGTAGCGTTCGGAATGGTAACATCTTCATTTTTTATTGTTTTTATGCGGGTTACCAGCAGGTTCTTTTCAACGATATCGCCCATGGTGTCGCCAATTTTTACGCGGTCACCAATTTGAAACGGCCGCATGTAGGTGATTACAATTCCGGCAACAATGTTTGCTATTGCCGAAGTGGAACCCAGGGTGAAGATTACACCAACAAAAATTGATACGCCCTGAAAAGCTTTTGAAGAAGGCAGGTATTGCACAACGAGCACGGCAGTAATAATATACATTACGATTTTTACCAGGTTAAAAGTTGGTTTGGCCCAATCGCTGTGAAATCCTTTAATCCTCAACTTGCCCGTTTCTATCTCGCGAACAACCACCGACATTATCTTTAAAAGATAGCGGGTGATCATGATAATCACAAAAATGGAAAACAAATTGGGGATAAAATCGACAAAATCATTGGCTATTTTCTTTACCGGATCGGCAAGGTAACCATAGAATTTATCTGCCAAATCTCTCGTCCACGGTAAAAAACTAAATAAAAAGGGCAGGTATAAAAACAGCACTACCACCAGCAATGCAAACTTTACTATCTTAGAAATAAGCAGGAAAATATTACCTGTATTATTGGGAAGAAGGTACTTTAAAAAACTTTTCCTTTTTTGTTTTAATCCTTTCTCGTAATGTTCAAGTTTGACGTTCAGTAATGAAAAGAACTTATTGATTAGGAAAATAATGAGGATAAGTCCTGCCAGCGCCAGTATGGTATATAATGCCCGTAATAGCCAGTAAACCAGTGTGCCTCGGGCAATTGCTTCTTCATAAGAACCTTTAACAATAACAAGAATTTCATTGGCCAGATCTTCTCTTGATTTTCCCCAAAGTGCAGCATCTGCTTCACTAACGCTGGTAATTGAATGTTTGTCGTAATAAATTATTGAATAGTTGTTTTTCTCTGTAACTTCAAATAAAGTCTCATCTACCTGAAAGTTATCCATTACCATTTCCATCCTTTCGGTTATCGTTGCAGCTCTTTCGGCAGGAGTGTAAGGACCCAGATTGGCGTAAACAGGAAATAGTGTGTCTTTATTAAAAACAACGTAAGCAACTTCTGCTTTTTGCGGATTTTTGTCGACAGCAGAATTTGGAATAGAATCGCTTACTTCAGTTTGAGAAAATACCTGAAGAAAAAACGTTACAAGGGCAACGAAGATAAGAGCTTTTCGCATGATCTGGATTTTATTTGTTAAAAGTTACAATAAAATTTCCAATCAACGCAAGGGGAATCGGCGCAAAAGTTATGTTTTAAAATGTACCTATTCAGGCTTAAAAGGAAACGAAGAATGGTGCAGATTAAGCTTCAACGAGTTGTCGGCAGCTCTGAAAAAACCCATGGTGTATTCTACTTTTGTTTCTGCTCCTTCGGCATCAATAAAAAAGTAGTTGCCCATAACTATAGCCTGTTTAAAATTGGCGATAAAATCATGGACTTCAAAACGAACTTTTTCCCAGGGTTGAAGGGCAAATCCTAAGTCTTCAGGAAACTTTTCGTTCCCACCAACAAAGTATGAAAGCGCTTCTTCTTTGGTTGCCCTGAATTGCGGATCGGTAGCTTTTGTTGGTTTAAAAAGTACTTTACTTTCGCCGTAACCATACAGGTCGGCAATGTGCTCCTGGGCGGCTTTTACATAATCGCCTTTTGCGGTGTAAACTTTACCAATGTGAATAATTCCGTTTCCCCAGTCGTACTGACGCTGTAAAATATCTTCCTTACTGAATTGTTCATTCATTTTCCTGCAATTTTTTATTCAAGATAACAGGATTAAATGAGCTTAGTTCAAATCAAGCGGAATAATTTCTTTTAATTGTTCCACGGTCATTTTTTTACCGATGATTTTTTTGTTCTCGTCAAGCAGGTAAACGCCGGGCGTTTTTCGGGCGTCGTACTTAATTTTAAAACGCGAGGTGTGTTGCGGATCCCAAACATTTATCCAGTCGAACATATCGTGTTTGGCCAAAAACTCCGTCCATTCGTCCTTATCATCCATCGAATAAATGGCATATACAGTCAGTCCTTTGTCTTTGTAGGGCAGGTATACATCTTTATAGAATTCGGGAACAAAAACCTTACAATGCGAACAATTGGGCTCGTAAATAAGAACTACTGTTAATTTCGAATCGATCTGGTGCAGGTTGATAAATTCGCCATCGTAACTTTCAAGCGTAAGGTCGGGAGCAATTTCGCCGATCAGATTGTCTTTCATAAAAAGTACATTCTCACGAATGGCCTCCATCGATTCCTCGGTGGCCCAAAATGCTTCGCCACTCAAATAATAATCACGGGCAATATCAACAAACAGCGCGTCCATTCCCATAATATTGCTGTTAATACTGCCATTCAGAAAAAAGGACGTGGCAAACTGAAAGAGGCGTTTGTTGGGTTTTACATCTTCGATAAATTGGTAAACATATGGCTTCACCGAATCATAATCGGGGTACAAAACTTTGTTAAACCAGGTTTCGATTTTTGCTTTATAAAAAGGCGTAAAGAGGTAACGCTCATCAGTGTAGTCGAAATAATCCCAAAAATGTTCTCGCTGATAGTTGAATTGAGCCATAAGCAGCAAGGAATCGTTTTCCTGAACCTCCTTTGGCAGCGTCGACTGATCGAGTGTTGGAACATAATTAGCCGTTAAAAATTTGTACAGAAATGAGTCGGGGAATTTTTTATCAATCATCGCCCAGTAATCGTGCATTTCGTGGTTCAGCGCCTCGCGTTGTTGGGCAATTTTTTCTCTTTCTGCGGCATCGCCATTGCGGTAAGCCTGGTTTAACGAGGCACTCTGTTGCTGCAGGTCGCCCAGAAAATTCATGTAATCGACAAACGCTTCCGATTCGGCAGCACCTTCTATTTTCGAATCCTTACCGTCTAAAGTGGAATTGCTCAATTTAAAATCCTGATCGGCACCCAGCAAAAAATCAAAATGATGGTCTTTGTCAACCAATATCTTATACAAACCTTGCGTTAAAAGACTGTCGCCGGTAAATACGCCATGTCCGTTTGCATCAAGTGTGGTCGTGTCGGCACCATAAATTTTGCCAAGATAATGGTACGCCAGCTGAATTGTTTTATTGGGGGCTCCATCAAGCTGAACTTCAATGTTATAGTGTTGTGCGCCAAGCTGAAGACTAAAAAATAGAAAAAACAGAAATACGTATCGTGTCATAAGCAATTTCAAATAAAGTCTTAAAAATAGAATAATTACACGAAATGGCTTCTTTACAATATAATACCGATTAGAAATCAAACTGAAATTTTGGTTCATTTATTCCCAAAATCTCTTTGCTTAACTATCGGCATTAACCATTGTAATGTCATAGCTCGCTTCGGGCTCCCTCTGAAAACAATTGGTTTAATTGTTTTAAACGCGAAATGTTGTAAATTCAAGCCCTGTAAAAAGAAACTATGCTTTCGGTAAATATCCCGGTATATAACGTTGAAGTGGTGGATTTGGTTAACGAAATTTACCAACAGTCCGCAAATTTAGACATTGATTTTGAGATCAGGGTTTATGACGATGGTTCGGACGAGATTTTTAAGTCGCTGAACCGCATCGTTAAAGGCAAATCCAATGTTGTATATCAGGAAATGGAAAAGAATCTTGGAAGGGCTGCTATTCGTAATAAAATGGGAGCGGATTCAGTGTTTGATTGGTTGTTATTTATTGATGCCGACTCGAAAGTTATCAGCCCGGATTATTTGAAAAATTACCTGGAAAATCGCAATGAAAACCGCGTGTTGTGCGGAGGAACAGCTTATGCGAAACAAAAACCTGCTGACCCGGAAAAACTGTTTCGCTGGACATACGGCACAAAACGTGAGGCCGTAACTGCAGCAGTTCGTAACCGAAGTAAAGGATTTATAATTACCTCAAACAATTTCTTTCTGGCGAAGGAACTTTATGAGCCGATTCATTTTCGGGAAGAATTGCGCGAATACGGACACGAAGATACGCTGCTGGGATACGACTTGTTTTGTGCCGGCGTTGAGATATTTCATATTGATAATCCGCTGGAACATACCGGACTTGAAAGTGGGCAGGCATTTTTGAAAAAGAGTTGTTTGGCGCTCGAGAATCTGAAAAAGATAGGAGAGGAGCTGCTGGATGGCGACCGAATGTTTTACCGGCAGGTAAACTTCCTACGAAAATATAAACGGATCACTTTTTTTATTCCATCGCGAACTATCGGGCGGCTTTTCAGGAAGTACCGTGATAAAATGGAGGAGAATTTAAAAGGTGCTCGTCCATCGTTATTGGTTTTCGATTTGTATAAGCTAGGTTATTTTGCGGGCATAAAAAACCGCTGACAAATTTGCCAACGGTTTTTCGATTATCTAATAGTTCAAGTATTAATTATCCAGTTCAATATCGCCGTAACGACTTGTAACCGTAACTTTTCCGCCTTCTCCCGAACCAACTTTTCCAACAACGGAACTTTTGTGGTTGTCTTTAATACGGTTTCCTGTAAACTCATCTTCAGGATAGGAAATACCGCAGTAATCGCAGCTGGCATCGAGTGAATAATTGCCATCGTCAAGTCCCAGTGATATTTTTCCATAGCTGTTTGTAATGTCGATGAAATCAAAGCCTGCTCCAACTTCGTCAACTTTAATACCACCGTAACCCGATTCCACTTTTAAGCTTTTGGCCAATTCATCAATTTTAATGTTGGTGTACTTAATTTCAGCAACCATCGACTCCAGTTCTTCAAATCTAAACTTGTCGTATTTCGATTCAATAACTACCGACTTACATTCTTCAACGCTTATGTTCGAGTATTTTGATTCGATATTCAACGAAGTAGCTTCTTCAATATCAAGAGGAGAGTAGCTCACGTCAACATCCATGTGCGAAACTTCGCCAATATTTGCGTTTCCGTATGCCAGCGATAAGTCGAGCGAACCGCTTTCGGGTGTATTCAGTTCGTAAGCGGTAAAGTTACCGTACTTACAGTTGAACTCGCCATTTCCGGTAAGTCGGGCAACAATGGTGTTGCCGTACTTGTTGTCGATTTTCAGGTCTTTGTCCGATGGGATGTTCACTTCGTAATCGATGCTAAAACGTCGGTTACTTTTAAAGTTCTTTTCAATTTCGGTTACTGCTTTTACGGCACTTCCCGATTTTCGGATGGTTACTTCCAACATATCCAGTAAATCATCAGCTTTGTTTTCGTTAGGTGCATCAACAGTTATGGTTACATGAACGACAACTGAATCGCCCCCTGAATTATTGATTTTTACTTCGCCAAACCGGTTGTCGATTTCCAGTGATGATACCTCATTGTTTAACCATGATTCATGGAACTCCTTTGTTTTTTCTTCAGCTAAAACTGTTGCTCCGGCCGACAAAATGCCGATCATAAACAGTGCTGCAATTCTTTTTAATGCCTTCATTTTATTCTGGTTTTAATTTTTACTATTAATTCTTTCCAGCCATTTTCCGATGTGTTAAATGGCCGTTGTTTCCTGTTCAAATTCTTGTGTTTTCTGTTGTACTTCCTCTAATTTGGTAATGATTATATTGATTACACTAAGCTTAGCCTGATAATATTCTAACATGGCGTTTATTACACGTTCGTCGTTCGGGTTGGCGGCCAAATCCTTTTGCAGGTTTTGGTAAAGTGTTTCAAACTCGGCCAACTCATCGTTCATCATATTTTGTTCGTCTTCCGAAATCAAACCTTCTTCAATCCATTTGTTCCACTGATCGATACCGGTGTTTATCGAACTGGTGTAATAATATTCAACCTCCTGGTATTCGGGCGAAATGGATGCAAGACTGATGCTCGCCGATTGTGTTTTTGAATCGAAAATTCCCTGGTTATCAGGCGAAAAATAGATAAATGCCTGGTTGGTTGCCAAAAATACAAATACAACGGCGGCTGCAACTTTCAAAATAAGATTCAGACTTATCGTTCTTTTCTTTTTATTTTGTGCATCAAGCTTTGCCTCAAATCGTGCAAAGTGGCCTTCCATCGGTTCGTTATCGTTTAACGTTTCAATGTTATCCAGTATCAGTTTTTCTATGTTGTCCTTCTTTTCCATAATCTTAATTGTATGAAAATATTTCCTTCCCTCTCAGTATCTCTCGTAACTTGTTTTTAGCTCTCAGCAGCTGGGTTCTCGAGGCTGAATTCGATATGCCCAAAATCTGGCTGATCTCTTCGTGGTCGTACCCTTCAATAAGGTAAAGACTTAACACAACACGGTAGCCGTCAGAAAGTTCCTGGATCGACTGTTTCAGCACCTTGGCGTCAAGTTCGCGTGTATCCATGTGGCTTTCGGCAATTTGTGCGGTACGTTCGTTTACCTCTTCAAATTGTACTTTTCGTTTCTTTAAATAATCCAATGAACGGTTTACAACAATACGCTTTAACCATGCGCCGAAGCTTACTTCGCCTTTGTAAGATTCAATCTTTTTAAATGCACTTAAAAAGGCTTCCTGCATTACATCTTCGGCTTCCATCTGATCATTTACGATCCGCAGGCTTACACTGAACATGGCCTTGTAATAAAGCTTGTACAGTTGGAATTGCGCCTTCTGGCTCCCTTCCTTGCACTGATCGATGATCTCCTGATGAATATTTTTATAAAGTGTATTCAAACTCTTATTTTTCTGATTCAATGACGATGGCAATAATTCAATGTTGCATACGTTACGGAAATATTTTTTGTTTTTGGATATTTTTTTCAGAAAGAGCGAAGAAAATGGGAATCATTCCGCTTAAAGAAAGTGTGTTTGATCTTTGATAGTCAGCCTTTTGATTGAAGATGTTGTATTCAGCACCCAACATCCAGCACCCAACATCCAGTATCCAGTAACCAGTATCCAGTTACAACGAATTATAATACTCGATCACCTCTATCATCTTATCTTCTTTTCCCGGTTTAATCTTATTCTCTTTTATAAAATCCTCGATTTGCCTTTGATGATCGGTGAAAAAGTTTTGCAAATCCTTTCTTGATTCAATTTCTACGGCAGCTTGCTGGTTTAAACGCAGGTAATACGAATCAGGTTGTTTTACAAATTTTGCAGGTTCCGGATCTTTTAAAGCTGCAGCAGGTTTGGGCTTTTGGTAGAGCACTTCGGGGCGTGCATACAGACTAACTTTGCCCTCGATTAAAACGATAAAATAGCCATGTTTTATTTTACTCCCCAATTTGTACGGGATATACGCAAATGTATCTTCTCCAACCACTGCTTTATCAACAATTTCGGGCTCAGCAATTGCCAGAATCTGGTCGTCGGGAGTTTGAAATTCCATTTCGTCGTTGAAAATATTGTAGCGTAACGGAATATCGTTGTACTGAATTTTCTGATTCGTAAAAATGGTACCTTTTGTAAAATCATCGTTTAAATAAGGCGAGCCTTCAATATCGCTTTCGGTGAGCGTGTTCTTATATTCTCCCTTGGACATTTTATTCAATTCAAAAAAATCGATCGCATTTCGCATATCATAAATGCTTTGGGCGAAAAGCCCTGCAGATGAAAATAACAGGATCGTAAATAGAAAAATGTACTTCTTCATGGCTTCTAATTTATACAGTTAATAGTGTGTTACTCATTTGTAATCGCAAATTCGGCAATGGCTTTGGCGTGTAATTCAAGTGTGCTGAACAGCGGTTGTTCAGAGTCATCCTGACTGATCAGTAAAGGTATTTCTGTGCATCCCAATATCATTCCTTCAGCACCTTCCTTGGCTAATTTATTCATTATCTCCAGAAACCCGGATTTCGTTTCCGGTAGAAAAACTTCTTTTAATAACTCATTCATAATAGAGGCGTGAATAAATTCACGATCCGCTTTTGCGGGAATGATAACCTCAATATCACGTTCCGCCAATCGTGTTTTATAAAAGTCGAGTTCCATGGTTTCGCGTGTTCCCAGCAAGCCAACTTTTTTTATTCCTTTCGATTTTATGGCAGCGGCTGTTGCATCGGCAATATGTACAATCGGAACATCAATTTCAGTTTTCAACTGCTCGTAAGTAAAATGAAGCGTGTTGGCACAAAGTGCAATAAAATCGGCACCGGCATTACAAACCGTTTCGCTGGCTTTTTTTACAATGGAATATACTCCTTCGCGGTCGTTTTGCTGGTTACAGGCATAAATGTCGCCGTAATTTACCGAGTACAAAATTATTTCAGGAAAGGTTAATCCGCCCTGTTTTTTGTTGACGCTTTCGTTAATGATTTTGTAGTATTCCTGCGACGATACCCAGCCGGTTCCGCCAACCAATCCTATTTTCTTCATTTGTCATAATTTTCTTCTTCTCAAAAGTGCTAATTTATTTGAGATAGTTAAAATTTATTATTGCTAATTTTGCGCGAAAATAGATTATGCAGAAACCGGAACTTCTTTTACCCGTTGGAAATCCAGAATCGTTTTATGCCGCTTTGCGCGGAGGTGCCGACGCAATTTTCCTCGGATTAAAACAATTTAACGCTCGCGGAAGGGCAAAGAATTTTACCAATGGGCAGCTTGTTACAATATTAAAAGAAGCCAAAAAGAAGAATATTCTGGTTTACATTACCCTGAATACGGTAATAAAAAACAGTGAAATTCCGGAATTGCTTGATTATCTGAATTTTTTGAATCAGGTTGGCGTAAACGGAGTGATTATTCAGGATTGGGGCGTTTTTTATATTGCACGAACCTATTTCCCAAATCTGGTGTTGCATGCCAGCACACAAATGGGAATTCATAATTCAACCGGTGCCAATTATGCGCATAAAAAGGGAATTGAACGAGTGGTTCTGGCCCGCGAACTTACACTGCCCGAACTGACTAAAATATGCAAAAAAAGCAAGGTTGAAACCGAAGTTTTTATTCATGGCGCGCTGTGTTATTCGTTCTCCGGAATGTGTCTTTACAGCAGTTATGCAGGCGGTAGAGGAGCCAACCGCGGATTGTGCACACAACCTTGCCGACGCACTTATACCGCTAAAAATGCACATCAATATCTCTTTAATTTAAAAGATAACCAGCAAATTGATTTGGTGAACCGTTTCGCAAAAATGGGAGTGAGCAGCTTAAAAGTTGAAGGGCGCATGAAATCGGGAGAATACACGTATCGGGTGGCGCAAGCCTACCGAACTGTGCTGGACGAACCAGATCAAATGGAAAAGGCAAAAGAGCTTTTGTCGCTTGATTTTGGACGCGAGAAAACGGCTTACTTTATGGGAAAAGATGTAAACAAAGCGATTGCCCAAAAAACAGTTGCCGGCGTTTATCTCGGAAAAGTGGACCGGATAAAAGGGCAGAATATTTGGGTAAACTCGAAAATGAACGTTGAACCGGGATTTCGTTTACGTTTTCATATTCCGGGTACCGAAAAACAAGAAACCGTAAAAGTGCGCGAAGTAGCGGCAGAGAATGGTTTGTTTAAAATTCATTCGGGCGAAAAACAGGTAAAACCCAATAGTGAAGTTTATTTGTCGGGGATTAGCGATGTAAAATTTCCATCGAAACTCGATGATACAACTGCTCATTTTAAGCAGCTGAAATACGGGCACAAACAAAAAATGTTGAATGCTTTACAAGGCAAGGATAAGGCCGGTAAAGAAGAGTTTTATTTTCGCATCAACTCAATGGAGTGGCTGAAAAAGATGAACCTAAATGAAATGGAAGGTTTGTTCCTGGCTTTTTCAAAAATCACCTGGAGCCGCTTTGATCCGGAGGTGCCGTTTATCCAAAAGTTCAAGGAGAAAATCTATATCGAACTGCCTAAGTTTATTCAGCAGGATGCCTTACAGTTTTACCGCGAGTTGATCGCCAAAATGGTAAAATGCGGATTACGGAATTTTGTTGTCAGCCACATTTCGCAACTGGACCTAATTCCGCCTAAATGCAGGATTATTGCCAACGAAAATGTGTATGTTTTTAACGATGCTGCTGGCCGTTTTATAAAAAGCGAAGGAGTGAGTCTTTTCTCTTATCCGCAGGAAATTGATTTTGAGACGTTATTTTCGCTTTCACACAAAGACGGAATTGTGCCGGTTTATTTCTATCCCGAACTTTTCCATTCGAGAATGCCAATTGCCATGAAAGAAGGGAATGATGAGCTGGTGGATGATATGAACATAAAGTTGCAGCGTTTTCGCCGAAATGGTGTTACATCGATTGTTCCGCAGGTTCCGGTTTCCATTTCACAATCGAAAAACAAACTGAAAAAGAATGGATTCTACAGGTTTTTAATTGATTTAAGTTACGAACCCGTTTCAAAACACCGCGCCAAAACAGTTAAAAGCCGCATTCTTCGATCGGAGCAAATTCAACCATCGAATACCTTTAATTTTAATAAAGGCTTGAAATAATAATATTGCAGAAGCCCCTGCTTCGTCATCCTGAACTAGTTTCAGGATCTATTAAATTTTTACCTGCAATGGAATCAGATTCTGAATCCGTCAGCTGACGGACAGAATGACGTTCTTCGTTATTGTTTTGTAATCCTTTTTTTGCTGATTTTCAGTCAATAAAAAAGCAGGTCCGAAAACTGAACCTGCTTTTTTTATCTTGTTTTTACTTTCTATCCATCGTTCATCGATGCCAGGAATTCTTCGATACTTGAAGTACGCATCAATCTTGTTTTCATAAACTCCATTGCTTCCAGGGCATTCATATCGCCAAGGTAGTTGCGTAAGATCCAAAGTTTGTCGAGAACATCTTTTGAGAATAAAAGGTCTTCGCGACGGGTACTCGAAGTTGGAATATCCACAGAAGGGAAGATACGCTTGTTCGACAGTTTTCTGTCGAGTTGCAGCTCCATGTTACCGGTACCTTTAAACTCTTCAAAAATAACCTCGTCCATTTTCGATCCGGTCTCGGTAAGTGCCGTAGCCATAATCGTTAATGAACCACCTTCTTCAATGTTTCGTGCCGCACCAAAGAAACGTTTTGGTTTATGTAAAGCATTGGCGTCAACACCACCCGAAAGAACTTTGCCCGATGCAGGCTGAACGGTATTGTATGCACGTGCCAAACGTGTAATCGAGTCTAACAGAATAACCACATCGTGGCCACATTCGGTTAAACGTTTTGCTTTTTCCAATACAATGTTGGCCACTTTTACGTGCTTGTCTGCCGGCTCATCAAAAGTTGATGCAATAACCTCGGCATGTACGCTGCGTGCCATATCTGTAACCTCTTCCGGACGTTCATCGATCAATAATACGATCATGTAAACTTCAGGGTGGTTAGCTGCAATTGCGTTGGCAATTTCTTTCAGTAATACGGTTTTACCGGTTTTTGGCTGAGCAACAATCAAACCACGTTGTCCTTTACCAATTGGTGCAAACATATCTACAACGCGTGTCGAGATGTTGTCGTGACCATTTCCGGTAAGGTTGAATTTCTCATCAGGAAATAAAGGAGTCAGGTGATCGAAAGGTACGCGGTCGCGAATATATTCGGGGCTGCGTCCGTTAATCTCCAGTACCTTAATTAATGGGAAATATTTTTCACCTTCTTTTGGCGGGCGAACTGTTCCTTTAACTGTATCACCGGTTTTCAGACCAAAAAGTTTAATCTGCGATTGCGATACATAAATATCGTCAGGAGAGTTCAGATAATTGTAATCTGACGAACGCAAGAAACCGTAACCATCGGCCAAAATCTCTAGAACACCAGTGTTGGTAATAATGCCTTCAAACTCGAACTGACGTTGTTTTTGGCGATTTCCTTGCTGATGACCTTGCTGTTGCTGGCCTTGTTGCTGGTTTCTGTTTTGTTGTCTCTGACGGTCGTCTTTTCCGCCGGTATTTTGTCTTTGCTGATTCTGCTGATTCTGCGGATGTCTTTGCTGACCACCACGCTGCTGTTGCTGCTCTTTGTGTTGTGGAGCTTTAACTTCAGGTTTTTGCTGCTCTTGCTGTTTTTCCTGAGCTTGTGGTTTTTGCTGTTGTTGCTGTTGTTGCTGCGGAGCTGTTTTTGTTTCCTCAGGTTTGGCAGCTGCTTCAACATTTTGTTGCTTCGGTTCTTCCGAAGATTTTTCTTTGCTAAAACCTTTGATTATTGCTTTAATCTGGTCCTGACGCGTTTGAACTTTATCGTCCACTTTGTCGCTTTGTTTCTTTCTAGGACCAGAACCCACTTTCTCACGTTTTACAGTCTCCACTCTTTGGCGAGGACGTTTTGAACGGCGCGATTCATCAGTGTTTTGGGGATTTCTGTCTGATTGTTTTTTTCGATTACCAGCTCCTCCTTTTTCATCTTTAGGAGAATTCTTTTGGCCTTTATTTTCGGCTTCAAGAACTGCCTGGGTATCTAAAATTTTATAAATAAGATCCTGTTTCTTGTAGGATTCTACACGTTTAATTTTGAGCTCTTTAGCGATCTCTTTTAATTCAGGAACAAGTTTCTTGTTCAGTTCTAAAATATCATACATTATACTATTGTTATAACTTTTCTCGATTAATAATTGTTGAAAAATTTTTGGAACAATTGACGAGGAGGGTGATTTTCATTCGAAATCGTGTGCAAGTATAAATAAATACCCGCTTGTAAACAAAAAATTGAAACTCTTTTTTCTTCCTCTTTCTTATTTTTAAGTAAAATTAAAACTTTTGGTCTGTCTGTAAAAATATAATTCCAAAAAACGATTCAATTTGCTCAGTAGAAAGTTCTGATTGTAAATACTATACGTTTAACAGGGCTAAATTGTTTAACTTTATTTTAAGGAGTTTATTTTATCAGTTGATAATGAATCGGAAAATCGGAGAAACTACTTGATTCCTTTTAACCTGATAACCGACGCAAGACCGCGGTGGTAGAGGCCTTCATCTAATTCAACTTCAGCTTTTTGAGTGATTAAAGTACTAAAGTTTTTGAAATCGTTTTCTAATTCTTTTTCATCGAAAAGAAAGCCGATTTCTTTCGGCCCACCGGTATTTCTGTTGATCTGTTCTTTCGAAAAACCTTCAAGAATTAAGGTGCCACCGGGCTTTAAAAACGAGACTAATTTTTCATGAACTTTGTTGCGCAAATTTCCGGGCATATGGGCATATGTCAAACAAATACAATCGAAATACTCTTTTTCAAAATTTGCATTTTCATAATCCGTTACCTCGTAGTTGATTGAAGTATTATGTTTACCAGCTAAAAGCTGTGCTTTTCTTTTTCCTTCTTTACTGGGATCGAAAGCTGTAACATCCCATCCTAATGTTGCTGCAAAAACGGCATTTCGTCCTTCACCTTCTGCCGGAAATAGAGCTTTGCCCGGCTGAAGTTGTGGTAATTGCTCTTTTAAAAACTCGTTTGGCGCTTCTCCATAAGCATACTCCGTTGCGCCGTATCTTTCGTTCCAAAAATTGTTCATTGTTGTTGTTTTTTTGATGTGTAAACAAATTATAATAAAAGAGGTTTATCAATAAATATTGAATAGTACACAAGTTTGTTGTTATTTGTGGGTAAGGATTCCGAAGAGGTTTTAATTTACCAGGATATTTAATTGCAAAGCCAGTTTAACAAGAATGATTATTTCTTATTTACGCTATCGGAACTTTTAAGGAAATTGACTTTTAGGCTAAATCTACTCTTCATCCTCAGCGCCTTTTTTTGTTTCGATGAGAACGACACCATTTGCTCCCCTTGAACCATAAATCGCAGAACTCCCATCTTTTAAAATATCGATACTTTTTACCGTATTTGGGGGAAGGATACTTAATATATTCCCGTCACGCTCAATTCCATCCACTACAATTAATGCAGCATTGCTGCCACCCAGCGTATTATTCCCGCGGATTATTATTTCATCACCAACTACCTGCACTCCCGAAAACTTTCCTCTTATCAGTTCATACATATCTGTATATTTCGAGAAATTATCATGGTCGTCTCTTAAACTTGTAACTGCATTCAGTTTATCTTCATCCAGAACATGTCCATAACCAATGGCCAGTGATTTTCCTTCTTCGCCTGGTTTAAGATGTAGATTAACGGCAACAAACTTTGTGTTTTCTTTTAGTTTAACGTTCTGTTTATTAAATCCGTGGGCAAAAAAACTTAATTTGTCTTTACTATTGCACGCAACTGAAAATCTCCCAAGAGTATCTGTTTTAACTACCTGCCTGGTACTTTTTACCTCGACTTCCACCCCGGATAAAGGAATATTTTCGAAAGTAGTTACTTTGCCCTGAATACTTCGATCCTGAGCATTGATGCTATTTGCAATACAAAGACAAACTAAGAATATTAGTTGTGTGAAAAAACGGTTATCCATGGTTTATTGGTTTTAGATATTTATTGAAATCGAATTAAAATTAAGGCAAAAAATTGAATTTACCACGCATAATTATTGGTAGTACAATACTGAACATTGAGTTCTACCGCATAATATTTGAATTTGGTTAGAGGACCGTAATAATAATACATTGGAGGATATGGAGCTAATGGTTTCCCGTGATACACCTCAAAAGCCTTGCCTCCCGGCTTATTATAACCGGTAATTACAACTTCAGGAGTATTTCCCGAAAACATCCAGTCCTGCTCGAAGTAAATCCTTATATTTTGATTGATATAAGAGGCATAACCTATTATTTCACCATTATCTGCAACAATGTTTTCCCTTTCATTAGTTATGTCGTAATAATACGTACCATCTATCATTTCACCACAAAAAGCTAAATGAGGAAAACAGCCTCCTCCGCCAACAGGAGTATAGGTTGAATAAGAAATTGCAAATTTGGGCATATTCGGAAGATAATCTCCCTTGCTCCATGCAGATTCTTCGGATCCTGTATTTGTGTTTACTGCTGTAGCATGTGCAAAGATGTATATGTCTTTTCCTTCTACGAAGTCGTAGTCTGGGGCAATTTCTTCTTTCGAAATATCGAAACTGTACTCATTTTTGTCGGATGATTTGTATGGAAACTTACCGGGAAGTGGCTTATTTTGGATATTCGAAGGAACTGCTTCCGGATCGGTGCCTAACCAAAGGTGTATCTCTGCAAGCTTATAATTTGAGTTACCTACAAATTTTATTATTAATGCATTTGCATTGTTACTCAATGTCATTGTTCCAACCTGTTCTTCATTTTTAAGTTGTAGAGCAATTTGTTTTTCAATACCACCACTTTTTAAATAGGAATTTTCTGTGTCGAAACTCGTCTCATTTTGCTGAATTTCGTCTTCTGAGTTTACCAGAACTACATCGATACAACTCCAATAAAGAGTACTCATCATTATAAATACTCCGAATAATACCTTAGCTTTCATTGATTTAATTTTGTTGTGTTTTTCAAATAAAACTTTGCTTTTAAGCCGAATCAATCATTTTTGACTCATTTAAAATTTAATAAGGGGTTGGTTTAAATTCGGAAGTTGCTGTCGGATTAGAAATATTAGTTCCGCCAGAAGTCTTTTGATGCGTCCAAAATCCAAGACAATTACCTTCGTGATCTCTCTGCACATGCCAACTGGTCGGTGTGCAACGTTTTATTTATCAGCTCAATATATTGTTTTGGTAAATAGCTCGTATTCTATTCTAGGTAAAAGTTTTTAACGATTAAAGCCAAAATCGTCATGCACTTTTGTTGAGAACTCACCAAACACGTTACTGTAAAGTAATACAGGGCTTTCGAAATAAAGTGTTGAAAAGCAATTAATTGCATCATATCCGATCTTCAAATACGATGCAAATCAATCATATAAACATAAAATGTTACAAATGCTAAGTTAAAAGCATCCAAAATGTTCTTTTGAATACCACGTTACACCATTGCCCCATACAACACTTCCACCGGATGCAAAGCAACTTTACCCGTGCCGTCTTTAATATGATGGCGACACGAAGTTCCCGGAGCGGAAATAATGTAATCGTCTTTAGCTTTGCGCACTGCAGGAAAAAGTACCATTTCTCCAATTTGCATCGAAAGTTCGTAATGTTCTTTTTCGTAACCAAAAGAGCCAGCCATACCACAACAACCCGATGGGATTTCTTTGACAAAGTAATTTTTGGGCAGCGACAACATTTTTTTCGATGGTTCGGTTGATGCTACTGCTTTTTGCTGGCAGTGTCCGTGCAATAAAATATGTTGTTCTTCGGTGGTAAAGTCGTCTTCTGTAATATTTCCTTTTTCAATTTCTGCGGCTATAAACTCCTCAAAAAGAAGGGCGTTTTTTGCCAGTTTTTCAGCAGCCGGTTGCAGTGCTTTATCTACCAATTCCGGGTATTCATCGCGGAAAGCAAGAATGGCAGAAGGTTCAATACCGACAAGCGGTGTTTCGTTGGTAATAATATCCTTTAGCAGATTGATATTTTCGGTGGCCACTTTTTTCGAAGTCCGCACCATGCCTTTCGAAAGGAAAGTACGACCACTTTCTTTGGTTTGCGGAATTTTTACCTCGTAACCCAGTTTGGTTAACAGCAGAATGGCTTTTATTCCAATATCGCTTTCGTTGTAATTGGTAAACTCATCGTTAAAAAGATAAATTTTGCCTTTTGTTGCTGTTTCTGGTGATGGAACTCCGTTTTCAACCCAGCGGTTTAAGGTAATTTTCGACAATGCCGGAAGTGAACGTTTAGTCGAGAAACCAATGGCACTTTTTAATAGCGAAGTGCTCATCATAAAGTTTGAAATGGGGCGGAAAACCATAGCCAGTTTGTTTAAACGTGGCAGGTAACCTATTAAGCGCGAGCGCATAGGAACACCATGCAAATCATAATAATTCTGCAGGAATTCGGCTTTTAATTTGGCCATGTCAACATTACTCGGGCACTCACTTTTACAAGCTTTACACGAGATACACAGACTTAAAATATCGTAAATCTCCTGGTGGTCGAAAAGGTTCTTTTTGTCGTTGTTGTATAAAAATTCGCGAAGGATATTAGCACGTCCGCGGGTACTTTTGTCTTCGTCGCGGGTAGCCATAAAAGTGGGGCAGAGGGTGCCGCCAATCACTTCGCTCTTCCGGCAATCGCCCGATCCGTTACATTTTTCAATGCTGCGGAAATAACCTTTGTTCTTCGAGAAATCAAAGTGGGTTTCTGTTTCGGGAATGGCTTTGCCCGGAATTACGCGCAGGTTTTCGGTAATAGGGGGTGTATCAACAATTTTCCCGGGATTTAAAATATTATCCGGGTCCCAGGCTTTTTTCACCGATTTTACCATTTCGTAGCACCTTTCGCCCAGCATAAACGGGATAAATTTACCACGTGCCCGTCCATCGCCATGTTCGCCACTCATCGAACCGCGGTATTTTTTTACCAGCGCCGCCACTTCATTCATCAGGGTGTTGAATAGCTCAACATCTTTTGGATCTTTAAAATTAATTAGCGGGCGGAAGTGAATTTCGCCGGTAGCAATGTGAGCGTAATAAACACTTTCGAGATCGAGTTTTTTCAATACTTTTTTGAAATCGGCAATGTAATCAGGCAGGTATTCCGGATGAACGGCGGTGTCTTCTATTCCGGGAACACCTTTTCTGTCGCCAGGAATATTGGCCAGCAATCCCAGTCCGGCCGTACGCAACGACCACACGCGTTTTATTTTGTCGGCGCCGGTTACCAGAGGATAATGATAACCCAAGCCGGCTTCTTTTAATTCTTTTTCCAGCGCAGCCGCTGTGTCGGTTAATTCTTTTTCGGTCTCAAACGAAAATTCGATCATCAACATCGCGCCCGGATCGCCTTTCACAAAAAAGCGGTTTTTCGCCTGCTCGATGTTTTGTTTGGCGGCCTGCATTACCGGATCGTCCATTAATTCAATGGCCGTTGGTTTGTATTTTAGCGCTACCAGGTTGGCGTGCAACGACTCTTCCAGTGTTTCAAAATGCGCACAAACCAATCCTTTATATTTTGGTGGCAGCGGAATTACGTTCAACTTAATTCGGGTTGAGAATGCTAAAGTTCCCTCGGAGCCGGCCAACAGTTTACAGAAATTGAATTTTCCACCACCTTCAGTAAACGGATCCGCATACATCAATTCATCGATGGCGTAACCCATATTCCGGCGCGTTAATTCAGGTGCCGGGAAATTTTTTCGAATCTCTTCTCTGTTTTGTTCATCCGAAAGCAGATCGTTAATATTCGAATAAATGGCTTTTTCCTGTTGATTTGGATTGCCATTTAGTTTATTCTGAAATTCTTCTTTGCTTAGTTCTTTAAATGTGGTTTCTGAACCGTCGCTTAACAGCGCATCAACTTCCAAAACATGCTCGCGTACGCTACCATAAACCAGCGAATGCAAGCCACACGAGTTATTACCCAACATACCGCCAATAACACAGCGGTTGGCAGTTGAAGTTTCAGGGCCAAATTGCATACCGTGCTGCGCTAAAAACAGGTTCAGTTCTGCCAGAACAACACCCGGTTCAACAATTACATAATTCTCTTCTTTGTTGAAGTCGAGGATCTTATTCATGTATTTCGAAACGTCGACAACAATTCCATTTCCAACAACTTGCCCGGCCAGTGAAGTACCTGCTCCACGCGGAATAATATTGGTGTTGTTCTCGCGTGCAAAAGCGATGATCTTTTTAATGTCGTCCTTGTTTTTTGGCTTGGTAACGGCCAACGGCATTTCTTTGTATTGCGAAGCATCGGTTGAGTAGAGCACGCGCTGTACGTTGTCGAAAAAAAGATCGCCCTCAAGTTGGGCTTTTAGTTGGTTGAATTTATTTGTAGTTGTCATAGCAGTTCGAAAAGCACAAATTTAGTAATAGTTTATAATATGTCATACAAATTTTGCGAGTTCTGTATGTTAAAATTTCCGATACAGTTTTTATTCAACTGCGTTGAAATCAAGCAGTATTTTAATGTTTTCAGCCGGATTTTCTTTTAACAGCTCAAAACCTTTTTGCGTTTCCGAACCGTGAAGAATTTGAGAAATAAGCGCCTCAGGTTTTAACCGGTTATTTTTCAGAAGATCAATCGCCTCTGCAAATTCGCCGTGGCTAACTCTTGAAGTAACAATGGTTCCTTCTTTCCAAATCAGTTCGCGAAAAACCACATCGGTTGGTTCTGCACTCAAACCTAGTACACAAACTTTTCCTCCGCCAACAATTGAACGTATACAACCTGTGATAGGATTTACGCTGTCTTTAATTTCTTCGGGATGACCAACCGCTTCAAAAGCAATGTCAACGCCTTTTCCATCAGTTTCCTTTTTTATACGTTCAACCGGATCTTCATTTTTAGCATTTATGGGCACAACATTATCGTAGTATTTTGGCCCGATTGCAAGGCGGTCGTCAAGAATATCAACCATAAAAACTGTGTTATCGGTAACAGTGCGAACGGCTTGTAAAATGCACAAACCAATTTTCCCTGATCCCCAAATTACAATGCTGTCGCCTTTCTGAACGTTTGCGCGGTTTTTGGCGTGGCAACCAATACTTAAAACTTCCACCAGCGCCACGTGTTCGTCAGAAATATTAGCGGGTACTTTGTACAACATCGATGGAGGCAGCGAAACGTATTCGCAAAAACCGCCGTCCATGTCAATACCAATAAGTTTTAAGCTCGTACACGCCGGAAAATGGCCTTTTAAACAGGCCGGACATTTGCCGCACCAAATAATGGGGTCGGGGGCAACTTTATCGCCCACCTGCCAGCTGCTAACTCCTTCGCCCACTTCGGTTACAACGCCTCCAAATTCGTGCCCCATTATTAACGGAAGTGTGGTACGGGGATGAAACTCGCCGGTGTGAATGTGCTGATCGCTGCCACAAATACAGCCAAAGTTTACTTTTATTAAAACTTCGCCCGGTTTGCAGGCCGGTTTTTCAACGTCTTTCCATTCAACCTGGTTATATTTTGTAAGAACTGCTGCTTTCATATTTATTGGTTTTTGAATGGTTAAAGATAATTAAACCATTTTGCCCATTAAACTCTAGCTTCCTCAATTTTGGATTAAAACATAAGGGGGAGAACGTTCAATAATATCGGACAGGATTAAGAATTTTAGAGCGAGAAACGTTTATTTCAATTAGCTTTATTTCAGTGAAATGTTAGTTGTTTGATTACTCGTTATTTTGTAAATTTATATAACTCATGTTCAAAATTTAATCAAAAAGAACCAGGAATCTATGGAGAAAGATCCTCACAGCGATCGGGAGTTTTTGATGAGATTAACCAAACTTGTTGAGGCTAAATTGTCGGATGAGAATTTTGGTGTTAGTGAATTAGCTGAAAATGTAGGAATGAGCAGGTCTCGTTTATATTTCCGGGTGAAGTCGGCCACACAAAAAACAGTCAGCCAGTTAATTCGGGAAATCAGGCTTAGCAAAGCCATGAAACTTTTGCAGCTATCGAATTTGACGGTTTCAGAGGTTTCTTACCAGGTTGGTTTTAGTAGTCCTGCTTATTTTAATAGATGTTTTCATGATCATTATGGTTATCCACCTGGAGAAGCAAAAAAACATATTGAGAACGAATCTGATTTGGATGAACTTGCGGAAGAAAGAGTAAAGAGAAGAAAATCTTCCGGACATTATCCGAAACTAATCATTGCAGGTATTACTATATTCGTGCTGCTTGGATTTTATGTGGGATATAGGACTTATTCCAATAACAGTTCTAAAAATACAAGAAATTCCGTTTCCAAGTCAATTGCCGTTCTTCCATTAAAGAATCTCAGTAATAATCCGGAAATACAATACCTGGCTGATGGAGTGATGGAAGATATTTTAACACGTCTTTCTTATATTGACGGATTGGTTGTAAAATCAAGGACTTCTTCTGAAAAGATGGGAGGCAAAAATTTGACCGCCCGAGAACTTGCCAAACAAATGAATGTGGAATACATTTTGGAAGGGAGTATAATTCCGGAGAGTGAAAAAGTCAGGATCAATGTTCAATTAATTAATGCAAAAGAAGATCAACACGTTTGGGCAAATCAAGTTGATAAAGACTTAAAAGAGATTCTGCCTTTTATTACAGAAGTTTCAAGCCAAATAACCGACCAGCTTGAAATTATTCTCTCACCCGAAGAAAAAGTCCAATTAGAGAAACACTATACAGAAAGTCAGGAAGCTTATGATCTGTTTCTACAGGGACGATACTACTATTTATTGCGCACAAAGGAAGGCGAAGAAAAAAGTATTGAATTGTATAATCAGGCACTTGCATTGGATTCGAATTTTTGTCTGGCTTATGCGGGGTTAGCTGATTCGTATGTGTCCGGTTCGTTTGATAAATTTATTACTAAAAGTGAGGGAATCCCTAAAGGTAAAATGAATGCACTAAAAGCTTTAAGCATTGAAAAGAATCTGGCAGAACCACATGCTACTTTAGGAGCAATCTTCACTTTTTTTGAAAGGGATTGTGATAAAGCGGAAAGAGAATTTAAAATGGCTCTGAAAATTAATCCGGGTTATGCAAGAGGATATAAATTATATGCTGAGTTTCTTAGTCTTGCAGGAAGAATGGATGAAGCAAGAACCAATATGAATAAAACGCTGGAACTTCAACCAATGTATTTACGACATATAAAAGTTAGTCAGGAGCTTTATGTCAGAGAAATGAAGTTTGACAAAGCACGTAAAGAGGCGGACAGAATTTATTATATGGACCAAGATGAAACTGGGTATCATTTTAGGAAATATTATAGCTATCTGCTTGAAAATAGGATTCCTGAAGCGATTGAGGAATTTAAGAAGTTCAGGGGGAGTTTTTCTCCAGAGTTTAATACAGGCATTATTGACAGTATCTATGCAAAATCAGGGAGAGATGGATTTCTTCGGTATGTGATAAAAGATGGAAGAGAAGCATTAGGTATTTATGGCCTATCTGAGTATTATACATTGGATAATGAAAAAGATTCTGCCTTTTATTACTTGAACAAAGTCGCTAACGAATTTGAGAAAGAGTATGTTTATGGGATTGAGCACAATCCGGTATTTAAAAACCTCCGTTCAGATCCCCGCTTTGATGAGATACTTAAAGAAATTTATTAGTCTAATGAATTAAAAAGTATCAAATTAGGACTTCCTAAAGAATAACATAACGCTTTCCAGAACATAATTTCAACGAACAAAACATAGTTTCAACGAACAAAACATAGTTGCTATGTCTTGCACAGGCTTTCTTCGGAACTTTCCTTTCGGATTAAATCAACTTCAATCCACATGTTAAACTTAAAATTTACTGATATGAAAACATTCAAACTTTTATTTCTGATTGGCGTATTGTGCGGCATACTCACAGGCTGCAGTAAAGATGATGAACTTTTTAATCCAAACGATGAGCTTGCAAATTCATTGAAATCGAAAAAGATCCCGACACAGTTTTCGGGTATTTGTACACCTATCGATAATATGGGTAATGGCATGATTACATGGTACGATGCCACCGATGATCCGAGAGTTACCGGAGTTTCTTATTGGGTATTTACCGATATTAAACCAATAGATGACGTTACTATTGAACTTACAGGAACGACTGAAATATTTGTCGGTGCTTTAACAGTAGATGATGTTGTAAATGAAAATTACGTAGGAAAATGGGAAATGACCTGGAAAGGTTATCAAACCTATTCCAGTCCAGAAAGTGTCACTTTTAAAATCGTAGCTCACGGCACAGGAACAGGCACCGAAGGAGAAGTTCTTGGGTTAACTGCCCGGTGGAAATATACAATGGACTTTGACGGAACTCCGGAAAGTGCTGCTATTTACTATTCTAAAGGAAAAATTACGGAAGAATTATAACAGCTACTTTTATTAATGTTGACAACAATAAACCAAAAAATTACGATTATGAAAACAAAAATCTTTCTATTCATTTGCCTTTTTATTGGCATGGCCGTAACTACAAGTTCAGCCCAGGATAAAGCAAATAAAGCTTCGCAGGGTTGGAACACCTATACCGATCTTGCAATTAATGTATTCTGTGACGGACAGCTTGTTGATGTTCTTTATGGCGATCTTCAGTACCATTACGTTATTCGAAGTTTTAAAAATGGTTTGCCTTATGTTGAAACAGATCAACTAAAAGGTGAATTAGTAAGCCATGATACCGGCGAAACGTTCAGAGTCAGGAGAACTGATAAATGGGAAGCTACAATGAGTTGGTACTGGACTTGTACAATCTCTTATAATTTTATCGGCGACATGGGGACTATTTACTCGGGTAAGATATATCTTGATTATTCCGCAGATCCTATTCAGCGTACTTTTGATCATTTGAATTGTCATTGAGATAAGGTGTTTGTCCTCAAAAAACTGAAGAATAATTTTTAAAATCTAAAAATTAACTAAAATGAAATCAATAAAAATTTTACTGAGCATATTGGTAGTCTTTACATTTTTCGCATTTACTTCTAGTGCACAAAAGAATGTTAAAACTGTATACTATTACGAATCGGGGCCACTTGTAGGTTTTGAACTTCCGGGAGTACCAGAAACGGTAAGTGGTGCATATAGTGGTTATTGGACAATCTGGAATTTTAAATGGCAGTGGAGAGCAAAAGGGGTTTATGTTGGAGACAATACTGGTACAATTTATCATACTTCTGCCATTGAAAACTATAATTTCTTGGACTGGATGCCAGGATCGGTTGAAACCGGAAGAGCTACAATTCTAATCAAGGATGAAGATGGTAATGTCTATTACAATAACCATTACACAAGTCATGCAACGATAAACGCAAATGGCGAAATAACATCGGACGTATGGAATGCGCACGAATATTTCTTCTAAAAAGAATTAGAAAAGATTTTTATGTGAAATCTGACTGACATTTAACTACACTTGAAATCCAGTCTCGAATGATTTAATCCAAAGGATTTCAGCATTGTCGTTGGCTCCTCTTGCAATAGCTGTTGCAGGAGGAGTTTTTTATTGAGCAGGTGACTTTAAGTCACCTGCTCAATACTGTTACTATTTACCGATACCGCCTAAAAAAGCTATACAACTCGTCGGTAAGTTGTTTGTAAATCGGCCTTGTAAATTCGATAAACAAATCCTGATGAGCAGGCAGCGGAACTGCTTTTTGTTGTGTCAGCGCAAATTGTTCGTCGCTTAAAGCCTCTTCGTCGCCGGCAAAAATGGCATATTGGTTTACCCAGGTAAACGAGCCGGGAATCAGGTTGTCGCGCAACAATTTGTCGTTCTGAAAATCTACAATCCGGTAGTTCAGGCGACCTCCGGAAATTACTTCGTCGGTATACGTTTTTAGTTTTGCCTGGTAGGTTTTATTTACAAAAGTAGAATCGGTAACCGGTACTTTTACCCGTTTTGTGAGGCTCTCTTCTTTTTCATTACGAACCAGGTTGCCCACCGAAAAATCGTAAAATTCCATGCGCACCACAAAGTCAGGATTTAACTCAAAATTCTCCGCCTGCTGAGGTGAAAAAAAGTTTACAAATCCACTTGACGGGAATTGATTGTTTACGTATTCAAACACTTGGTTATAAAAGAACTCAGAACTTAACTGGTAGGTTTTTGTGCGTACAGTAACGGCCTCAACAACCACATTAACGGTGGCCAGTTCCTTGGCAATCGCCATTTTTTCGTGTGTGTCTTTATAACCCGGAATCCACTGATCGGCTCTTGCAAAATGATCGAAGGCAGTTCGTGCACTTTCGCGCGATTCCTGTTCCATAAAATGCAATCCTGCCTGGTAACGGTCTTCGGCAGCTTTTTCGTGTGCCATATTTAATTCCGAACTGTATGATTTTGGATCCGGAAATAGTTTGCGGGCAGCCGGGGTACTTCTAATTTGGTCGCTCATCCCGTTCACACGGTTCATAATGGCAATGGTGCGTTCCCATTTAAATGCTTCGTTCGATGTCAGTGTTTGGTCAATTTCTTCCTGCGACCACTCAATGGCCATCGGGTATCCTTCTTTTAAAACTTTTAAAGCTTTGTCGTTGTCTGGATTCGATTTTAAACGCTCAACAGCTTTTGAGATAGCGTCGTAATAATCGCCGCGCTGCAGTGCTTTTTGGCCCGACGAACATGAAAATAATACGAGTGGTAGCAATAGTAATAAAAGGTAAGGTCGTTTCATTTTGGTATAAAAACAGTTTGTTCGGGCAAATATAGAATTTTAAAAACAGGGAACGCTGATGACGCAGATTTAAATGATTAACGCAGAAAAGAACAGCAAGCTGTGTAAATAAAAAATGCGCCAAATGGTTCAAAACCACTTAGCGCATTTTTACAATTTATTGCCTGCGTTCTAATATCCTGTATACGTTATTCTTCTCTCCATTTTGAACGGTTAGGAGGAGTAGGATTTTCCACTTTTTTAACCGGATTTTTCTCCAGTTCCTCCAACAGGAATTCAACCGCTTTTTCAATGCCCGGATCTTCGCCTTTCGCCAGTTGTTCAGGTCGGTCAACTACTTTTATATCCGGCGACACACCAATACCTTCAATAACCCATTCGCCCTGTTCGTCGAAAATACCAAAACGTGGAACAGAAATATAGCCGCCATCAACCAATTCTGCATTTCCTGAAATACCAACCAAACCTCCCCAGGTTCGGGTACCGATCAGTGTTCCCAGTCCTTTCTTTTTGAAATAATAAGGGAAAGCATCGCCACCCGACGATGAATAACCATTGATCAACATCGCTTTTGGTCCGTCGTGTGCAATGGCCGGTGTTTTCATTGGCGTTAAGCCATTTCTTTGCCAGTAGCTCAGTGTTTTTCTGTCGAGCAAGTCGGCCATAACATCAGGAATAAACCCACCTCCGTTGTAGCGGTCGTCAATAATCAGTGCCTCTTTGTTGTGGTAGGCGTACATGCCTTTAAATAATTCGCGGTTTCCTTCAACAGCCGTGTTTGGCACGTGTATGTAGCCAATGCGTCCGTCCGAAAGTTTGTCAACCATTGCACGTCTTTCGAGTACCCAATTGTAGTAGCGCAGGTTTTGCTCGCTGCTAATCGGTTTAATCATCGATGAACGTGCTCCTTCTGCTTTGGGATCAGCATTTACTTTTATCTCAATTCGTTTGCCGGCTGTGTTTTCTAAAGCCAGGTAAGGATTATCGTCAGTGGTAATGTTTTTACCGTTTATGCTGATGATGTAGTCTCCTTCGTTTACGTCGATTCCCTGTTCTGTCAATGGCGAACGAAGTGATTCATTCCAGTTTTGGCCTTCGTAAATTTGCGAGACTTTATAACGTCCGGCGTTTGTGTCGGCAGTAAGTTTTGCGCCAAGTAAACCGCCTTCAACGCGTTTTACCTGTTTAAAATCGCCCCAGTTGGCGTATGCGTGACCGGCATTTGCTTCCGAAATAATTTCATGGAAAAGATAGTCCAGATCAGCACGGTGTCCCACATAAGGCAGCAATTGCTGATAATTTTCTTTTACTGCTTCCCAGTCAACGCCGTGCATGTTGTTTACATAGAAATAGTCGCGGAAAATGCGCCAGCCATCCTTGTAAATTTGCGCCCACTCCAGTTTCGGATCGATTTTCATTTCCAGGTTATCGAGATTCAATTTTCCATCTCCTGATTTTATGCCGGGTTTTATTTTAGCAATGGCAAAATCCCTTCCCGGACGGTATAAAATCGATTCTCCATCGGCAGAAACAATGGCCTGACGGGCTCCTTCAACAATGGTTTCTTCTTTTCTGTCCTTTAAGTTGTAACGCTGTAATTTTCCACCGTTAATGTACATTACACCGTTTTCCACCGCCAGCAGATTCCTGTAATCACCTGAATTAAGTGGGAGAGCAATTATACGCTGGTTAATGTTTTCAACATCAATTACCACGTCCTCGCTTTCTTCTTCAGAATTGCTTTCTTCCGTTTTTTCTTCGTCAGATTTTACCGGCTCAACATCGTTCTCGAATTTGAAAATATTCTCGCCGTCTTTTTGCAATATCATCGCATAAATACGTGTAGAATTGTTGTACACGTAACTAAATTCGAAGCTTGAAAAATCGAGGTTGAAATCGCGATCCGAAAGGAAAAACAGGTATTCTCCATCGGTTGAGAAAACCGGGGAGTAGTCGTTATAACGGTCGTCGGTTAACTGGATCGTGTTTTCATTCTCAACGTTGTACGCCCAAATGGCAGTTTGTCCGTTTGCCGATTCTTTTGAGTAGGTTACCCATTTTGAATCGGGTGAGAAATTATACGAACGAATTTCGCTTTGAGCTGCGTGATCAATTGTAACCTCTTTTTTTGTGTCAACATTCAGCAATTTCAGATTTAAGGTGCGGTCGGAATAAACCATGTATTTGCTGTTTGGCGACCATTCGCTGTCGTATTTCCAAGCCGATGAGTTTTTGGTAATTTGCTCCGGTTCGGCACCTTCTTTATTTTCCAGCAGGTAAATTTCGTATTCACCGCTCTCATCCGAGTAATACGATATGTATTTTCCGTTTGGCGACCACTGCGGATAAATTTCACGAACGCCTTGCGTTTTGGTTAAATTCTCGGTAATTCCTTTTTCTGCCGGAACAGAAAAAATGTCGCCGCGTGCATCAAACAAGGCACGTTTGGCAGTTGGCGAAACGCTGTAACTGTGAATATTGTCGGCTACATTTTTAAAGTAAGGCAACAGATTTGGATTGTCGAAATGCAGATTAATTGTAAGTTTTGTGGTTTCTCCGTTTTCAAGGTTGGTTTTATAAATGTATCCGCCATTTTCGAAAACGATTTGTCCGTTTTCGCCCGATGGCCACATTACATCAAAATCAGTGAAATTAGTTACTTGCTTTACTTCTTTCGAGTCGCTATTATAACTGTAAATATTGAATTTCAAATCGCGGTCGGAAGCAAAGAAAATCTCATTTCCATGCCAGGTTGGCCACTGATCGGAACCGGCAAAATCGGTAATCTGCTCTGAAACGTCTTTCTCTAAATCGTAAATCCAAAGTTCGGTAGCACGGCCGCCTTTATATCTTTTCCACGAGCGGAATTCGCGGTCAACCGGAGTAAAACAAAGTTTTGTGGCATCGGGCGATAAGGTTGCAAAACCACCGTTAATAATCTGCAATGGTTTTTCCAGTCCTCCTTCAATATTCACCAGGAAATATTTACCGTTTCGTTGTCCCCAAATGGTGCGGTTACCGCGAATAAGAATGTTTTTACTGTCGGGCGTCCAGTCGAGCACCACATTGTCGAAACCACCTCTGGGAGGCATCATTCCCACCGAGTTGTAGTAGGTGAGTTGTTTTGGCGTTCCGCCTTCAGCAGGCATTACATAAACCTGTCGGGTGCCTGAATATTCGGCCGAAAATGCGATCATTTTTCCATCGGGAGAAATTTTTGGAAATAGCTCTAAACCTTCGTGCGAGGTTAATCTTGTGGCGTCGCCACCGTTTGAGCTGACGGTCCAGATATCGCCGGCATAAACAAATGCCACGAGGTCGTTATTGATATCGGGAAATCGCAGCAATCTAGAATCGTTTTCTGCTTTAACACCGGTTGCAAAAACCAGCAATAAAATTAGTGATAGTGTGCGTTGTGCAATTTTATTCATATGACTTAATTTGAAATGGATTTTAATTGTAGACATAATTTTTGAGATCCGCAAGAATAATCTAAAGGTACAACAAGCGGCCCAGTTCGCTCATGGCTTCGGTGGCTTTCATTTCCAAGAAAATATCGGTAACTGTATTGGTGAAATGCGATGGTTGTATATTTATCTCGATGATTTTTGCTCCGTTATTTTTGGCTACTACCGGGATTTCTGCGGCCGGTAAAACTTCGGCATTGGTGCCGATAATCAGCAGCACATCGGCTTTGGCAGCTTCTTCATACGATCGTTTTTTTGCAAAAGCCGGAATGGGTTCGTTAAAGAAAACCATGTCGGGTTTTAAAATGCCTTTACAGACAAAACAAGTGGGAGGGAGGTAGTTCAGATCGGCAAAACTCATGTCGTATTCCGAGCTGCATTCGGTACAAATTAACTGCTTGTAAGTGCCATGAAGTTCGTAAACATACTTGCTTCCGGCTTTTTGGTGTAGGTGATCAATGTTTTGCGTGATAACAGCTTCAACAAAACTCCGCTCTTCCATTGTGGCCAGCATAATATGCGCAATATTAGGTTCGGCATCGCCCAAGGTGTCGTAAAAAATCTCCTTTATTTTTTTCCACGATTGCAGTGGTTTTTTCTGAAAATATTCGATTTCAAGAAAAATGGGGTGGGTAGTATTCCACAAACCATTTTCGCCGCGGAATGGCGGAATTCCACTTTCAACAGAAATACCGGCACCGGTAAACGCCACGGCATATCTCGATTTTCGGATAAGGTGCGAGGCCTGCCAGAGTTTATCGACCAGTGATTTTGTTAGTTTAGTAGAACTCATAGAATTTAATCCGTACAATTCATTCAAATACCCAATTAGTTTAAAACGACGTAAATTTCGTATCCATTTTTTGCGTTTCAAAAAATGGACTCAACTAAGTCGGGATTAACCCGGAAAACATGACTATTAATATAATCAAATGAACTATCCGGGTTAAAACTCCCGGAAACGTTGCTGTTTACCGGGAGATAACAATATTTATAGTAAAAGGTTTTTATTCCAGCTCCAGATCCTTGTTTACCGTTACAGTGGTGTCTTCGTTAAAACGGATCTTAAAATTCAGTTTTCGGAAAACCGAGATCATCGGTTTATTGTCGCGGGTGGTTTCGGCCGCCAGCTTTTTAATACCGCGCGTTTTGGCAATTTCGAGGCAGTAGCTGGTCAATGCAAATCCAAGCTCCTTTTTTTGCCATTTATCGGTAATCAACACGGCGTATTCCATAATTTCCACGTCAGGGTCGGCAATTAAACGTCCAACACCGATCAGCTCTTTAGTGCCATCCTCTTTTTCATGCTCGGCAACAATGGCAATTTCGCGGTCGTAATCGATAAAACAGAACTGCGAAGCCACCTCGTGCGAATCGAAATAGAAGTCGTAACGGAAACGGTGGTAAATGGATTCTTTCGAACAACTTCCCAGCAATTCAAGCCACATTGGTTCGTCTTCAGGGCGAATTGGTCGAAGCGTAATTGGCGTACCATCTCGCAAAGTTGCTTCCTTTATCAGGCTTTCCGGGTACGGGCGCATAATCAGGTGCGAGTATTCTTTTGCCGGATTTATCAGCAATTCTTCATCAACGGCAATACGTGCATCAAGCGCAATTACATCTTTTGGCGTAACGATAAGCGGATTAATATCCAGTTCTTCAATTTCAGGATAATCAGCCGCCAGATACGACATGCGGATAAGAACTTCTATCAATTTATCGATATTTTTAGGTGCATCGCCACGCCAGCCTTTCAGCAATGGATATATTTTTAATGATCTTAGCATTTGACGGGCAAGGTGCTCGTTTAACGGCGGGAATTCCAGGCGCTGATCTTTAAACAATTCGGCCGTTGTTCCGCCCATACCAACCAGCATTACCGTTCCGAAAACCGGATCTTTTTTTGTCCCGACAATCAGTTCTATACCGTCTCGTGTGTCAACCATCTTTTGTACGGTAATACCCTCGATTTTGGCCTCAGGGCGTTTTTCAGCCGCCATTTTTACCATGTTGCGGAAAGTTGCCCGCACCATTTCTTCGTTTTCAATATTCAGCGCAACGCCGCCAACATCCGATTTATGGATGATATCAGGCGAGTATATTTTCAGCACCACCGGGTAGCCTTTTTGTTCTGCAATTTTCACGGCTTCATCTTCGGTAGCCGCAGGGGTGGGGTGGGTGGTGTCGATACCATAATCGTTAACTAGCATTTTCGAATCGTCTTCGTTCAGCACTTTGGCTTTTGGGAAGACCTGAGTAAGGTATTTCTGGCGAAGCTCATTACGGTCGTACTGGAATGAAACCGGAACCTCACGTGGCGTTTCGTATAATATTTGCTGATTTTCTGAATAATCAGAAAGTGTCATAAATGCCCGGATGGCCTGCTCCGGTGCCGGATAATTTGATATGCCGTTTTGGTTCAGGATTTGAATACCTTCATGCATTGCAGCACCTCCTAACCACGAAGTCATTATCGACTTTGTAGTATTTTTCGACATACTGGCAATTGCCTGTGCCGTGGCTGTCGGATCGGTCATCGCCTGAGGTGTGAGCAGAACCAACACCGCATCAACTTCTTTGTCTTCCAAAACAATCTCTGCAGCTCTTGCAAAACGTTGTGGTGTGGCATCTCCCAATACATCAACCGGGTTGCCGTGTGACCAAAATGAAGGCAGATAATCGTTCAGTTTTTGCATGGTTTCTTCCGATAATTTTACCAGACTTCCACCCATTGAAAGCAGTGCGTCGGTAGCCATTACTCCCGGACCGCCGGCGTTGGTAACAATCGCCAGACGGTTACCTTTAGGAATGCGTTTGCGGCCTACCAAATCGGTAAAATCAAAGATGTTTCCAAATTCAAAGACCCTTGCCAATCCTGCTCTACGAAATACGGCATCGTAAACCGAATCCTCGGAAGCCATTGCCCCGGTATGAGACGCAGCTGCAGCTGCTGATTCGGGGTATCGTCCGGATTTGTATACGATAATCGGTTTTTCGCGAGAAAAAGCACGTGCTGCCGACATAAATGTTCTCGCGTTTGCAATCGATTCAACATAAAGCACAATGGATTTGGTGTTCGGATCCTGCCCGAAATAATCGATTAAATCACCAAAACTTACGTCCATGGAATTTCCGATAGAAACGAAATTGGAAAAACCGATGTTGGATTCGAAAGCCCAGTCGAGAACCGAAGTACAAAGCGCACCCGATTGCGAAATAAACGCTACATGTCCTTTTTTAGGCATTGTTTGAGCGAAACTTACATTCATATTCAGGCCGGGAACTAAAATGCCCAGGCAGTTCGGACCAACGATTCGCATATCGGGGAATTTCGCCTTTTCAGCTTTTACCTGCTCTTCCAGCTTTTTTCCGGCTTCGCCTGCTTCCTTAAAACCGGCCGACATAATTATTACGCCGTGAATTCCGGCCTCGCCACAATCTTGAACCAATTGCGGAACGGCTTCAGCAGCCGTCATAATTACCGCCAGGTCGGGTGTTTTGGGCAGGCTTTTTACATCGGGGTAGCAAGGAATTCCAAAAACGGCTTCGCGCCTTGGATTTACCGGGTAAACAACACCGTTAAATCCTCCTCCCACTAAATTTCGTAAGGTGATCCCGCCCACGCTGTCGGGATTATTTGAAACTCCAACCAGGGCAATTCGTTTTGGTCTGAAAATACTATCGAGTTTTTTTATGGCCATGTTTCATCGTTTTTTGGTTTATATCGGACATCAGCATTTGGTTGATCCGTAAGGATGACTGATTTGGGTTATAAATTTCATGAAAAAATACCAAGTTCTAAAATGTTCCGAAATTGGGCGTTTATTATACTGCTCGGTGTAATGTTAATTGAATTAGTTAGTTACGGGTTTTGTATGTAAATGGTAGCTGCAAACTATGCTGTAAAACAATAAGAATTTGCCGTGTTTTAAAGCATACATCGTCTAAAACAAGTGTTTGTAAACAAAAAAGCGCCTTTGCAGACGCTTTTCCTGAATCCTTATTTTGGTGGTTTTGTAAGCAAAATGATAACGCTGCCAATTAAACAGGCAACTCCGGCGATTATAAAAGGAGCCATCCAAACTATTGGTCCGGATGATGCTGTTGCCGAATCCTTAAAATGGCCTGCAAGCTGAGGGCCTGCAATTCCTGCAAAACCGTAGGCAGTAAACATCCAACCGTAGTTTTTACCAACGGTGTTATTCCCAAAAAAGTCAGCAGTAATGGCCGGGAACAGTGCAAAGTTTCCACCAAAGTTGAAACCGATGATACAAGCGCTGGCAATAAATCCTGATGTTACGCCAAAACGAATAAATACGTGGTAGGTCATTAGCATAATCACACCTTGAAAAAGTGTCATAAAAAATATGGCTCTTTTCCGTCCCAGTTTATCCGATAGCATTCCCCAAACGATTCGTCCCAGTCCGTTAAATATGGCGTACCAAGCCATTGCAGTTCCGGTAATAACTCCGGCATTTGCAATTCCGTTATACTCCAATGCATCAATTCCAAAAAGTTTTATGCAGTAAATTACCATCAGACCGGCAAGGGCAGAAAAAATGAACACCACCCAAATGGCATAAAATTGTTTGGTACGAAGCATGTGGCTGGAATCAAACTCAACGCCACCCGATGTTTTGGCAGTGTGGTTAACTGGTGGCTCATAACCTTCGGGTTTGTAGCCTTCGGGAGGATTGACCATTACCAGAGAGCCAAGCACCACCATAACTGCGAACACAATTCCGTAAATTACAAATACACTCTGAACGCTTGGCAAACCAAAGGCGCTGCTGGTATTTAACAGGCCGCCGAACCACGAACCTGCCAGTTTGACCCAAATGGTTGCGCCAAAGCCAAACCCGGCTACGGCCAACCCGGTTATCAATCCTTTTTTATCGGGGAACCATTTTACGCCAACAGCAATAGGAACAACGTAGGCGAGGCCGATTCCGGCACCTCCCAATATTCCAATAAATAGTAGTTGGGCAATCAATGAACTTCCAAATAGTCCACCTAAAATATATCCGGCACCTAAAACCAGGCCACCGGTTAATGCAACAACTGTGGGGCCTGATTTGGCTTGCCACTTTCCGGCAAAAACCATTACCACGGCAAATGTGGCCAGGCCAATAGAAAATACCCAGGCGGTTTGTGTGGCCGAGAAGCCATAGTCGCCGTTGGGATCGGTTAATAATGCGGTAAATACAGACCAGGCATAAATAGCGCCCAAAGCCAATTGTATAAGTATGGCTCCAATCACTACTATCCATCGGTTAGTAATTTTTAGTCCTTTCATTTTTTTTGGTTTACATCATTTGATTTTTGGAGAACAAGCAATAAATCTTAAAATGCTTTTGCTTGGAAATGAGCATTTTTATGATAGTCAGGTTGATTTAACTATTTAATTAAAGGTTGATTAAAAAGAAAACAGACACCTTGGTGAGAAGATGTCTGTTTGTGTGCGCTTATCGTTTTACTTCAACTTTTGCTCCGTCGATAATTTCTTCAACTACGCCCGGATCGAGTAAAGTAGATGTGTCGCCAAGGTTGGTAGCATCGCCTTCTCCGATCTTACGAAGAATACGTCGCATAATTTTTCCCGACCTCGTTTTTGGCAGACCACTAACAATTTGAATTTTATCGGGTTTGGCAATTGGCCCGATAAATTTATTTACAGTAGCTTTTATTTCTGCTTCAATATTTTCCAATTCGAAATCGGTCATATCTTCACAAATTACATAGGCATAAATACCGGCTCCTTTAATTTCATGCGGATATCCAACCACCGCCGATTCAACTACTTTCGGATGTTGGTTAATGGCATCTTCTACTTCGGCTGTACCAATACGGTGACCGGAAACATTAATTACATCATCGATGCGGCCGATTATACGGTAGTAACCTTCTTCGTCGCGCTTGGCGCCATCGCCGGTGAGATAATAACCGGGGAAGGATGCAAAGTAAGTTTGGTAGCATCGCTTATGATCGCCCCAGGTAGTGCGCAACATGCCGGGCCAAGGGTGTTTCATGCAGAGAATTCCTTCAACGCTGTTGCCTTTCAATTCGTTACCTTCATGGTCGAGCAACACCGGCTGAATTCCCGGCAATGGCAATGTCGCCAACGAAGGTTTGGTAGGCGTAATTCCTGCTAGTGGTGTAATCATTATACCACCGGTTTCGGTTTGCCACCAGGTATCTACAATCGGGCAACGGCCTTTTCCTACAAGGTCGTGATACCAGCGCCAGGCTTCTTCGTTGATGGGCTCTCCAACAGTACCCAAAACTTTTAGCGAGCTCAGGTCGTATTTTGTTACCCATTGGTCGCCTTGCGCCACTAATGCACGAATGGCAGTTGGTGCGGTGTAGAATTGGTTGATCTTGTATTTATCTACGATTTCCCAGAAACGCCCTGCGTCGGGCCAGGTTGGTACACCTTCGAACATAACCGAAGTAGCTCCGGTTAACAGCGGGCCATAAACAATGTACGAGTGGCCGGTTACCCAACCAATATCGGCGGTACACCAGTAAATATCTCCGTCGCTGTATTGAAATACATTTTTAAAGGTGTATTCGGCATAAACCATGTAGCCGGCAGTAGTGTGTACCACTCCTTTTGGTTTTCCTGTCGATCCCGAAGTATATAGGATGAACAGTACATCCTCAGCATCCATTGTTTCTGCTTCGTTTTCACTACTCACATTAGCAATCAAATCGTGCCACCAGATGTCTCTTCCGTCAACCCATTGTATTTCTTCCTCGGTACGTTTTAAAATAACAGTCATTTCTACCGACGGACATTTTTCAACCGCTTCGTCGGCAATACTTTTTAACGGTATTGATTTGGTGCCGCGGAATCCACCATCGGAAGTAATTACAACTTTGGCTTCTGCATCGTTAATACGGTCGGCCAGCGCGGTTGCCGAGAATCCTGCAAAAACAATGGAGTGAATGGCCCCAATTCGGGCACATGCCAACATGGCGATGGCCAGCTCGGGAACCATTGGCAGGTAGAGAGCAACCCGGTCGCCTTTTTTAACGCCGATCTTTTTTAATCCATTGGCAAATTGTTTTACTTTTTCGAACAACTCGCCATAGGTCAGTTTAATTTCCGGTTCTTTTGGGTCGTTGGGTTCCCAAATAATCGCAACCTGGTCTTTTCGCATAAACATGTTACGTTCAAAAATATTCTCGGTGATGTTCAGTTTGCCGTTCACAAACCAATTTACATCGGGGGCACCATCCCCGTCGAATTTGTAATCGAGAACCTGGTCCCATTTCTTACGCCAATAATGGCTTTCGGCTATTTTTCCCCAAAAATTGTCGGGGTCAGCCACACTTTCCTTGTACTTCTGAAAGTACTCGGCTAAACTTGTGATTTTATTTTCCATCGCAGCTATCTTTTGGTTAATTAATAAAATGAATCGAGTATAATGAGTGGCCCCGTAGAAACTACAGGAGCCCTTAAAGAATGCCTTGTGCACGGTATTTTCCCGGTAAAAAGGTGTTTTTGCTTTTTGCAGGAAGATTTACTTCGGATGATTTGTCGAAGAAAATTGAAATAGCGAAGTATGGTCGATTTGAAATCAAGTTGAACATGGATAAACAACTTAATATTACAACGTTTGAAAATAGTATAAAATCTCTTTTGACAGAAAGATTTTGATATATTGTAAAACACCATATTGTCGTTTGAAAAACATTGATTTACATTTGATTAAGACAAGTATTTTCCCTAATTTTAAAAGAATCTACTCTATTTAAACACATTTATATTTTGTAAGGTTCATGCACTGCTTAATTCAAAATGGTTATGCGCACCGATTTCTTGGAATATTGAAAAATGGCAAACCCCAAGTTTTGCGGGGTAAATTATTTCAGATTCTTAGCAAATCGTAAGTCGCTGAATACTAATTCTAAGTTTAAAATTTTTAGAGGTGGTTTACAACATAAAAATTGCTGAGAAAAGTTATCGGATGTGAACCTTGCGCGTCGTAACTTCGGGCTAAAATTGCTACACAATGAGTATAAACAATTTTACAGAGCTTCTTGAAGTGGTAAAAAAGCAACCTCCGAAACGGGTTGTGGCGGTTAACGGTGTTGATGTAAGTACCTTGGAAGCCATGCACGACGCGGTTGAACTGGGGGTTGTAATACCAATAATAACCGGCGACCGGACGATTATTGAAGAGTCGTGCAAAAAGCTGGGAATCGATATTTCGGATTATCAGATCTATGATGCCAAATCCATCCGCGAAGCAACCGACAAAGCTGTAGAGCTTATTCATGAAGACAAGGCCGATGTGTTGATGAAAGGAATGGTTTCGACCGATAAATTCATGCGTGCTTTGCTGAGAAAAGAAAACAACCTGGTTCCGGCAAAAGGTACGTTAAGCCATGTTTCGGTTATGGATAATCCGAATTACCACAAACTGCTTGTTTTTAGCGATGCCGCGGTTTTACCTTATCCCGATCTGAAACAAAAGATATTAATGACAGATTACCTCATTTGTGCAGCAAAATCGCTGGGTGTAAAGCAGCCAAAAGTTGCGGTAATTGCGCCTACCGAGCAAATTATTATTTCCATTCAGTCGTGTATGGACGGCGCTACAATTGCCAAAATGTCGGAGCACGGCCAAATCGAAGGAGGTTTGGTTGATGGCCCCATGGCGCTTGATGTGGCTATTAATGCCGACTCAGCTGAAGTAAAAGGTTTTACATCTCCGGTTGCTGGCGATGCCGATTGTTTGCTGTTTCCGAACATTGATGCGGCCAACGTTTTTTACAAAACAAACTCAAAACTGGCCAAAGCCGAAATGTCGGGAATTATTGCCGGAGCGAAAGTGCCTGCAGTGGTATCATCGCGTGGCGATAGTAGAAAAACAAAGTTGAATTCTGTGGCGCTTGCATCAATTGTAAGTTACCAGATTAGTAATACGTAAATCATTTTATGCACCAGGTTCTTGCAATAAATCCGGGTTCTACCTCCACAAAGTTTGCTGTTTATAACGAAAAGGAATGTGTTTTTACCAAAACCATTCGGCATCCTCTCGAGCAACTACTTCGCTATAAAAATATTGTCGACCAGTTTGCTTTTCGAAAAGGTGTGATCATTGACGCTTTGGTTGAAGAAGGCATTGAAGTAGATGCGATTAAATACATTATCGGCCGCGGTGGTCTGACTTATCCTTTGGAATCGGGCGTTTACAAAGTTAACAACCTGATGCTCGACCATTTGCGTGAAGGTATAATGGGACATCATGCCAGTAACTTAGGTGGTATGCTGGCCGATTATATTGCTTTGCAAATTCCAAATGCAAAAGCATTTATTGCCGATCCGGTAGTAACCGATGAAATGGATGATGTGGCTCGTTTTGCCGGTCATCCACGGTTTCAGCGGCAATCGATTTTTCATGCACTAAACCAAAAAGCAACAGCGCGTTTACATGCCAAAAAGGTAAAAACGAATTATAAAGAGTTACGCTTAATAATCGCACACTTGGGTGGAGGAATCTCAGTTGGAGCGCATAAAAACGGCCGTGTTGTTGATGTTAACAATGCACTCGACGGGGAAGGGCCTTTTAGCCCTGAGCGTTCGGGAACACTGCCTGTTGGCCAAGTTATTGATCTTTGTTTTAAGGGTAAATACTCGCAGGAACAAATTCGCAGAATGGTGGTTGGCGAAGGTGGTTTTGTGGCTTATCTGGGCACAAACGATGCTTTGGAAGTGGAGAAACGCGTTAAAAAAGGTGACGAAAATGCAAAGTTGGTTCAGGAAGCGTTGTTCTACCAGGTGTCTAAAATGATTGGTGAAATGGCCGTTGTGCTCGAAGGAAAAGTAGACGGAATATTATTAACCGGTGGTTTGGCCTACAACAAACAACTGGAGGCATACATTCGGAATAAAGCTGGTTTTATTTCAGAAGTGTTTGTTTACCCGGGAGAAGATGAACTGGAAGCGCTTGCGAAGAATGCGCTTCGTGTTGCCAATGGCGAAATTGAGGCCAAAGAATACAATCCGGTCAGGGAATAAGCAGTCGTCGCAAATCCGTGAATATTTTCTGAAATTTAAACCTCCATCTTGCCGTGGCTTGTCGGGGCAATTTATTACATTGCAATTCAAAAATAAATTTGAGCATAAAATGAGCGAAAGAGTGCATCAATACTCGTAAAAATGATCGGCTTATTTTATCGGCAATTTGATAAACTTACAATTGAAACTATATGAAAAATCTGTATACCCTAATCATGGCGGGAGGCTCGGGAACACGATTCTGGCCACGCAGTAAAACAGCAAAACCAAAACAATACCTGAATATTTTTGGCGAACAATCGCTTCTTCAGGACACAATTGAACGATTTGCAACGTTCACCAAAGAGGAAAATATCTACATCGTTTCAAGTGCAACGCAGGCAAAAGTGCTTGAGGAACAAACTCCGATGTTGCCCAAAGAAAACCTGATTTACGAACCGATTGGCAGAAATACCTTACCATGTATTGGTTTGGCGGCTATGTATGCCGAGCGCGAAAATCCGGATGGCGTGATGGTTGTTTCTCCGTCTGATCATTTAATTACAAATAATGCTTTGTTCGAGGATACCGTTTTAGCTGCTGCTAAAATTGCCAACGAGCGCGATGGTATTGTTACGCTTGGAATTACGCCAACCTATCCGGCAACGGGTTACGGTTATGTACAAACCGCCGAAGATATTACCGGCGACGAAAAAATAAAGCAGTTTAAAGTAGAACGTTTTGTGGAAAAACCGGATGAGGCTACCGCCACGGATTACCTGAAACAAGGTGGTTTTTACTGGAACAGTGGATTGTTTGTTTTCAAAGTATCGGTTTTCCTGAAAGCGGTTGAAGAGTTTGCCCCTGAATTGTATGCTGATTTGCGCAAAATTCAGGCTGATTTTGGCAATCCAACATATCCGGAGACACTCGATACCATTTACCGCGCAGTTGAGAGCATTTCGGTTGATTATGGAATTATGGAGCACGCCAAAAATATTTACCTGGTTGAAGGAAATTTCGATTGGAATGACCTTGGCAGTTGGGAGTCGGTTTATCAAACCGATAAAAAAGATGAAAATGGCAATGCCGGAATGGGAGAGGCTATCTTTTTAGACTCTAAAAACTCGTATGTATCTACTGATGATGGTTTGGTTGCCGTTGTTGGCCTCGACGATGTAATTGTGGTGCGCGACGGAAATACCACCTTGGTTTGCAAACGCGATAATGCCGAAGACATAAAAAAGATTGTAGAAAAACTAAAAGCTGATAATAAGTTGGAGTACCTATAAATACCTTGCCCGGAGTTATTTCCGGGCAGGTTACTAAACCTGTACTAATTGCCAGTAATTTGGTAGATTAGTAAAACTTTTAAACCAATGAACAAAACTAAATCAATTGTGGTGGACAAGAAAATTCTTGTCCCGTTTATACTTATTACCTGCTTATTTGCGCTTTGGGGATTTGCCAACGACATTACCAATCCGTTGGTGGCGGCATTTCAAACGGTAATGGAAATTTCCACCGCAAAAGCTGCCATGGTGCAGTTTGCATTTTACGGCGGCTACGCTACTATGGCCATTCCTGCGGCACTAATCATAAAACGATATTCCTATAAAACCGGAATTATTATCGGCCTGGCTTTGTACGCCATTGGCGCTTTGTTGTTCTTTCCGGCTGCGCAATTCGAGATTTTTGGTTTTTTTCTGGTGTCGCTGTATATCCTGACTTTTGGTTTGGCTTTCCTGGAAACCACTGCCAATCCGTATATTTTATCAATGGGCGATCCCAAAACCGCAACACGTCGTTTGAATTTGGCACAGTCGTTTAATCCTTTGGGATCGATTTTGGGAATGATTGTAGCGTCAAAACTTATACTCTCGTCGTTAGAATCGGATAAACGGGATGCTGCCGGAAACCTGATTTTTGAAACCTTAAGCGCATCGGAAAAAGCTGCAATTCGCACCAACGATCTGGCAGTAATACGCGATCCATATGTAATTCTGGGATTTGTGGTAATTGTGATGCTGATAATCATTGCTGTATCAAAAATGCCAAAGCGCGAAAGCGCTGATCATGAAATTCATCCATGGCACTCGGCAAAACGATTGCTGCGAAATAAAATTTACAGGGAAGGCGTAATTGCACAGGTGTTTTACGTGGGAACGCAAATAATGTGCTGGACTTTTATTATTCAGTATGCCGATAACCTGGGGATTCCAAAAGCACAGGCACAGAACTACAATATTATTGCCATGGCGATTTTTATAAGCAGTCGTTTCATCAGCACCTTTTTAATGAAATACCTGAACGCTCGTTATATGTTGTTGCTTTTTGCAATCGGTGGAATGTGTACAACTGCAGGCGTAATTTTAATTCAGGGAATGATGGGATTGTATTTACTAATTGCCACGTCGGCATTTATGTCGCTGATGTTTCCAACTATTTACGGAATTGCGCTGGAAGATGTTGGCGACGATGCAACGCTTGGTGCTGCAGGTTTGGTAATGGCAATTGTTGGCGGAGCTTTAATGCCGCCGTTGCAAGGATTTATTATCGACCAGGGAACTATCGGGCCGCTTCCGGCGGTGAATTTTTCGTTTATTTTGCCTTTTATCTGCTTTGTTGTAATTGCAATTTATGGCAAAAGAACGTATAACGCATTTAAAACGGCACAATAAAATGGAGTACAAACGCTACTGTAAGGCTTTAAAACTGGAAGACAACCCGGAATTGATTGAGCAGTATAAAAAAGTTCATGCACCGGGTGCAGTTTGGCCGGAAGTAACCCAAAGCATGCGCGAAGTTGGGATTATTGATATGGAAATTTACCTGCTAGGGAACCAGTTGTTTATGATTATGGATACCGTTCCTGATTTTGACCACGATACTGCAATGAGTGAATTGGCCAACAAACCACGGCAGGCAGAATGGGAAGCTTATGTGTCGCAATTTCAGCAAACTTCTGAAACAGCAACAGCAGATGAAAAATGGCAATTAATGGAGCAAATTTATAAATTGGGAAATTAATTTTTGTAGCCGAACCATCAGTATTTACTGAGTATGAAGTGTTTCAATGTGAAAGATGAAACGCACTGTTTTTCATAAAAACAATTGTATTATCCAACTGTTTGTGTATCTTAAAACAAAGATTTCTCTATGAGTGCATACCTCTTTTTGATTGGCCTTTGTGTCATTATCATATTTTCCTTTTTCACAAATATGTTTTCGCGGAAAACCAACGTGCCCAGCGTGTTGATTTTAATTTTGCTGGGTGTTGGTGTGCAGCAATTAATGACCTACTTTGAAATGGAGCCCGATTATTTCTGGGCGCTCGAAGTACTGGGGATTGTTGGCTTAATAATGATCGTACTCGAAGCAGCTCTCGATTTAGAGTTGAAAAAGGAGAACTGGCCACTGATTTGGAAATCGTTTACTATCGCTTCTTTATCGCTCGGATTAACAGCGGTTTCCATCGCATTTCTTATTCAGTTTTTTATTCCCGAAATCAACTTTTTGCCTGCATTGGTTTATGCGTTACCACTCTCAATAATGAGTAGTGCGATCATTATTCCAAGTGTGGCCAACCTTACAAAATACAAGCGCGAGTTTCTGATTTACGAAAGTACTTTCTCTGATATTCTCGGCATTATGGTGTTTTACATGATTGTTGAAAACCTTAATGTGGAAGGGATGCGCCAGCTTAGTTTTGCCATTGGGAGCAACATTGTTCTTACGCTGGTAATTTCGGTGGTGCTGTGTTATGGTTTGCTTTATATCATCCAAAATATTAAAGGCGATGCAAAATTCTTTTTGTTTCTGGCAGTGCTGGTTTTGCTTTATGCGGTTGGAAAAATGTTCCACCTGTCATCATTAATTATAATTTTAATGTTCGGTTTGCTGCTGCGTAATTATAAAGTTTTGCTTTTCGGAAGGTTGCGGGAGTGGTTAAACGACTCCAAAATCGACGGACTTTTCGATCAGTTTAAAATGATTACCAAAGAAACGGCATTCTTGGTTCGTACATTCTTCTTTGTGGTTTTTGGAATGACTTTGCCATTGGCTTCGTTATTTAGCTGGAAAGTTTGGCTGATAAGCGTAATCTTCCTGGCAGTAACTTACATTTTGCGTTTTGGCTTGTTCTACGTAATCGAACGAAAAGATACGCTGCCACAAACTTTTATTGCACCAAAAGGATTAATTACCGTGCTGTTGTTCTTTGCTATTCCCGAATCGTTACGGGCCGAAAAATTTGAAGGAGCAGTATTGTTTGTGGTAATTATTGCTACTAGTTTAATTATGGCGTGGGCTTTAATTGCAACTAAAAGCACAAATACGAAAGATGGGGGAGAAGAAGAAATTAAAAGCAGTGATGAGGGAGAAAAACCAGATTATATTGAGATGCCGATTGACTAAATGAGATGCTGATTAACTAAAATAAAAAAGGTTGCCATTTTGTAATGACAACCTTTTCTTTTTTCTTCTTAGCCCAGATATGATTTTAATAATTTGCTACGCGATGTATGTCTTAATCGTCTGATAGCCTTTTCTTTTATCTGCCTTACCCTTTCGCGGGTTAATCCAAATCGTTCACCGATTTCCTCCAATGTCATTTCCTGGCACCCTATGCCAAAAAACAGTTTAATGATGTCACTTTCTCGCTCAGTCAAAGTTGCTAATGCGCGGAAAATTTCTCTAGCCAAAGATTCGTTGATAAGGCTTTTGTCGGCATTTGGCGAATCGTTGTTCACCAGAACGTCCAACAGACTGTTATCTTCACCATCAACAAATGGTGCATCAACTGATACATGTCTTCCTGATACTCTTAAAGTATCAGAAACCTTATCTGCAGGCAGCTCTAATGTTTCAGCTAACTCTTCAGGCGACGGTTTACGTTCGTGTTCTTGCTCGAATTTTGAATAAGCTTTATTGATCTTATTCAGAGAACCTACCTGGTTCAGTGGCAAACGAACGATACGCGACTGCTCAGCAAGCGCTTGAAGAATTGATTGGCGAATCCACCATACTGCGTAAGAAATGAACTTAAAACCGCGGGTTTCGTCGAATTTTTCGGCTGCTTTAATCAAACCAAGGTTTCCTTCGTTAATTAAATCGGGTAAGCTGAGTCCCTGATTTTGGTACTGCTTTGCCACCGATACTACAAATCGAAGGTTTGCTCTTGTTAATTTCTCCAAAGCCGC
>NZ_CAJXTC010000013.1 GCF_913060805.1 uncultured Draconibacterium sp.
AAAAAAAGAAAAAGAGTACCTACAAAATTACATTAATCCCTTGTCTGTTTCATAAGAATAGAGAGGGACGATTGTGTCGAAGGCACAATCAGGGTGAGTCTAATAACTTTGAGCCAAATTGTGCTATTGATTTTCGGGAAAATCTCACATAAAAAAACAGCAGCAAGAAATTCCTGCCGCTGCTTCCAAATAATCAATATCTATCTATTTCCAAAATCTATTCGTATTCTGCTGCTTTCTTTTCGTAATACTTCTGCAATTCGAAAAAAGCTTTCTTTTTGTAGCCTTTTTCAGAAATCAAACCTTTGCGGTTCCAGCCATCCTGAACATCGGGCAACTGACGAAGCGGCGACATAAAATCAGTCAAAATCCAGGGTGTCATTCCTGCCAAACCGTCAATTTTGTCGAACATATTAATACTTTCATGGTACAAATATTCCTGAAATTCTTCACTCCAACGAGTAAGACTGTCGGCATGAAATCCCTGCAAAGCACCGCCTCCAAATTCGCTGACAATAATTGGTTTGTCTTCATCCGATGAAATTACTTTTTCGCGGCACTCGTCGGGCAGACCACCGTACCATCCAAGATATTCGTTAAAACTTACAATATCGAGGTACTTCATTAGCGGGTCATTAATGGTATAATATTTTTCTTTGTTTCCATCACCGGGCTGATCTTTTTTACATGCAGCCGACAATAATCGGGTATTGTCAATGGAGCGAATATGATCGGCTACAGCGCCCAAAAATGCGTTGCGTGAGTCGGATGGTGTTGTTTCGTTTGCAATAGACCAGATAATTGAACTTGCACGGTTATAATCGCGGTTGATCACTTCGGAATACTGCTGTTTTGCTTTTTGCAGAACATTCTGATCTTTCCAGTCAATTCCCCAGTATAAAGGCAATTCTTCCCAAAGCAGAATCCCCATTTTATCCGCCTCGCGAAGAATATTTTCCTGGTGCGGATAATGTGCCAAACGGATAAAATTACATCCGAGTTCTTTTGCCCAGCCCAATACAAGTTGTGCATCTTCAACAGAATTGGCACGGTCGGCACGAAGTGGATTTTCATCGTGCAACGAAATTCCTCTTAAGAAAACCTGTTCTCCGTTTAGCAAGATTTTTTTGCCTTCGGTTTCAATCGTTCTGAAACCGATTTGATCGCTTACTTTATCGTTTGCAGCAGAGATGGAAACTTCGTACAACTTTGGATTTTTAGGCGACCACAACTCCATATTTTTTACGTCGATAGTAAAATTACAAGTCCCGTCAGCCGCAACATCAACTTCTTCATCTACCTTTAATTCCGGAATTTCAATACGGGCTTTTTCAGGAAAAAGCTTTCCACTTAATTCCAGCTTTCCGTTAATCTGTTTGGTTTTTGAATTAAGCGTACTTTTATCTAACGAAAGGAAATAGTTGCTCACAAAAGTTTTTGGAACCTCGATCAATTTCACGTCACGGGTAATACCACCATGATTAAACCAATCGGTAACCGGAGCAGGAATTCCTCCTTTTCTACGGCTATTGTTTACACCGATAATCAGAAAATTGTCCTTCTCTTTTAGCAAGTCGGTGATCTCAAAAGCGAAGGGCGTAAAACCACCCTCATGAACTCCCAGCACTTTTCCATTAAGCGTTACGGTGCTTAAATAGTTGGCCGCACCAACATATACAAAATAACGTTTCTCGTTCGAAAGATCTGTTTTATCAAAGGTTTTGCGGTACCAGATACTTCCTTCGAAATAGGAAAGTTCAGTTTTTTGTGCATCCCAGGCACCCGGAACCCAAAGTGTTTGCGCATCGTCGAAACTATACTCAACACGGTCTGATTTGTCCTTTTGTTTTACATTCTCATAAACGGGCATAAAACCGATTTGCCCTTGTTCGTAAGGATCGAGTACATATTTCCACTTCCCATTCAAACTGGTGAACTCCCTTCCGTTTGCATTCTGAATAAAAACATCCTGCGCCAAACCAATAAATGGCAACAGGAGCAATGCAAATACTGCTAATTTCTTCATTATTTCTATCTATTATAATTCGTTTGTTTCGTCAAAAATGCTGAGGTTCCACTGATCCATCCATTTTAACACAGGCAATCCGTTTTCAAATTGAATGGGCAACCAAATGTAACTGGCTTCGATTGGCTTTTTGGGCGTCCAGCGATCGGCCATAAAAATAAAGGCATCATCTTTTCCCGCAACCGGTAAAATGTATGTGCTTTGTGAATGGAAAGTAAGGTCGGCATCCTCGCCGACACATGGATTTGGATGTTGCTCCCAAGGTCCCCAAATTGATTCAGCCGTAAACATTCGGGCAGCATTCGGATCCCAACCGGTACAACCGGACGTGATCATAAAATACTTCCCGTCTTTCTTAAAAATGGCAGGCGCTTCGTTGTGCCCGCCGGGAGCAACACGAATATACTTTCCCGTGTAACTTAAATAGTCATCGCTCAGTTCAGCAATATGTAGTGTCAGGTTTTCTTCCGATGAATAAATATGATAAGCTTTCCCGTCGTCATCAACAAAAAGTGTCATGTCGCGCGACATTTGTCCGCCATCAAAATCACGACGGATAAACAAACCATCGTGAACTGCTTTCATCCAGTCATCGGTCCACCAGTCGGAAAAATCATCCATAGTAACACTACTGGTTTTCTGTTCTTCAGTCATGTTCTGCGGCCAAATTCCGGCATTGGGTCGCAAGGAACGAAGATAAGTGTAAGGCCCGGTTACATTGTCGCTAACGGCAATACCAACACGAGCAGCATTGTAACCTTTTCCTTTCAACTCCAAATGAAAATACAGTACAAATTGTTGCGTTTTGGCGTTGTAAATCACCTTCGGACGCTCCATTACACAACCAGCCTCGATATCGCTACCCACACTGTCGCTTACCGGCAGCACAACACCTTCAGGTTTCCAGTTGTACAAATCTTTTGATGAGTAACAATTCACACCCACCCGCGCCGAGCTGGTATTTTCGCTTTTGAATTCGCCAAACCAATAATACGTGTTATCGTGATAAAGAATGCCGCCTCCATGCGCGTTGATATGCACACTGTCGGCATCGGGCCAGGGTTGCCCCGGATTAAAATTTTGAAATCCTTGCGGCTCTTCTTTTTTTGAATTGCATCCCATTAATGCAACCATTAACGAAGCGCAAAAAAAAGTAAAGAGAATGGGATAAAGTTGGTTTGATCGTGGTTTCATGATAACGGCAATTTTGCTTTATTGATTTTATTCTCAGCTTTCATCAGAAAGTGAAGCAAAAATATCAGTCCGTTTTCGCAATCAGTGGCATAAATTCAACGTAAAATTGTACATATTCGATAAACCAACTTTCATGCTGCTTTACTTGCCCGATCAGGTATTTTTTTCAATATACTCTTTTGGTGTACACCCGTAAAAATCTTTAAAACAACGGCTAAAATACGACGGGCTGGTAAATCCAACCATGTAAATCACTTCACTAATCGATCGTTTTTTCTGCACCAGCAAGCCCGATGCTACCTTTAATCGTTGTGTACGGATAAATTCGTTGGCTGTTTGCCCGGTAAGTGCTTTTATTTTACGATAAGCCTGGTTGGCACTAACTTTTAGTTCGGCACTAAACGCTTCCACATCAAAATCGGTATTGTCCAAATTATCTTGCACCGATTGAACAGCCGCCTTCAGAAATTCCTCGTCCAGAGATGACAATTCAATGTGTTCGGGCTCCAGTATTTGTTCTGTTCGCAGTCGCTCCTGCTTTTGCTTTTGCAGAGTAAGTAGGTTGTAAATTTTCAGCGACAAAGAGACCATATTAAAAGGTTTGTAGATATAATCCACCGCCCCTAGCTTTAGTCCTTTTATCTGATCTTCCTGCATGGTTTTGGCCGTAAGGAAAATCACAGGAATGTGCGAATAATTCAGGTCGTTTCGAAGGTTGGTGCACAGCTCAAAACCATCCATTTCGGGCATCATCACATCCGAAAGAATAAGATCGGGAGTGTTTGCCTCAACTTTTTCGAGTGCGTCCTTGCCATTATCGGCACACGTAACATTTAAGTGTTTCGACAAGCCGGTACACAAAAACTCCTTCAAATCCGCATCATCTTCAACAACCAAAACATGTGGTTTTGTATTATCCGATCCGTTTAATGACGCGTCGTGTAAAATATTCTCGAAAGTGGCATCTTCGGGCTGCACCAAAGTGGTTACTGAATCTTGAGGTTTCCATTTTTCGCTTTTTTCTGCTTTTGCCGCCAGCTCGCTGTTTAGTGGTAAAACCAGCCGGAAACAGCTTCCCTTTCCTTCTTCGCTGTCCAGCTCAATCGATCCGCCGTGTTGCTCAATCATTGCCTTGGCCATAAACAAACCAATGCCGCCGGTACTTTGTGTCCGCAACTGCTTCACCTGGAAGAAACGCTCAAATATTTTCTCTTGGTACTCTTTTGCAATTCCAACTCCACTGTCCTGAACTTCAATCACCACTTCTTTATCTTCGTGGGCATTCGTACGCTCAAGAGCGTTTATGGAAATCGTACTGTTATCGGGTGAATATTTAAAGGCATTCGACAAGAGATTAAATATTATTTTCTCCATTTTATCAGGGTCGAAATAGGCCATGATAGTCTCGGGAGTGGTATTTAATTTAAAATCGATATGCCGCGAATCAGCCATTGGCTTAAAGAAATTGAAAACCTCGTGAAGCAGATTTCCCAAATTACAATGTTGAATGTACAGGCTATCCGGAATTCCTTTTTCAATTTTCCGGAACTCCAGCAGTTGGTTAACCAAACGTAACAATTTATAAGCGCTTGTATTTATTAATTGCGCCAGTTTGTGCGACTCGGCACTTAGTTTTTTATCGTCAAGCAATTCTTTCGACGGCCCTAAAATAAGTGTCAGCGGTGTTCTTAACTCGTGTGTTATATCGGTAAAAAACAGTGTTTTTTGTTCGTTCAGATTTCGTAATTCTTCGGCCCTTAAATGCTCAAATGCCAGCTCACTTTTCTTATGCGCGTTTATAATCGAGTATTTCATAAAAAAATACAAAACGGCAATAAATAACAGGCCATAAACGATATAGGCAACAATTGATTTCCACCACGGCGGCGACATGGAAACCTGAAAAGTAGTAGCTTTTGTATAGTCAACATCGTTACCGGCGCTCGCGACAACTTTAAAGGTATAATCGCCCGGAGGAAGGTTGGTGTAGGTAGCCGTATTTCGTGTTCCGGCACTGTTCCACTGCTCATCAAAACCTTCCATCTGGAAGAAGTATTCGTTTTTCCCCGGATTTTTATAATCCATATCCGAAAAACTAAAGGTCACCATTTTGTCTTTGTACGACAGGTTCACCTTTTCAGCATAAGGAATGTCAGAATTGATGCCATATTCTGTTCGGAGCTCCAACTCATCGTTCATACTTTTATCGTAGATCAGCAGGTCGGTAATTACCACATTGGCAGCTTGCTCGGTTTGGCTAATATTTTTGGGCTCTTGTATAATAAAACCGGCCAGGTTACCCACCACCATTCTGCCATTCTCCAAAACGAATTGTGCATTTCTTTCCACGCGGTCGTTCTGATAATCCTGCGAAAAATGTTTGCTTACGATTAGCTCATTTTCCACATCGAACTCAACAATACCGCGGTAAGTACGAATCCACAAATCACCCGATTTGTCTTCCATCAAACCCGATATCAGGTCGTTTTGCAAGTATTCAATTTCAGGAAAACCTTTAAATTTCACCACTTCATTTGCCGACGAATCAACTTCCTTTATTTTGCGGTTCAAGCCGGAGGTTGTTCCAATCCACAGGTTGCCAAATGAATCTTCAAGAATCGCATTTACTGCATTGTCATTCAAGGATTTTTTATCGGTGGTTGAATAAAAATATTTGTCGAATTTTCCGGTTTCGGGGTGGTAACAATTGAGCCCGTTTTCAGTACCGATCCAAACATCGCCCGAGCGATCTTCGTATAATGCCCGGATAATATTGCTACTTATCTGATCATTCTCAACGCCGGATGAAAAGCTTTCAACCGAAATAACTTTCTTTCCATCGGTCTTTAAAACTACAAAACCACGCTCTGTAATCCCCGCATAAATTACGTTGGGGAATTTTTTGGATGGAACCAATTCGATGACTTTATTTCCCGGAATAGCAACATTTGTATTCTCGTTATAGTATTCACGGCTCGAAACGTTGAGTTCCATATTCGGGTTAAACTGATAATGAATAAGCCCCGCATCTTCAGTGCCAATCCAGAGGCCGGTGTTATCGGCATACATATCGTAAATGGTGTAAGCTACAAACTCGCGGCCAGCTTGCGTGTATTTCTGCTCGCCATAATCTTTCTTTAAAACGTACACCCCGTTTTGATTTTCGTACTGCAAAAGGTTGTACGACGTACCAATCCACAACTGATCGTTGTAGGCGGCAAAACTTTTTATATAGATTTGGTTTCCAAGATTATCGACCGTTTCCGGCAACACGTAACGACTTAATCCATTATCGGTTATTGAGGCTCGGTCGATTTTTGACGAGCCCACCCAAAGCAAACCGCTTTTATCTACAAAAAGTGCTGATATTGCATTTGACGACAAACTTCCCGGATTATTAACCGACGCCTGATAATTCCAAAAACTTGCTTCTTCGGGCGGAAGTTGCTGCTGATCGTATTTCAGCAAACTCAAACCTTCGTTCCACGATCCGACCCACAAATTATCAAACTGATCGTAATACAATTTGAATACTACATCATCACCTAAACTGTTCGATCTGGCAGATTCGCGGTATGCAGTGAAGTGAGTTATTTCACCAGCGGAATTTACTTCTGCTTTGTTCAAACCGCCGCTCCATGTTCCAAACCACAGGTTTCCTTCTTTCGATTCAACAATTTGGGTAACGGTAGAATTTGAAAGCGAGTTTTTGCCGGGTTCAGCAACATAACGCAAATATTCACCGCTTTCCGGATAAAAACGAATCAAGCCGTTGTACGTGGCAATCCATAATATCTGGCGCGAGTCTTCGTAAATATCGCTTACCACCTCACTGGCCAGGAAATGTTTCATCTCCCCGGTTTCAGGAGCCAGTTTGTACAAGCCATCATTCCAGGTGCCAATCCAAATAATTCCTTCGTGATCTTCGTTTAACGAAAGAATCCGGCTTCGTATTTTATATCGTTTCAGGGCACCGGTTTTTAAGTTCATAAAATTCAAACCACTTGCCGTACCAATCCACAAATTGCCGGCCTTGTCAACCATTAACTTCGTAATCTCGCGGTTTGAAATGGAAGTAGAATCATGGAAATGCGGGTGATAAGTAACATAGTCGTAACCATCATAACGTGTCAGGCCATTTAAAGTGCCAATCCACATAAAACCATTCTGATCCTGAACGATGGTATTTGATTTATCGATGGTAAGTCCGTTTTCTGCTCCAAAATGAGAAAAGTAAAGCTCGTTTTGCGCCAACGCTGCACAAGAGCAAAAAAGAAGAACAAAAAGCAGTTTAGTAATTCGTAGCATGTTAGTTTTTGCGTTTGTGCAAATTTATATGAAATTTGAAAAATAAGGTTTGTGTACCTCAATATACGTTAAAAATATAACAAGCCCCCGGCGCATGAATCGCCCCAACATAACTACCTGATTACATAGACATTACGAGACATTTCAATTTTACACAAATCCGACGAGTCAAATTTGTAACAGTTTTTTTCAATTTTATGCAATCGATTTCAATTAATTGAAAGTGTACATCGATTTTGTTCAAATCATTCATTTTTTTTTGCCGGAGCTTTGTAATGTTTTCCTGAAAGAAGGGAAACAAACCAATGAACGAAAACTATAACTTATGAATCGTACTAACCATACGAAGACTATTCTTACAAAGCTGTTTCTGGTGCTGTGTATTTTTGTTGGGTACAATAGTTACGCAGGCAACAAACAAAATGCAGAGAAAAACAGGCCCAAAGATCTTCAACTGATTTGGGAGGATAATTTCGATAACGACGGTTATCCGAATGCAAAAAACTGGAATTTCGAATATGGCTTTGTGCGCAACCGCGAACTACAATGGTATCAGCCACAAAATGCTTATTGCCAAAATGGCCTTTTAATTATAGAAGGCAAAAGGGAAAACATTTTCAATCCGAATTACAATCCGCTTAGCGACGACTGGCGCACGAATCGCTCGCGCGCTAAATACACATCAGCATGCCTTATTACTAAAGATCTGCACGAATGGCCTCCTTTTGGCTACTTCGAAATAAGTGCACGTATCAACGTATCGAACGGAGCCTGGCCCGCCATTTGGTTGTTAGGAACCGAGCAGAGCTGGCCACATTGCGGCGAGATAGACATTATGGAATTCTATCGTATAAATAATGTTCCACACATTCTGGCCAACGCAGCGTGGGGCTCGGAATTAAACTACCAGGCCAAATGGGACGATGCAAAAATACCTTTAGAACATTTTACAAAAACCGACCCCGATTGGGCCGATAAATTCCACACCTGGTCGATGCACTGGGACAAAAAACAGATCAGCATTTACCTTGATAACAAGTTACTGAACCAAATCGATCTGCAACAAACCATCAATCCTGACGGAAGCAATCCTTTTACTTCCGATCAGAAATTCTACTTGTTGCTCAACCTTGCAATTGGAGCAAACGGCGGCGATCCTACACACACAGATTTCCCCATCCAGTTTGAGGTTGACTATGTGAAAGTCTACAAACAAACGAACTAGATATTCGAATTTATAACTATTTCAATTTTAATAATTAAATCACGAATCTTTATGAAAAAGAAGAGTAAATTGAATCAATGTTATTTCAGCAATGGGATTTTAAAAACCATGGCTTTGGCATTGATGTTAATCATTGTTCACGGAACAGCAGCATTTGCCGGTTCCGGAACTGCATTACAAGAAAAATCAATCACTGGTAGGGTAGTCAGCACAAGTGGCGAGTCAATACCCGGTGTATCGATTTTAGTAAAAGGAACTACACACGGAACGATTTCCGATATTGACGGAAACTTCACGCTTAGCGATGTTCGCTCTGAAGACATTCTTGTTTTCTCTTTTATCGGTATGAAAGAAGTTGAGGTTACTGTGGGCGATCAAACCAACCTTGAGGTTACTATGGAAGACGCCGTAATTGGTGTTGACGAGGTTGTGGTTGTTGGTTACGGTACACAGAAGAAATCGGACATTACCGGTTCGGTAAGTTCGGTGTCGGAAGAACGACTGGCCAAAATTCCTGTTTCAAACGTTATGCAGGCCGTTCAGGGTGCTGTTTCAGGTGTTAGTGTTACACAGGTTTCTTCTATTCCTGGTGAAGCTCCGCAAGTTTTGGTTCGCGGTGGCGGCTCACTTACTGCATCAACCGAACCATATGTGGTAGTTGATGGTATTCCTATTTCAAAAATGGGAGGATCGATTAACGATATCAACCCTAACGACATCAAATCAATCGAGATTTTGAAAGATGCTTCGGCAACTGCAATTTATGGTATGAATGGTGCCAACGGTGTTATTCTTATCACTACAAAAAGCGGAAAATCATCGAAACCTACCATTAAATATTCAGGTTATCTTGGTGTTGAAGAATTTGCCAATATTCCTGAAATGGTATCAACCGATGAATTGCTTGCACGTTATGCTGAAGGAAACCGCATCAACGGTTCTCCACTTTACGAAGCTCCGGTAAAATACCAGTACGAGGTAGAAAACTACAAAAACGGTCATACTATCGACTGGATCGACGAAGTATCGCAAACCGGTATTCAGCAAAATCACAACATCAGCATTTCGGGTGGAAGCGAGAATTTAAGCTACTACATCTCGGGTGATTTATTAGATCAAAAAGGTGTGGTAAAAGGTTATAACTACAAACGTAATTCAATACGTACCAACATTGATGCACAGGTTACCAGTTACCTGAAAATTGGTACCAACTCATCGATTGTTTATCACAACCGCGACGGTGGCCGCGCGAACTTGCTGAATGCAGAAGCAATGAGCCCGTACGGAAGAATGTACGAAGATGATGGTACCTACACTATTTACCCAATGTTTGGTGAAACTTTGTGGGCCAACCCAATGCTTCCAACGACTACCAGTCCTGAGCGTCGTCAGTTCAACGTAAACCTGAATGGTTTTGCTTATGTAACTTTTGGCGACATCTGGAAACCACTTACAGGATTGACTTACCGTTTGAATGCCGGTCACTCTACCATTCAAAGCCGCAACAGTAACTACACTGGTCAATCGGTTAACGATTTGCTGGGTACTGCAACAATTTCAAGAAGCGAAACTCAGGCATACACCATTGAAAATATTCTTCGTTACGACTATGATGTAAACAAACATCATATCGATCTTACCGGAGTTTATTCTTCTCAGGAAAGAGTCTATAACACCAACTGGGCACAAGCCAGCGACTTTGTAAACGACGAGCTTGGATGGGACAGAATGCAGGCAGGTGCCAGCTCAAGTGTTAGTTCTTATGCTGACCGTTATGCTGCAATTTCGCAAATGGGACGTTTAAACTATTCGTACGACAGCCGTTACCTGTTTACAGTTACTGTTCGTCGCGATGGTTCTTCAGTTTTTGCCGACGGTATGAAATACGGTACTTTCCCTTCAGTTGCTCTTGGTTGGAATATCCGCCACGAAGGTTTTATGGCAAATGCCGAAAAAATTACCAACCTGAAACTGAGATTATCTTACGGTAAATCAGGAAACGAGGCCGTTAGTGTTTACCGCACATTTACCACAATGGCCGACAGACAAATTCCGTTTGGCGGATCAACAAATATTGCCATGGTTACCGATCGTTTAGGAAACAGCGACTTAAGCTGGGAAACCAAAGAAAGTTTTAACCTTGGCTTAGATTTTGGGTTCTTCAATAACCGCATCAACGGTTCACTCGACGTGTATTCTGCTAATAACTCCGACCTGTTATTATCGCGTAAATTACCTTCAGCTTCTGGATTTGGTTCTGTAACAGCAAACATTGGTGAAACTTCTACAAAAGGTATCGAACTTACATTGAATACTGTAAACGTTGCAACTACAAACTTCAAATGGAACAGTTCTATCGTTTTCTCGAACAGCAAAAGCGAAATTACTGAATTGTATGGCGACGGCCTTGATGACATTGGTAGTGGCTGGTTTCTTGGCGAGCCTATCGGTGTTATTCGCGATTACAAAAAAATAGGTATCTGGCAGGAAGATGAAATTACAAATGGCGATCATTTAGATTGGGATCCGGTAGCAAAACCAGGTGATGTAAAAGTAGCAGACATTAGCGGTCCTGACGGTGTTCCGGACGGAGTTATTACCGACGACGACCGTGTTATTCTTGGCCAAACAGCTCCAAAATGGACTGGTGGTTTAACCAACACTTTCGCTTACAAAAACTTCACGCTGAACGTATTTATCCAAACCGTTCAGGGAGCTATGCGTAACAACTCGCACATTGGTATGGCTGCCGACGAAATTGAGCGTAGAAACAGTTTTGCTGAAATTGGTTACTGGACACCGGAAAACCAAAGCAACGAGTGGCGTTCGCTGAACAAAAATTCAAATCCTCACGGATACGGATTCCCGGTTAAAAACAACTTCACTCGTATTAAAGACATCACCTTGAATTACGATGTGCCTCAGCATTTGCTCGACAAAGCCGGAATCAGCGCTTTAAGCCTGTACCTGAGCGGACGTAACCTGTACACCTTTACCGACTGGATCGGTTGGGACCCTGAAGAACGCGATACGCAACGTGGCTGGAATAATTGGGAAATCAACTATCCGGCAGTAAGAACAGTAGTTTTCGGTATTAACCTTACTCTATAAAAGAATACAAAATGAAGAAGAATAAATTTCATATAATGATAGTGATGGCTTTAACTTTTCTGGCCATCTCTTGCAGCGAAGACTTTTTGGACGAGACACCGTATTCTTCGTATGCTCCTGAAACATTAACCGACGAAGCCGGTATTGAAGCCGCTTTGAAAGGTTTACACTATAATTTTGGTAGAATCTGGACCTGGTCTGACCAACAAGGTTGGGCTGGTGTTTGGCAAGACGGAACCGATGTATGTTCTCCTGGTGGCGTTCAAGGCGTTGAAATTCCGTTTTTCAAATACGAAGACCTGAATTCGGAGAATGCCGCAGTTAGTTACATGTGGTCGATGTGTTACTTGATCATCAACAATGCAAACAATGCAATGGTAGCAATCGGCGAAGATGGCGATCCTGCGAAAATGGCCGAAGCACGATTCTTCCGCGGATACTGTTATAACATTCTGGCAACATTGTATGGCGACGTGCCTTTGCTTACCGAGCCTACATCTTCTGCACGTACCGATTTGGAGCGTACTCCTGTTTCTCAGGTAAACGCACAAATTGTAGCAGATTTGAAATATGCAGCAGAAAATTTACCTGACATTACGGGTACAGTAAGCGAAAGCCGCGCCAACAAACACATGGCTATGCAAAGTTTGGGCGAAGTGTATTTGCGTCTGGATCAACCTGCTGATGCAGAAACAGTATTAACCAGCATTATCAACAGCGGACTTTTCTCAATTGTTGAGGAACGTTATGGTGTTGCTATAGATGTAAATGGCGACTATTTCAGCGACATGTTCAAATTCGGTAATCAACGTCGTTCTGAAGGAAACACTGAAGCGATCTGGACTTTCGAACTGGAATACAACAAAGGCGGCATTTCTGGCGGATTTACAAACGCACCTCAGCAACGTCGTAACTGGGTACCGGCTTATCACAATATTCCGGGAATGACCTATGTTTACGATGGTGTTGACGAAAGTTTTGTGCATCCATACGGAGGTCGTGGTAACGGCCGTATTCGCCCAAGTAACTGGGTAAAATACGAGTTGTACGAAGATGGCGACATTCGTAATTCGGAAAACAATATTACACGAACATTCTACTACAACGCACCTGGTTATAGTGCAACCTGGGGTATAGATGCAAACGGTTTCAGAGTTGCAGCAGATTCGCCGGATGCAGTTATGGTAAAAGACGTTATGGTTGGTGACACTGCGCTAATTGCTGCCAGCGATACTTTGGAAGTTGCCTACCCGTACACACGTAAATGGGATTCATTCGATCCTACTGATCAGTGGGGATGGACAAACATTAAAGACTTCCCAATTATGCGTTTTGGCGAGACTTACCTGCTTCGTGCTGAGGCTCGTCTTAAAAACGGTAATGCAGCAGGTGCTGCCGACGACATTAACGTTTTACGCGATCGTGCCTTTAAAGCTGCCCGCGAAGAAAGTGGTAACAGCGAACTAGGAAAAGTATCGTCATCGGATATCGATCTCGACTTTATTTTGGATGAACGTGCACGTGAATTGTTTGCTGAAGAAAACCGCCGCATGACATTGATGCGTACGGGAACATTAGTTGAGCGCGCAGCATTGAACACCGAAAGTACAATTAAAGGTACAATCAGTGGAATCAGTGAGATTCACCTGTTGTTACCTATTCCGTTAAGCGAAATTCAACGTAACAAAGATGTTCTGTGGGAGCAAAACCCTGGATACAATTAGAATTTCAACCAACTAAACAAATAAAACCACGATGGTTCTAGATAGTTAGTTAGATTAAGTTATTAAGTAAGAAATGCCCTTCGGGGCATTTCTTTTTCTTATACTTGTTACTGTTTTCATTTATAACACAATTCATCATGTTAAAAACCACTTCCTTTTTTGTCATCCTAATTCTGTTTTTCAGTTGTAAAACTCCCGACAACAAAAGTCAATCATTTAGTTCAGTGATCGACCAGTCGCTTGAAGTTGCGACAGAACAAAGCCTACGTATGGCCGAATCACTGAAGGATCAACCGGAAAAACTTCCTCAAACGATTGACAAAAACGGCAATTTGGTTACCTGTAATTCGGATTGGTGGGTAAGCGGATTTTTCCCTGGCGTTTTGTGGTATTTGTATGAAAATTCACCGTCCGACTCGTTAAAACACTGGGCAGAAAACTTCACCCTGCGTGTTGAAGACCAGCAATACACCACCGACAATCACGATGTTGGTTTTATGATCTTTTGCAGTTTTGGAAACGGTTACCGCATCACCGGAAATCCGGAATACAAAGAAGTGATCCATAACGCATCCAAGTCGTTGATCACACGTTTTAATCCAACCATTGGCTGCATTCGTTCGTGGGATTACGCCAGCTGGAGCGCTCAGTGGCAATACCCGGTTATTATCGATAACATGATGAATCTGGAATTGCTGGAATGGAGCGCCAAAACATTTAACGACACAACATTTAGCCACGTGGCACGCACACACGCCAACACAACTATGCAAAACCATTTCCGTGACGATTACAGTAGCTACCACGTAATTTCGTACGACACCATTACCGGTGCAGTTGAAAAGAAAAACACTTCGCAGGGATATTCTGATGAATCGGCATGGGCACGTGGCCAGGCATGGGGACTTTACGGTTACACCATGATGTACCGCGAAACAGGCGATAAAACCTATTTAGAACAGGCTGAACATATTGCCGATTTTATCATCAATCACCCCAATTTACCGGAAGACAAAATTCCTTACTGGGATTTTAATGCACCGGATATTCCCAATGCTTTGCGCGATGCTTCGGCAGGAGCAATTATGTGTTCTGCCCTACTCGAATTAAGCGCTTATGTTTCGCCAGAAAAAGCAGCATCATATCTCGATATTGCCGAAACACAGCTTCGCAGTTTAAGTTCCGATAAGTATTTGGCAAAAGCCGGAGAGAATGCAAACTTCATTCTAAAACACAGCGTTGGACATATGCCGAACAAAAGCGAGGTTGACGTTCCGTTAAGCTACGCCGATTATTATTTTGTTGAAGCTTTAATGCGTGCTAAAGAGTTGATAAAAGAAGGTAAGTTGTAATAAAAACAAACAGCAGCAAGAGAACCTCGCTGCTGTCGTTTACGTTTATTTTCAAGTTTATATCTAACACCCGATTGATGTCAACACACCAATCTTCGATTAAATTCTACAATTTATCGCCATTTTCCAACAAATAGGCTTCTGCTTCCACATTCCATAATCCCATGTACTTTTTGCAAAGCTTATCCAGCTCGGCATACACCAGATTATCTTTTCCTTTCTCTTCGAATTCAGCAATTGCTGTAAGCGGGAAATCAAAATGTGTATAAATCAATTTCTTACCACCAGGAATATTTGGCAGATTCAAGGTTGCTTCAGGCACTGCATTTAAACCACCAATGTGGGTTACCAGTCCTGCCGGATCCAGTCCTGCGGTCATAATTTCCAGTGCTTCGTTCATGTCGTCGGTGTTACCGCCTGAAGTTCCTACAATGTGTGTATAAGCGTAGTGTACGTTATAGAAATTCATTTTTGCCGAGAACTCGGTGTTCGATGGGCCGGCAAAAAAGTTAAGACAACCGTCGAAACCAAGAATTGCATCGCCCTGCTCAACAACCGGAGCTACCGGAGCAAACACAAATACATCGTCGTAACCTGTACCGCCGGTTAAATCTTTTAATCCGGCCACAGGATCAGCCATTTCTGCGGTATTGATGTATTTCAATTCAATGCCACGTTCTTTGGCGAACTCAACAGTGTAAAGCTCAGCTGCACGATCCAATCTTGTCTGATCGATATCGGTAACTACCATCAACGATGGTTTTCTGTCCTCACGGCGCAAAACGTAATTGATGGCTGCCAGTCCCATTGGACCAACACCTGCTAAAATTGCCATTTTACCACCTTCAACAATTTCCATTTTGTGCACGTAGCTTCCGGCTGTTGTGTGGTAATTGGCATGCATAGCACCAATAACACAGCTTAACGGCTCAGCTAGCGAGGCGGGATAATACCCCGGTCCTTCGTAAGCCAACAAACAATCCTGCACCAACACATCTTTTGGAATGATCACATAAGTTGCATCACCACCAATGTATTTGTACGAATAACCCGGCGCACTCAAAACACCCACCGGACCATCTTCGTAATAAATTGCCGGCTGAATCGAGAATTTCTGTCCAGACTTAAACTTATCCTGCCAGTTTGCTCCCACTTCAACAATCTCACCGGCAAACTCGTGACCGATCATAATCGGATTTTCGGCAATATCATCCGGAATACGTTTGTGATCGCTTGCCTGGTTGGCAGCTTTGTAACTCGACATACAAAGGCTGTCGGTTATTACTTTGGCCAAAATCTCATCATCACTGATTGCCGGTAATTCAAACTCCTCAACACGAAGGTCTTTTTTACCGTATAATCGAACTGCTTTTGTCTTCATTTTCTATTTATTTTTTCAGATTGAAAAAAGATTGAATCAGATTGATTAAGATTGAAACTTCTATCTCGAAACTCGTGACTCGAAGCTTTCTTAATCACTCATCGTTAATCATTAATTCTTCCCATCTTTTGCCTTTTTACTTTCTACTTTTGCTCCCGACGCTTCGGTCGGGATTTCGACCAGCACAGCTGTTCTCAACTTTTTACTTTCTACTTTTGCCTTTAACTTCTAGTGCAACATCGACTGACCGCCCGAAATTGGCAGCGCCTGTCCTGTTTCATTCTCCTGGTCGATCAGGTATAAAATTCCTTTCACCACGTCTTTTGGCGAACATCCTTTTCCAAGAGGCACCTGGTCTAAATAAAACTGCTTCACATCTTCGATTGTTTTTGCTCCCGGCACTTTTCCTGCATTCAGATACTGAATGAACAAACCGTTTTCAGGATCGCTCCACAGCGGACCTTCGTAAAAGTTACCCGGACAAACCGAATTCACTTTAATTTTCTCTGGTGCCAGCTCTAGTGCAAACGACTGAGTAAGCCCAATTCCACCAAATTTACCACCGGCATATGCAAAATTCTTCTTACTGCCTTTTAAGCCCGATTTTGAGTTGATCTGAATGATATCAGAGTAATAATCCGGTTTAAAAGCATTTTGAAGTTTCAATATTTTAGAAGCTACTTTTGTGCAATAGAAATAAGCGTTGTAGTTTATCTTGGTAACAAACTCGAAATTCTCCGGAGTCATTTCATCCAGACCGCCTGCACGCAACACCCCCGCATTGCTAACAAATACATCCAGACCTCCAAAAGTAGCAACAGTTTCTTTCATCAAATTGGCCAAACTGTCCATATCGGCCACGTTGGTTTTTACAAAAATCGCCCGGTTATTGCCTTTCATCGCGGCCAGTGCAGCAGCCGTTTTATTTCCAACTTCTTCGTTAATGTCGGCAACAACAATATTGGCACCTTCTTCGGTTAAATGGCGGGCAATACCTTCGCCAAATCCCATGGCAGCGCCGGTTACAATAATGGTTTTATTCTGAACGCGGCCAACCGATGTTCCGGCAGCAATTTTGCGGCGGTAATTCTCCACCTCCCATGTATCGATAAATGCAATTTGCTCGGGTGTCATAAAATGCTGACCACCGAATGATTCCGAATAAGCACTGATCTTCATTGCATCTTCGTAAACATCAAGAATGGTGTCGCACTGCGCAGCATGATCGCCAACCGCCAACAAACCAATTCCTTTCAGAACAATTACTTTTGGAGCAAATCCGTTAGCTGAAATAAAAGCCGTAATCTTGTCTTTGGCCTCTTTCAAAAGATCTTCAACGTTTTCGGTATTTTCGATAAAAACGTATTTCGATTTGCAATAAACGATCAGATCCGGCGTAAATGGCTTGGCCACTTTTTCAAAGGCCGCTGCATCTTTTGCAAATTGAGCAATTACTGCATTGTTCCGAAGTTTGAGTGTTTTAATTTCCTCTTCAGAAACCATCATTCGGATAGCTGGAATAAATTCAGCAATATCATCGCGGATTGGAAGTGCTTCTTCCGACAGTTCCTCTTTCAATACACCGTTCAGTTTTGCAAATACATCGTTGTAGATGGTTTCAATTTCATCGATTGAATCGGCAGCCACAAAAATTCCATGATTTTGCAAAAAGATTATCTGAGCGGCTTTTCCTTTTTCAGCTTTGAATTTGGACAACTGCTTTTCAACCTCTTTAAACAGCACATAACCCGGATCGATATAAGGAATATAAACCACCTGGTCACCAAACAATTCACCGAGGTATTTTTCAACCTCGTTGCCACACATTAGTCCATTTACTTTTGTTGGATGCAGGTGCACCACATAAGCGTAATCGATAACATCGTGCATTGATGTTTCCACCGACGGACGGCGATCTTTTGTGATGGTAGCTTCCATCAAATCGTCTTTGATCTGGCGTTCGCGCTCAAACGAATCTGAGCTGTATGTTTTTTCCGAGATCAGCCCAAGTTTTTTGCGGTCAAGTTTTGCAAAACCATCTTCGGTAATTGTTGCAAGCGCATGACCACTGGCTTTCACCCAAATATTTTCGTCGTTTTTATAAGAAGTGTTTCCACCTCCGGCAATAACCATCTCCGGATTTTTGCCATAGAATTGTGATATCTTAATAAGATTTTCTAATCCTTCCATTTTTTCTTTTTCGCTTTGAATTTTGCTCGCAGATTTCGCGGATCAGCGCAGATTTACTTCTTCTATTTCTCTGCGAATATCTGCGCTATCTGCGTGAAATTTTTTATGCGATCATTTCTTTTATAACCGCGTTTCCAAGAGTGATCAGGTCGGCTACCGAACGTTCGGTACGATCCCCATTTGCCTTAACAAATCCCTCTTCCCCATTGGTTTTTAAATATTGATGAGCTGCAATTACACAAGCTCCATCGTACGATACTTTTTTCAAATCATCAGGCAGAATATCTTCCCCATCAACTTTCACCTCGATTGGGAAAACTCCCGGCGTATTGTGCTCCGATCCCAATGAAATCACATATCCTTTTTTAGTAAAGTATTTGATGAACTCGCGCAATTTCTGCACTGAATTCCTCGATGGAATCAGTTCGATCATGTGCACATTCATTGCTTTCAACTGCTCGTCCATAAATTCCCAATCCTTCTCGAAACCGGTAATCAGATTTCCTTTTCGGTCGTCGAGTAAAACAGGATAACATGGAATACCACCGGCATCCAAAATATACTCGCTTATGCGCTGTACCGGCGGGAATGATGCAGGCGATTCAGGAACAAATGCAGAACCTCCGGCTTTTAATAATTTACCGCGAATTTCGTTTTCAATTGCAGGAATATCCTCAGGATTCGATTTTGGCTCCACATCAAAAAGTTCGGTGTAGAACATCATTTTACCCGACTTTTTCGGATAATTCTCCTCCACCAAAGTACGAATGGCTGTTGCAATATGTCTTTCGCGCACCAGTTCTTTGGCGTATTTTGCCTTTACATCTTCGTAAGTAAGACTCATATCAGGGTAGATCGATTGCAAAAGATAGTTCACCTTTTCAATCATCTGCTTCACCTGCTTCTGGCTTTCAGCAAAAAGCTCTTTCAAAAACTGCGCGTTTTCTTCCGAAACCCGGTAAGGATAATTCAGTCCTTTACCACTGAAATAAATACGCCCCGGATTATTCGGATCGTTGATGGTAACATTGCGGCGCTGAAGCTCCGGAATCAATCCGATAAACTCAACATTAAACAATGGAAATACGCCGTTTTTTACCGCGTAATTATAGAATTCGTTATATCCGTCGGAAACAAAAAAGTCGTTAATTCCCAACACATCAACCTCTTCGTCTTTTGCCAGATCAAAAATCTGCGCAATATTATCGAAAGAGCTGAATGAGTAGGGTGTGTGGATGTGGCCGTTTACGTGAGGAACGCTAACATCGCCTCCAATTCGCATTAATGTTTCAATATCCGGGTATTCTTTTAGAAAATTCATATCAGTTATTAGTTATTGGTTAAAAAGCAGGTGTGAATATAAAAAATCCTTTCCTACCAAAACTTATCCACACCATGCTTTTCAAACTAACCAAGATTATATACCTAACTTATTTCTACGGATTTGCTCGGCATTTGTATAGTTGTTTTTCACAACGTGACCTTTCAGCGGAACGATCTTCTCGTGAATCGCATCCAGGTACCAATCAACCTGTGGGAAGAAATACTGTTCCAATTCGTACGCCGGAGTGATCCAGTTACGCGAACCAACAACTACAGGAGGTGCATCCAACTCGTCGAATGCAAGCTCAGTAATATTTCTTGCCATATCATTCAGGAATGAACCGCGTGAGTTGGCATCGCCGGAAATGATAATTCTTCCGGTCTTTTTAACCGACTCCAATACTTTTTCGTAGTTGAAAGGAACAATTGAACGGGCATCGATAACTTCTGCTTCCATTCCGTATTCTTCTTTCAGTTTATCAGCGGCTTCAAGAGCACGATACAATGTTGCACCAATGGTAAGAATTGTAATGTCTTTTCCTTCGCGTTTTACATCCGGCTCGCCAAATGGAATTTCGTAATATTCTTCCGGCACACCACCTTCGTGGAATTGCTCGCCAATGTCGTAAATACGCTGGCTTTCAAAGAAAATTACAGGATCAGTTCCCTGCAGTGCAGTGTTCATCAATCCTTTTGCATCGTATGGAGTTACCGGGAATACAACTTTCAATCCCGGAATATGTGCCACCAATGATGTCCAGTCTTGAGAGTGTTGTGCACCATATTTCGATCCAACGGAAACGCGAACTACAACCGGCATTTTAATTACGTTACCCGACATGGCCTGCCATTTAGGCATCTGGTTGAAAACCTCATCACCACAACGTCCAAGGAAATCGCAATACATGATCTCAGGAATAACGCGTCCACCACACATGGCGTAACCGATGGCTGTTCCAATGATCGACGCCTCCGAAATTGGTGAGTTAAATAAACGGTTGTATGGCAGCGCTTCGGTCAAACCGCGGTAAACGGCAAAAGCGCCACCCCAGTCGCGGTTTTCTTCACCGTATGCTACCAAGGTTGGATCTTTGTAAAAACGATCAACAACAGCTTCAAAAATACCGTCACGCAACTGGTATTGTTTAATTTTCGAGAATGGTTTTCCGTTGGCATCAAATGCAAAACGTTCTTTTTTAGAAAGCTGTTTCACACGTGGATTTTCTTCCATTGGGTGATTCACCTCAACTTCTCGGTCTTCCATTTTATCCAGGCTCTCGTTCGAGAACATCATGTCACCGATCAGTTCAGGATATTTTTCCATATCCATGTGAGGAGAAACTTTTTCATCGATAGCCAGTTTCATCGCGTATTTCATCAACTCAACGATGTCGGCTTTAATATCTTCAAGCTCTGCTTCTTTTGCAACTCCGGCTCCAACCAGCTCGCTTGCATACGAAGCGATACAATCCTGTTTTTCCCATGCTTCAACTTCCTCTTTGCTACGATACGACGAAGCATCAGAAGGCGAGTGACCACTGTAACGGTAAGTTAAAACGTCTAACAGAACCGGACCTTTTTTGTCTTTCAGCAGTTCCATTTTGCGTTTGTACGCATCGATTACAGCCAGTGGATTGTAACCGTCAACGCGCTCGGCGTGCATACTGTCGCGGTTTACACCGGCACCAATACGAGCGGCAATGTCGTAACCCATAGTTTCACCACAGGTTTGTCCACCCATTCCGTACTGGTTATTCATGATATTGAAAATGATTGGCAGACCACCTTTGTAAGCGCCTTCCCAAAGCTGCTCAAACTGGTCCATCGATGCAAAAGCCAGACCTTCCCAAACAGGACCGCAAGCCATTGAAGCATCACCAATGTTGGCAACCACAATACCATCTTTTTTATTTACTTTTTTGAATAATGCAGCACCCACAGCGATATCGCCCGAACCACCAACAATAGCGTTGTTCGGATATACGCCAAACGGTGTAAAGAAAGCGTGCATCGATCCACCTAAACCTTTATTGAAACCTGTTTCGCGGGCAAAAATCTCAGCCAGTGTTCCGTAAATAAGGAAACGGCGTGCCAATGATTTTACGTTGCCTTCGTGACCTTCTTTTACGATGTTCAGAATTGTACCATCAAAGAAGTTGGTCATTACATCCATCAATTCGTCATCGCTCATTTTATGGATGGCCGACATACCTTTGGCCAAAATCTCGCCGTGAGAACGGTGCGAACCAAAAATAAAATCCTCTACTCCCAGGTGATACGCCATACCAACTGCAGCCGATTCCTGTCCGATTGACAAGTGAGCAGGGCCAGGATGGTTGTACTCGATTCCTTCGTATTCCCCTTTGATTTTAATGAGATTCAACATGGTTTCAAACTCACGAATCAGTGACATATCATGGAAGATATTGATGAATTCGTCATTCGAAAAGTTAGCTTTTTCCTCTTCAATACTTTTGTTGTATTGATTTACAGGTATTTCTTTGAATTGAATTGAACCCGGTTTTCTTACTTCAACCGGATCAATAAATTGCGACTTAGGCATAATATTTTGTTTTATTAATTTTTACTTGTTTTTCTTTTATTCAGACCTGGATCCGTCAGCTGACGGACAGGGTGACGTTCAGAACATGATTACAAGGACAATACCAAGTACGTCATGCTGAACTCGTTTCAGCATCTCTGCTTTTACGATCAGTGACCGAAACTAAAAACGGTTTCTTTAAATATCTCAGAAACGGTTGGATGTGGGAACACCACTTCTTCCATTTCTTTCAGTGTCATTTCGGCTTCAATGGCCATGCAGGCGCCGTAGATCATTTCACTCGATGGATTTCCGATCATGTGAACTCCCAGTACTTCGCCATATTTTGCTCCTACCAACACTTTGCACGATCCGCTGCCGCCTTCGTTCTCGGCGACAAACCTTCCGGCATAAGCCATTGGCAGTTCGGCAATTTTATAATCGATTCCTTTTGCTTTTGCTGTTTCTTCGGTCAATCCAACACCCGAAATTTCAGGATTGGTGTAAACCACTCCCGGAATGGCATTGTAGCGCATTTTATCCGGGCGACCTGACAGGTTGTTTACCACTACTTCACCTTCGCGACTGGCAGTGTGTGCCAACAATGAGAAACCTGTTACATCGCCGGCTGCATAAACATTAGGAATGTTTGTGCGCATTTTTTCATCGACTTTGATTCCGCCTTTGAATAATTCAACGCCCAAATTCTCCAGACCAAAACCAGTAGTTACCGGCTTGCGGCCAACGCTCATTAATATCTTATCACCTTCGATCTCTGTTGTTTTACCATCTTTTTCGAAGCTTACTTTTGTCCCGTCAACTTTGGTAACTTTTGACGACAAATTGAACTCGATGCCTTTTTTAGCGTACATCTGACGCAACATAGCACTCTGTCCTTTGTCCATTCCGGTCAGTATCTCATCCAGCATTTCAATAATGGTAACTTTCGTTCCAAGGCTGTTAAAAATACTGGCGAACTCCATACCGATAACACCTCCACCAATGATCACCAGTGATTTTGGCTGCTCTTTCAGCTGCAAGATCTCACGATTAGTCAGTACCTCTTCATTACCCTGAACTCCGGGAATTGGGGGCACAAAAGCTTCCGATCCGGTACAGATCATAAGGTTGGCAGCACTATAAGTTTTACTACCTGCTTCGATCTCAATACCTTCGGCACTTCTCTTTTGTATCATTGCTGCATCGTTGACTACCTCCACGTTAAACTGCTTCATTTTCATGCCAACGCCACCAACCAGTTTCTTCACCACTTTATTCTTACGGGCCATCATTTTATCGAAGCTAAACGACAGATCGTTCGCTTCCACACCGTATTTACTTCCGCTTTTTGCGCTATCGTAAATTTTGGCTCCATAAAGCAATGTTTTTGTAGGAATACAACCTTCGTTCAAACAAACACCGCCCAGTTCTTTCTTCTCGAAAAGAACCACTTTCAGTCCCTTTGCTCCGGCTCTTTCAGCGGCAACATATCCGCCCGGTCCGGCACCTATTATTGCTAAATCGTACTTCATTTCGGTATTAATAGTCAAAGGTTAAGTTTTCAATTTCAATAGCTACCTGCTTCACAAAACGTGTTGCCATTCCGCCATCCAGTGCCTGATGATCGTAAGTCAAACTCAAGCCCATGTAAGGCACAAATCCGTAAACTCCGTCGCCCATATCTTTTGGTCGTGGAACGATTGTATTTACTCCCAGAATAGCTACCTGTGGAAGGTTAATAACTGGTGTAAACATCTCAACACCGTAGTTTCCAAGGTTCGATACTGTGAATGATGCAGCCTCAGAAGAAAGCAATTCAGGATCGATACTTCCGGTACGGCAAGCGTCGGCAACTTCTTTAAACTGATTGCACAAACCGGTAATAGAAAGGTCGTCTGCATTTTTAATTACAGGAACCATCAAACCGCGGTCGGTATCAACGGCCAGTCCAAGATGTACTTTATTAAAATATTTTACACTGTCGCCAAGGAAATGTGCATTTACATCAGGGAATTGTTTCAGCGCTTTGATAACGGCAAAACAAACCATATCGTTCAATGTAATATTCGGAGCACCTTCTTTGGCTTTAATTTCTTTACGCAGGGCCAATAATCTTCTGGCATCGGCACCTAAATGGTGTGTTAACTGCGCCGAATTCTGCAACGACTGGTGCATTGCTTTGGCGATCAGCTTGCGGATATGAGGCATTTTCTTGATCTCGAAATCATCGGCATAAACCGGATTCGTTCCAAGATCGGATGCTTTGACAGTTCCTGCCAATCCACTGCCTTCTCCTGCTGCTTCAAGACCTTCAGCTTTGGCAACCTCTTTAGCAAGTGGCGACATTTTTGGCTGCGATGATTCATAAGCTTTAACATCACGTTCGATTACGCGTCCACCAGGACCCGAACCTTCAATCGATTCATAAGGAACCGCGTCTTTTTCAGCAAGATTTTTGGCGCGTGGAGAAATTTTCACTTTTTCGCCTTCAGCTTTTTCTTTCAGAACAACCTTAAGCTCTTCTTTTTCCTCGGCAGGTTTTTCTTCAACTTCTTCTTTTACTTCAGCCGCTGCGGCAGGTGCGGTTCCGGCAGAAAATTCATCGATGTTCTCGCCCGGTTGGCCAATTACGCCAATAGTTTGCAAAACAGGAACCTCATCTCCTTCTTCGCAAAAAACAGCCAATAAAACACCATCTTCCTCAGCTTCCTGCTCAAATGATGCTTTATCAGTTTCATAAGCAAAGAGCGCTTCGCCCTTTTTCACTTCCTCTCCTACTTCTTTCGTCCATTCGGTAAAGATGCAGGATTCAACAGACTGCCCCTGTCGAGGCATTATTATCGGTGTAGCCATAATTTTATTAATTTTCGACAAACTTATATGACACAACTTGTATTTACAAGTTAATTCTTTGTTTTTATTTAAACTCCTAATATACAACCTTTTCAACACATTTACAAGTAACTTGTAAATACATTTTTTTAATTTTGTGTTTACATCTAAGGAGAAAATCGCTTATATTTGTCACTCGAGAAAAAAGAATCATTATGCGTCTGAGCAAAAATCTACCACAATACAAAGTTGTTTACGAAATTATTCGCAAACACATATCAGATGGAGTTTACTTAAAAGGAGACATTCTCCCATCGGAAAACGAACTTTGTGCGGTACATCAGACGACACGCCCAACGATACGAAAGGCACTCGACCGCCTGGTTCACGAAGGTTACATTAAAAAGAAACAGGGAAAAGGAAGTATTGTAATGGGCGTTCCGCAGGGTGTCGGAATTTTGTCTCTCTCAGGAACTACGAGTGCAGTGGGACAGGAAAACCTAATCACGGAGATCATTGTAAAACCGGAGATCAGGCAGTGGGACACTACAAACCTGGCATATCCGCTGCTGAATGATGAGGAAGAGTTTGGCTGTATTTATTTCGAGCGACTGCGTATTATGAACAAGCAGCCTGTTTTTTACGATATTACTATGATGCCCAACATCAATCTACGTCGGTTTATCAGCCGGAACCTGGAGAACAAATCCTTGTTCAACATTTTACGCACCATGTACGACATAGAAGTTACCGGTGGCGAGCAGCGCTTGATGGCTATTCTTGCCGATAAAAATATTCAGGAATACCTGAATGTAAAAGAAGGACATCCGATCCTTCACCTCAACCGTAAACTGGAAACCAGTCGCGAAGGCTTTTTTATCTATAGCCAGGTGTACTGCAACAGCGAGAAGTACGCTATTTTCGGTACTTTCTAAGTAGGATAAAAAAAAATAAAATTCCCTCTTGTCTTTCCAGACAGGAAATACTTTTTCCATTAGCTGAAAAAGTATTCAAAAAAGCCACCGCTGACGATAAAAAGCTAAAAATAAATTCCTTTCACAAAAATCAAGAAACTCCTCCTTTTAGCCCTTCATTCTTCAGGGCTAACGAGCGTCGAACAGACTTGATTTTTTTATGCTCTCTCCATTTATTTTCTTAACGCTTTTTCTCGAAGGCGGACTTGAGGGCAAATTCTGTGCGGGCTCGTCAAAAATCCGTCAGTCGGGCTAATTGGCTACATTGAAAAAACGCAAAGGTTATTTTTTGACAAGATTTTTGCTTTCTTTTCATCGACTGGAAAAGAAAGAGCCTGTCTGGCTTGAAGACAAAAGTCACAACAAGAAATTTAAATTTCCAGGTTTCTTACGCAATTTGAAACATCCGTCTTCATTAAAGCTTTTCTCTTATCAGAATGCGTAATTAACTATTCCATCTTGGTAAAAAAAAGTTACTCGATTCTCTTTTGGCCCAAAAAAAGGGCTGCGATTGCAGCCCTTTTCATTTTATATCGTTACGATAAAAATTTATTCCTTAAATCTTCGATTTGTTCCTGATTGATTGGAACAAGTTTTCCAAGTGAAGCTCCCATGGTAAGTGACTTGGCACTAAACTCTGCAACTTCCAATTTATCGAAGGTTCCCAGTAATTTGTCACCGGTTACCAAAACTGAATCGTTGTTGATGATCACTGCAGGAGTATTCTCTCCCAAAGTATTCAAAATGGTTTCTTCGCCAGCAAAATGCGATCCGAAAGGTACATTTGGAATGTCTTGCAGGAAGATCCAACTTTCAGGAATCGTACGTACATCGATTTTCTCACCGGTTACGCTATAAGCCATTAAATAAGGCGTTTGTGTAAGAATGATGGAATTGATATGTGGGAAACGTTTGTAAATCTCCTGGTGCAGCCAGGTTGAGCGACTCGGAATTTTTCCGGGCTCGCGTTTACCATCTTTTATCTGCACAATATCTTTCAACTGAATATCCCAGCGCGCTACATTGGTTGGTGTAATCAGAAAATCATTGCCCTTCCAACGCACCGAAACTGTTCCGTACGAGCTAATCATCATTCCCTGATCGCAGGCACGCAAAACAATACGTTGTATCATTTCACGAATCGCGCGTTCATCAGAAGGATACTCCACCTTCTTCATTTCCGGCAGCAACCTTGGAATCTGGCTTTCAAATGCATCGATCTGCTCATCCGACAAATAATTAGGTTTGCCAATTGTGCTTCCGTTTATCAAGGTGCGGGCACAAAATTCCATGGTCTCGAAACGCTGATAGGCATCACTTAAATCGGCACCGCCCACCACTGTTCCGTGGTTTTCCATAATTACCGCATTCACACCTTTTGCAAACTCATCGGCAATTACATCGCCCAACTCATTACTTCCGGGCAAAGCGTAAGGTGCGTAACCAATTGGCCCGCAAACGTGTTTTGCCTGCGGAATTACATTGGTATCAGGAATTTGACGAACAATACTAAACGAAACCAATGCCGGCGGATGCGCGTGAATTACAGCCTTAATCTCCGGACGACATTTATAAATGGCAATATGAAACGGATATTCCGACGACGGCTTATGACGCCCCTCGATGCTTCCATCCCTTTTCACACAAATAATATCTGTCGCACGCAATGTCCCTTTATCAATGGCCGATGGCGTTACCCACACATCCCCATCGTCGTCAATTATCGAGATATTTCCGCCGGAAGTTGTAGTCAACCCCCCTTTGTAAATCTTATCAATAATCATGATGATCTGGTCGCGCGGATGCATCCATTTCGTATTCAATTTTCTCATTTCGTATATTTTAAACTGTTAGCTGTCTGTTTGTAAAATGGCTAGTCTTACTCCTGAATTCCAAGATCGAGCTTAGCAACATCCGCATCCGACAAGGTATCTGAAATAACCATCGCGGCTCCAAGTGCACTCGAATTGTCAATTTCTGATATAAGAACTTTTTTAGCAGGAAAGCTCTTTTTCAGCAACTCGATAAAAATCGGATTACGTGCAAAACCACCTGAAACATAAAGAATCTCTGTATCATCATTTTCCGGCACGGCCAGGTTAATGCTTGTAATACAAAGTGCCGTCAGGTCGATCATCAACTTGGTGTATGCTTCTTCGTAATTTGCAAAAACACTCAGGTCAACAGTCTTCAGACCTTCGTCAAAACTTTCCTTGCCATTGGGGAAATATACGGAAGCATCGCCGTATTTGTTTGAAAGCGCATCAACCAATTCCTGATCATTTTTCACTTTTTTAAATGAGTCTTGCGCCACATCGAAATGTTTGGCCAGTTTTTCGGCCCAAACTTCGTGGAAATGCCCCATAAATAAACGCGAAGATTTTACCTGTTCTTTATTCGGCGTAAGGAAACACAAACAATCCTGCTCCAGCTCGCTGGTAGTTAAAGGCTCTTCGTTATATGGATTCATGTTGATACACCACGTTCCGGTAGAAACAAGGATAAATTTAGCCGGACTGGCTTTTAAGTAAGGCACCAACGATGCCGAACTATCGTGAATACCGGTTCCAACTTTTACCTCTTTTCCTGCTACGTCGGCAGAAAAAACCACATCGTTGTTAATGGGTTCCGGCAATGCAATATCGTTGTCCGAAATCCACTGATGGTATTTCATTTGATCGAAATCCCACATAAAGGTGTGACAACCGATTGATGTAGGCTCCGAAACTATTTCGTTTGATAAAGTATACGATAAATATTGTGGGAAATGTAAAACAGATTTTGCCTTTTCGTAAACTGTAGGTTTCTGGTCTTTCAGCCACAAAATCTGAATACCTGAATTCAGCAACAAGCCCAAGGCAGGACTGGCAGTTTTTCGGCAAAATTCATTTTTTCCTCCATACTGCTCAAAAAGACCTGCAGCAATTGTTTCAGGAATCTCCTTTAAATAGTTGTAAACCGGTGTTAGGCGTTGCCCTTTCTCATCCAAGAACATTAATGATGCGCCGTAAGTTGAGAAATTCACCCCTTTCAAATCGTATTCGTTACCGGTTACAATTTCTTCCAGGCTTTTACTGATCCACGATGTTATCAAATCGATGTCGTCGCACTCAAATCCGTCATCGTCGGTTATCACCGGAAACTTCTCTTCGTGTTGTTTTACAACTTTGAAGTTACTATCGAATAACAATATTTTTTTGTTGGTTTTTCCTATGTCGAAAACAGCTATTACTTCGGTCATTTTGCAGGTTTTTAAAAACAATCCTCTCCTGCCTAAATCCGTCAACACGGCAAGGCAGGAGAAGAAATGAATTAGAGACTAAACTTATCTATTTAATAAAACATCCTTTTCGTATTTCTGAATCTCAGAAATATAATCCATTCCGGTTGGAACACCTTCCTGCAAACAGTAGTAATCCCAAACGGCCGCAAACGGCATAGTTTTCAGTTCTTCCAACATAGCCAAACGCTCGAAATTCTGACCGGCTTCCTCAACTGCAACCAAATCTTTAGTTGGCTCTAACATTGCAATTAAGAATGCCTTTTGAGCTGCGCGTGTACCGGTTACATAAGCACCAATACGGTTGATAGAAGCATCGAAGAAGTCGAGACCAACATTTACACGGCTCATAAAATCGTTGCGTACAATTTCTGATGCAATTAGTTGAATTTCTTCGTTAAGTGTAACAACGTGGTCAGAGTCCCAACGTACAGGACGAGTTACGTGAAGCAACAAACCGTCGACGTACTGCAGAACTGCAGAAATTTTATCACCTGCAATTTCGGTTGGGTGATAGTGACCGTTGTCGATACACATTAAAATATTGTTTTTCACTGCATAACCCACATAAAATTCGTTAGAACCAACAGTCATTGATTCCAAACCGATACCGAAAGTTTTACTTTCAACAGCGTCTTTCATGTGCTCTTTCGGATATTTTGTTGCCAAACCTTCGTCTAACGACTTTTGCAACAATGTGCGGTATCCGTTTCTGTCAATTGGTGTATCTTTTGATCCGTCAGGTACCCACGTATTGTGTACACAAGGCGTTCCCAGTTGTTTTCCTGCTTCGGCAGAAATAGCACGGCAACGTTTCAGGTGTTCTACCCAAAACTGACGGATTTTTTCATCTTTACTTGATAAAGTAAAACCATCGGCCGCATTCGGGTGAGCAAAGAAAGTACCGTTAAAGTCCATACCGATTCCTTGTTCTTTACACCAGTCGATCCAGCCCTGGAAGTGTTTTAATTCAATTTGATCACGATCAACCATTTCGCCACCAAATTCACCATAAATAGCATGCAAATTCACACGCTGATTACCAGGAAGTAAGGACATTACTTTTTCAAGATCCTGACGAACATCGGCAACCGATTTTGCTTTACCAGGATAATTACCTGTAGTTTGAATACCACCACCAGAAAGTGTTGCATCCGGAGTTTCGAAACCACCTACATCGTCGGTTTGCCAGCAGTGCAGCGAAATAGTTAATTCGCTCATTTTTTTCAATGCTGCTTCAGTGTCCACACCAATTGCGGCATATTGTTCTTTGGCCAGTTCATAAGCCTTTTTAATTGATTCACTCATAATTTTTGTTTTATTGATTTATAATTATTGCGTATAAGTTCTTTTCTTAAAAATAACCTCGTTTTAGAAATTGATAACGAAAGTTGAGAAGATCAGGATGACCAAACCGATGATGAGAATCGTCCAGGTTTTTGCTCCAACACCTTTCCATTCTTTCAGGATAATACCCCAAACGTTACTGAATGTTACGTTGAGCGACATAAGAATACTCCACGAGAATACCATGATTACACTACCCTCTTCGAAAAAACTTTTACCAACTCCCAAACCGAAGAATTGTGAGTACCACAAACCTCCGGCAAGTGCACAGAATAGCAAGTTGTTGATCAATACATTTCCGGGAACCGAGATATAATCTTTAATGGTTTTGTTTTTTACATTTTGATACAAACAATAAACTGCGTTGGTAAAAAAACCACCGATAGTTACTAATAGTGTTGCAGGAAGTGTTACGAACAATGCTTTCGATCCCATTCCGGCAGCGGCATCGGCAATTGGTTGTCCGGCAGCCAAACCTAAACTAAAACAAGCGCTCATTACACCGGCAAGCAAAGCAACCAACAATCCTTTTCCCAAAGCAAAATCTTTAATGGCGGCTTTTCGCTCTTCTTCCGACATGTTTTTGGCGCGCAAACTACCGGCATAACCAATAATAGCAATACCGGCAATGGCGATACTTACAGCAATTAAAAGCACCAAACCTTTTCCGTGAAAAAGATCTGTTCCTTCCATAAGCGCCGGAATAATGGTACCAAATGCAGAACAAGTACCCAGCGAAATTGACTGACCAAGAGCGATTCCGAGGTAACGCATGCTTAAACCGAAAGTCAAACCTCCAACTCCCCAAAGTACGCCGTAGCCCATTGTTTTCCACATGGCTCCGTCGCCGCTTGTAATAATTTCTCCCAATGAATGTCCTGCCGGAACGGCAAGTAATGCGCCTAATAAAGGAAATACCAGCCAGGCAAAAACGCCTTGTGTTAACCAGAAGCTTTCCCACGACCAATTTTTAACTTTGTTAATTGGAACGTACGAGCTCGATTGCCCAAAACTTCCGATGGCGATAATCGCCAATCCAATTATAAAATTCATAATTTCAAGTTTGATTGTTTTATTAAATTAAATCTAAGTCTATAAGTTCAGGTCAAAAGTAGAGGCGTTTTTTTAGGATATCAATACAGAATTTGGCAAAAAATTTATATTTTTTGGCACTATTTCAATGAACGAGTATTTTAAATACCTAACAACAAGTGAAGAAGATATAAACTGGGGTTTATATTTAAAGGTGGCCGGCTATGCACGAATAAAAGCCAACACAATGTACCCGCCTCGCGAACATCCGTCGGAATATTATTTTGAATGGAAAAGCGGACGCATTCTGCACGAGTTTCAGCTGAATTACATAACGGAGGGCACCGGCATTTTTGAAAATGCTAACGGAAAATTCCAGGTAAAACCAGGGAGTTTAATCGTAATCTTCCCCAACGAATGGCACCGCTACCGCCCCACAAAAAAAACAGGTTGGGTGGAAAACTATGTTGGTTTTAACGGCCACATTGCCGACCAGCTTTTGAAACACCCAACATTTTCGTCGCAGCAACCGGTTATTCAATGCGGTATTCGCGAGGAGATTATCGACACCTATTTGAAAATAAGCGATCTGGTTGAAAAAGAGCGTCCCGGTTATCAGCAAATCGCATCCGGCATGGTGGTAAAACTGCTGGGCTACATCATCTCGTTCGAGAAGCGTAAAGGATTCTCCGGAAAACAAATCTCGAAAGTAATTGAAGAGGTACGTTTTTTAATGCGCCAAAATGCGGCACAGGAATTCGATTTGGAAGAGCTCGCACGCCAGCACAATGTTGGTTATTCTTATTTCCGCAAGATGTTTAAAAAGTATACCGGTGTTTCTCCCGGTCAGTATCATTTGCAATTGCGTATAATCCGTGCCAAAGAACTGCTGATTTCTACTGATAAAAGTATTAAAGAGATCAGTCTTGAACTGGGCTTTCAAACCATTCATTATTTCAGCCTCATCTTTAAAAAGAAAGTCGGCATGAATCCTTCGGAGTTTCGCAAGCGCTTGAATTGATGGCTAAAAAACGCTTCAGAAATTACCTACTCATATTCCCTAAAAACACGTAAATGTCATTGCTTTTTATTACGAACAAAACTAAGTTCGCACAGAAAATTGAGATTCAAAAAAAATAGGTTAATTTGTACCTTTTAAAATATTCAAACATTGGCTAATAATCATCATCTTAACGTTTCTGAGGTACTCGATCATATTTCTTTAGATTGTGTAATATTTGGTTTTCACGACAACGAATTAAAGGTTTTAATGCTTCGTTTAAAACACACCGATGCCTATGGTTTGCCGGGTGGTTTTTTAAAACACGAAGAAACGTTGGAGCAGGCAGCCGAGCGCACCCTGAAAGAACGAACCGGATTGGACAATATTTTCCTGAGACAGTTTAAGGTTTTTAGCGATCCACTTCGAGATAAACCGAAAAAAGACGATCCTGAATTTTTACGGAACGAACCGCCCGAAGTGGTTGAGTTTTTCAAAAAACGTTTTATTTCGGTTGGTTTTTATGCGCTGGTTGAGTTCTCGAAAGTTGATCCGCAACCCGATGCATTGTCTGACGGCTGTGAATGGATAAGTCCGTTTGCCGATGTTGAAATGTTTATCGACCACAAAGATATTATCGATAAAGCGCTGACAACGTTGCGCATTCAATTGAACCAGCAACCTATTGGATTAAAATTACTGCCACGGAAATTTACCATGCCACAATTGCAAAAGTTATACGAAACGATTTTGGGGCGCGAACTCGACCGCAGAAATTTTCAGCGAAAGATATTATCATACAAAATTCTGAATAAACTGAATGAGCGAAAAACCGGAGGAGCACATAAAGCACCGTTCCTGTACGAATTTAATCGCGAGAGCTACAAACAAGCGCTAGAAGACGGTTTAAGTGGAGTTTGGTAGAAGCTTTACGCAAAATGTTTCCGGATAAAAATTCGGGTTACCACCCACAACAAAACCAGGAAGAAGATAAATCCAACGGCTGCAAATAAGCCAACAGGCAGGTTTTGCGTTGCGTTGTCGATAGCTTGAAATACCCAGTGCGTTGGAAAAATGCCAAATAAATGCACAAACTTTTCCGGCACGAAAAAGGCTGCAATCGGGATCAACACCAGCATGTTAAACGCTTTTACATAAACCATTCCCTGCATGCGGTTTTGCACTACTGAATTAACCGCCAAAGCATAAACCGGAACTACCAGCGCCGCCAAAAACGAGATCAACAATATTGATACCAACGACAGTTCGCAAATGTTTTGGATGAAGAGCAAGATCAGGTTCAAAACTACGGTAAATAAATACGGAATAAGAAAACGGGAAACGATGTACTCCAGCTTACTCAGCGGAACAACGCCATATACTTTTGCCACTTCCGATTCTTTTTCATCGATAAGAACCATAGTATTAATAAAGCAAAACATTTGTGTGTTTTCAATAACGGCAACCACCAAAAACAACGACAAGTAAGGAATCAAAAAGTCGTATTTCTCAAGCAATGGAGGCACTGCCCAAATAATCAGGGCAAACATAATTACGGGCAAAACCAAAAATGATTTTAGTGACGGATCACGAAAAATCAGTTTAAAATCAGTAAAAGCCAGTTTTAAAATCTTCTTCATTTCCGGTGTTTTATTGATGAACAATTTTGCCTGAAAACCTGTGAAATGCCAGCCAGTAAAAAAGCGGGATAAAAACCACAATTGAGCATAAAGCATAAACAAAATTTACTGGCGTACCACTAATGGCGTAATCAATCAAGTCGAGGCTTCCCTGAATGGGGAGAATATATTTCACCACGCCCAACTCCAAAACTCCGAGGTACTGAATGAGTGGCAGATTTACAAATACAAGGAACACGGGAATGGAGGTCATGGTAAATTTTAAGATCTCATCGGAGAAAGTAAGCATATACAACCCCAACAATGCTGATAGTATTGAAATTGAAAGCGAACCAACTGCAAACAAAACAATGTTAAAATCAAATCCTTTTACGGAAAATGCCAGCCCGAGCGAGCAAATTGCACCAATCAGAGAAATGGATATAACTTTTGAAATCAGTAAATGATGCAAGTTGAAAGGCGTGACAAAAATAGCCTGTAAGATCTGATGTTTCAATTCAATATAAATTGCCAGTGCAATAAAAAAGTAGCCAATTACCGACGGATCGTTCAGAACCAGTGCCACCACCAATTTATCTAAACCATTGATGTCGCGTAAAAAATACAGCACCAGTCCGTACATCAAAGTTACCGCAAAACTAACCGCAATAATGCTGTTCTTTTGCAGCAAAACAAACTGCCATTTTAATTGCGAACCAAAACTATTCATGATCAAGTGATTTTCCGGTTACACGAATAAAAACCTCCTCCAAAGTTGCCTCCAGCGTATGAATGCGTTTTACCTCACCCTGCTTAATAAAGTCAAGAAATTGCGGATTTACGCCAAGGTCTTTCAGTGGAAATTCTTCTGTTTTACCACCTTTCAAATCAACTGTTACTGCTTCCTTACCGTAACTGCTTTTCAGGTTGCGGGGTGTGTCAGTCAATACCAGTTTACCATCCACGATAAACGACACACGGTCGCAAATACCATCGGCAGTTTCCATGCTATGTGTGGTTACAAAAATGGTTTTCCCCTGATTTTTCAAGTCCAGAATATGCTGTTTTATCTTGTGCGCATTTACCGGATCAAGGCCGGTGGTTGGCTCATCGAAAAACAAAATATCAGGATCGTGCTGAATGGCGCGGATAAAATTCAGTCGCATTTTCATTCCTTTCGAATAGGTTTCAACCGGCTTATCCATCGCATCCTGCAAGTCAACCATTTCGAAAAGTTCGGCACTGTTGTGTTTTTTACCGTTAGGGTAGAAAGCTGCAAACAACTCCAGATTTTCTTTTCCCGTTAATTTCAGATAATGATTCGGTAGCTCAAAACCAACGCCAATACGCTCGAAATACGAATTATTCCACTCCGAAAGATTCTTCCCATCAATATTCACCTGACCTTTGTAGCCTTCCAGAATTTTATACAGCACTTTTTGAGCCGTACTTTTCCCGGCTCCCGACGGACCAAGAAAACCGAATATCTCCCCTTTTGCAATCGAGAAATCAAGACCTTTTAAAGTCGGTCCATCATTACCGGGGTATTGAAACACCAAATTTTCAACCTGTATCATTCGTTTAGTTTTTATCAAAAGCCGGTTTGGCCAGTTTTATATAGTCTGCAACCACTTGCATTAAATCATCCTTTTTACCAAAATAAACCGGTTGCTGCCTCTCTATACTTTCTTTAGGATTGATTACACCTGTAACTTCCAGTTGCTCCTGAATACTAACACCCAGTTTATATAAAAAGAAACCCTGCGTTTTTACCGAAATATCAGAACGGAACAAACCTGCTTGCACTTCATATTCTACCATCTTTTCAAAACCTGCCACCACCTGCGAAAGCAACTCGTTGTACAAATGTTTTAAGGAAGGCGAATTGAGATTTTGTGTGAGGTTATGCAAAAAATGACTGTGCAACGGGTTCTCATCATCAAAGCGAAAACCATGTTCGTACAAAACGGAAAAAAAAGCCCAAAAATCGGGGTAATTTTCGCGTTTAACCGCTTCGGTGTACTTCGTCTTAACCGCAACCGATTCGTTCACCAAATACATAAACAAATCCAGCTTATCGTTGAAATACTGGTAAACGCTGCCTTTGGCGATTCCCAACTGTTTTACTACCATAGAAATGGAAGCTTCGTCGTAAGTCTTTACCGCAAACTCTCTCAAAAAAGCATCTGTGATCTGCTTTTTCTTTTCCTCCTTTAACTTTATGAATGTTTCTTTTGGCATATTTATGACTACTCAGTCACAAATATAAAAATAAAAATGACTGCATAGTCACATTTTGGGATTAAAAAAACAGAACTGAATTTAAGATTGGAGTTTTTTCAGCACCGCGTCTTTGTAACTGCGGCTTACTGGAATTTGCTTTTTGCCAATTTCAATGATTTCGGCAGTAAACGAATCAATCGCATTTACAGCCACAATAAATGAGCGATGCACACGCAGAAAATCCTGTTGTGGCAACTTGGCTTCAATGCTGGAAATGGTTTCGCGTGTTACAATGGTTTTATCAACCAAATGGATTCTAATGTAATCAGCCAGACTTTCGATGTACAGGATCTCCGGGAAATTTATTTTTATCATTTTCCGGTCGGAGCGCACAAAGATCGACTCGCTTTTTTCCGGTTCAATTCGTGCCGACTCTTCAAAAGTCACCTGCTGATTTTCGCTTAGGTATTTATTAATACTCTGCATCAATCGGCCAAACGAAATGGGTTTCAGCAGATAATCCACCGCCTGCAAATCAAACCCATCAACGGCATACTCGCGATACGCCGTTGTAAAAATTACTTTCACCGCGTTGTTTATCGATTTGGCAAACGACAAACCTGAAATCTCCGGCATATTTATATCTAGAAAAACCAGATCGACCGGCTGACTGCTGATGACATTAAAAGCCTCGACTGCATTTTTGCAAAGAGCAATAATCTCAACGGTTTCGATTTTCCGAAGATGGCTCTCCAGAATTTCGCGCGCCATGGGCTCGTCATCAACAATTATGCAACGTATCTTTTTAGTCATCCTTCTGATTCGATTGTTCTGTTTTTGTCAGGTCGCAAATAACAAGTTTTGTTGTGTACCAGTTTCCTTTTATTTCGTGCGTCAATTCATAATTGCTCGGGTAATTCAAATCCAGCCGTTTTCTGATATTCAAAAGTCCCAGTCCACCATTTTTATGCACGTTATCCTCATCAATAAACGAATTTGCAATTTCAAATTCCAGGCAGCCATTTTCAATCCGCACCTCAATTTTAATGCGCAAAAATCCATCTACTAAGTTACCATGTTTAAAGGCATTTTCAACAAAAGGGATCAGTAACATTGGCGCCACCTGAATCTCCTCGTTCACTTCCGACGACTTAAAATCCACTTTCAGCGTATCCTGAAAGCGTACTTTTTCCAACTCGATGTACTCCTGAATATGCAACACTTCCTCCTTTAAACTTACCAGCGGCTTGTTTACCTGGTACAAAATATAATCAAGCAAATTCGATAGTTTCAGAATGATGTCCGGCGTTTGCTTCGACTGTTTCAGCGCAAAACCATAAATCGTGTTTAATGTATTGAATAAAAAATGTGGATGGATCTGGCGTTTCAAATAATGCAGTTCCTGGTCTTTTAACTGAAGTTGTGTTTCCAGAATTTTATTCTGTAACTCCTTGTTCGCTGTTGCGGTTTTAAAACTCTGATTCAGAATGCTCACAAAACTAATTATGCCAACAACGATAATCACCAACAGCAAAACAAAAAAGAAATTCTTGCTCATTGGAGGCATCTCGTTCAGGTTAAACTTAAGCACCAAAATCAGGCAGGTATATATCAGCAACGAGATAACGTAGGAAATATAAACGAAGGTATAAAAGCTATACAGGGCAAATTTCCAGTAGCGCTTAGCCAGCAAGTACCGGGGAATAAGGCGATAGTTTACGAAATAAGTAACGCCAATAGTCAATGGCAATAAGCCGCTCGAAAACCACAGCGCATAATCTACTTTGTCAGAGTTATAGCTAAAGAAATAGAAAAAGAAAAACCAAACCGCCACCCAAAACAGCGTGTGAAACAGGATCGTTCGAAATGGTATTCTTCTTATTTGAATCATAAAAACAATATTACTCAAAATTGGTGTATTTACGCCTTTTAATCGATGAATTACGGGTTAAGCGCCTGTTGTTGCATATCCGCCCCAATAAATCGGTATAAAACGCATTTTATGCAGAATAAGGCGGGTAATCCTTCATCTGTCGCATAAAAAAATACCGACAACATATTCCAACTAATTTTAATTCCGAAATAACCAAGTTAGCATTGACAAATGAAGAAACTTAAATTAATACTACTGTTTATAATTGTTGCAGGCGGGCAATTGTTTAGCCAGCCAGTTCCAACACAAATAGATAAAATCGTAAACAAGTATTACAAGGCAGGCCGGTTTAACGGTAGTATTTTAGTGGCAGAAGATAACACACCAATTTATCAAAAAGGTGTTGGTTTTGCTCATACAGCCCTAAAAATTCCGAATACAACCGATACTAAATTTATGATCGGCTCGTGTACGAAACAATTTACTGCAGCCCTGATTCTACTTTTCAAGGAAGAGGGAAAACTGGCGCTGACGGATCCGATCTCTAAATACATTCCCGATTATCCTACGGAAAAAGGCGATAAAATTACCATCCACCATCTGCTTTCTCATACTTCAGGCATACCCGGTTATCTGGAGATTCCGGAAATAGAAAAGTTGATGTATACTGAAAATAAACCTTTGGATATAATCAAAAATTTCCGGGATCTTGACCTTGATTTTGAACCCGGAACTCAATTTAAATATTCCAATTCCGGCTATTACGTTTTGGGACAAATTATAGAAAATGTAAGCGGTAAAACCTACGAAGAAGTCCTTCAGGAAAAGATCTTCAATCCCTTGGGGATGAAAAACTCGGGTGTATATCAGAATTCAAATCCTCCTCAAAAAATAGCCTCAGGATATATTACAAAAGATGATTCAACCCGGCTTGCCCCGCCGGTTAATGCGACTGTTGCCTATGCTGCCGGAGCTTTGTATTCTACCATCAATGATTTACAGATTTGGGAAAATGCACTGGTTAACAACACGCTTCTTTCAAAAGAAAGTGTGGCTTTAATGACCACATCTCACACCGAACATTATGGGTATGGATTCGGTCTGATTACAATTCCTACGAATAATAAACCCGTCAGAATCTGGGGACACGAGGGAGAATTTTTTGGATTCAGATCGCTGATGCACGTTCTCGATAATGGCCGGTTTTTTATCGTTTTACTCGATAATCATGAAGATCCCGGTCTTATGAAAATGGCCAATAAAATTAGGAATATTTTATACGCCGATGAGCAGCAGAGCACCGTGAAGCACTAAAACTGAAATTTTGGAAACTTTTTTTATAAATATTAAATTTAAAAATTATGAATGCAATTATTGACAAACTTAACGATGGCGGCCCCGCTTTTACCTACATTATTGTACTGGCATTTTTGGTTATAATAGGGTTCTTTGTACGTGGACTTTTAATGAAAGGAGAAAAGTACAAAACCATTGAATTGATGAAGCAAATAAGTTGGTTTGCAGTAGCCTGGGGATTTTTAGGGCGCGTTTTCGGACTGATTATGATCTTCGATAAAGTTCAGGCGATGGGCGATGTAGCACCAAGCGTTTTTGCCGACGGATTAAAAATTGCTCTGGTTGCTCCTTTATGCGGAATTCTGGTGTTTGCGTTAACACGGTTAGGAATTATTGTACTTGTCGGCCTGCAAAAAAATTACCAGCCACAAGAAAAGGAGTAACAACCAAGAATTATTCCAACACATTCAACTGCCTGAACCGCTTAGCTCAATAATAGTAAACGATTCAAACAGCCTCAACATGAAAACAAAAATCCGGCTCATATTAATTGTAAGCCTTATTCTTCTATTTCAACAATCTGCAACTGCACAACAAAACAAACCGGTTCATTATCTGAAAAAAACAGGGATTGTCGACAGTTTATATTCCAACATTCTGAAAGAATCACGAGAGATTTATATTCAACTTCCGGAAAACTACGATCCGGATGGAGCACAAAAATATCCTGTAGTTTTTGTTTTAGATGGAGAAGTATTTCTGCCAACAGTTAGCAATGTACACGACTTTTACAGTGGCGGATTTATTCCTGAAATGGTACTTGTTGGTATTTCAAACAAACAAAACCGGACCAGAGATTTAACCACGTCGACCATAACAACAAAATATGGTATGCCGTTTAACGAGAAGAATGGCGAAGCAGAGCACTTTCTGAAATTCATTGAAAAAGAACTCATCCCTTACATCGAAAACAAGTACCGGGTTAGCAATTTCAGAACATTAATTGGCCATTCGTACGGAGGGTTGTTTACCATTTATTCGTTAATTAACCGCCCTGATTTATTTACCAATTACATCGCCATCGACCCCAGTCTTGATTGGGATGATCAGAAACTTATTAATGATGCTAAAGGAGTACTTGCTTACCAAAGTTTTAAAAACAAAGCTCTATTTATGTCGTTAAGCGGACAACTGCACATGCAAAATCCGGCAGTAACCATCGATAATGTAATGCAGGACACCAGCGATTTTACGCTGTTTGCGCGTTCGAATATCGCTTTTTCAGACCTCGCAAAACAAAACGCAAAAAACGGATTAAGTTTTAATTGGAAATTTTATCCCAACGATATTCATGGTACAATTCCATTCCCTTCGATTATGGATGGGTTAATTGCAGTTTTTAACTGGTTTCAGATGGAAAATACAGCCAAAATTAATTCGTTTGACACACCAAAAGAAGAACTCTACAAAATCGTAAAACACCGGGAACAAAAGCTAAAAGACCATTTTGGTTATTTTGTTCCCCCCTATCCTGAAGAACTACTAAATATGTCGGGCTATATGAATATGGACATGCAACAAATGCCAAAAGCAAAAATGTATTTTGATTTTGCCCTTGAATATTATCCCGAAAGTGCTAATGTTTACGATTCAATGGCCGACTATTATGAAGCGCAGGGAAAACCAGCAGATGCCATAAAATATTTGAATAAGGCATTTGAATTAAGTGGTAACGATTATTATAAAAAGAGAATTGAAAGTTTGACGAAATAAAGTATTAGGCATAAAAAATAACATCCATAAAAAAACTGTCATTTCGAACAAAGTGAGAAATCTGTTACAATATGAAAGTAACAGATTTCTCCTCCCTCACTCGTCGAAATGACAATTGTTTTTTCGACTCTCTTATACCACAGAGCTTCTTCTTCAACACTTGCCTCGTTTTGTTGTTGCTTAATTATAACACAACCAAATTAAGCACGAAATGAGACCAATCGAATCCATCACCGATGTAATCCAAACCCTGGATTCTATCATCGAAGAATCGTTGAAAACCGGCGATACACTCGGCTATTTTGCCGTACTCTACCAAAAGGTAACGATTAAGGTAAAAGAAGAAATCGAGAATAATTATTTTGATGACGGCCTGCGAATGGAAAAACTGGATGTTGTTTTTGCCAAACGTTACATCGATGCCTATTTCGCATGGAAGAAAAATCGACCGATAACTCAGTCGTGGGAGATTGCTTTTACAGAAGCCTCGAATAATAACCTGCTGGTGGTCCAACATCTTTTACTTGGAATGAATGCACACATCAATCTTGATCTTGGAATTGCGGCGGCGGAAATCTCAAACAACAATAACATCGCTGATTTGGAGGATGATTTTAAACGCATAAATGAAATATTGGCATCGATGGTAGACGAAGTACAGCAAGGACTTTCTTCCATCTGGCCCTTTCTACGGAAGTTGCTTTTATGGCTCGGACAGGTAGATAATATGCTGGTAGATTTTAGTATGAAAATCGCTCGCGATGGAGCATGGAAATTTGCCAAAGAAATAGCTACCATTGAAGAAGCCGGATGGCCGGAAACGATCAAAATCAGAGACAAAAAAGTTGCAAATAAAACATTGCTCATTACCGATCCCGGGAAAGTTATCCGGCTTTTGTTCCGCATCATTCGCTGGACTGAACGCGGAACAGTTGCCGATAAAATCCAAAAATTAAGGCGATGAAAATTTGTATTCACCGCCTTAGTTTTATCGTTGTGTGCATGCGCTTAGCGGTTTGGAACCGCTTAGCGCGTAAAGCCTCTATAGTTCTGTCATTTCGAACGCAGAGAGAAATCTGTCGCTGATTTCGGTTAAATAACAGATTTCTCAGTCGTTCCTCCTTCGAAATGACAAGAACTATCCTTCAATTTTATTATTGACAATCTCCAGAATTGCTGCCTCTTTTTCATTGGCAGCTTTTAACAGGTCCTCTGCTTTTGCCAAAGCATTTTCTAGAAATTCGGCATCAGCAAAACCCGCCGCGTTAATCTTCACATTCAGGTAGGCACCATGAACAGCTGTTCGGGCACACAACGCTCCTACCCCCGCATCGGAAACTGAATTTGGATTTCCAACTTCTGCCATCGCTTGCATTACTACCAATGAATCGTGCGCCAGCTGCATTACTTTTAACGGCACTTCAATGGCATTTTTTGTGGCATCGTGAATGGCTTGTTTGCGCTCGGCTTTTTCCTGCTCGCTGGATTTTGGCAGTCCAAATGCTGCCATAATTTTATTGAAAGCATCCGTGTCTTCATCCACACAATTCAATAAAGCGGTGTGGTAATATTTGCCTTTTTCTGCCCAGTCGGAAAATTCTTCCCAACGCTCATCCCATCCACGTTTATGCGCCGAGAGGTTGGCAACCATAGCACCTAAAGCACCTCCCAAAGCACCAACATAAGCAGAAATAGAACCACCTCCCGGAGCCGGTGATTCAGAAGCTGTTTCGTCTTTAAACTGAGTTAAGGTCATGTCAACCAGCTTTTTCGCCGATTTATCTTCGATCACATATTCAATGATCTTCTTTTTCGGATCGAAAGGTGCCAGTTCATCCAGCCCCAGCGATTTGATGGCGATTTTTATAATCTCCTCATCCGAAATACCGGTTGAACGTTCTTGTTTTCGCAGGAAATATTTCCCCGCATCCAACATCGCCTGAAGCGGAATCAATCCAACTAACTCCGATCCTGTTACACGAATACCTCGCTCCGTAGCTTTTTTACAAGTTTCATCAAAAGCCACATGAACAGGCGTAACTGTTATGTCGGTCAGGTTAATGGAAATTTGCGCCACTCCATACTCTTCGATGTACCAACCAATGGCGCGTGTCTTTTTCAGACTTCCCGGAATACGAACCGGCTCACCATTTTCGTCGTTTACAATTTTCCCGGTAATCGGGTTTCCCTCGCGTTTTACACGTCCTGCCTCACGAATATCAAAAGCAATGGCATTAGCCCGGCGGGTTGAAGTTGTATTCAGGTTGATATTGTAAGCCACCAAAAAGTTACGTGCACCGATAGCTGTGGCACCACTTCCAGCCACTCTTTCGTTCCATTCATTCGGGCCAAAATCAGGTTTCCATTTTTCGGTAGTAATACGTTCTTTTAAGGCTTCGTATTCGCCTGAACGACAATTTGCTAAACTGCGACGTTCCTCATTAAAAGCTGCAAACTCGTAACTAAACACCGGAATTCCCAGTTCTTCGCCAACACGTTGTCCAAGTTTTCGGGCATATTCAATGGCTTCTTCCATACTAACATTAGCAACGGGTACCAGCGGACAAACATCGGTGGCACCAAAACGCGGGTGTTCACCTTTGTGCTGACTCATGTCGATCAACTCGGCAGCGCGTTTTATTCCGCGAAATGCAGCTTCGATCACATCATCAGGCGTGCCTACAAAAGTTACCACTGTACGGTTGGTCGCTTTACCGGGATCAACATCCAGCAAACTGATATCGGCCACACTTTCAATAGCATTGGTAATTTCTTTGATTATACTCATATCGCGCCCTTCAGAAAAGTTAGGGACGCATTCGATAATTTTTTTCATTTCAATTAGTTTATTGCTGTCATTTCGAACGAAGAGAGAATTGAAAATCAGCGGAGCTAAATCTCTTCCTTTTGTAACAGATTTCTCCTCGCCTACTCGTCGAAATGACATTTTATGCGAATGTATAAATTGCAAGAGATTTAGCTTATGATTTTTTGCAGTGATTAATTCCACTTTACTGATTTATTATACTATTTATAAAATCAATCTGTTTTACCCTAATCCCTAAAGGGAACCAGATTGATTTTTTGGACTTCACCCTTCAGGGTTGGGGTAAAAATCCAAAAAATCATATATTAAGATAATCAGTTAAAGTTGAATTAAACAGTCAGACCGAGCGGAGTCGAAGCTTAGAAGTTTTGAATCTCGCCATTAATAATTACCGTTTCAACCAAATTCGAACCATAAGCATACGGCAAATACTCGATTCCCGGAACTTCGCTGGTAATAAACAGGTTGGCAACTTTTCCACGGGCAATACTTCCGTAGCTTTCACTAATTCCCATGGCGTATGCCGTATTCAGCGTGGTAGCGTTGATCACTTCTTCGGGCAACATTTTAAAATTAATGCAGCCCATTGCCGAAATCAGACTCATGTTTCCGCTTGGCGACGAGCCCGGGTTAAAATCGGATGCCAGCGCCACCGGCAAACCAGCTTCAATCATTTCGCGCACAGGCGACAATTTCATGTTCAAAAAGAAAGCAGCCCCCGGCAAAACCGTCGGCATAGTTTCCGAACCTTTTAACGCCGCAATTTCATCTTCACCCACATATTCCAGGTGATCAACCGAAAGTGCATTGTATTTCACGCCGGCCTGAATACCGCCTGTTAATCCAAGTTCATTGGCATGGATTTTTGGACGCAAACCATATTTTATTCCGGCCATAAGAATTCGTTCGGTGTCTTCCACCGAGAAAAAGCCCTGATCGCAGAACACGTCAATAAAATCGGCCAGCTCTTCGGCGGCAACCTGCGGAATCATCTCATTGATAATAATATCGACATATTCTGATGGATTGTTTTTATACTCCAAAGGAATGGCATGTGCACCCAAAAAATTGGCACGCACACAAATGGGCGAAGTGCGTTTTATCTGCTGAATAACGCGCAACATTTTCAATTCGTCCTCGGTATTCAATCCGTAGCCGCTTTTTATTTCTACGGCTCCGGTTCCCATTTTAACGATTTCCCAAATGCGCTCCATAGCACTTTCATACAGTTCTTCTTCCGACGTTTCGTGCAACAGTTTCGCCGAATTCAAAATACCACCACCCCGGCGCGCAATCTCTTCGTACGACAAACCTTTTATCCGATCCACAAATTCCTTTTCGCGCGGTGCCGCATAAACCAAATGCGTGTGCGAATCGCAAAAACTGGGGTAAACCAGCCGGTTCGAGCAATCGATCTCAATTAGCAAATCATCATCAATATATTTGTCTTTTAGCTGATCCATGGTGCCAAAGTCCTCAATCACTTCATCGCGGATAATAAGAAACGCATTTTTTATGGTATTCACCTTTGCCATTTCTTTTCCGGCTCTGAATAAAACGGGTTGGTCTTCCACCTGAACCAGCTCTTTTATATTTTCCAGTAATAGTTTCATTCCCTTTGCTGTTATTCTGTTTGTTTTAAAAAGGTACAAAAATGCAGGCATAAATCAACCTTTTACCGGCCGTTTTTGAAATGATGGAAATCAGCAAAACCAAATAAGCACTGAAAAAGCCAAACAGCGGCGCTTAACTTTTATCCGAATAGCACGTAAGAGATGAAAACTTTAATCACAACTATTATGAAAAACTTATTGCTTCTTTTGGGGCTTTTAGCGCTGCTAATGGCCTGCCAGACTGCTGATCCTGAACAGGAAAAATCAGCCGTTGAAACCACACTGAATGATTTTTACACTGCCATGGAAAATTTCGATTACGATGGTGTGAGAGCACTTTGCACCACCGATTTTAGCCTTTACGAAACCGGGTTCGATCACAAGGATCTGGATGGTTTTATCGAGTCGGTAAAATCGATGGAAGGTGCAGCTTTTAATGTTGTTATCGATATAAAAAGCACCGAAGTATCGGGCGAAATGGCTTTTTCGGTGGTTAATTTTAATGCCGACATTGCAATGGGCGATGCCAAAATGAGCATTGAAGCCTACGAAACGTATGTGTTCAAAAAGGTAAATAATAAATGGCTGCTTCATTACTGTCACAGCACACATTTACCCGATAAAAACGATGTTCATCTGGCCAGCCTTCACTTACTTAAAGTACCTGAAGGAGGATCAATTGACCCGATGCTAAATGTCATGGACAAATTTAACCAGGCCATTGCCGAAATGGGTTTCTGGGATTGTGGTTACACCGTAATGCAGGTGGTACCCGACAGCAACGACGAATACAACTACTTTATAAAAGGAAACTGGAAAAACCAGGAAACCTACGACGCCATACACGATAGTGAAGGATGGAAATCGATTGCTGATAATTTCCCGGAAGAAGCTTCGAAGCTAATGGAAAATCAGATTTATGTGAAAGTTGAGGATTTATAAAAACACTCAGTAGCAACACAAAAACATCCATAACTCATGCAAATTATGGATGTTTTTGCTTTGTAAAACTTGTGTTCTATAAATCAGCGGTAACAAACTCCGACTCCTGCAACGATTCATGAAAATGAATCACCATCCATTTATTGTCGATCTTTTGCAGTACCAGTGTGCTTCCACATTCGGGAAAACTCAAAGTAGATCCGGGAAAATAAAATTTTCCCTTGTAAGGCATGGTAACAATAGCAACATCGCGGGTAACTATCCGAATATCAGGAGTTGAAAATGCAAAGTCCACCTTTTCAAGATTGTCAAATACTCCGTGTACCTCTTTGCTAAAAGCATCAACACGCATTGTCTCTCCACGAATTCCAATGTATTTAAAATCTTTATCGAGCAAAAAGTTTGACTCAAAAGCTTGCGTTACAGCCATGTGTTTCATGCCTTCCATCATTTTATTGATAGTGGTTTCAACCTCCTGGCTTAAAACTTCTTTTTCAGCTTGGGTAATTGGTTTTTCTGCTGTGTTTGTGCATGCAGCGAGCATAAACAAACCTGCGGTTAAAAGGATTGAAATAGTTCTCATTTGTTTAGTCTTTAAGGTTTTAATATTTAAGTCGAATTGTTACATCGAAATCAGTTTACCAATTATTTCATCGGGTGTAGTCAATTCTCCCGACACATTTTCCTGGTGGAAATAGTTGTACCAGCCGGCTTCCATTACCACGGCTTCAAACTCCTTTTTCATATCCAGCGAGGGGAATTTCCAAACGGCATAAAAATCAAAATTAGCCCGGTGTGTTGTCGCCTCATCGTTAACACCCCAGCCAACAATTTCCACCCCTTTTTCGAGCAACGACTGCATGTGCGGCCCTATTTGTTCAAGGTAACTGCCACGTTCCTCGCGCGATAGTTGTTTCCACGCATCCCGTGCACTCCACAATTCGATAAAACATTCCATGATTGTTTGATTTTAGTTAATACCCACAGACAGACCGCCCGGTCTGCCCGAATTTCAATTAAATAAGTTACAAAATAAACCACTGAAAAACAATGTATTAATCAATACAAAAAAGAGAATCGAGCAATAGAACCTGCAAATTACCGGAGTTGAATGGGATGCACTAAATTCAGTAATTACCAGTCTCAAGGAATTTTGCACAGCCGGTTTCTTCGAATGGCATTCCACCCAACTCTACTTTTCGCTTTCCATTCAGAATAAATAAATTTTTGACGTTGAACATTTTACGCCATGCACACGTTTTTAAATTTAATTGCAACCATCATGTTAACCCGGTTATCCTTATATACATTTTGGCCAATCCCCAGTGCTTAACCACTAATTAAAGCTTGAGAGTATGCCTTATTTCATCGATAATCATGAGCTAAATGGTGACGTCCACACCGAGGCAATCGCACAAAAGCACCTCAAGGATATTACTGTACAACACCGATATCATTGCCGGAAACTGGGATATTGGTACGACGAAAAACGAAAGATCGCCTTTTGTTTATTCGAAGCCCCCAACCGCGCGTGTATAGAACAACTGCACAAGGAGGAACATGGCAACGTGGCCAACCACATTATTGAAGTAGATTCAAGGATCATCGATTTTTTCCTGAAACAAATCGAATCGCAAACTCAAACCGAAAAGGTAGATATTAATAGTGTCAGCACGCAGCCGCTTACAACCATTATGGCGCTAAGCATCGATTCGAATGAGTTGTACAGTTTGAAACAGGAAGAGCGACGTTCGCTATCGAAATTATTCAAGAAACTGGTACTCGACTATTGCAACCACTTTAAAGGAACTGTTATTCTGCGCGACCAATTTGCCTCGCAGCTAACTTTCGATTCAACAAGTGCTGCGGTTTATTGCGCATTAAAAATTCATAAGGAATTTGCTCCGTTTATTAAACCACTGCAACGCAAACTATTTTTAAAGGTGGGAATCAGCGGTTGTTATTTGGAACATATCAGCAATATTGAATTCGAGCAGTCGGTAAAACTGGCAAAACGATTGTGCTACATTTCTACAGAAAAAATTCTGGTTACCCTCGAAGTGCGGAACCTGTTTCAGAGCGAAAGTATGAAAGTGGTGATTAAAGGCGACCGCATAAAATCTATTTCGCCTGACGAAGTGCGCTTTATTACCAGTTTAATGGATTACATGGAAAAACACTGGAAAAATCACGACCTGCATGCCTCAATGCTCGAAAACCACCTGGGGTGTAGCAAATCGCAGATTTACCGAAAAATGAAAGCGCTTATTGGCGAGTCGCCAAACTCGTTTATAAAAGCCTATCGCCTTAACCGGGCTAAACAATTGCTGCGCAGTAAAAGTGGTAACATCTCCGAAATAGCTTTCGATACCGGTTTTGGCAGCCCATCGTACTTCTCGAAATGTTTTCAGAAAGAATACGGAATTACCCCATCCGACTTTCAAATAATGCTTGCAGAAGCATAAATCACCCTATTTAACACTTAATGATCTTTTTATATCTTATTTTGAATCAAATTTGCTAACACCCGTCTTCTCTAGTGTCGTAAATTTGCAAGTAACAGTTCAATGGATCAGAATTGAAGAAGCACCCCAACGCATCAAACCCTTTTTATTTTAAATGCTACTTAGGTCCGAAACATCCGTTAATGGGTATCCGGTGGTTAGTTTGACAACAAGGAAAATAACTATATATCGACAACAGAAAACATTTAGAAACAGAAACAATGAAAATTAGATTTTAGAAACTATTAAAACTCAAAGTCATGAAAACAATTAAATTATTATTCGTATGCATGTTAGTAGCCATTTTTGCGCATGCACAAGAAAGCGTTCCTCCTTATACTATGGAAGACGTAGAAGTAACACCTCCTAAGTTTACAGCAGTTAAGTACAGTCCTACTGATAACACAAACGCACTGAAAACCTACATCGCCAACAATTTTAAATACGATGCAGATTTTGGAGAAGCAGCTGAAGGCACCCAAGTAGTTAAGTTTATTATCAATTCCGACGGAAGTTTGTCGAATATTGAGGTAGTAAACAGCGTTTCGCCAACAGTTGACGACCTTATTACAAATATATTGGCAGAAACCGATTACATGTGGATGCCGGGTAAAAACAATGGAGTTCCGGTGGCCATGGAAAAAGAAATTGCTATTCAGATTAAACTGGGAATGACAGAATCGGCAGCAGAAGATCGCGATTTTACCGAAATTGCCCAGGACTATTTCACCAAAGGAGCTGAGAAGTTATTCTTCGATCAGAAAACTAAAAAAGCCATCAGATGTTTCGAGGCTGCTGCACGCTACCGTCCTTACGACCAGGGCACTTTGTATATGTTAGCACTTTGCGAAGTTGACCGCGGAAATATGGATGCAGCACAAGCATACGTCGAAAGATTCAGAAAACTGGGAGGCGATAAAGATATATTGGAAGAAAATCTGGCACAAGACGTGAAAAGCGTTGACGGATACGAACTACTATCGCAACTTTTTGCAACCGAATAATTAAACGTACTATTAAGTAGAATTTTAACACAGGCCGTTTCGGAACATGTTTCCGGGATGGCCTTTTTTTTGTCTATAATCTCAGTGCAGCAACCAAACCACACCGCTAATTTCCGTTAAACCTGACTTCAACAAAACATCAGAAGTAAACAAGAGTTCAAGCCGAAATCATCGCCATATTTTTAAATTTTTCAGGAAAAACGTTTGGCGAAATTGACCAAAAGGTCTTAACTTGTTTACAATAAATTACACAAACATTCTACATCAGTTAAAAATTTGAACGCTAAAAAATGCCTAAGTCATCATAATAGCAGATGACAGTTATTTATACTTAAGTTAAAAACCGTTGGGAAATCCCGGCGGTTTTTTAATTAATCTCAGTCCAAAATCCCTCCGTTTTTCTCCTCCTCAAACACCTTTTTTCGCTCTCAGTCTCCATCAATCTCCCACCAATCTTCTATCAATCTTCCGAATGATACAAATGTTGCATTTAATGATTCATCTGTGTTCGACTGGCATACTCGCCATGGCGTAATTTTGTATTAAACGTTACAACAAGAATTCGTGCAGCACACCATTAATAACTTAAAATCACAGAATTATGAAAAAGAAAATCATCAGCATCGGAAGCCTTGGCACACTGGTTATTGTACTTCTGGGTATATTATTTATAAATGCCGGAAATAAAGACGAAAACAAGGCCATAATTAGCCTCCTTGAAAACGAACGAAAAACCTATTGCGACAACGATTTTGAAGCCTATGCAAAAAACTGGATTCAAAATGAGCAGGCACTTTTTATGTATGCAAGTATGGAAGATCATTTTTCGATGCAAGGCTGGGATCTAATCAGCGAGACCATGACACAACATATGGATTTCAAAATTGAAAACAACATTAAAACCGTTGAAAATCCTGAAGACTTCGAATACCACAACATACTGGTGGATGGTAACATGGCCTGGGTAAATGTATCGCAGTATGATGCCGACAAAAGTGTAAAAGACAGACGAGCCTACGTGCTAAAAAAGGAAAATAACGATTGGAAAATTTTAAATATCAACCTGTTTGGCACTGAGAGCTACGCCGAAGGAAAATTTGTGGTGAATGCCAACAACGCCCCCGAAAAAACACATGTCCATCTTGACGATTTTCCAAAGGATAAAGTATTCCCGATGATTGAAGGTTGGGGCGGTATGTGTGTCGACATCAACAACGCACCTGCCGGAACCGAGTTCTCGCCGCTTTTGGAAGGACTGGAAAACGACCATTGCCAGGTGCCGCACTGGGGCTATGTTGTTGAAGGCGCCATTCGTATGGATTACGAAGATGGTACTTCGGAAGTGTTTCGTGCCGGTGAAGCTTTTTACATGAAACCCGGACATACGGGCGGTGTTCTGGAAAATCTGTTGCTGGTAAGTTTTGGCCCCGAGGAAGGTATTCAGCATTTGGTAGATCACTTTGAAAAGAAAGTGGCAGCCATGCAGGCCGAACAAACAACGCAGAATTAAACACCCAATGAATCGGCCGGCACATCTGCCTGATGAACAAATTTTTACAACGCCATGTTACACTTTATACTGAACTTTTAAAAACTGCACTATGCCACTATTTATGGATTACCACATAACCCCGGGCATAAAGCTCGAAGAAGCAAAAAAGGCGCACCTCAAAGACCTCGCAGTGCAGTCGAAATACAACGTAAAATACCACCAGTTTTGGGTGAATGAAAAAGATGGCATGGTGTTTTGTCTGATGGAAGGCCCAAGTAAAGAAGCCTGCCGTGCCGTACACAAAGAAGCCAACGATATAGAAACATGTAATCTTGTGGAAGTAGATGGCGGTATGTATTCGGCGTTTATGGCTTACGACCAGGCACTCGATCATGGCATTGTAATGAAAAATGCCAGTCAGGCCGATACCGGTTACCGCTTTATACTAACGCTTGATATTATTTCGCTCACCACAGTGAAGAAAAGTATCGATTTCGAACGATTAAAATTCCCGGAAAAACCACGGCAGATCGCCGGCAATTACATCCATAAATTCCAGGGACGCATCCTGCGGCAATTGCAGAACGACAGCCTTATTGCCACTTTTTACACGCCCGAAAGTGCCGTTCAATGCGCCATTGGTATTCGTGATTCGTTTAACAAACACATCGGCGAACAAAAAGATGCCGGCTGGAACATCCGGTTTAGAATGGGAATTAGTGTTGGCCAGCCGGTTACCGATCACGGAAATGCTATTTTTGAGCGGGCCGTGGAACAAAGTTATCGTTTCTGCAAAATTGCCGGCGATGGCGAAATTATCACCTCCACACTCATGGGTAAACTAAGCGTTTTCTGCGATCAGGAAATTGAAAAGGAAACGGTAAAAGTGCTCAACGAAGCCGAAGAAGCTTTTCTTACCCGTTTGTTTACTATTGTTGACGGCCACTACCCCAACGAAACTTTTAATGTTGAAAGCCTGAGCCGCGAAATCGGTGTGAGCCGGCCGCATTTGTACCGAAAAATCCGAAGTCTTACCGGTACTTCGCCCAATGGTTTTATCCGCGACTTACGCATGAGCAAGGCCCTTTCACTAATGAAACAACGAAAGAAAAACATTACCGAAATAGCGCTGGATGTTGGCATCAGCAATCCATCATATTTCGCCAAATGTTTTCACGAAAAATACGGAATTCTTCCTTCGCAGGTAGCTGTATGAGGTAGCAACTCACCATCCCGCGCGTATAAGCCCCCGCTCGATTAAGCTTTGATTACCAGGATAATATTTCAATTCACAGCATTGGTATGCTTGTAATGCCCGTGGTTCGAAATAAGCTAATGCACGTTTTCATTTTAACCAAAAATTATAATGTCATGGAAATTATTACAAGATCCGGTAACAAAACAAACATCGATCAGCAGCTGATCGACGATTTTTGCACATCGTTAGGTGGAACATTGGTAACTGCTTCGGCTGACAACTACGACGAAGTTCGACAAATTTGGAACGGTATGCACGACAAAAAACCGGCACTGATAGCACAGTGTTCGGGAGTGGCCGATGTGGTGGCATCGGTAAATTTTGCCCGCGAAAACGACATCCTGTTTTCGGTGCGCGGCGGAGGGCACAACGTTGGTGGTAGTGCCACAAACGATGGCGGACTGATGATCGACCTATCGCAAATGAAAGGCATCCGTGTCGATCTCGAGAAAAAGACCGTTTATGCCCAAGGCGGCGTAACCATTGCCGATCTCGACCGCGAAACATCGATTTTCGGGTTGGTAGCTCCATCAGGAGTAGTTTCAACAACAGGAATTGCCGGATTAACACTGGGCGGTGGTTTGGGTCATCTGCGCAAAAAACACGGGCTGAGTATCGATAACCTGGTTTCGGTGGATGTGGTAACTGCCGACGGACAATTTATAACCGCCTGCGAAAAACAGAATTCCGATCTTTTTTGGGCCGTACGTGGCGGCGGCGGAAACTTTGGCGTGGTTACTTCTTTCCAGTATCAACTGCATCCGGTAGGGCCAATGGTAACCTTGTGTGCGCCTTTTTACCCGGCAGAAGAAGCCCCAGAATTATTGCCGGCATGGCAAAAATTTATGGATGAGTCGCCCGACGAAGTATCGTCGACTGCGATGTTCTGGACCATCCCTCCCGTTCCCGATTTCCCCGAAGAAGCGCATGGCAGACGCGTGCTTATTCTTCTCGCTGTACATTGTGGCGATGTGGAAAAAGGCGAGCAAATGCTTAAACCTTTGCGCGAACTCAGCACACCACTGGTCGACCTGAGCACTCCTATACCGTGGACCGTACTGCAAACCATGTTCGATCCTTTCTTCCCGAAAGGCGAGCAGCTGTACTATTTTAAATCGAGATACATTAACCGGATGGATACAAAAGCCATCGATGCCATTGTTCCAAAAGCAAGTAATCCGCCACAACCAATGGTGCTAATCGCGATCTGGCATATTGGAGGTGCCGTTAGCCGCGTAAAAGACGATGCCACTCCTTTCTCCGGCCGACAATCGAATTACCTGTTTAGTATCGATGCCATTTGGGCCGATGCCAGTGCGAATGACGAAGTGATCCGTTATGCCCGCGAGTTTCTGGATGACCTGAAGGAATTCTCTCCCGGTGGATTGTATGTGAACTTTGCCGGTTTGGGCGAAGAAGGTGTCGATCTGGTAAAATCGGCTTACGGAAAAAACTACGAGCGTCTGTCGGTGATAAAAAAGAAATACGATCCGAACAATTTATTCCGCATCAACCAAAATATTAAGCCGGCGGAATAGTCTGGGGAGCGGCTTTAAAAGGATTTCCACGCGAAAGAGGTGCAGGCGATTTTAACTTCGCTAATTGCGGCGCATAGAACTCCTCTGCCCTGATCAGCTTTTGCGGATGCGCCTTTCCCGTTTGTCCTTTTACCCCGGATTTCCCGCTTCGTCTACCGACGAATCGTTCATCCGGGGTTACCAAAATCGAATCCCTACGGGATTATTTTATACCTGATAACAGGACCAAAGGTCCGAAACGTTTAAGCGTTGTCCGTAAGGGCAACGACTGGGGAGATTGCTTCTACCACGCGAAAGCCCCGAAGCTTCGGGGGCGCGGGAACGGTGCTTTTGCACCGTCCTTTTGGGCGGTGTTATTGAAAATTACGGCGCATAAAACTCCCCTGCCCTGATCGGCTTTTGCTGATGCGCCTTTTTCCGTTTGTCCTTTTACCCCCGGATTTCCCGCTTCGTCTACCGACGAATCGTTCATCCGGGGTTACCAAAATCGAATCCCTACGGAATTATGCACTTCGCCAGGCTGACGGACAGAGGATTAAAACCAGACAACACAGCAAATCCTTCCTACAAAACCTATAGGATAACTTTTATTCCGAAATATTCGTAAGAAGAGTTACGTCCATTTTCAGTTGTGGAAAAACCAGACTTTTATTAACCAAAAATTACCAATTATGAAAAATTTCAAAAAATTGCTGTGTCTGGTTTTTTGCGTCAGCCTGTGTTTTGCTTGTGCAGATTTTAACGAAGATGTTACGAACGACCTGAAAAGTGGGAAGTACGGCTCCGGCAAAGATGGAGATGTAAAAATGGTAACTGTGCCATTTAAAGCGCATTACCTGGGAACCTATATGGAACCGGGAGACAAATGTCCCGGCACCACCAATGTTATAGTTGACGGAGTGGGTGAAGGAACACACGTGGGAGTTTCCACCGTTCATTTCGATTTTTGTATTCTTGGCGCAACAGCTAGTGGAGATTCTATTTTTTATGGCAATACCGACGCCTACATTGTTGCCGACAACGGAGACTCTTTATTTATCTCAGTAGAAGGAGCTGTAGTTTCACCGCCTCTGGAAGATCACCCGGATTATGTGGTGAATTACTGGAGAGATCCGTTTGTGATTTTAGGCGGTACCGGACGATTTGAAGGAGCCACAGGAGAAGGAATGTCGGACGATTACAACAGTACGGAAGATGGCTACTCTCACCATAACTGGGAAGGCACCATAACAATGCTTAAAGGAAAAAGATAAATAGCTGATTCTTATACCCCAATACAAAAGGCTTGACTACTGGTTAAGCCTTTTTTTGTTTCAACAAGGTCCGAAGTCCGAAGTAAAAGAACAGCAAGGCAAAAAGTATGAAAATTAAAATTACCCAATCCACCTGAAACCATCCTTTGTATTCGGTGTACGTTGGAACGGCACCTAAAAAAAGTGCCAGTGTGGTTAAACCAAATGAAAATCCGGCTTTACCCGGTAGCGTATTCGAAATAGCCACCAGCGTAACCGGCATGGTAAAGTTAAAGACCAAAGCGCCGATCACCCCCAAAACAACATACGAACTTCCGAACGACAACAGCGGTAAAGCCAGTAATAAACCGAAAATGCCGGTTTTCATCCAGCCAAATTTATCCGCCAGAATTCCACCAAATGCTTTGCCCAATGCAACCACTGCGGTCAATAAGACCAATAAATACACATTTGATTTCCAAGGGAAGTTTACCGTTAATCCCACAACCGACCGTATGGCGATCGACAGAAGTAACAGGACGACTACCAACACAAAATAGTTTATTTTTTTCACCGGATTTTGGGGCACCGAATACGCCGGAACTTTTGTAAACAGCAACAACAGGGCGAACAAAAGTAAAGCCGCCGGGAAAACAAATAAGTACATTTTTACGGGAGAAGTTGCCAGGTAAATTCCCAGGGCTAAACCAACTCCGCCGGGCGCAACAAAAATACCCGGATACTTTGCTTTTTGATGATCGATGTTTAAAGCGATTTGTCCGCCGCCAACATGAAACAGCGCATTACCAAAACCTGCCAAAACGATTGCAAAAGCCGGGGTTCGCAAAAAGAACCAGGCCGCCAATACAATCAGCACGCCGGTAATTGCCGCTAACTTGGGTTGCTCATATTTATCGAGCAACCAGCCCAGTGGCACCTGCAATACAAAAGCCAGTGCATTGTACAAAATAATATAGCTTAATAATCCTGACCGAACATCTACAGCGCCCAATAACAAAAAGGCGCACGATGCATCAACCAGTGCATGACACAAGCCATAAACTATCAAAAAATTAGTGATAACAGAAGTACTGCTGCTTTGGATTTTAGGCATTATACGAGGCTGATTTTTCAGTTTTTCCAAATGTACCGATTATAAACCGGGTGGAGATGAAAACTGCGGAAAGATAATCCGGCTTAATTAACTAATAATTACCACTCCCACTGAAGAATATTTTCCTCATCGATAAAACCAAAATTCGAGATGGTATGTGTACTTGTAACTTCGGAGATGCTGTTCACCCCATCCACATCGGTCGTATCCATGTAGGAAGTAACCACGGCATGTTCTTCATTTACCGCCAGGCTAAAAACTTCGTCATCGTATATAAACCGAATTGTACCATCGTCCTCAATTTTCAGCACTTCAAACGAGTCGTTCTCAAAAGGTATTTCGTAAACACCGGTAAGCCCACTGGCACAACCACCACCTGCTGTACCCGATAAACAGGCTCCTCCCCCGTAAATAAATTTGAGGTTTTTATTAATCTCGAAATCAATGATGCCATTTAGAGTATTCAGGTCCTCATCGTAGCGATAAGTAGGAAAATCAATTTGTAACGACGGTGGTTCGGGGCCGGAAATCAATACCCCGTCAACTTGAGTAAAACCTTCAACAAACAGATAAGACATGGGCTCATCATCTTCGTTATCGAAAATACAGGCTCCGAGTGGAAGCAAAAGGGTGAGGATAAACAACAGTTTGTAATTTTTCATGTTCGGAAATGTTTATTTGCTCTTTTGAGTACGTGTGATAAAAGTAAATATTGTTTACGTAAAACAAAAGTGAACATGGAGGATTAGTTTATCGCACCAACGGGGGCTTTATAAATAACAACCGACTGTACCGCAATATCGTGAATGGCTTTTGCCTTTTTATTGCCGCTTACGGTGATTAGTGAAAGCCAGCCCAGCAAAGCTTTTATGATGTAGCGAACTATAGCCAGCGGGAAAAGAATATTCTTCTCCGGGTTATTGGCTCGTTTTACCCGGATACCAACCAGAAAATGACCGATCGTTCCACCGAAAGTGCTGGTAAAAATCGGGTCGTAAAGCAGGAAAATAAATACAAATGCCGCTAGCCGCAAAAAATATGGAACGTTATCAAATTGATCGAACAAATCAACAATACCCAGCATAAAAACAAGCAACAATACTGAATCGACAATTACTGCTTTTACTCGTACAAAAACTCCGGGGTAGTTTTGATTTTCCATTTTTATTTATTGGTATTTCTTTTTGGGTGTGAATTACAGATTTTTGCACTGTCCTTCAGGACAGTGATCCGGTGTTACCAAAATCAAATCTCTTCGGGATTGTCTTTGATTTGCTTGTGACTAATTTCCACCCGCCTGCTTTGTCATTGCTAATCTTTCATCGCCCTTACGGACGATGCTGAAATGTACCGGGGCCTTGCCCCTAAAACGAACAGGGCCAAAGGTCCGGCAAATCAAAGCGTTGTCCGCAAGGGCAACGACTGGGGAGATTGCTTCGCGCAAGCCCCGAAGTTTCGGGAGCACGGTAGCGGTGTTTAGTTCAAATCAGGCTCAAGCTGAACCTTTTATTGTAAGTTCTCGTAATTTAATTTCTGTTAGCTTTTGTAACTTAAAGTATTAAGTCATTAGCAACGATGAAGAGTTGATTGAATGAACCACTTTATACAAAAACTTGTTTCATACATCTAAATTGGTGTTATAAGCCAAAGTTTAGGGTTCCACATACAAGAATTATAACCTCGCATTTTCAGAAATGTGATAATGCGGTTAAAAACCATACAAAATCTATAACTATGAAATATTGTCTACTCCTTTTGTCCTTACTACTAGCTTTTCAAACGTATAGCCAATCGCCCATCATGCAACCCACGATCTCGCCTGATGGCTCTGAAATAGCCTTCAGTTTTCAAGGTGATATCTGGATAGCGAAAGCCACAGCAGAAAATCCCAAACGCCTTACCTTACACGAAGCCTATGAAGGAAATCCTGTATGGTCTGATGATGGAAAACAAGTGATTTTTTCAAGCGATCGTTTTGGGAACAATGACCTGTTTAAGATTGCTGCCGCTGGTGGAACGCCAATACGTCTTACCTATAACTCTGCCAATGATCTACCTGCCAGTATCATGCCAAATGGCGCTATACTTTTTAACACTGGTAGAAATTACCTACAGATAGAAAGAGAACCGGAAATATATATTTTAAAAGAAGGAGCTGCTACTGAAACGCGCTTTATGGACGCCCTTGGTTCAGAACCGGTTAGTTCTCCGGACGGAACAAAAATTGCTTTTGTACGTGGTACTTGCAGAATCGCAAGAGAAGCATACAATGGTCCTGCCAATCGTGATATATGGGTGTACGACATTACAAAAGACGAATACCAGCAAATAACCACTCATGGTACCAATGATTTTGCCCCCCAATGGCTAAACAATAACGAGCTTGTTTTTATTTCGGGTAGAAACGGTCGTTATAACATTTACAAAGCTGACGAAAGTGGAACCATGAGCCTGCTAACCAATGAAAAGGACTTCGGGATATTTTCATTTTCATTAAGCAGAGAAAGCAACAAAATAGCCTATCAAACTGCAAAGCAATCATTTATTTTTAACCTGTCTGACAATACAAAGACAGCCATAAACGTGGATATTGCTACCGATTACCGATTCGACCCGGTAGTAAAAGAAAATACGAAGAACAAAGTGGATGAATTTGCTTTGTCTCCAAATGGTAAGTTTATCGCTTACAGTGTTCGGGGAGAACTGTTTGTCACCCGTAATGACAGCGAAGATGATAAAGCGGTGCGCCTGACAAATACCTCTGCGCGCGATATTAATCCGGTGTGGTTAAACGATGAAACATTGCTGTTTATTTCAGATGCTGAAGGCCAAAATGACTTATACATGCTTACCTCAACCGACGAGGAAGTAAAAGACTTATTTTACTCTTTCAAAAGAGAAATAACGCGATTAACCAAAACAACCGAAGAAGAAAGCAAGCCATTAGTCAGCCCTGATGGCGAGAAGGTGGCTATACTTCAGGGACGTGGAACATTAATAGTATTTTCTATAGATAAATCGGGAAATCTTGGTGATAGTAAAATCCTTCTTGACGATTGGGCTACCCCAAACGGAATTACCTGGTCACCCGACAGCAAATGGCTGGCCTATAGCAAACCCGATTTAGACTTTAACAACGAAGTATTTATTCATGCGGCTGATAATAGTCAGGCCCCGGTAAATGTTAGCATGCACCCAAAAAGGGATGCCAATCCGGTATGGAGTAAAGACGGCAGCAAACTGGGATTTGTTTCCGAAAGAAATAATGGCGATAGCGACATTTGGTTTGTCTGGCTAAAAAAGGAAGATTGGGAAAAATCCAAAGCAGAATGGACCCGAAATGAAAAAGAAGCTAAAGACAAAACCCCTGAAAAAGATAAAAAAGAAGAGGATAACAAAGGAGACGATACAGAAGATAAACAAGAAAAGGAAAAAGATATTGAGATTGACTTCGATAAAATGTACCAACGCATAGTACAGGTGACCAAGTTTGCGGGTGGTGAAACCGATTTTGCCTTTGATGACAAAGGGGAATTTATTTATTATACCAACGGAGCAGTGCGCAGGTTAGACTATGTTATTGATAGAAGTCTGTTCAAAATAAAATGGGATGGCAGCGATAAAAAAGAAATAAAAGGAATAAAAAACCCTACCGGTTTGCAAACAACACCGTTAAAGGGGAAACTCTATTTTAAGCAAGAAAGTGGAGTGATAAGCGCACTCGATTTGAAATCAGATAAAATTGAAAAACTTTCGGTAAGCTCAGAATTGAGAATACGGTACAAGGAAGAACTCTCTCAAATATTTGAGGAAGGTTGGAGAACATTAGGGGCAGTCTTCTACGATCCACAATTTCATGGTCAGGATTGGGAAGCACTAAAAGCAAACTACAAGCCCATTGCATTAGCAGCTTCTTCGAAACAAGATTTTCGATGGTTCTTTAATTTGATGCTTGGTCAGCTGAATGCCTCACACATGGGACTTTATGGTGATAATCCGCAAAAAGAGACCCAGAGAGAACTGACAGGGAAAATAGGAATCGAAGGGGAAGCAGTACAAGAAGGATTTAAAATTTCCAGAATTGTAGCAAACAGTCCGGCAGACCGGGAGGAAAGCAAACTAAAAATTGGCGATATCATTACAGCCGTGAATATGGAAGCAGTAGTACCAACAGCCAACTTTTTTGCCTTAATGGAGGGCACTTCTAATGAAAGAACCTTATTAAACATTAAACGAGGAGAACAAAATGAGGAAATTCTAATTTGGCCCGGTACATCTTTGGGAGCAGAATTGTATGACGAATGGGTTGAAGCAAGAAGAGCACTGGTAGATGAATACTCAAATGGCAAATTAGGCTACCTGCACATTCAGGGCATGAACTGGACTTCGTTTGAGCGTTTTGAAAGAGAATTAATGGCTGCCGGTTATGGCAAAGAAGGTATTGTTATTGATGTACGCTACAACGGCGGCGGATGGACAACCGATTACCTAATGACAGTATTAAGCGTGAGGCAACATGCCTATACTGTACCAAGAGGTGCCTCAGAAAATCCTTCTGAACAACATAAAGACTTTAGATCGTACTACCCATTTGGAGAGCGTTTACCTTTAACAGCCTGGACAAAACCATCTATTGCTTTATGTAACGAAGCCTCCTACTCCAATGCCGAAATTTTTTCACATGCGTATAAAACACTGGGGCTGGGCACTTTAGTTGGACAGCCAACCTTTGGCGCTGTAATTTCAACTGGTTCAACCAGATTACAGGATGGATCCAGGTTGCGTTTACCCACCAGAGGTTGGTATGTGAAAGCCACAGATGAAAACATGGAAAACGGCCCGGCTGTACCAAACATACTGGTTGAAAACCCTCCGGCTTATAAAGCAAAAAATGTAGATCCTCAACTAAAAAAAGCAGTGGAGCAGCTCATTAGTGAAATGGAAAAGTGATGAGCAAATAAACAAACTGAAGCAATACCATTATCCATGGCGAGGCAATATTCAAGTGTGCGTATAAAAACAATGCCGTGACTAACGTAATTGAAACAAAAAAATCATTAATGCTGTATAATTATTCTATTGTATAAATGCACTTAATAGTGCGATACTTATTTATTTACTAATCTAACAATCTAATTCCAATGAGAAAACTGACACTATTTCTTATTTGTTCGCTTATAGTAGGTGTACAAATAGCAAGTGCACAGGTTAGGAGTGTTACCGGAACCGTATTAAGTTCTGAGGATAATTCTCCAATACCGGGTGTATCAGTAAGTATAAAGGGGACCACCGTTGGTACAGTAACCAATATTGATGGTGTTTACTCTTTCGACATTCCAACAGATGCACAAACAATTGTGTTTTCATTTGTTGGTATGAAAACGGTTGAAATGCCGGCAACAGGTTCTGTAATTAATGTTAACCTTGAGCCGGATGTTTTAGGACTTGATGAAGTGATTGTAACTGCCTATGGTACATCAACTAAGCAGGCGTTTACTGGTTCTGCTGATGTAGTGGGTGCTGAAGAATTATCAGCACGAAATGTTACTTCTCCGATTGCTGCAATTGAAGGTAGAGCAACAGGGGTACAATTTACTTCTGCATCAGGGCAACCGGGTTCTTCTCCGAATATTGTTATTCGCGGAGTAGGAACACTTAACGGTAGTTCAGATCCATTGTATATTGTAGATGGTATACAGTACGAAGGTTCGTTAAATACCATTAACCAGGAAGATATCGAATCTTTTACCATCCTTAAAGATGCCGCTTCTACGTCATTATACGGATCGAGAGCTGCTAATGGTGTAGTTTTAATTACCACTAAAAATGGTACTACCGGAGCTATAAAAACGTCTGTATCTGCCCAGGTAGGTATTGTTAGCAGAAGTATTCCAAGCTACGATGAAGTTTCGCCGGGTCAATATTATGAAATGATGTGGCAAGCTTTAAAAAATTCAAGTGCCGGCGACGGAGATCCGGCCTATGCTTCCGCAAATATTTACAATAATTTAGGGTATAACCCATTTAATGTGGCAAATGCTCAAATTGTTGGAACCGACGGAATGCTAAACCCTAGCGCAAGAGTAATTTATAAAAGCCTTGACTGGTACGATGAAATGGAACAAACCGGGTTACGAACCAACTACAATGTTAATGTAGCAGGTGGAGGCGAAAAACATAAAATATTTTTTTCTGCTTCATACCTCGATGAAGAAGGTTATGTGGTTACAACCAGTTTTGATCGTATTACGTCTCGTTTAAATGCCGAATTCGATGCCACCGATTGGTTAAAACTTGGAGGAAGCGCAAACATTACTATTACTGAATCTGAAGGTCCAACTTCGGCAGGAACAAGTAGTATCGTAAACCCTTTCGGATTTGCTAAAAACATCGGATCAATTTACCCGGTATATGTAAACGACTTAGACGGAAACATCGTATTAGATGCCGGAGGAGAGCCTGTTTTTGATAACGGTGAAGGTTATTCGGAATACAATATCGGTTCAAGGCCAATAAATCAAGGTCGTCATGCGCTTCAGGAATTGTTGCTAAATAATGAAACGACAAGAAACAATACCTACGGAGTTAGATTCTTTGCTGACTTCAAAATAATTGAAGGTCTTAATCTTAGATTGAATTACGGTAGAGATATAAATGAAGGTCTCGAAAAAGAATATGAAAACCATATTATTGGAGATGCTCAACCAACCGGAAGATATGGAGAAGACAGATACCGGAGAGATGTTGAAAACTTCAATCAGATTTTAACATTCAAAAAATACTTTAACGAAGTTCACAGTGTAGACCTAACTGCCGGTCATGAGAGCTTCCAAAGAATATATTCAGGTATCGATGGTACATCGATTAAACAAGTTGCAACGGGTATTTATGAATTCGACAACTTTGCCGAACCAATTAGTTTAAATGGTGCTACTACAGAAAAAACTATTGAAGGTTACTTCTTCAGGGCCAACTATAATTACGACGGTAAATATTATATCAGTGCTTCCGTAAGAAGAGATGCTTCATCTGTTTTCGATAAAGAATCAAGATGGGGTACCTTCTATTCAGTGGGTGCTTCCTGGAGAATCGATCAGGAAAACTTCATGCAAAACATCAATTGGGTTAATCATTTAAAACTCCGTGCTTCATATGGTCAGGTTGGTAACGATGATTTGGGCGACTTCTTCTTGTCTCAACCAAGATACGGCTTAACATCAAACGCCGGTAATCCAGCTATTTATTGGTCAGAAATTGGTAATTCTGAACTACAATGGGAAACGGTTGGTAGTTTCGACGTAGCCCTGGAATTTGCGTTATTCAATAATCTTATTGATGGTTCTGTTGAATATTACAAGAAAAATTCAACCGATCTGCTTTATGATTTACCCATTCCTTTAAGTAACGGTTTAAATACTGTGCCTTCGAACATTGCCGATATGTATAATTCAGGATTTGAAATTGGGTTAACCGGACATGTCATTCAGAAGGGTGAATTTAAATGGGATCTGACAGTACAGGCATCGACATTTAAAAATGAGATAACGAAAATTCCTGATCCTTTCATCGATGGATCAAAAAGATGGGCAGAAGGCAGATCAATCTACGATTTTTATATACTTCAAACTGCCGGCGTAGACCCGGATACAGGAGATCAATTGTTCTGGATGTTTGAAATTGATGACGATGGAAATAGCGTACCGGTTTTGGATGGTAATGGAAATCAGGAAACCACTAATGATTGGGAAGATACCGAAAGAGCATACACCGGAGACAGTGCCATACCTGACATTTTAGGATCAGTAGCTAATTCATTTAGTTATAAAGGATTCGACTTAAATGTTTTAGTGACTTATGGTATCGGTGGAAAATTTTTAGATTATGGATATGCTGCTATGATGCATAGTGGTACTTATGGCCGATCACTTCATCCTGATATTCTGGATGCATGGAGAAATCCGGGCGATATGACCAGTGTGCCCCGAATGGAAAATGGAAATGTTGATTTAGTGCAATCACAGTCTTCCCGGTTTTTAACCGATGCGTCGTTTTGGACCTTGAAAAATGTTAGCTTGGGCTATACTTTCGACGGTTCTGTTACAGAGAGAATAGGTGTTGATAATTTAAGATTATCACTTACCGGAGAGAATTTGTATCTGAAAAGTAAGAGGACAGGACTCGATCCTCAATACAATTTGTCGGGAACACCTGAGGGTAATGATTTTAACCCATCGAGAATATTCTCGATTGGATTAAATGTCACATTTTAATCGTATAAATAATTAAAACATAAGAACTATGTTTAAAAAGATAATATTGTTACTTGTAATAGTAGCTATTGCAACAACATCCTGTAAAGAAGACTTTTTGGAAACAAAACCAACAGATGCTATTTCTTCCAATGATGCATTAGCAACTGCTGAAAATATGGCGCTAATCCTTAACGGTTTGCATCGTTTATTATATGCTCAATCACAAACTCTACTTTCTGGCGGAGATAGTTACCGATCAGGAAATCAGTATTGGGTTCCTCTGGGAGATAATTTGGCAGGAGGCGTAATTCACACTGCTTCGGCAAACAATTTGGGTTGGCAAGACGAAACAAGATGGATTTCGCATAACCAGGAAACATCAAGAACAACCAAACAGTTGTGGTATCAACGCTATCATATTGTTGCCAGTGCCAACGCAATTATAAATAAAGCCGCCGAAGGAACAATTCCTGAAGATGCAAAAATGAAGGAAATTATTGGACAAGCCTATACCTACAGAGCCTATGCCTACCTTTCACTGGTTCAGCACTATGCCAAAGGATACCTGATTGGCAACCCTGCTTCCGATCCCGGTGTACCTTTATTATTTGCCTCTAAAGCACCTTTTACCAGTGAGCCGAGATCTTCAGTTCAGGTAATATACGACCAATGTATGTCGGATATTGATGCTGCCATAGGTTATTTCGAGGGTGCAACTGCAAGGCCAAGCGGTAATGCCTACGACAAATCGCAACTAAATATCAACGTTGCGTATGGTTTAAAAGCTCGTATAGCATTAAATATGGGAGAATGGAGAACAGCAGCTGATGCAGCGGTGATGGCACGTCAGGGTTATCCTTTAATGGACGAATCTGACTGGAAATCGGGATTTAACACAACACTACTTCCTGAAGTTATTTGGGGAAGTAATGTAATTGGTACCGAAACAACTTATTTCCGTTCTTATTTCTATTTGATGTGTAATACATTTAACGGAAGCCAAAATCGAAATAATCCTAAAATTATGGATAAGAGATTATACGCTCAGATTCCGGATACCGATTATAGAAAAGACATGTTCTTAAAAGATGCACCAAACTCAAATACTTCGGCTTCAAACGGAATGGGTGGATGGGAAAACAACACAAATCCATTATACACTACAGAAGAAGAATTTGATGCAGAAATTGACAGGCTTGCCAGTGTGTACGGATGGACTTCCAGTCATAATACGCATCCGTATATGCACGTAAAAATGAGACAAAAAGCACCCGGAACTACCGATCCGGATGATATTATTTTAATGCGTTCATCTGAAATGTATTTGATTGAAGCTGAAGCAGAAGCGATGTTAGGCAATGTTCAGGCTGCCCAAGATGCATTAAAACCTTTGGGCGAAGAACGCGATAGTGCTTATGATGTTACTATTTTCGATACTCAGGAAAAATTAATGGAACACATTAAGTTCCAGAGAGCTCTGGAATTATGGGGAGAAGGGTTCCTTTACGTTGATAAGATTCGTTGGGATGACGAAATTGACCATGCTGCAAATGGTGGTTCCGGTGCATCTGAAGGATTGTATCAAAGCGGATTCCAACAAGATAGACCATCAGTCAATGACGAGTGGGTATTTAAAATTCCTCAGGAAGAAATTGATGCGAATCCAAACTTAGGTCCCGGCGATCAAAATTAAAAATTAGCAGATGTTTGGATGGACTAGTTCAGGATAGCCTTACAGCTTATCGGACTAATTGACAAGACTCACAGACCGTTTCAAAAATCGATTTGAAACGGTCTGTTTTTTTATCACTCTTTAGCTTAATGATACCTTGTTCATGCATTTGCTTTGATAATTTCCCCTCCTGCCAGGAGGGGTGGCAGCGACACTAAATACTGCCATGAATAAAAAATATCCTTTCGCTGACGGGGTGGTTAAACAGATTACTTCGCTACGCTCGTAATGACAGGCGCTGTTTATAGCATCAGGGCAGCGGACAACAAACAATCGTGCCGGGAAAAACGAGTTCATTGTCCGCTGCCGGGCGTTACCACTAAAAAAAGTCATGGCGAGGGAGGAACGACTGTGGCAAACAAGTACCACCTCCCCACTGATTTCGTTGCACTGCATCAGCGGTACTCCTCCTTTGAGGAGGAGAAATCTTTACCTTGATAATTTCCCCTCCTCTCAGGAGGGGTGGCAGCGACATTAAACACTGCCATGAATAAAAAATATCCTTTCGCTGACGGGGTGGTTCTTTCAAGTCGCTTTTAAGCTAATCCCCTCTTCCTCCGCTACTCATACCTCAACGTATGCGCCGGATTAATCCGCAGTGTTTGCAGTGTTTTATAACTAATGGTAAGCAGTGCTATGGAAATGGCCGCAATAAAACCAATAATAAACTCGAGCGCGCCGAGGTGAATGCGGTAGTAATAATTATGCAGCCAGTTGGTAGCCACCCAGTAAATGAGCGGACTGGCAACAAGCGTTGCCACACAAACCAGGATAACGATCTCTTTCGAAATGAGGTAAAAAATACTGTAACCTGAAGCTCCCAGTGCTTTGCGCACGCCCACTTCTTTGGTGCGCTGCTCAACGGTAAACGAGGTGAGTCCGAACAGTCCGAGTGCGGCAATAAAAATCCCCAGAATAGCAAACACCACCGATAGTTTGGCATTTTGCCGCTCGGATTTATACATGTGCTCAAAATCTTCGTCCATAAAAAAGTAGCGCATCGGGTTGTTCGATGCAAAACGTTTCCAGCTGTCTTCAATCTGCGTAATGGCCGCAGCCGATGCATCGGTGTTGAATTTCACCGAAATATAGCCCCAGTTATTGTCGTCTTCCTTAAAGCGCATTACATACGGGTTGATGCGGCTGTGCAGCGATTCGAAATGAAAATTGTTACACACCCCGATAATGGGCATGAATTTTTTGTCGCCCTCGTTGGTAAACACAACAATAAAGCGGGTTTGGATATAATCGTCGATACCAAACTCTTCAATGGTTTTCTGATTTACGATACAAGCCTCGCGGTCGGCACCAAATTCGCGGTCGAAAAAGCGGCCGTCGCTGAGTTGCATGTTGTAGGTTTCCAGGAAATCGTAGTCAACATAGGCGGTTTGCATGAGGTAGGTCTGCCCGTCGTGACCTTCAAGCATATAGCCGTTGTTGTTATTGTTGTGTCCGGGAACAGCTGTCGACGCCGAAACATTTTCAACACCGGGTATTTTCAGAATTTCCTGTTTAAATGCTTTTACCTGGTCGCCAATAGAACCGGCACTTCCGATCACCATCAAACGGTCTTTACCAAAACCAACATCTTTATTTACCATGTATGTTAGCTGGCGGTACATAATAATAGTGCCCACAATAAGAATAATGGAAATAAGAAACTGCACCGACACCAGGATGCGGCGTAATTTCCCGTTTTTTGCCCCGTCGCGGAGCTTTCCGCGCAAGACCGTGTTGGGATTGAACGACGAGAGATAAAAGGCCGGGTAAGCACCTGCAACAAAACCCACAAACAGCGCAAAGGCAATAAGCAGCGGAATGTAGTAGAAATGCTCGATGAGGTTAAAACTGACCTGCGTATCGAAAACGTCGTTAAAAAACGGCAGCGACACAAAAACAATAACCACCGCCAGAATCAGTGCGATGAAAGAAATAAGCGTAGAATCGGTAAGGAACTGCAGAATAAGCATTCCTTTTGACGAACCGCTCACCTTTTTCACACCAATTTCTTTGGCGCGTTTTGTGGCCTGCGCAGTCGACAGGTTCATAAAATTTATGGAGGCAATTACGATAATCAAAATCGCCACACTACTGAAAATGATGAGGTATTTCGGGTCGGTGGCAGGTTTTACTTCGTGCTCGATTTCCGGCTGCAAATGTATTTTTGTTACCGGCTGCAAGTGAAAATTGTAGCGGTTGCCCTGCGCAATAAAATCCTCCAGTACGATCCCCATCATTTCCTGTACCCGCGGACCAACGTATTTTTCGATCATCCCGGCGAACTTTTCTTCCACAGTTGCGGGCGAAGTATTGGGTTTTAGCAGCACGTAGGTGGAGAAACTGTTGTTCAGCCACTCGGGATCGTTGGCGCGTCGGTTGGTCATAAACGATGTGAGGATGTTGGCATTAAAATGTGTTTCCTCGGGGAAGTCGGCCATTACTCCGGTTATGCGATACGGATCTTGTCCGGTATTTACACGCAGCATTTTATTGATGGGATCTTCGTTACCAAAGATCTTTTTGGCAGTCGACTCCGACAAAACCATGGTGTTGGGTTCGTTCAGCACCGTTTTGCTGTTGCCTTTTAACAGCGGAATGGAAAACAATTCAAAAAAGGTAGAATCCACTTCGGCAAAATCGTCGATCACATACGCGATATCTTCCTTTTTTATAATGGTTTCGCCCCAGGTATTCAGGCGGCAGAATTCTTCTACTTCAGGGAAATCGTTTACCATCGTCGGTCCCAATACGGCCGCCGTGTACGAGGCATTTATTTCCTGCTCGCCAATTTTACCGTCGAGCGTTGCCCGGTAAAGGCGGTCTTTGTTTTCGTTGTATTGATCGTAACTTAACTCGTGGAGAATAAACAATGCGATGATAATGCTACAGGCAATGCCAATGGCCAGCCCAAATATGTTGATAGCAACGTATCCTTTTTGCTTCTTCAGCGCCCGCAGGCTGTGTTTCAATAAGTTTTTAATCATGTTTCAATAGCTTTAGTTTTCCGTGAATGAATGAACCGGATATTGTAAAGACGCGGGAAATTGCTGTTGGTTACAGGATTAGGAAGGATTAGTGATTAAGGATGAAGGATTAATTAAGGCAAAAGTTGAAAGGATTAGTTGCGAGTGGTGAGATACGAGTGGCGAGTAGTAGGCAGTTGGCAAAATTCAATTGGCAAAAGTATAAGGTCGCGAGATTGTTTCTCCCGATTCGCTTACTCATCGGTATCGCAATGACATCGCACTGTGTGGTTTTATGGCAGCGGACAGGGATGATTTGTGCCAAGATGAAATAATTCATTGTCCGCTGCCGAAAATCATAATAAGGAACTGTCATTGCGAGGGAGGAACGACCGTGGCAATCTGAATGGAAGGATTAGTGATTAAGGATGAAGGATTAATTGAAATATGCGAGCTGCAGTTGGCAAAATGCAGTTGGCAAAAGTGTAAGGTCGCAAGATTGCTTCTCCCGATTCGCTTACTCATCGGTATCGCAATGACATCGCATTGTGTGTGTTATGGCAGCGGACTGGGATGATTTGTGCCGGAATGAAATAATTCATTGTCCGCTGCCGGACTAAATCCATGAAATGACATTGCAAGGGAGGAACGACCGTGACAATCAAACACCACCTCCCAACTGATTTTGTTGCACTGCATCAGCGGTACTTCCCGATGCTCCGATCGGGACAGGCTCTCCTCAATAGGAAGAGAAACTTACGCATTCCAAATCATCATCAAAAAGAATAAATACACCACGAACATTTCCCCTCCTTCCAGGAGGGGTGGCAGCGACTTCGAACAATGTATTGGAACATAAATAGGCCATCGCTGACGGGGTGGTTGTATGGCTAGATTGCTTCCGACTCCCCAATTCCCAGCTTTAATAACAACTCCAATGAAACCGTTCAGAGGATTTGAAAGTTTCCCAGGCAGCGTTGTCAGGGAAGATCCGTTGCAGGGCTTTTTCAACACCCTCGCCCATAGCTTTTGAGCCGCAGACATAAACATGTGCATCGTGTTTTATAAATGCTGCTACTTCGTTGTGTTTTTTTAATAGCAAGTCCTGAACGTACATTGGATTTTGCGGGCTTCGTGACTCCACTGCATCAAACAAAAAGCTGGCGTGCCGTTCGCTTATTGCGCTGAATTCGGAGTGGTAACGGTTTTTAGAATGATGCGACTGTTCGCCCCAAAGCAACCACGCGTTTGCTGGGAAATCATGTTGCTCCAGCTCTTGTACAAAAGCACGGAATGGTGCCACTCCTGTTCCGGCAGCGATCATTAGTACAGGAGTATTTTTATCTGCCGGCAAATAAAAATCGGGATTTGCTGCCAGACGAAAACGAACGGAACTACCCGGCTCAATACTTTCGTTTAACCAGTTGGAAGCAGCGCCTAAATGATTTTCTCCGTTGAACTGAAAACGAACAGTTTTTACCATCAGATCAATTGGCTTTTTGGCATTGGGAACGCTGCTAATTGAAAACTGCCGGATGCGTATTGGCGGTAACAACGACAGCAATTTTTCACCCGAAATTTCTGATGGGAAATCGTTAAGCAGATTGAGTACATTGGCCTTCTTCAGATAGATATCCAGCTCCTCATCTTGAGTAAGTAATTCGGCCAGTGATGTATTTGAAGTCGTCCCGGCATAAGCTTTTAGCAACTGACGGTTTACGCGCGTAATTTCTTTTTCGCGGGCAAAAGCGACTGCCAGTTGTGGTGCCTCTAATTTCTCGCAAAGCGCCTGCACAAGCTCCATCGGATTTTCGGGAATTACATCCAGCAAATCACCGGTTTTATAGTTACCGGCTGCTTCCGGGCAATCAATCTCCAGGTGATAGGTGGCATTCTTGTCGGCATCTACCGATAACAGCTCTCGATGCTTTAAAGTTCCGTTGTACCATTTTGAGCCTTCCAGTGAAATTTCATTTGCTGGCTCCTCTCCCGTTTTTAGCCGGGTCATCACCTCTTTTATCCACTCTACTGCCGGTTGTGCAAATTCTTCGTCACAGTCCTTTCGTGGCAGTATTCCTTTTGCTCCCAGCTCCTGCAGTCGTTTCTCCAGTGTTTTTCCAGCCTCGCAAAAGTCGTCGTAACTGGAATCGCCCAAGGCACAAACGGCAAACTGCAGTTGTTCCAAACCGGGCATATCAGCTGCCTGCAACTGTTTGTAAAACTTTCGGGCTTTTACCGGCGGTTCACCGTCGTCGTGGGTACTGACCACCATCAACGCCCGCTCCACATCTTTTAGTTGTTGCGGTTTTACTTTCGACATGCTGCTCAGGCGATGTGCAATATTTTGCCGGCCCAACTGCTTGCCCAGTTCTTCGGCCACCGTTTTTGAGTTGCCTGATTTTGTGCCATACAACACCATAAGCGGTGCCGCTTCTGCCGATCGCGAAAAGATATTTTTAAGAAACATAGTTACAGTTTTGATTTCAACAAATTCGCTTGCTGACTGCTTTTTTTACGTTTGTTGTACCACACAAAAAAGCCCGTTACAGGCAGACTGGCACTTACCAGGCTCAACAAAAAGGCCAGTATTTTTCCGGGCAGTCCCCAAATCGCTCCCGTGTGGAGATCGTAATTCATATGATCAAGCTTATCGGCAAAACCGGCCTCATCGTATCTTTCCACCTCCAACAATTCCAGCGTGTACCGATCGAAAAAATACTCGTCGTGATGATAAAAACGTCCCTGGTGTTTGTACAATACCACTTCAATGGCATCGTCGGCCTCGCGCAATTGCGGCGTCATATAGATGCGTTTTGGATTGGGGTATTGTTCCAACGCGAGGTAAAAAGCCCTGTCGATTGCCGGAATGCTGTCAGGGGTTACCGAAGACGCTGCCTGAACAACGGAGTGCGGATGTTCGTGCGCGGCTTTGCTCTCTCCTCCCGACGTTACATAATAAACGCCATTCCCGAACCACTTAAAACTCCACACCAGTCCGGTGCAGGCGATGATCAGCAGAAACAAAGCAGCATAAAATCCGGGAACATTGTGCAGGTCGAGGTTCAGTCGCTTCCACCCTGCCGACCATTTTACACGAAAACTTTTTTCGCGGTTTTTGGCCGTCCATTTCACCGGCCACCACATAATAATTCCGGTAATCAGCAATACAACGAATATCAGCACACCGATTCCCACCACCGGTTTTCCGATTGCCGGCGGAAGCCACAGGTAGCGGTGTCCTTTTATTATGAACTGAAAGAAATCAAACCCGCCATGCAAAACACCTTCCTTTTTGTGCAGCATTTCCCCTGAATAAGGATTGAGAAATACAACGCCAAAATCACGCCGGCCATTTTTGGTGTAATAAAAACCTACTGCTGCAGCACCGGTTTCGTCTTCGTAAGTCAATCCCGAAGGTGTTTTTCCCGGCATGTAAAACGAAGCGGTATCAACCAGCTGACTGGGCGGAACAAAAGCCTGGTTTTGGGCTTCAACCGTTCGCCACGGTTCCACAGCTTTCATTATTTCGTTTTGAAAAACATAAATGCAGCCGGTGATACTCACAATAAAAACGATAAGGCCGGAGCCTAAACCCAGCCAGAGATGTAACTTTCGAACAAGCGCTTTCCAATTTTGCATGCTTCCCGGTAATTTTTTAATGTTTCGAATCAAAAGTTGAATAACTTTTTGGGGCAAAACCCTTGATTTTACCTCAAATCCTAAAGGATGATCAAGGATTTTCTCGCTTTCTTCCTTCAGGATCGAGGTAAAAAAGGGAGAAAATCAGCCATCAAGTAAAAGCACAACTTTTAATTCGCATAAATGATAAAAAAGGGATCTCCGCGCTTCCCGTAAAAGGACACACGGAGATCAGTTTATGAACTACAAGTGTTTTAGTATCGATTTAAAATTTAAAGAATCCGGCGGTAAAGTTGGCCTGCACTTCAGCACCTTTGGTAGCTGTGTAGTTTACCGGATCGATCTGATAGACGTATGAATTTACATCTTCAGGAACCACCAGGTAAATGTGCTGGCCATCGTATAAACTTGTTGCAGCCAGTTTACGCCCCAATCCTGAATGCTCAGGCACACCGCTGATATAGTTGATGGTCTTTTCCGACAGATCAAGCACCGCCGGTTTTAACGGACCGTCTGCCCATGCCGACTGTTCCCTTCTATCCGCAGAATTCATTTCAACAAAAACTTTGTCGTTGCCAAGGTAAACCAGGTGCGCTGTTGTCAGACTGTCGGTAACCGTATTGAAATCGAAGATGTAATTGTTGTCGAATTCGCTGTCGCCACTGTTGATACGCAAGATTGCAGGATCTTTTGTGAACTGGCTAAATCCGTTGGCAGGATTGCTATGCGACAGTGCATACACATTTCCGCTTTCGTCTTTTATCAAACCCGATTTTGTACCAAAACCACCCACCGGGCCGGTACGATCGTCTTCAATAATTTTTACAAACTGCAGATCAGGGTAGCTAAAAACAGCAACCTGTGCCAGATCGGTGTGTGCGGTGGCATACGTGGCCGGATCGCTGATGTAATAGCTCACAAACAGGAAATCGCCACTTTGTACCATTCCTGAATAGGCGGCGCCGCTAAGGTCTGTAATTTCAGAAACTGCAGTATTTACGGTGCTTTCTGTTGTTATCGTTTCGGCGTCGATACGGTGCAGCGTAATCACATCCGACGACGATGCCATTTCAATGGCTACCAACATTCCGTCTTCGGTTTCCACAATGTCTTGCAGGCTGTTGCCAAACGACGAATTACCTCCGGTTTCCACCAGTTCGCCAGCAGTATTTTTTTCCAGCGCAATAATATCGGTGAGCTCAAAACCTCCAGTGGCATAAATACGGTCGTCAATCTTGTTGTAGGTATAATAACCCAAATGATCGATTCCCTGCCCAACAGCAGAAAGACTTCCGCTCATTACATCTTCGAACAAAACGGTGTAGTATGTAAAGTTGCCGTCAGTGCCCTGGTAAGCGAGACTTAATGCAAAATTTGCATCTTCGGTAATCACTTCAGGCACATCGTCATCGTTGCTGCAGGCGCTAAATAATAGTGTTCCGACTGCCAGTAAAGCAGTCATTGTTAATAGGTGTAAAAATTTTCCTTGTTTCATTTTATTTCTGAATTTTAATTGAATTTTTAGATCGTATACCGGAGCTTGATGCTGAACGAGCGTCCGGGTTTTTGTAAATAATATTTGTCGTAGAGTTTTGTGTCGAACAAATTGCGGCATTCGGCAGCGATGTTGTATTTGCCGTTCTGTAGCGAATAGCTGAGTTCGATGTCGTGTGAGATCTGGCGCGGAATGATATACTTGTCGCTGCCGGCACCAAGTTCGGTCCAGGTTAAGAAGTATTTTTCTACAAAATTTGCAAAGTAGTTGAGGTTGAGTATTGAGCCATCAGTAAGCCAGTTTTTGGCAGTTGCTCCCGCATTAAAATTGGCAAACAAATACGGTTTGTTGGGCAATCGGAAACCATAGTGGTAATTAGTTTGCCAGCCCGAACCTGTGTATGATTCGTTGTAGATCAACTTTGCACGATCGGTAATATCCTGATAAGTTACGTTGGCTCCCAAATGAAGAACATCCTTCCATGCGTATTGCAGATTGCCTTCTACACCCAGCACACGCGTGTCGCTGAGGTTATCGTAGCGCGTTTGCGGACTGGAAACCGTAACAACCGTATAAATCAGATCTTTTGCCTCGCGGTAGATCAAACTACTTCCGATCGCCAAATGATGGTTCCCCAGTTTTTGTGTGCTAAAAGCTGCTCCCAGGTTGATGTTATCGCTTTGCTCCGGCCCGAGGTCGGGATTAGCCTCCACAAATAAACCATCGCCAAAAATCTCTTCAGGCATGGGCATCCGGGCGGTATGTTCGTACGAGAATTTCAACTGTAATTCCGGAATAACAAAATAACTGGTTGCCAGTCCGTAACCAAAATTGAACAGTTTGTTATCCACCGCCTCAACACGCTGGGTTTCCAATGCAAAATCGAACAGTTTTGAAGTAGCAGCATGAATGTGATACATTTTCCCAAACAGCGTGGTACTCCATCTATTATTCAAATCGAATTTATAAGCCAGTCCCAACACCTGTTTGGTCAGGTCTTTTGGAAAACGGTTGGCCGGCTCGTCGGGATGTTCCGTATCGTGTGCTTTTCTGTGAAAATAGTTGAGTGAATAATTCAGTGCCAACGAACTGCGAGTGCTCAGTGCATATCCGGCATTTAACTGGGTACTAAAATCGGTTTCATTAAGCGTGGTGAAGGTGCGGTAAAACTCGCCATCGGTCGACCTCTCTCCATTCGAGGTATAAATTATCGACGGCTCACCCAGCCAGTTGTAACGCACTCCCTGCAGTGTATCGATCACTTCCGACTGACTCCAGTTCAGGGCACTGTACAAACTCACATCCAGTCCTTCGGTCAACAAATCTTTTTTATTGTAACGAAGCGTTGGCATCAGCGAGCGGCTGTTCCGAACGATACCGCCGTAAACGGTGTTCATTGTTGCTCCGTGTTGTACCTGTTTATCGTTGCCCGAAAGCATAACTCCAAAAAGTAACTGGTCGGCAAATGATTTATCCACCAATCCGGTTTCCAGTTTTAGCGATCCCGAGCGGTAACGATCGTGAAAACGACGTACCCAGGCGGTATCCACCACCGTATTGTTTTCCACAATGCGCGCCCACACTTTATAATCGTTGTCAGAATAATTGTAAAACAAATTGCCGCGGAAAGTAAAGCCAGTTTCCTCGTTGGTGTAAGCGCCATTCAGCGACGCACGATGTGTGTTAAACGATCCCAACGCATACGATGCATCGAGGTAATTATTGGTACGATTGGTAACGATATTCACGGCTCCGCCCAGCGCGTCGGTGCCCAACCAAACCGGCACCACACCTTTGTACACGTCGATGCGGTCGATCATATTTACCGGCAGATCACCCAATGTCATTGAGCCGGCGTTGTCCATTGGGATTCCGTCCATAAAAAACTTCACCTGGTCGCCCGAAAAACCGTTGAGTGTAAAACTCAGGTCGGAGCCCAAACCGCCTTCTTCCTGAATACGCACACCCGGAATTCGGTCCAACACTGATTTTGCATCGCTGGTACTGTTGAACAACTCTTTGGTAGATACGGATGAGACCTGGTAGGCCTGCTCGATTACCCGACGTGTGGCCGATTTTCCGCTCACCACCACATCGTTGATCATGTAATTTTCAGGCTCCAAAACCAGTTCCAACGATGGCGACTGCCCGCTTTTTACCTGCACTTCCTGATCTTGCGATTGAAACCCGATGCAACTCACCTGCAGACGATAAGTACCGGTTGTAATATTTTGGAAAGTGAATTTACCGTTGATATCGGTGGTTACCCCTGTGTTGCCCGGATTAAGAACCAGGTTCACGCCCGGCAGTGTTTCGCCGTCGGCCGTTTGAACCGTTCCGGCAAGGTCCACCTTTTCTGCAGATTGCGCCCCAACATTTTGCTGCAAAAGCAAAACCACCGAAAAGCCCAGCAGGATATTCTGTAGTAGATTATTTCTAAAAATTGATTGTTTCCCCATTGTTTTCACGAATTCTATCAAAGTAGTGTTCGCAAAAATAGAGGGCTACCTTAGGGTGCACAATCCCCTATTGTAGTGAAATTAGCTTCTGCCACAAGACCGGACAAGCAGCACTCGCATATAACATAAAAGAAAGATTGCCAGCATTTTGCCGGCAACCCATTTAATATTTTAAGTATTTTGCATCCCCTGTTTTGGGGATTATATCATTACAGGCCTAACCCGATATGCAGTCCCATACTTAAATGTACGTGCTCGAAATTGTATCCCAATTCCACCATTGGGCCCATGTGGATGTTACCCACCTGAAAATCGTAGGCAGTTTCAAAATGAAGGGCAAAATTTTTCTCGTCCCAGTCTTCACCTTCAAAAGCAATTCCGGGTGTTAGTGCAAAATGTAGCCGGTCGACAGGCGTATAACTACCAACAACACCAATTGTATTGTGGTGGTGTTCGTCGAAAATACGCTCGTAAGCCAGTCCCATTCCAAAATTCGAGTGACCGATATTTCTGATCACGTGAAGATGCAGGCCATAACTAAACTCATCTTCGCCAAAAAAATAAACTGCCGAGTTGCCGATTCCTATTTCGGTTTTATGTCCGTGGGTGTGGTCCTCGTGTTCATGATCATCATGATCGTGGTTCTCCTGGGCGTTAACATTCAAAACAAAAAACAGGGCAATAATGCCGCTTAACAAACTGATATAACTTTTTTTCATTGTCATTTTAAACTTCGTATTCAAACAGTCTCAATCCAACGTATAAAATTGAAAAATGTTGAACTTCACTTGCTTTTTTGCAAAAAAAACTAATTTTGTGGTTGTAAAATTTTTGCATGTTATACACAAATTTGGATTCCGTGAAGTAAATAACCTTTGGCAGCAGACCTTTGGTTATCCATTCGTTAAACTCCGACTATTTCCTGTCGGGGGCATTTTTATTTCATAATATTACAAACCGCCTGAAACTTAAAATACTTATACGCACAGTGTTTTAGGCAAAAATTAGTACAAAATGAGTAACGAAAATTCATCTATACACGAATTCGATGTAAATTTAATTTGCGAATATTTCTCGCACCTCGAACGCCAGGGACCGGGAAGTCTGGAAATAACCATAAAGGCGCTAAGCTTTATTGAGGGCCTCGATGAACAGTCGAAAATTGCCGACATTGGTTGTGGTACCGGTGGGCAAACCATGATTTTAGCGCAACATACGCCGGGGCAAATAAAGGGCCTCGACCTCTTCCCCACTTTTATCGACCTGTTTAATAAAAATGCGCAGAAGCACAACCTGCAAGAGCGCGTAAAAGGGATTGTTGGCTCGATGATGGAGCTGCCTTTTCAGGCGGAAGAGTTGGATTTAATCTGGTCGGAAGGCGCCATTTACAACATTGGTTTTGAACGCGGCCTGCGCGAGTGGAAAGCGTTTCTGAAACCGGGAGGATACGTTGCAGTGAGCGAAGCATCGTGGTTTACTGAAGAGCGCCCACAGGAGATCCATGATTTCTGGATGGACGCTTATCCCGGCATCGACACTATTCCGAATAAAGTAGCACAAATGCAGCAAGCCGGTTATGTACCAGTGGCATCATTTATTTTGCCCGACAATTGCTGGCTCGAGCATTTTTATGCCTTGCATGCCAGGGTTCAGGAAACATATCTGAAAGAACACGCCGGCAATAAAGCCGCTGAGCGTTTTGTTGCCAACCAAAGGCACGAAGAGAAACTGTACAACAAGTACAAGGATTTTTATGGCTACGTGTTTTATATCGGAAAGAAGATTTAAGCAGCTATAATGAATCAGTAATGATTCCCGGGAGTCATCAACAGAAATGCAAGTGAAACAATATTCGAAGAACTCTCCCTAACTACCTCTCTTTGCGAAGAGTGGGACGATTGTGTCGAAGGCACAATCAGGGTGAGTCAATGAATTTTAAAGCATATTCTGCTATAAATTTTCAATTGCCTTTAATAAAAAAGGGTCGTTCCGAAGTTCGGAACGACCCTTGATTTATGTGATTAAACAAATAATCGATCTACTGATTGGCTTCTGAATCTTCCACCGCGACTTCGTCTTCGGCCAGTTTGTAAGAGATCTTAAATAGTGGCCGGCTGCCGATATTCAACACTTCTTCATCTTTGTATTCCAGCACACGAATCGTAGTTGAATCGTTTTGCTCTTTTAAATAATTCTGCACCATTTCCAGGCGATTGTTTTCGCGTGCCACGATTACACTGTCGACTTCGGTTTGAGGTGCCAGTAAACGTTCGTAATCCTGCACCACCAAAGAATCGAGCTGCGTTTCATTTTTTAAATACTCCTGATAATCTTTACGATTTCTAATGGGATCCTTGTCCGTTTTCTCGGTGTAATTATTTTGTACAATTTGCGAAGCGACATCAAAACGTTCCAGTTTCCGGTCGTTCAGGTACTGCATTTCAATCAGCAATTCGGGTTTCTGTTGCTCCAATTCCAGTAACAGATCGAGCGACCGGATTTGTTTGCGCGTTAACGTGGTATCGCTGTACACCAAGGTAATTTCTTCCAGCTCTTTTGGATCGGCGCCCAACAAATTACCCAACGCACGGAAAGGTGAGGATACAATTTTTCCCATAAATCCTTTGAAGGTGTTCCACACAATTTTTCCCACATCCGTTTTCGGATCCGACAGATCGCCGGTTACCGGAATATCCAGGTTCACATCACCATTTTTGTCTTTCAGAATAAACAAAGCCAGTTTTATGGGCACATCGTACAAACCTCCCGATTTACGCCCCATTTCAACATTACGAATCACTAGCTCATTCTCGCTGTTCAGCTGTTTATTAATGATGGACGTTTGGTTGCGGTAATACATGTCGCCAAACAAAATAGGCAGCCCGGCGTAGTGTTTCGAATAAATATTTATATCGGGCAACTGGAAATCGGACAACACATAATTCAGCTCAATGTGCTGAAATGGATCGTACGGATTCCAGCCCAGTTCGGCTTCCAGGTTACCCCGTTTATTCAGTTTCATGCTCGAATTAATTTCCAGCCAGTTGCTGTTCAACGAGAGCGAATCCATATCGACATCCACCTGCGAAAGTTCGTAGTTAAAGATCTCCTGCAAACGCTGATCGCTAAAATCGATGAGTCCGTTATCGATCACAAATTTATCGATCAGAATATCGTATGGTTCTGTTTTTTCACTCTCAGTGGTGTCAGCAACCGTTTCTTTCTCAGGCGGCACCATCATTTTTTCGAAGTTCGACAAAGAGTCGATCAAAGCGAAATATACGTAGGGCTCTGTAATTTCTATCTTTCCAACCTCGGCCTGGAATAACAAAGGCTTCGAACTAGTAAGTTCCATTATCGCTTTCGCCACTCCTAAAACCTCTCTGCCCGATGGATCGGTAAACATTAAACTATCCACCTGCGCAGTTCCACTCAGCAAGAGATCGCTCGGCTTATCACTATTTCCACTGAAATTCACTTTTGCATCCAGTGTTCCTGTCATTGCTTTAAAATCCATGTACTCCTGCATGTAGGGCAAGGCAATGTTCATCGCCAGTTTGTTAAGGTCGACTTCACCGGTAAGCTCACCCGTTTTCGAGTTATAATCAAATGTGGTGCTAATGCTACCTCCATGACCAACACTAAACGCCAGATCGGCCGAACTTTCTTCACCTCCCCAATAAATCTGCGGAATAAGGAAACTAATGTCCTGCATTTCTATGGTGTTTTCCAGCTCAGTATCGGTGTATTTTACGCGTCCGTTCTTTATCTCCAGCAAATTCAGGTCCAGGCGGTACGGTTCTGTTGCCGTGGTATCTTCTTCAATCACTACTTCATCGGTGGCGAAAAACTCAATCAGGTCGGTAAAATTAAACAGCGTATCGGTTTGAATAACCTGCGAATAAGGATTCACCAATTGAAATTGCTGCACATTTATTTCGTGTTTCAGAAAACGCAACGGTTTCATATTGAGGAAAAGCGTGTCGAAACCAACAAAAATATCGGTATTGTTTTGCTCGTACATGGCCATGTTGTACACCTGCAAAGTTGAAGTAAAATAATTGTACTTTATCTTCTCGATGGTGATGGTACGGCCCGAAAGCTCAACACTGTTTTTATTGATGTAATTTTTGATGAAACCCGGAGCCAGCGCCAATGCTACAACCACGATTACAATTAAACTGAGTAGCACGATCAAACTAATCCGCTTCCACTTTCCTGTTTTATGTTTTTCTTCTTTTGTTCCCATTCTGTGCAGGTAGTTCTTGCTGAAATTCTAATTAATGTATTAAAGTTATGCTATTTTATAAATAACAACAACCAAATTTTCTGGTTTAATTTTTCTGAAGTATCAGGTTTAGATTCTTTTGAAAGAGTAATTCATTGTGAGGCAAAAGTTTGCCCCAAAAGGCACTGTTTAGGTCATTGTATCTTTATTATTCGATGGGCAGATTGTGTTGTTTTAAAAAGCTGAGTTTGTCCCAGTAGCCGCGTTGAAACTTAATTTTATCGCCGGCAAATTGGAAGAAACCACAGCCTCGTAAGCCCAGCGGATCTTTCCACTCCAGAATTCCCCAGTTTCCGTCTTCAAAAATATTCTCTACAATACATGTCATTTCGGCTTGTGCAAATTCGCTCCGAAACATTTCGCGGATGGCTTCTCTTCCAACAACAGGTTCGTTTGCTACCTGATGATTAATGGCATCATCGCAATACATTTCTGCCAAACTGGCGATGTCTGCCCGGTTGAATTTCTCCACCCATCTTTCAACAAGTTGTTTTGGAGTACTCATGTTAGTTTAGTTTAAAAGGCTTCACCAATCCGGAAATAAACTCCCCAATCGTCTTTTCCCACTGCAGCATCAAGACCAATATTAAACTTTGCGGCTTTAAACGCCTGGTAACGATACCCCACACCTACACCGGGGTAAAAATCCCAGTCAAAATCGGGGTTCTGCGAGCCATAAATTGTAGCCACGCCGGCAAAACCAACCAATCCCATCCGCTTGGCAAAATTGTAACGGTATTCGCCCTGCACAGCCATTAATCCATCGCCACGGTATTTGGCTTCAGAATAACCACGAATGTCGTTTCCACCAATAGTAACCTGTTGCTCGAAAAGAATATCGCCAATACCAAAAGTTCCCGAAAAACGTGCGGCAATTACATCACGGTTGTCGTGAACCGGAAAATACTGGTTATACTCGGTAATAATTTTATTGGCCTCAATATCGTTACCCAACCACTGCGGAAAAGAATTCCACTTCAGGCGAATCTGATTTCCCTCGGTGGGATAATAAACCTCGTTTCGGGTATCCCACAAAGCAATGTACTGAACCGAATGCGTGTCGGTGGTTGCGTCCTCCAATACTCCATCTTCGTATTTGGTATAATGATGTGCATATGTGTAGCTTATTCCCCCATAAAGTGCCGGCAAAACTTTGCGCTGAACACCTACACTTACCAATCTTGTTTTTGTTTTGTAATCGTAAAAACCGGGGGTAACATCATAATCGTAATAAAACTGCGAGATATGATTTCCGGTAGCACCATAAAATTGAATGCGCCAATTGTCCTGTGCCAGGTGCCAGCGGTTAAAAAAACCGACAAATTTCGATCCGTTGGTGGTAAACACAGCGGTAACTCCCGACAAGGATTTTGGAGAAATGGTATCGTTCGGGTTCAGGCGATACATAGCCAGCGGAAGAACACCATACATAAAATCGAGGTTGCGGTTATAGCTCATATACGGCATCAGGTTGAAGTTAAAGTTCTTATCTTCTTTAGCCTGAGCAACGGAAGTACTGTCGTTTGCAGCCGTTTGACCATAACTGCTGAATGCTGTTAACGACACGAGGAATAGAATCAGATATTTTCGCATTATTTATAAGTGTGTGATTTAAATTTACTTCTAACAATTTAAGAAAAATCAATCATATAGAAAGAACTTTTCATAATGTTTATCATAAAATACTGGTAGAAAGCAAAATGCAACTTCCCCCTCAGGCAGTTTTCCCTTTCCACTCATCTCATTTGAATTGTTATCTTAGGTTTTTATATCTTTCAGGCATGTTAAAGAAAGTTCCGCATACCTACGTTATCATATTTTTTCTGATTGTTTTTTGTGCTTTGTTAACCTGGATTATTCCGGGTGGCGAATTCGAGCGCGAAAGTGTTGTTGTTAATGGTGTTGAACGCAGTGTAATCGAAACCGGATCGTTTCATAAAACCGACAGCCAGCTGCAAACGTGGCAGGTTTTCTCTTCCTTTTTCGATGGTTTTTTGAGCACCTCGAATATCATTGCACTTATTTTATTGATTGGCGGTTCGTTCTGGATTCTTAACGACAGCAAAGCAATCGACATTGGTATTTACACTTTTCTGAAACGGTTAAAACGATTGGAACGATCGAAAGTGCTTGCTTTTGTTGGGGTGCATAATATTGTACTCGTTTCTATCATGACCATCTTCAGCTTGTTTGGAGCCATTTTTGGCATGAGCGAAGAAACCATTGCTTTTACCATCATTTTTGTTCCGCTGGCCATTTCGATGGGCTACGACTCGATTGTTGGTGTTTCGTTGTGTTTTATTGCTGCTGCAATGGGTTTTGCCGGTGCTTTTTTAAATCCGTTTACGGTTGGCGTAGCGCAGGGACTGTCACATATTCCGCTGTTCTCTGGTTTGGAATACCGAATTTTGATGTGGGTAGTGATCAACTTTTTCGGCTTTGCGTTTATTCTGCGTTATGCCGCCAAAATAAAAAAGGCCCCAACAAAATCGGTTGTATACGAAGATGATGCTTACTGGCGGTCGCGTAACGAAACCGCAGCCGTAAAAATTGAAAAGATAAAACCAACTGCTGCGTGGTTCGCACTTTCCATTATTTCTGTTGCACTTATCGTTTTTTCAATCACTATCCCGCAAAGTTCAATTACCATCGGGAACAATGTATTTTCTATTCCGGCAATTCCGGTGGCCACAGTACTTTTTATTGTTATGGGGGCTTTAACGCTGCGGAAATCGGTGCAATACTTTATTTTAACACTGCTTACTTTTACCATTGTTTTTCTGGTAATTGGCGTAATGGGGCACGGTTGGTACATAAAAGAGATAGCAACTATTTTCTTTGCCATGGGAGTTTTTGCTGGCATGGCGGCCAACAAATCACCCAACACAATTACCAAACTGTTTTTAGATGGCGCCAAAGACATTCTGCCGGCAGCTATGATCGTTGGATTAGCGCGTGGAATAGTGGTTATTCTTGAAGACGGACAAATTATCGATACCATACTTTTTTATGTTTCCAACTCGATGCAAAACTTCGGAGAAGTGGGAACAGTGGGAATCATGTACCTGATACAAACCATGCTGAATGTATTTATCCCATCCGGATCGGGACAGGCGGCACTAACGATTCCGATTATGTCGCAGATTTCTGATTTGATTGGAATTTCGCGCCAGACTACTGTTGTAATATTCCAGCTTGGCGATGGTTTTACCAACATGATCACTCCTACAAGTGGCGTATTAATTGGAGTGTTGGGAGTGGCACGTATTCCTTACGAAAAGTGGTTTAAGTGGGCTGCTAAGTTTACTTTAATGCTGATTATTATTGGCTTCTTATTGATTTTGCCAACTGTTTTTATGGAGTTGAATGGGTTTTAAAGCGGTTTGAGGAACCAAAAGGGCATAAAAAAAGCCCGCATGCGCGAGCTTCAATGTCTTTATGCTGAGCGGACTATTCTTCAATAGCAATTGCCTCAACTGGACAAACTTCTGCGCATGAACCACAGTCTGTGCAAAGCTCTGCATCGATGGTATAGATATCACCTTCTGCAATAGCGTCAACTGGGCACTCATCGATACAAGTACCGCATGCGATACATTCATCTGAAATTTTGTATGCCATAACAATGAATTTTAAAGTTAAACATTATCGTTTTCAGCAAAAGTACAAAGTTTGGTATAAAATCAAAGTTCAAAAAACATTTTCTTGACATGTTTTACAGTAAGTACCCTAAAACAACTATTAATCAACAGGTTACTACCTATCCACATATTAATATTCAATTAATCTTCATTTTGTTAATTTTACTACTGCTAATTTTTCGGAATGGAATCATTCCATATTATCAATCCAAAGGTTTCCACCAAGAATACCCCAACACCACAAAACTGAATTTCAACATACTAACATGGAAGGAAGCGCAATTTCAAATTGTATGAGAGAAGTTGTTTCCCCAATGCAAAAACTTTATTCCGGCTGCTCTTGGTTTAATAAATTAACCTGCTGTTGCAAATCCGCTTTCTGATAAAATTTCTCGTGGGCAAAATTCAGAAACTTCAGGATTTTAAAGGCATTGAACTTTTGAAAGAAACGCACCTTAAAAGTTTCTACACGCGAACAATTGCTATTTAAATCCTCCAACTCAAGTTCAAATTTATCCAGCTCCAAAAATTCTTTTACAGGTTTATTTAATGTGTCGACCAACTCCAAATAATCGTTTTGTTGAATTTTAAACAGACGATCTTTCTGCGCAAAAAACTGCTGCAGATTTTGAAACGCTTCGAAGTTGTAGGTCAGTGAGAGGTCCTCCTCGCCTTTCATCCATTTTTGCAAAATGGGGCCGGTACCAAAAGGCACCCGATTCGACAAACGTGCCGATGGATAAACCTTCGTGCTTGTTATTTCGCCAACCCGACCAATTTGCACCAGGTTTTGCAGAAAATAAAAATCTTCGCCTGCCTGTCGCCGATTCATACCGCCCCGTTTAACGTAGGCTTCCGCTTTTACGGCAAAGGCAGAGCCAATCGTAAACAACGAATACGGATAACCCGAATAATGAAGTGCCCGTTTGTAATAATCGAGGTACAGTTCGTACAACTCAATCCCTTCGCGGTGCTTTTCATTCAACTGTTGTTTTTGATGCTCAAAAGCCAGTGTTGCTCCAACCTGTTTCGGATGTTCTTTGAAATGCTTCTCAATTTCAACCAGGTAGTTTTTTGCTACCAGCGTATCGGCATCCAACGACACCAGAATTCCGTCCTTGTTATTGCTAATGTTGAATCTTCTGATGGCTTCATCCATTCCCTTTTTGCGCGCTAAACCGGCTCCTGCCCACTTCTTCTTCAGGTTTATTGGGCCAACTGCATAAAAACGAATACCGCTTTTTGGGTTCGCTGCTATCCATTTGTCGGCCTCAGCTTTTGTTTGAGCGTTTAAACGGATCGTTTCTTCGTCGGCCACTTCCGATTGATTAATCAACAGAATAACTTCTACCATACAATCCGGCAAATCGCACTGATTCAACGAATTCAAGGTTTTCGATAATTCCTGTTCCCGTAAACACGGAATTACAACGATTATTCCCGGTGCTGATTCCGGCAACTCGTTAATGAGGATTTGGTGCTGATTTTTTTCCAGGTACTTATCGGCGAACATAAGACAAAGCTAAAATAAAAAGCAAAAAAAATCCGGGCGCTAACCCGGATTTCCATTTATGCTTGTGCTAATTTATTCTGCTTTTTCGGCATCGTATTCTTCGTTCAACGCCTTTAAAACGTCGGCTGTGATATTATTCATTTCAGGGCCAACCAAAACGTTTGCGCCATTTAAAATGTAATCGTAACCGGCTTTTTCGTTGTAACGATCCAGGTAATCCATCATATTGTCCAGAATTTGATTGTTGTTCTCTTGCTGAATTTTAGCCAGCTTAGTCGACAATTCCTGATCCAGTTTCTGAATTTCCTGCTCTTTACCCAATAAACGATCGCGCTCTTGTACGGCACGTTCTTCAGTTAAAAAGCCTCCACGCTGAAGTTTTTCCTGGAAAGCAGCAGCTTCCTTTTCAAACGACTGACGTTTAGTTCCGTATTCAGTTGTATAAGCTTCCTGTTGTTTTGTAAACTCATCGTGCAAATCTTGCGACAAGGTGTAATTTAAAAGCACCGAATCGGCTTTAATATAAGCGATTTTCAGATCGCCACCGGTTCCGGCTGCGGCTTTAATTGGTGTTCCTTCACTGGCTCCGCCACTTGTAAAATGCAAAACGTACAAAACTGCAACTGCAACAAAAAGCACTACACTAACTACTAACGATGTTCCTTTCATCTTTTTTTATTTTTTACTTCATCAATTTATTCAAAACAAGTTGCGCTTCGGGCAACCGCTATTTTCAATAAACTTTTAGGTTCAACTTTTTAAATCCCGACAAAGATACTTTTTTAGCGGAAATGCCCTACTCTAATTAACAATTTTTTCATGTTATTAATAATCAACAAGTTCTACATAAAAGCTGCATAAAATCATGCTTTGCCAATGATAAACATCATTGCACGAGGGGAGTCGCGCATAGTATTTTTATGCTGCGAAAAATAGTATTTACCTAAAAAATAAAATGTTGAATAAGTTAATAGCAAACATGTTGCCTTTCATGCCCAAAAAACTGGTTTGGGTTTTCTCGAAAAGGTACATTGCAGGCGAATCGATGGAAGAAGGTTTGCTTGCCTCGAAACTACTGAATGAAAAAGGGATTGAAGTTACGGTTGATATTTTAGGTGAATTTATTACCACACTTGACGAGGCACAAAGAAACCGTGACGAATATACTGAGGTGATCGAGCGGTTTACCTCGGAGAATGTACAAGGTAATTTCTCGATAAAACCAACCATGTTCGGGATGCTTCTTGATAAAGAGGTGTGCTATAACCTGCTTCGCGAAGTTGTTCAGTTTGCAGCCGGGAAAGATTCTTTCATTCGTATTGACATGGAAGACTCGCAGTGTGTTGATATGGAGTTGGATATCTTTCGCCGTTTGAGAAAAGAATTTCCAAAACATGTTGGTTTGGTACTTCAGGCTTATTTACGCAGAACCGAAAGCGATTTGGTATCGCTGAACGACCTGAACAGCGCCAACTACCCTATCAGTTTCAGACTGTGTAAAGGTATTTACGTTGAACCCGAAAACATTGCTTTTAAAGAGTACGACGAGGTTCGCCAGCATTTCCTGAGGGATTTGAAATACATGTTCGACAATAAAATGTACGTGGGAATTGCCACTCACGATAAATTTCTGGTTGAGGAATCGATGAAAATGATTAAGGAAATGAACATCCCGGAAAACATGTTCGAATTCCAGATGCTGTACGGAGTAACACCCGATCTGCGCCAGATGATCGTTGACAACGGACACAAAATGCGTGTGTATGTTCCGTTTGGCGAAAAATGGTTTAACTATTCGACCAGGAGATTAAAAGAGAATCCAAAAATGGCTCAACATATAATTAAGGCACTTTTTATAAGGGGGTAATTTTTAGGAGTTAAACTGAAAAGGATGGCAGTGCCATCCTTTTTTTATGCTTTAATCTTTTAAAATAACAACCTCGTCAAGCGGTCGTTTCGGCACATGATGCACGCCATTTTCATCGCGCCAGTATTTTATGTTACCATCTTTGGCCTCATCAATTACTACTTCTTCCGCCGGTTTTCCCAACGCAATTATATATAGTAACTCCAGCTTCTCGTCCAATCCCAGCAATTTGGCAACTTTGGCTTTATTTACCGAACCTATCATACAACCGCCAAAACCATCTTCGGCAGCGCCCAGCAAAATACTTTGCATGGCAATTCCGTCGTCGCAATAATGATTGTCGGCAATATTATGGTCTTTAATAACTGCAACATAGGCTACCGGTCGTTCACCTTCAGCCGGCCCCTTCCAGTTCGATAAATACCCGGCCCATCCCAACAACGGAAATATCTTTACACACCTTTCGGGTTGGGTAACAATGGCGTATTTTAAAGGCTGCGCATTTCGTCCACTGGCCGAAAGCCGTGCTAAATCTATCCACTTGGTAATTTGTTCTGAAGAAATTTTTACCGCCTCATCAAACCGGCGATAACTGCGATTACGGGTTATAAGTTCTTTGATCATGATTTTTCAGTTTCTTACTGAAGTAAAATTAAAAGAAAAAAGGATAGAACCTGAGGCTAAAAAAGAATTGCTGACCAAACTTAACCACTAGAAAAAATAACCTCACTCTACCCTTTTGTTCAAAAACGTAATTTGCGGGCAACTATTGCACCCGATAACTTTAATTAATGTTAAATAAAGAATAGCGATTTTAGTAAGCACTTCAAATTCAATAGGGTAATTACAATTATTATTACTAGATTTGTGGAACAGAACAGAATAGGGTTCTGAAATTTAACCAAACTATGAACATAAAATTCACCATCGAGAAGAACTCTAACGTTCTGAAATTCCAGCAATTAGTTGACGCCATCCTCGATTCCATCAGCCGAAATGAGTTAAAAGAAGGCGATATGCTTCCTTCGGTAAATCAGATTATGAAGGATTGCAAACTATCGAGAGATACGGTTTTTAAAGCTTATGCTGAGCTAAAAAAACGTGGTGTGGTTGAATCGGTTCCTAACCGCGGTTATTTTGTTACCCGAAAAATTACCAAGATATTTTTGTTCCTCGACACGTTTAAGGCCTACAAAGAAGTGCTTTATCATTCTATTCTGAATCACTTGCCGAAAAACATAAGTGTCGATCTTCATTTTCACCACTACAACATCGACCTTTTTGATAAGATTATTACCGAAAGCGTAGGGCGCTACACCAAATATATCGTAATGAATTTCGACCATAATAAGGTGAAAAAGATTATTGATAAGATTCCGGAAGAACAACTACTTATTATCGACTGGAAAATTAACGCAGAAGGGAAATCGAGCGTTTATCAGAATTTTGGAGAAGCTGTTTACAATTGCCTCGACGAAAATATAAGCGCCATTTCGAAATACAAACGTTTTACACTGTTTTATCCTGAATTTACCTATCACCCGCGCGAGGTTGTGGATAATTTTGAACGCTTAGGTAAAAAATATAATTTGAACCACCGGGTAATAACCACCTTCGATGAATTTGATTTGCAGGAAGGCGACCTCTATTTTCTGGTGAGCGACCGCACGCTGGCAAGTTTTCTTGATCAGTGTGCAGAAAAAGGATTTGAGCCCGGACGGGAAGTCGGCGTGATATCGTATAACGAGACCCCGATGAAAAAATACGTTAAGGAAGGCATAACAGTAATATCAACCGATTTTATGCTGATGGGGCAAAAAGCAGCCGAGTTTATTTTGAAAGGAAAGCCTATAAATGTTGAGGTTCCAACCACTTTAAAACTCCGGTCGTCGCTATAAACATGTTTTATAACACTTTTTTTAGAGTTTGAGATAATACAAAATACATTTATTTTTGCAACCATATCAGAACAGAACAGATTAAAAACTAAATAAATAAAATCACTTATAATCATGCACTTATTAGGACTCGACATCGGAAGCTCTTCAGTTAAGGTTTCTTTGGTAGAAGCCAACAGCGGAAACGTAGTGGCTTCATCGTTTTACCCAAAACAGGAAATGAAAATCACCGCTCACAAAGCAGGATGGGCAGAACAGGCGCCTGAGCTTTGGTGGGAAAACCTGAAATTAGCGCTTGCCGAAGTTCTTTTGACTTCGAATGTTGATAAAGAAAGTATCGAGTCGATCGGTATTTCGTACCAAATGCATGGTTTGGTAATGGTGGATAAAAATCAGGAAGTTCTGCGCCCGTCGATTATTTGGTGCGACAGCCGCGCTGCTGTTTATGGCGACAAGGCTTTCGACGAAATTGGCGGCCAGCGTTGTTTAACCAACCTGTTGAACTCGCCGGGTAACTTTACCGCATCGAAACTAAAATGGGTAAAGGAAAACGAGCCGGAAACATTTGCGAAGGTGGATAAAATTATGCTTCCGGGCGATTACATTGCCATGAAACTTACCGGCGAAGCACAAACAACAATCAGCGGTCTTTCTGAAGGCATTATGTGGAATTTCAAGGAAAACGACCTGGCTAAAATGTTGTTCGACAACTACGGTTTTTCATCCGATATCATTCCTGAGATTGTACCAACATTTGCTCCGTCGGGACAGGTAAGCGCCAAAACGGCTGTGGAATTGGGTCTGTCAACAAAAACAAAAGTGAGTTACCGTGCCGGCGACCAGCCCAACAACGCCTTGTCGTTAAATGTGTTGAATCCGGGAGAAATTGCAACTACTGCCGGAACTTCGGGAGTGGTTTACGGTGTAAGCAACGAAATTAAATACGATCCGCAATCGCGTGTAAACACTTTTGCGCACGTTAATCATACTCCGGAAGATCCACGATTGGGTGTTCTGTTGTGTATTAACGGAACAGGAATTTTAAATGCATGGTTGAAACGAATGGTAGCCGAAGATCTTTCGTATGAGGCAATGAATGACCTCGCTTCGAAAGTGGCAATCGGATCTGATGGCATCTCTATCCTACCCTTCGGAAACGGCGCCGAGCGTGTTCTTCAGAACAAAAATATCGGTTCACTTTTCTCGGGTATCAACTTTAACATTCACGGAAAAGGACATTTGTTGCGTGCCGCACAGGAAGGAATTGTTTTCTCGTTTAAATATGGAATGAATATCATGAAAAATATTGGCATCGATGCATCGGTAATTAAAGCCGGTAAAGCAAACATGTTCCTCAGCCCTATTTTCAGAGAAACACTGGCCGGAATTTCGGGTGCAACTATTGAGCTGTACAATACCGACGGATCGGTTGGTGCTGCGCGCGGTGCCGGTGTTGGATCGGGTTATTATAAATCGTTTAACGAAGCTTTCTCGAATCTTAAAAAGCTGGATGTAATTGAGCCTGACACACAAAAAATTGCGGCCTACCAGGAAGCTTACGAAAGCTGGAAATCGGAACTAGAAAAAGCAATAAAATAGCACGTAACTCAAGCTAAAAAGAGAGATAAATACAGATAAAATAACAATTCATAAAATTACTAAAATGGAAGTTTTAAAAGGAAACAAAGAGTATTTTAAAGGAATCGATCAAATTAAATTCGAAGGTCCTGATTCAAAAAATCCAATGGCGTTTAAATGGTACGACGAGAACAGAGTTGTTGCCGGAAAAACAATGAAAGAACACCTGCGTTTTGCAGTGGCTTACTGGCATACTTTCTGTGCAACCGGTGACGATCCGTTTGGAGCAGGAACGCAAATTTTCCCATGGCACGGTGCTGCCGACCCGATTGATGCGGCGAAAGAAAAAATGGATGCAGCTTTCGAATTCATCACAAAATTAGGTGCTCCTTTCTACTGTTTCCACGATGTTGACGTTGTTGGCGGTGGATCAGTTTTCGAAATTGAAAAGAAACTGGCCAAAATGGTGGAATACGCCAAAGAAAAACAAGCTGCCTCAGGCGTGAAACTGCTTTGGGGAACAGCCAACGTTTTCAGCGATCCACGTTACATGAACGGTGCATCAACCAACCCTGATTTTAACGTAGTTGCCAATGCAGCTGTTCAGGTAAAAAATGCTATCGATGCAACAATTGCACTGGGCGGAACCGGATACACTTTCTGGGGAGGACGCGAAGGTTATATGAGCCTGCACAACACCGATACAAAACGCGAATTGGATCACCTGGGAGAATTCCTTCGTATGGCACGCGATTACGGTCGCAAACAAGGTTTTACCGGTTCTTTCTTTATCGAACCAAAACCAATGGAGCCAACAAAACACCAGTACGATTATGATGCGCAAACTGTTATCGGTTTCCTTAGAGCGAATGGTTTGGAAAAAGATTTTACATTGAATATTGAAGTAAACCACGCTACACTTGCAGGTCATACTTTTGCTCACGACCTGAGAATGTCGACTGATGCAGGTCTACTTGGATCTATTGATGCCAACAAAGGTGACTACCAAAACGGATGGGATACTGACGAATTCCCAACCAACATTTACGAAGTTACTGAAGCAATGTTGGAGATTCTTCCTGCAGGAGGTTTTACATATGGTGGTATTAACTTCGATGCTAAAACACGTCGTAACTCAACCGATTTGGAAGATATTTTCATCTCACACATTGGTGGTATGGACGTTTTTGCACGTGCCCTTGTAATTGCAGATAAAATTCTGAACGACTCGCAATATTGCGCTATGCGTGCTGCACGTTATGCTTCGTTCGACGAAGGTAAAGGTGCCGAATTTGAAAGCGGTAAATTAACCATTGAAGATATGTACGCTATTGCAAAAGAAGTTGGCGAGCCTGCTCAGATCAGCGGAAAGCAAGAGATGATCGAACAATTGATCAACTGGTACTTATAATCACTGTTTTTCAATAAAACTTAGAGACTGTTTTGATTTTATTTTTAAGAAATATTATGAAGGATTTTTTGCATATACAAAGTAAAATTGACACGAATAGCCATAGCTATTTAAGGAAATTTTACTGCCGGATATGCGAAAAAGACGAATAATAGAATTAATGAATAAATTCAAAACAGTCTCTTACAATAGTCCCGATTCATTATATTTGAAACGGGACTATTTCCTATTTATAAACCAATGAAAAACCACTTATGAAGAACAATAGCTTTTATATTTTTTCGATAACCATTGTGGCAACCCTCGGAGGCCTGCTTTTTGGTTACGATACTGCAGTAATTTCCGGTGCCGAAAAATCGGTGCAGGCTTTTCTTATCGACAGCCAGGGACTAAGTACTTTAATTCATGGCTTAACCATTTCAAGTGCCTTAATTGGCTGTATTATTGGTGGAGGAATATCGGGTATTTTTGCCTTAAAAATTGGCCGTAGAAAATCGCTGATGATCGCTGCGCTGCTTTTCTTTATTTCAGCGCTGGGTTCGGGATATCCCGAATTTCTATTCTTCGAAAAAGGCCAGGCCACCATGGGATTGTTATACATGTTTAATGTTTACCGCATAATTGGTGGAATTGGCGTTGGTATGGCATCGGCTATCGTTCCGATGTACATTGGTGAAATTGCCCCGGAACATATTCGCGGACGGTTAGTTTCGATAAATCAGTTTGCTATCATCTTCGGAATGTTGGTGGTGTACTTTGTTAACTGGGGAATTGCGAATGGTCAAAGTTTGGAATGGATCAACGAAATCGGTTGGAGAAGAATGTTCTTGTCAGAATCGATCCCTGCCGGATTATTTGGCATTTTATTGTTTTTTGTTCCAGAAACACCACGCTACCTTACCTTGAAACAAAAAGATAGCGAAGCCCTTGTTATTCTTGAAAAAATTAATGGAAAAAGCAGGGCAAAAGAAATTCTTAACGATATTAAAGCCACAGTTGAAAGTCATTCAGGCAAATTATGGTCGTACGGAAAACTGGTGATTATTATTGGTATTCTGCTTTCTGTATTTCAGCAATTTGTTGGAATTAATGTGGCGTTATATTATGCACCACGCATTTTCGAAAGTATGGGAGCAGCCAAAGACGCATCGATGTTGCAAACCATTGTAATGGGATTGGTGAACGTTATTTTTACCGTTGTAGCCATATTAACGGTTGACAAATGGGGACGTAAACCGCTGTTAATGGTTGGCTCAATCGGTATGGCAGTTGGAATGTTTGCCATTGCAGGCTTAGCCTTTTTTGAAATAATTGGAACCAGCACACTGGTATTCATTATTGTTTATACGGCTTCATTTATGATGTCGTGGGGACCGATTTGCTGGGTTCTGATCTCTGAAATCTTCCCGAATAAAATTCGTGGTCGTGCAGTTGCAATTGCCGTTGTTGCGCAGTGGGCAGCTAACTACTTCATTTCATCAACCTACCCGGCCATGATGGAATTTAGCGGCGCTGTAACTTATGGATTCTATGGATTAATGAGTTTACTGTCATTCTTCTTTGTATGGAAGATGGTGCCCGAAACAAAAGGAAAAACTTTAGAGGAGATGGAAAGTCTCTGGAAAAAATAGTTTTTAGTTGAAACGATTTAGATGATAATGAGGGTCTCACTCGGAGTGAGGCCCTCATTTGTAAAAACTATTTTGGCTCCCAAAAGCATCGCTTTGGTGACACAATTTTCTCTTCGGCCTTCAGCACTTTCATTGCTTTATCTACTTCTTTCTTGTCCAATCCGGAAGCTTCGGCAATTTCTCCGGCCTTCATTGGTTTTCCGGCAGCCTGCATGGCCGCCAAAACTTTTTCGGCACTCATTTTCTACTGTTAAGCAAAACGTTCTGAAACAACTTTCCAGTCTACAATGTTCCAAAAATCGGCAACATAAGCAGGACGTGCATTTTGCTTATCCAGGTAATATGCATGCTCCCAAACATCGCAGGTTAGCAATGGTTTTTTACCATCGCGCAATGGGTTTCCGGCATTACTTGTCTGAACGATTTCCAACTCCCCTTTTTCATCAACTACCAACCATGCCCAGCCCGAGCCAAACAAAGTGGCAGCTGCTTTCAAGAACGCCTCTTTAAAAGCATCGAACGAACCGAATTTAGCATCGATAGCTGCTTTTAATTCATCTTTTGGTTCTTTACAACCATCAGGACTGAATTGCATAAAATAGAACGTGTGGTTCCACACCTGAGCTCCGTTATTAAAAATACCACCTTCGGCCTTTTTAATAATGTCTTCCAGACTTGCGTTTTCAAACTCAGTTCCTTCAATCAGGTTATTTACGTTATTCACATAAGCCTGGTGGTGTTTTCCGTAGTGGAACTCGATTGTTTTTTCACTTATTACTGGTTCCAATGCATTCTTTGCATATGGAAGTTTTGGTAAACTAAATGCCATAATTCTTCTTGTTTAAAGATTATTAATTTGATTTTTTGTTTTCTAAAGGTACAACGTTTTTGGGGCAAAAAGGATTAGTTGTTGGGTTAATTTGGAAGGAGTTTAAATAAATACTATTTTCAGGAGAGTTATGGGTTTATTGCTAGTTTAGCAATCGAAACAACACAGATTAAACACTAGCACCGACAAGCTAAATTAAATACTCATCAAGTAGTAAAAGAAAGTAAAGATAATAGTAACCATTAATACAAATGGCAACCAAAATGTCCTTCAATAAAACCATCGCAGTTGTTATTCCCTGCTATAAAGTAAAAAAACATATTCTTAAAGTTATAGATAAGCTTCCTGAATACATTGATTTTATCATAGTAATTGATGATAAGTGTCCAGAAGAAACTGGTAAATTTGTTGAAAAGGAATGCTCTGACAGTAGAGTAAAAATTGTTTATAACAAAGTGAACATGGGAGTGGGAGGAGCAACAAAAAACGGTTATAGAAGTGCCCATGACCTTGGTGCGGATATTATAATAAAAATTGATGGTGACGATCAAATGGATACAACCAACATTCCTAAATTAATCAAACCAATTCAAGAAAACAAAGCAGATTATACTAAAGGTAACAGGTTTTTCTATTTATCTGAACTAAAATCAATGCCCAGCATCAGACTGTTTGGAAACAGTATACTTTCGATGATTAATAAAGGTGTTAGAGGATATTGGAGTATTACTGATCCAACAAATGGTTTCACAGCTTTAAATAGTAAAGTACTCATATATATTTCGCTTGATAAAATCGAGAACAGGTATTTTTTTGAAAGCGATATGTTATTTCGTCTGGCAACCTGTCGTGCTGTGGTTCAAGATATCCCAATGCACGCTAAGTACGGTGATGAAGTGAGTAATTTAAGCATCTGGAAAACAGCTATAGCCTTTCCTCTGAAATACCTTCCCCGATTTTTTAAAAGACTTTTTTACACTTATGTTTTGCGTGACTTTAATATTGGAACACTTCACTTAATTTTTGGTACTATTTTTTTAATATTCGGAGTTATTTTTGGAAGTATTGTTTGGATTAAGAGCATACAAACAGGTGTAGCCGCCTCAACAGGTACTATCATGATTTGTGTTCTGCCCGTAATACTAGGCTTTCAAATGCTTTTATCATTTATTTCTCATGATATGCATAATCAGCCTAAAGTCCCACTAAATCAACTCGACTAGTAAATAATACAATCAAAAAATACAAATTCGTTATTGCAATCATCTATTTTCAAGCCTGATTTTATAATTTAAAGCACCACACTATGGGGGATTCTACAAAAATTTTTTTTAAAAACTTCTGGTTGTCTATTAAATATCTAATTAGTTTAAAATTTTTCATGGAGCTTTTTGACTCAAACGAAAGAGCGAAAAGGGATGGCGTGTACCGAATGTTAATGATAATTATATCTGTCTTCCTGCTCATTTTAATGCTCTCCATTGTAAAAGATTATGGTTTGTCTGGAGATGAGCTAAATAGTCACAATCAAGTCGAAAGGGTATATGAATATTTTAAAAATGGTGACACAAGTGCTTATGAAGATACTCCCGGATACCTAAATTTATATGGGCTTTCAGGAAATATTATTGCAGAAACAATAGCTAAATTATTTCCAAATGTTTCAATCTGGCTTGTTCGCCATTATGTAAATGTTTTATTTGGATTTTTGGGAATTGTTTTTGTGGGTTTAATAGGCCTTAGGCTCGCTGGAGGTTTAGGAGGTCTTATTTCTCTTATTTTTATGGGGTTATCTCCCCGATACTTTGGTCATTCGTTCAATAATCTACTTGACATCCCATTTGCCGTTGGTTATATTATTTCAATTTATTATATAATTCGTTTATTTGATTTCTGGCCGAAGATAAAAATACGCCACGCAATTGGCTTAATATTAGGAATAAGTTTTTCAATCAGTAATAGAGCACCTGGAGCCATGCTATATGGTTATTTATTAGGCTATGCAGGTCTATTTTATATTTTTAACATAAGTCAAAAAGAATTCTGGAGACTAAAAAAATACAGGAAAGATATTTTTCGATTTGTTGCATTGTATTTTGGAATAGTTATAATAAGCTACGGTTTAAGCCTTGCTGTATGGCCATACGGATTGAGAAATCCCTTAATGGCAATTCCGAATGTACTAAAACACTTCTCTGCAATTCCAGTAAATATGACCACCATATTTAATGGAGAACAAGAATTTTCTAATTTGTTACCGAGAACATATGCTCCTGTATACTTATTCGTTGGCACACCATTATTTATTGGTATTGGTTTTATATTTTCACCCACTTTATTCTTCAAACAAAAAAAGATTGCGGCAATTACATTTCTTTTCTTTACCGCACTTTTCCCTGTTACTTATCTGATATATCAAAAAGCAAATTTATACAGTGGAATGAGACATTTAACATTTATCGTCCCATCCTTTGTAATTATCGCTGCCTTAAGTTGGAATAAAATTATTGGCATTATTAATAAATATTATAAAATTATTCCGACAGCATTATTAATCATTCTGATGTTTCTTCCCTTGCGACACATAATAGCCAACCACCCCAATCAATATGTATATTTTAATGAAATTATTGGAGGGATGAAAGGAGGATATGCCAACTATGATATGGATTATTTTTATAATTCGACAAAGGCAGGAGTTAATTGGCTTGAAAATAATGTTGATCTAAATTCAGATTCACTTGTAGTTATAACCCATGGACCAACTCATTGGTATTTTGAAGAACATCCTAATATTTCATTGAAATATTCCAGATATTATGAAAAAAGTAGGGAAGATTGGGATTATGCCATTTATTCCAATGTATTTATTAATAGAGAACAGTTATTGGGGGATAATTTCCCTCCTAGAGGTACAATTAAAACAATTGATGTTGATGGATATCCCGTAGCAATTATTTTAAAACGTCTTTCGAAAGAGGATTACAAAGGTTTTGAAGCTTTAAAACAAAGACGATTAAAGGAAGCAAAAACTCACTTCAAAAATTTTCTTAAGGTTTACCCTGAAAACGAAGAAGTACTGGAGGGCTATGCTCGTACCATGTTAATGGAGCGGAAACTTGACTCCACCATTATTTATGCCGACAGTTCGATTTATTATAATCCACGTCAAATCGGAGCATGGTTATTAGAAGCCTCTGCCTATAATTCTATGAAGAAATGGAACGAGGCTTTGGAGGCTTCAAACAAAATGCTCGATATCAAAGAGGAGTTTGCAGAAGGCCAATTTCAGAAAGGTATTGCATTAAAAAATCTGAATAAACCGAATGATGCATTAAAAGCATTTCAAAAAGCGATTGCTTATAAAAAGGATTACTATGAAGCCCATATGCAAATGGCAGACATCCTGATGAATTACAGAAACTTCAAAAAGGCATTAGAGCTCTACAATAAGGTTCTCAGTTTTAGAAAAGATGATTTATTTGCCAAAGTTTATAGTGCAAAATGCTACCACTTGCTAAACGACAATGCAAATGCAACTAAATTACTGAACGGATTACCAGAAAGAAATTTCGAAGTAGTTAAAGTAAAATGTAGAATGGCTATGCAACAAAACGATTGGAACAATGCCGGACGTTATTTAAATATGGCCCGAAACATTAACAATAATGCAGAGCTATTTGTACTCAGAGCCCAATATTTAATGATGCAAAAAAGAGTGGATCTGGCGAAACAAAACCTTGACAAAGCTATTGAACTTGATCCAATAAATCGCGAAGCTCAGGAACTACAAAAATCATTTACACAAACCGTACAAGCAGTAGAAACTCCACAGACACAACAAGACAACTCTTCGTCTCAACAATCAATTATGTTTCAAGAGCCAAAAGAGGAAAGAAAGAATATAATAACATTCCCTTCAAAATAAGGCAGAATACCTAACATAAAACAACACGAGATAGCAATAAAAACCCCGGAGCCTCTGCTCCGGGGAAAAAACCAAAAATCAACTAACCTTTAAACCGCCTGGCGACTTCATCCCAGTTGATGAGATTCCAGAATGCATTCACATAATCCGGACGTCTGTTTTGGTAGTTCAGGTAATATGCATGTTCCCATACATCGATCCCCAAAATTGGAGTTCCCTGAACTTCGGCCACATCCATCAGCGGATTATCCTGATTGGGCGTAGACGAAACCACCAGCTTATTGTTTTGAAGAACCAACCATGCCCAACCTGACCCAAAGCGAGTCAAAGCTGCCTTGGTGAAGGCTTCCTGAAAATTTTCTATGCTTCCAAATGAATCATTTACTGCGTCTAATAAAACTCCTTCCGGAGCCGGTGCACCACCCGGTGCAATTACTTCCCAGTACAAATTGTGGTTGAAAAAACCACCACCATTGTTACGTACTGCTACGGATTGACCAGACACTCCACTTAAAATTTCTTCTATCGATTTTCCTGCAAGATCAGTTCCTTCAACAGCCCCGTTCAGGTTTGTTGTATAACCTGCGTGGTGCTTACTGTGATGGATTTCCATTGTTCTTGCATCAATATGTGGCTCCAGTGCCGTGTAATCGTATCCTAATTTTGGTAATTCAAATGCCATTTTATATTATTTAAAAGATTTAAATATTCTTATTTCTCTTTAGCAAAAATATACGCTATTTAGAATTATTCCAAATCTTCGAATAATAAAACACATTGAAATCCTTTATTGTTCATAGAAGGAACTAATAAATACAGAACTTCAATGAATTAAACCATAAAATCAGGCTAAAAAGCCAGCAGCTGCAAGCCAAAAGAGAAGGAAAAATATTTATTTACTTTTATCTGTTTAATGGCCTAATCAATAATGTTACCTTTGCCAACTCACAAAAAACGCATGAATAAAAGCATATTAAAACTCGCCATACCCAATATTATCAGCAACATAACTGTTCCGTTGCTGGGACTCATCGATTTGGCTTTAATGGGGCATCTTGGTTCTGAAGTTTACATTGGTGCTATTTCGTTGGGTAGCGTGATTTTTAATATCATTTACTGGGGATTTGGCTTTTTACGAATGAGTACTTCCGGTTTTACAGCGCAGGCTTTTGGCGAAAAAAAACCGGCAGAAGCAATTACCATTTTGGTTCGCGCCCTGATACTAACTTTTATTATTAGCGTATTTATCCTTTTACTACAGTCCCCTATTGCATGGGGAAGTTTTAAGGTTATTGGCGGAAGCCCCGAAGTTGAAAAACTTGCTGAAGCTTATTTCCGAATCCGTGTTTGGGCAGCACCTGCCGCCTTAAGCCTTTTTGTATTTAGTGGTTGGTTTTTGGGAATGCAAAATGCGCGTTACCCGATGATTATTGCCATTCTGGTAAATATTGTAAATATCGTGCTGAGTGCATTTTTTGTTTTTGGCTTGGATATGAAATCAGATGGAGTGGCTTTAGGAACGGCCATTTCTCAATATGTTGGTTTGGTCACTGCCGTAATTTTGTTGATGAAAAAATACCGGGGCATGTTACCTAAAGTCACCAAAGCCGGTATCATCGACCTTAAATTTCTATCGAGTTTCTTCAAGGTAAATTCCGATATTTTCATCCGCACATTTTGTATTATCGTTGTATTTACCTTTTTCACCTCGAAATCGGCCAGCATTAACGACACTGTACTTGCCGTTAATTCAATCCTCCTGCAATTTTTAATGTTCTTCTCCTTTTTTATTGATGGTTTTGCTTTTGCCGGCGAAGCGCTGGTAGGAAAATTTATAGGTGCCAAACAAATTGAAAACTTAAAGAAAGTTGTAAAACTTTTGCTGTGTTGGGGATTGGGACTGGCACTTACTTTTACCCTACTCTATTTAACGGGCACTAATTTCATTTTAAAACTGCTCACCTCCCAGCAAGATGTAATTCAAACAGCTCAGCAGTTTCTAATTTGGGTGGTATTAATACCGATTGCCAGTGTTGGTTCGTTTATCTGGGACGGAATTTATATCGGAGCAACAGCATCGCGGGCAATGCGAAATAGCTTGTTGGTTTCAACCTTTCTGATTTTTGCACCTGTCTATTATTTCTTAAACCCAATTTGGAATAATCATGCGCTTTGGATGGGAATGTTGCTTTTTATGTTTTCGAGGGGAGTTATTTTATCGCTTATGTACAAAAAAAGGATTTTGAAACCAATTTCCGGGAAAGTCTAACTCTGATTACATAAAAATTTCCAATACCCAATTTAGAATAATCAAGTACCCAAAATTGGATATTGGAAATTTAACTTATTTATTCACCAACAGCTTTCAGCCAGGCCGCGGCCATTAATTCGGCACCGGCCATTGATGGATGCACTCCGTCGGGTGTCCAGTAAGTTCCCGGCGCGTGTTTAATGGCCTCATCAAATACTTTCTGAAATGGCACCCAAATGGTTCCAAACTCGTCTGAGATCTTTTTCGCAGCCACCTGGTATTGTTGCATCGGCTCAATCCATGTTTCGTCAACCGCACTTGTTTTTAACACATAAAATGGTTCGCACAAAACCAATTTTACGCCGGGAAAAGCTTCCTGTGTACGTTTCAACAAAGCACGGTAATCATTCTCATAAATCTCAATCGTGCCATCATAATTACCATCACGTGTGTGCCAGTAATCGTTCACACCAATTAAAATACTCAGCACATCCGGTTTCAATTCCAGGCAATCTTTATCCCAACGATCGGCCAGTTGGAACACCTTATTTCCACTGATTCCACGATTATAAATGGTAAGCTGCTCCTCAGGATACGTATTTAATAGTTGAGAAGCGGCCAACAGCGCATAACCATTTCCGAACGACCATGCCCGGTTTGGCGATTCATTTTGTCTGTCGCGCCCGGCATCGGTTATCGAATCGCCCTGAAACAAAACCGTGTTGCCTTTCGCAAAAATTGATTCCTTCTTTTTTTCCGGTTCAGCAACACAGGCAGAAACGATACTTGAAATACTTGCAGCAGCCACTGCTCCCGCGGTTGATTTGTATAAAAAATTTCTTCTGGAAATACTCATTTGGATCTATTTAAGTTGATTTAGAAAAACAAATGTAAAAAATTTATGGCAGCTGTTTAACATTATATCTGAGCTAAATTCGTCCTTAATCTCGTCGATCTCGAAAACCAATAAAAAATTACAAAAGCCATTTTGGCAATATTCGAAAACTATCCGTTATTTTAGTCTCGTTTTAGGATAGCACTATGGATTTTACACAATTATCATTCGATACGCCGGTTGAGTTGATCAACCAGGCCATAAAAGACACACTTGTTGGGAGCCTCGGAATTGAGATCACAAAGATTGAGGAAGGAAGAGTTGAGGGAATGTTGGATCTCTCTGCAAAAAATTCGCGCCCGGGAGGCATTTTACACGGCGGAGCCAACCTTGCAATGGGCGAAACACTGGCCGGATTAGGTAGCATGTTATTGGTTAACATGAACGATTATGAAGTGCTCGGAATTATGGTAAACGGCAACCACACAGGCGTGTTAAAAAAAGGCAAGGCGTTGGCGGTTGCAAAAATCGTTCATCGGGGCAAACAAACGCATGTATGGAATGTTGATATTTGCAATGAAGAAGGGAGATTGATTTCATCCGTACGTGTTACCAATATGATTACTGAAAAGAATGACCGATAACGAAAGATTAATACATCTGATCGACGAACTCGTTACGCTTAACTGCTCTTTTGCCCTCTGGTCGGTGCCCGGCGACAAAACGCTTGAGCTTCTGATTTCATGTCAGGAAGCTTTGATTTATCCGAACGAGGTAAGCCGCTTAAACGGGCAGGAAGGATTTGTTTTTGCGCCTTATCACATCAGCGAAGAAACGCCGCTGATTCTCTTAAAACCTGATATTTACAAAACGGGTATTGAGGAAATCCTTAAGCTGAATATGGATGATGTAAAAGTTTGCCAAAAAGAACAGGCTAACTACACATCGCACTATGTGATTGAGAAAGACGAGTATTTATCAGATATTGAGCAGACTGTTAACACCATAAAAAATACAAAACTGGCAAAAGCCATTGTTTCGCGAATTATTCCGGCAGAACGAAAAAATGAATCATTGGGGAAATTGTACACCCAACTATTCGAACAAACGCCTAACGCTTTTGTGTATATGGTAAATCTGCCAAAAGCCGGTTTGTGGATGGGTGCCACTCCGGAGATTCTATTAAAATCGGAAGGCAAAACGATGGAAACCGTTTCATTGGCAGGAACACAACCCCGTGTTTCAGGAACGGAATACGGTTGGAGCACCAAAGACATTGAAGAACAAGCCTTTGTTTCGCGCTACCTGGTAGATTTGCTGTATCGATTTGATATTCACCGCTACACCACACGCGGCCCCGAAACACTGGAAAGCGGAAAAGTAGCACACCTGTTCACCAGTTTTCTGTTTGCCAAAAAGAAATTGGACGACTGTCTTGGTGATTTTATTGCCGAGTTGCATCCAACGCCGGCAGTTTGTGGTTTCCCAAAATCAAAAGCCGATAAATTCATCAGTACCATCGAAAAACACGACAGGCGGTACTATAGCGGATTTCTTGGTCCGTGGCAGCTAAAAGATTCAGTAAGATTATTTGTAAATTTGCGCTGCATGGAAATAATTCCGGAAAAATACATGCTTTATGCAGGTGGCGGAATTACTTCGCGGTCGGTTCCCGAAGAAGAATGGGAAGAGACCAACAACAAAGCAAAAACCTTGTTATCGGCAATAGAAGCTATACGACAGAATGATCTCGACTAAAAAACACGTTCAACAACTGGCAGCACTTCTTTATCAGAAGGGAATCAACGACGTGATTATTTCTCCCGGATCGCGAAACGGTCCAATGATAAATACTTTTATGGGAAGTGGTCTATTTAATTGCCGTAATGTTGTTGACGAACGAAGTGCAGCTTACTTTGCGATGGGTTTAGCACAAGCGCTGCAAAAACCGGTTGCCATTGTTTGCAGCTCGGGAACGGCGACATTGAATTATGCACCTGCAATTGCCGAAGCTTTTTATTTAAATATTCCGCTGATCGTAATCACTGCCGATCGTCCGGAATACTGGATCGACCAGCTCGAAAACCAGTGCATCAACCAAAAAGGGATTTATTCGAACTTTGTAAAAAAAGAATACAACCTTCCATTGGAAGAATCGGAAACCGAGCTATGGCAAGCGGCACGCGAAATAAACGAGTGCCTGAATGCAGCCGTTTCGGGGAAACCTGCGCCGGTGCATATCAATGTTCCGCTGGAGGAACCGTTGCATGATTTGCTGAATGAAGAATTACCGATAATAAAAGCGATCGATACTAATGAATCAGTTTTAGACATTGATAAAGCAAGTCTGAATAAGTTTGCTGCTGAGTTAAATGCATCAAAGAAAGTACTGATTTTAGCCGGGCAACAAAATCCTGATCCGGAATTGGAAAAACTTTTGGCAGCGTTTATTGAAAAAACCGGTGCCGTTGTTTTAAAAGAACATCTGGCAAACCTGAATAATGACAGTTTTTGTGGAAGTATCGATACGATGATGGCGGCTATTTTAGAAGATGTTCCGGCTGATTTTCAACCGGAGATTCTAATCACCTTTGGCGGGCATTTTGTTTCAAAAGCATTGAAACAATTTTTGCGTAAAAACAAAGCTACACAACACTGGCACCTTTCGCCGGCCAACGATCATTACGATACTTACCAATCGCTAACCGAAATTGTGCAAACCGATGCTAAAACCTTTTTCACACAATTGTTTCCTGAAGTGAGTGAGAAAAACCCGGAATATCTGCAACGATGGAAAAACAAAGAAAACAGAGTCAATCAACTTCGGGATAAATATATTTCAGATAGTCGGTTTTCTGATCTGAAAGTCATTGCTGAAGTTGGGGAATCAATTCCTGAAAATTCGGTTGTTCACCTGGGGAACAGTTCTCCTGTTCGTTATGCATTAATTGCTGACGGGGCAAAAAATACCACTTTTTTAAGCAATCGTGGTACCAGCGGAATCGACGGGCCAATGTCAACCGCAGTGGGTTATGCGTCTGCATCTGAAAAAATTAATACTGTTTTAATCGGCGACTTGTCGTTCTTTTACGATTCGAATGCGCTTTGGAACAATTATCTTGGAGAAAATCTACGGATTATCGTAATCAATAACGGCGGCGGAAATATTTTCAGTCTGATAAAGGGACCGGGTGAATCGCCTGCTTTTAACCAGCATTTTTATGCCGAAAATAAATTCAAAGCCCAAGGCATTGCTCAAACTTTTGGGCTGGATTACTTAAGTGCTGATAATGAAACAGAATTAAAAAATTCACTTGCTGAGTTATATTCCCCAACAAGAAAAAAACCAACAATCCTGGAAGTTTTCACCGATGCAGAAGTGAACACAAAAACATTCCGGGGCCTTTTTAAGTTTGTAAAACAATGAAGTTATTTAATGTTAATATGGAATTTCGAGAGTGACATATTGATTCACAGTGGCAAAGCTCCATTTTTCTTGCATAGCCATAGCTACGGAAGAAAAATTAGCTGAAGTCCAATGGGATCAAGATGTTGCTCGCAGTTTGCAGATTTAACGTTAAACAACTTCAACAAAAACAACATATAATGAGTACAAAAAGACAATGGGAAACCATTAAAGAATACGAGGATATCTTTTTCGATTATTACGATGGAATTGGCAAGATCACCATTAACCGCGAGCAGGTGCGAAATGCATTTCGCCCAACTACGGTAAATAATATTAGCGATGCTTTGCACATTTGTCGCGAGGACCAGCGCATAAATGTAATTGTGCTTACGGGCGCCGGCGACAAAGCTTTTTGCTCGGGTGGCGACCAGAATGTTAAAGGCACAGGTGGTTATATCGACGAAAATGGTATTCCTCGACTGAACATTCTTGAGGTACAGAAACAAATTCGCAGTATGCCAAAACCGGTAATTGCCATGGTGAACGGTTATGCCATTGGTGGTGGTCATGTGCTACATGTAGTTTGCGATATTAGTATAGCCAGCGAAAATGCCATTTTTGGCCAGACCGGGCCTAAGGTTGGTAGCTTCGATGCAGGATTAGGATCATCGTACCTCGCCAGTGTTGTGGGACAGAAAAAAGCCCGTGAAATATGGTTTATGTGCCGTCAGTATTCAGCTGCCGAAGCACTTGAAATGGGACTGGTAAACAAAGTTGTTCCTTTCGATGAGCTGGAAGATGAAGTTGTTGCCTGGGCACAAAAAATGCAGGAACACAGTCCGCTGGCACTACGCATGCTAAAACTGGGATTAAACGCGGAACTCGACGGACAGATCGGAATCCAGGAGTTTGCCGGAAATGCGACCTTACTATATTACCTTACCGAGGAAGCACAAGAAGGAAAACATGCCTTTCTTGAAAAACGCAAACCGGACTTTAAGAAGTACCCAAAATTTCCGTAATAAAGTTGCGAGACACGAGTTACGAGTATCTAGCATCCAGTATCAATTATCTAGAATCTAGTATCCAGAATCAAGTATGGCAACAGCAAAAAGTTGGGTAAAAGCATCACGGTTACGCACCCTGCCACTGGCATTGTCGGGCATTCTTATGGGCTCGGCACTGGCAGCATTTTGGCATGGGTTTAACTGGATAGTTTTTACACTTGCAATGCTCACGGCAACATTAATACAAGTGTTCTCGAACTTTGCCAACGATTATGGCGATTTCCAGAAAGGTACCGACAATCATCAGCGTTTGGGGCCAACACGAACGATGCAAGGCGGAGAGATTACCATCAAAGAAATGAAAACCGGAATGTTTGTAGTTACCGGACTAAGCTTTCTGTTGGGAATTATTTTGGTTTTTGTTGGAACATGGCACCACAGTCCAACTGCATTTTTTGTGTTTATCGGGCTGGGAATACTGGCACTTTTAGCCGCCTATTTCTACACGGCAGGCAAACGATCGTACGGCTACATTGGTCTGGGCGACTTGTTTGTATTTCTGTTTTTTGGATTGCTGCCCGTGATCGGTGTTTTTTATCTGCACAACAATGTAATCGAAACCGCTGTTTGGCTGCCGGCCATTAGCATGGGGTTATTCAGCACAGGCGTTTTAAACCTGAACAATACACGCGACATTGAAAACGATAAACAATCAGGGAAAATTACGATTGCAGTAAAACTGGGGCCGCTCAAAAGTCGAATTTACCACACCTCCATTATTTTAATGGGATGGCTGGCATTGATCGTTTTTACTGCTCAGCAGCAAAAAACAGCCTGGCAGTGGTTATTTCTTTTGGTATTACCGATTTCAATAATCGACCTTGTAAAAATATTCAGAATTAAAGACAGTCGCCAACTTGACCCATTTTTAAAACGACTGGCACTGCAAACTTTGGCGTTAACTTTACTTTTTTCGCTCGGATTGATATTATCATGATAAAAGCGCGCTACAAAAAATATGAGCTGCATTTTAAACAACCGGCCGGTACATCGCGCGGAGTGTTAAAAACGCGCACGGTTTGGTATCTGTTTTTAGAAGAGAATGGTGTAACAGGACTTGGAGAATGTGCACCACTTCCCGGATTGAGCATGGAGACGCCAGAACAAGTTGAAGAGCAGTTGGAAATAATATGTAACGATCCTGAGCCTTATATCAATAATATTGGCTTACTACAAGATCTGCCGTCTTTGAAATTTGCCTTGGAATCTGCTCTGCTCGATTTAAAAAATGGCGGAAAAAGAGACCCATTTCCATCAGCTTTTACTAGTGGGAAAGCAGGTATTCCAATAAATGGATTGATCTGGATGAACGAGATCGACAACATGCAGCGCCAGATTGAAGAAAAATTGGCAGCCGGTTTTCGATGTATAAAATTAAAGATCGGGGCGAAAGATTTTGAGCAGGAGCTGGAACTTCTAAAAGCTATTCGCGAACGTTACTCAAGCGATGAAATTATTCTTCGGGTGGATGCCAACGGTGCTTTTGACACCAATTGGGCTCCTGCCAAACTGAAGAGACTTGCAGAATTACAACTTCATTCCATTGAACAACCGATACAGGCAGGACAATGGAATGAAATGGCTGAATTGTGTAAAACCACTCCCCTGCCCATTGCTCTTGATGAAGAGTTAATCGGAGTCAATAAGAGAGAAGAAAAAATACAACTACTCGAAACGATTCAACCACAGTACCTGGTTTTAAAGCCAAGTTTGCACGGTGGCATTTCGGGTTGCGACGAATGGATTGAATTGGCTAAAGAACGTTATATTGGTTGGTGGATTACTTCTTACCTCGAGTCGAATATCGGTTTAAATGCCATTGCGCAGTGGGCTTTTACAAAGAACACATCAATGCACCAGGGACTAGGAACCGGTCAGTTATTTACCAACAACGTTTCTTCACCGCTTGAAATTCGTGGCGAAAAACTGTGGTTCAACACCGCTAAATCATTTGAAATGTAATGGAACTGTTTCCGTCACATATTACCATAAACGGGCAATCGGAAAGCGTAAAAGAGTTACTTCAACAAAAATCCGACACCCAGTGGAAACAAAGCTGGTTGGATTTTTTGGAGGAATGGTACAATGCTAATGATTACATCGAAGTTCAAACATCAGGCAGTACCGGAACGCCCAAAACCATAAAACTCACAAAAGATTTTGTAGCGGTCAGTGCATTGCGCACTATTCGCTTTTTTGATTTACAAAAAGGTGACCGCATTATGCATTGTTTGCCCAGTAGATACATCGCCGGCAAACTGATGACCGTGCGCGCACTTATCGGCAAACTCGATATGCACCTGGTCGATCCGGCATCAGACTTTACAAACTTGCAAACTGATAAACCCATAAAGTTTGCTGCGATGGTAATTAACCAGGTAACAAAATACCTGGCTCTGCCGGAGCAAAACATCGAAAACCTGTTGATCGGAGGCTCAGCAGTACCTAAACCTTTGGAAGAGCAGCTACAGCAAATTCCAACACAGTGCTATTCGAGTTACGCCATGACAGAAACTGCAACTCACATTGCTCTGCGAAAATTAAATGGCAACAACAAAACCGACTACTACCAATGTCTTGATGGTATTTCTGTTGAACTGGATGAACGTGATTGCATTCGCATTTTGATGCCGGGACTTGAAAACGGAGCCATTCAAACCAACGATTTGGGAGAGTTAGAAGATAGTCATCATTTTAAAGTACTGGGCCGCGTTGATAACGTCATCATTTCCGGAGGCATCAAATTTCTACCGGAGCAAATTGAAGAGAAACTGGCAAAGAATATGCCCCTTCCCTATGCAATAGGATCAGTACCGGACAAGAATCTTGGCGAAAAAATAATTTTGCTGGTTGAAGGTCTGGCTGATAATGACGTTAAAACCATCATTCAAAGCCACTGCGACACACTTCTTTCAAAATACGAACAGCCAAAAGACATCCATTTTATCGAAAAACTTCCACGTACCGAAAATGGGAAGATCGATAGAAAACGCTTAAATAGCACTAAATAAACCCCTTAGTCTTATTTTCAAACATGGACAAAAACAAAACATAATTTTTTTTACTTTTTTTTCGCAATCATTGTAACAAATTCAAATTTTTAGGTTCAAAGGGGAAATTACTTGAACGGAATGAGTAGCAGAGCGCACAAAATACAATTTGAAGAGCTATATCAACAATACCATCCGATGGTGCTGCAGATGTGCCGTGGTTATATGAAAGGGCACGAGGAGTTGGCAAAAGACCTGGCGCAGGAAGTATTTATAAACGTATGGAATGCCCTGCCCGGTTTTAAAGGCAACTCTTCGCACAAAACCTGGATCTACCGAATTACTGTAAACTCTTGTCTGAATTACCTGCGAAACAAAAAAGAGCAGGCGAATATCCCCATCGAAACGATAGAACAAAATCACACCGACGACTCGCAGCCACTTGAATCGGAAATTGCAAAATTGTACGCTGCAATTGGGCTTTTACCCGAAATTGACAGGCTGATTATTATGATGGTGCTCAACGAGATCGATTACGACGAAATTGCACAGGTAATGGGAGTTAGCTCCGGAAATTTACGCGTGCGAATTCACAGAATTAAAAAGAACCTGAAAAATCATTTGAACAATGCAAACTGAATTTAACGACATAAAACAATTGTGGGAGAAGGACAAAACGTCTGTGCAAAACAGTCTTGATTCATCAACCATTATAAAACTTGCTGAACAAAAAAAACGAAGTACCACACGAACACAACTGGCCAACGTTAGCATTTTGGTTGTGGTCGTTCTCGCACTGCTGGCGTACTTCCTTTTGGTAGCGAAATTTCAATTCACGTTGAGCCATATTGGAGAAGTGCTGATGTGTGGAAGTATCCTACTCCGCATAGCGATAGAACTGGCCAGCATGTTTTATGCAAAACGAATTGATTTAAGCGAAGCCGCATTAAAAAACAACGACTCAATTCTCCGCTATTACAGTTTCCGTAAGAAGATTCACGGCACAGTAACCATTACCATTATCATCTTTTACAGCGTCGGATTTTATATGCTCACACCCGAATTCAGTCACTGGTTTCCTTTGTGGTTACTTATTCTTATCGACCTATCGTATATTCTGGCGGCGCTTATTTTCAGCTATTTTATCCGCTCTGCAATTCGTCGCGAAATGACAGCTCTGAACGAAATCAAAAGATTGAGGGAAGACCTGCTGGAGCAATAGGTCAATCAACATAGAAATTAGCTGATCACCTCGTTGAAAAACGTCGGTTCAGCAATTCGTATGCAATTTTCACTACTAATTTCATAAACAAAACACATGATGACAAAGACACAACTCGACGCGCTACGAGCCGATGTAGGCGCAAAAGCAAAAAACGGAATCGATTTTATTTTGGCAGCAACAATTATCTGGTGCATGATTGCCGTTATTTGGACACTCCCCTTTTCGGCATACGATCGAAGCGTTTTTACATTTATTGCCGGAAGTTTCCTGCTTCCATTTGCTTTTGGCCTATCCAAATTGCTAAAAACAAGCTGGAAAATCCCGGATAATCCATTGCAACCACTGGGTTTGTGGTTGAATTTTGCCCAGTTATTTTATTTCCCGTTTCTGATATTTGTACTACTAAAACACCCCGATTATTTTCTGATGACCTACGCCATAATCACCAGCGCGCATTTTTTCCCATATGCATGGTACTACAACAACAAAACTTACGCGATAATGGCAGGAATTATTTCTGTCGGTAGTTTGTTGTTGGCATTGCGATTGGCAACCTCGGATTTCTATCTAGCAGGATTTTTCATGGCTTTCTGCCTCCTTATTCTTGCAATTTGGAATTTCGTTATATACCGCCGCCAAAATAATGGGTAGAAGGATCAAACCTCATCATTAAAAATAGCCAAATTCATTGATTATTGCGCGATCGGCTAAAAACGCTAAACAATATTTTTATTAGCTTTGTTTTACCCTATTCGATAAAATTGAAACAAAAATCAAATGAATAAATTATTAGAATATAGTCCGGTACTTTTGGCTCTGGGTGCTACACTTTTCACCTGGTTGTTAACCGCAGCCGGAGCCTCCATGGTGTTTTTCTTTAAATCGATTAACAAAAAAATATTGAATTCGATGCTCGGTTTTGCAGCAGGCGTAATGATTGCTGCCAGTTTCTGGTCGCTGTTAAAGCCGGCCATCGAAATGGCAGAAGCACAAGGAGACCTACCATGGAAGCCAGCAGTTATTGGTTTTTTAGCGGGAGGTGCATTCCTGTTGATCATCGACAAAATTCTGCCACACCTTCACCTTGGTTTATCAATCGATAAAGCTGAAGGTATTCCGACAACCTGGCAGCGAAGCATACTTTTGGTGCTGGCCATAACCTTGCACAATATTCCGGAAGGACTAGCTGTGGGCGTTGCTTTTGGCGCACTGGCCAATAACCCCGACATGGGGATTCTTACCGGAGCCATAGCTTTAGCCATGGGAATCGGACTGCAAAACTTCCCCGAGGGAGCTGCGGTTTCTATTCCGTTGCGCCGCGAAGGTCTCTCACGATGGAAGGCTTTTAACTACGGACAACTTTCAGGAATTGTTGAGCCGATGGCCGGAGTACTGGGAGCTTACCTGGTTTTAACCATCGAACCGCTACTTCCTTATGCGCTTTCGTTTGCAGCCGGTGCGATGATCTTTGTAGTGGTTGAAGAGCTGATTCCCGAATCGCAACGAGGCAACGAAACCGATTTGTCGACCATTGGAGCCATGGTAGGATTTGCCACCATGATGTTGTTGGATGTTGCACTCGGTTAGATTGATCATTTTTATTCGAATCCAAAAATTAGATGAAAATATTAAACAGATGAAAACTACACCGGAGCATAACAAACGAATAGCAGAAATGACATTTGCAGCAGTTTATCCTCACTACGTAACAAAAGTGGAGAAAAAAGGAAGAACGAAAGAAGAGCTGCTTCAGGTAATAGAATGGCTGACCGGTTTTAGTGAAACGGACCTTCAGAAAATGATCGATGAGAAGGTGACATTTAAAACGTTCTTCGAGAAAGCGAATTTAAATCCAAATGCCGAACTAATTAAGGGAGTAATTTGCGGATATAGGATTGAAGAAATTGATAACGTGCTGACCAAACAAGTAAGGTATTTAGATAAACTTATTGACGAGTTGGCAAAAGGAAGAAAGATGGAGAAGATATTGCGGGAGAAGTAAATTAGTCCTTCACGAATATCAAACCAACAAAAATGACTTACAAAAACCAAATAGAAGAGCTACTCAAAGAACAGGAACTTACCGATTTTAAATGGATCGATCCGAAAGAAATTGTTGTTGCGCAGTGGGTACGCGTAAAGTGTTATTTTGGCTGTAGCGATTATGGTCTTGGTTCGTGCCCGCCCAATACGCCTTCGGTTGACGAGTGTGAACGTTTTTTTAAAGAATACAAAAGTGCACTGGTTATTAAACTGAATAAATTTGCCGATAAAGACGCCTATCCATCCGACTGGTCGCGGGAAATGACCACCAAACTTTTGGGCGTTGAACGCGCTGTTTTTCTATTGGGCCATCCAAAAGCTTTTCTGCTAAACCAAACCTGTTGCACGCTATGCAACGACTGCTCGGGCAACCGCCTCGACTGCCACGACAAAAGAAACGCGCGGCCCAGCCCAGAAAGTTTTGCGGTAGATGTGTACCAAACCGTACAAAAAGTGGGAATGGAAATTAATGTGGTGGCCAACAATCCTGGCGACATGAACCGGATTGCCATACTTCTAATTGAATAAACCGCATATCCGAAAACCATCTGCGAGCTGAATGGTTATGTTATAATGGCCCGTAAAAAGACCGCTAAAAACAACTTTTTATGAACGTAATTTTAAGTATTGGGCTCTTAATTTTCACCGGATATTTATTGGGCGAACTCGCCGAAAAAATAAAACTCCCCAAAATATCGGGGTACATCCTTGCAGGAATTCTTCTCAATCCCGATCTGTCGGGAATAATGTCGAATGAATTTGTTGGGCACACCGATCCACTGCTATCGGTTTCTTTATCGTTTATCACCTTTTCAATTGGCGGATCGTTATCGGCGAAAAAACTTCGTGCCACCGGAAAAACTATATTCTTTCTTACCTTATTCGAGTCGCTGTTTGCTTTTTTAATGGTGTTCCTGTTCATGTTTTTCAGCCTTCGTTTTTTTCTGCCAACTTTCCAATCTACGAGCGTAGCACTGGCCGTTAGTTTGGTTTTGGCGTCGTTGGCTGCCCCAACCGATCCGTCGGCAACGCTGGCCGTAATTCACGAATACAAAGCCAAAGGAGAGGTAAGCTCAACTATGCTCGAAATTGCCGCTTTCGACGATATTGTGGGAATTGTAATTTACACACTCGTTACCGCTTTTGCCGCCTTCTTTTTGGGTAGCACCGATATCAATATTGGCAAAACCATATTGGATTTGGGAATTGATGTTGGCGGAGCTATTCTTATCGGCGCCGCTGCTGGTTTCGTATTTCAACTCATCACCAAAATTTTTAGCAAACAGGAAGAAGGAACCCTAATCGTGTTAACATTTGGAGCCATATTAATGAGCTACGGAATTTCGGAATATTTTGGCTTCGAATCACTGCTTTCCACCATTGCGTTGGGAGCTGTTGTTGCCAATTTTAATCCGCTCTCGGAAAAAATATTTAAACTCATCGAACGCTACACCGACGAATTGATCTTTGTGATCTTTTTTACGCTTTCGGGGCTGCATTTGCAATTATCATCAATTACCGGCAGTTATTTGCTCATCGTTATTTACATCATCGCACGGATGATCGGGAAATTTACAGGCATCTACAGTGGTTCACTACTTTTCAGCACCAGCCCGAAAGTGAAAAAATACACAGCAGGCGGATTAATTCCACAGGGAGGAATTGTAATTGGATTGGCGTTGTTGCTCACCAAAGATCCAGTTTTTAATGAAACCGGTTCGATGATAATTGGTGTAGTAATCGGTGCAGCACTAATTCATGAAATTATCGGCCCGATTTCATCACGTTTATCGTTGAAAAAAGCTGGTGAGGTTGAATAATTTGCGAAATCAGCGACATCTGCGAGAACTTTTATTGCTCGCTGATTACGCAGATGTTCGCAGACAAGATTTATGATTTCCAGGAGTAATTATAGTTCAGTCAGTACATTCAACGAAACCAAATGCTCAATTACGCCCCATTCTTTTAAAAACCAATTGTCCTCGTCGATGTAAAACGAGCTGATGGAAGAATTATTTATGGAGAATGAACGTGGCTCATTCAGGCTTAAATTAAAGGTTCGATACATCATCATTTCCAACACCAAACCATGCGAAACAATCAGTACTTTATGATCCTTATACTTACGGGCAATAGCTTCAATTTCCGAGGTTACGCGATCATACATTTGCTCAATGCTTTCGCCACCGGGAACCACAAATTCGGGATTCCGCTCTTTATAACACCGATATTCTTCGGGGTACATTTCTTCAATTTCAGCAAAGTCCTTTCCCTCGAAAATACCAAAAGAACGCTCGCGTAAATTCAGGTTATATTTATGCGGTAACGAAAGTTGTTTATTGATGATTTTTGCAGTTTCCACAGCGCGTTCAAGATCACTGCTAACAAGCACATCAAACTCACGTTTAGCCAGTGCTTCTGCCACAAGTTCGGCCTGCGTAATCCCGTTTTCAGAAAGCTTACTGTTACGCTGCCCTTGTATGCGTTTCTGCACATTCCACATCGTTTCTCCGTGTCGTATAATTGTAATTTCTGTAGCCATTTCTTATTCAAATTTGTGCGAAAAATTATTATTCAATTATCAATTCCTTTAGTAAAATATTACCTCTGTATTACCCCCAGCCCCTAAAGGGGAGCATCGCAAGTCCCCTTTAGGGGATTTAGGGGTATATTTAAATTTGTATAAACTAAACGCCATTGAATTAATTACAACAATAGAATCAAGTTTATGTTATGGGTTTCCGGATAAAAACAAAAAGCCACCCCGAAGAGCAGCTTTTGATTTATCTCACAAAATAAATTAGATCTTTTCCGGAGCAGGCATTTCCAGGAGTTTATCGGCCATTGCGTCGGCCAGTTTAATCAACTCCTCCTGCGTTTGAACTTTCATATTACCTTTTTCTTCAATTGGTTCGTAAACCATATCCCACTTAATTTTTTCGGCAAAAGTTTTCAGGTTTTTTACACCGCCGCCGTTCCACGAGTAATTACCAAAAATCCCCAGTAAGTGGTCTTTCGGCGCCATGTGCTCGATAGTTGTAAGCAGTGTTTCCACATTCGGGAACATCGCATTGTTATACGCCGCGCTACCTACAATAAATCCTTTGTATTTAAAAATGTCGTTGATAATGTACGACGAGTGCGTTTTTGAAGCATCGTAAACACGGATGTTTTTAATACCGCGCACCGCAATCTGACGGGCAATGGTTTCCGCCATTTTTTTGGTGTTTCCGTACATCGATCCGTAAACGATAACCACGCCGCGATCCAAATCGTACGAACTCCATTTATTGTAACGTTTCAAAATCCAGTTCAGGTCGCTGCGCCAGATAGGACCGTGCGTTGCCGCAATCATTTTAATATCCAGTCCGGCCAGTTTTTTAATGGCACGCTGTGTGTGCGGACAATATTTACCAACGATATTGGTGAAATAACGCATCACTTCCACTTCGTAGAAATCGAGGTTGATCTCGTCGTCGAAAATACCACCGTCCATTGTTCCGTAGCTACCAAAAGCATCACCCGAGAACAGAATCTGGTTGGTTTCTTCGTATGTCACCATTGTTTCAGGCCAGTGCACCATAGGAATCATCTGGAACTGCAACTTGTGTTTTCCCAGGTCGAGCACATGATCGTCGTGTACCATATGTACATTTTCAGGTTTCATGTAGTACGACTCAACAAAACCAAAAGTCTTTTTATTTCCTACAAGCGTAATATTCGGGTAACGGTGAACGATCGCTTTTAAAGCTCCCGAGTGATCGGGTTCCATGTGGTTTATGATCAGGTAATCCACCTCGCGGTCGCCAATAATCTCTTCAATGGCATCAAGGTAATCGTCGATAAAAGCACGCTCAACGGTATCAACCAGTGCGATCTTTTCATCAACAATCAAATAACTGTTATACGAAACCCCGTGCGGGATTGGCCAGATGTTCTCAAACAAGTGAGTACGGCGGTCGTTAAATCCCAAATAATAAATATCTTCTGCAAGATTTACTTGTAGCATAATTTTCAGTTTTTATATCATTTTTCGAAACACGCACAAAATTAGTGAATTTCGGCTGACAGCGCATAAAATTGTTTCCTACTGCCCTTATTTAGAACTTGGGTTAAGGGAATGTTAGGAGAGACTATGAATTGAGGGGCTGAAGGATTGAATGAGATTGCTTCGGTCGTTCCTCCCTCGCAATGCCATAGTTCGTAGGAATTACCCGGCAGCGGACAATGAAAGACTTCATTTCGGCAAAATGTATTGTTGTCCGCTGCCCAATTCTATAAAATACGTGTCATTGCGATCCGCCAGCTGGCGGAGAAGCAATCTCCCAACTGGCCATTAGTTGTGACTAATCGCTGATTTTCGCAATCTCCTTCAATCTTTATATCAATCTTTCTCCTCTATCTGAAAGAATTTTATCTTTGAAGCTGAATTCAAAATAGAACTATGTCGATTGAACAGAAAAGCCGTGCCATGACTTTCCCGCGAGTTGGGAAATTCATTATAATATTTTTTGCTATTGCCTTTATCCTTGTCGGAGCGCGGGGATATCAGCTATACCGCTATGTTTTTGAAGAAAATGTAAAAATCGATTATGTAATTCTGGTTACCGAAGAAGATGACATTAAAAGCATCAGCGAGAAAATGGAATCTGACGAAGTTTTAACCAATATGAAAGCCTTTAAATGGGTGGCCAAAAAGAAAAAATATGCCGATTACATGCGTCCGGGGCGTTACGAGTTGAAAAAAGGAATGAACACCAACGAGTTGGTGAATATGCTCCGAAGTGGTGCGCAGTCGCCGGTAGACATCACTTTCAACAATGTTCGTTTTAAAGAGGAACTGGCCGGAAAAGTAAGCAAATACATTAAGGCTGATTCAACTTCAATATTACAATTGTTTTCAAATGAACAACAGATTGCCGACTGGGGATTTACCGAGGAAAATTTCCGCGCTATGTTTATTCCGAATACCTACGAAATGTACTGGACAACATCGGCGGAAGAGTTTGCTCAACGTATGAAAACGGAGTACGATCGTTTTTGGAACGATACCCGCACAAAACAAGCTGCAAAAATGGGATTAACTCCTCAGCAAGTGGTTACGTTAGCCTCCATAGTTCAATCGGAAACCATAAAACCCGACGAGCTAAAAACGGTTGCCGGATTGTACATCAACCGACTGAATAAGGGTATTGCATTACAAGCTGATCCTACCGTAAAATATGCTGTTGGCGATTACTCCATTAAACGGGTTTTGAACAAACACCTCGAAATTGATTCGCCTTACAACACGTACAAATATGCGGGTTTGCCGCCGGGGCCAATTTGTTTTCCGGAAATAACTTCGATTGATGCGGTGCTGAATTACGAAGACCACAACTACTTGTATATGTGTGCCCGCGAAGATTTTTCGGGCTACCACAATTTCGCTAAAACGCTGAGTCAGCACAACCGGAATGCAAAAAAATACCGTGATGCGTTGAACGAACGACGCATTTATAAATAAGCAACAAAATCCTAAAGTAATCCCCCGAATCATCCAAAAAATATAGGTGTAAACCTGTTTTATCTCGTCTTGAATAATGATAACGAATTTAATTACGTTAAAATGAAAAAACTGCTCATCCTGGCGCTTAGTCTTTGTGCCACTAGCCTTTTTGCCCAAAACAAAATTTGGGAAGATCCCGCTTACATTGCTAAAAACAAACTCCCCGGAAGAGCCACTTCCTACTCCTATAAATCTGCTGATGACGCCCTGAATTGCGATCGCGAAACTTCGAGAATGATTTCGTTGAACGGAACGTGGAAATTTAATTTTGTGGAAAAGGAGGAAGATCGTCCGCTGGATTTTTACAAGCAGGATGTTTCCGGCTGGGATGACATTGAAGTTCCATCGAACTGGGAAATGAAAGGTTACGGAACGCCAATTTACGTTAGTGCCGGCTATCCTTTCCGTCCGGAGTTGCCTGCCGAAGCACAGGAAGACCCGATTGCCTGGTACAAAAAAAACTACGATGTTCCGGAAGGACTTTCTACTGAAGAACTTTACCGTAGATTTTATGCCGAAGTGGGTTCAAAAATAGTTCCGCAACCACCTTTTATTACACGCGACAATGCGGTAGGATCATACGTTCGCTCTTTTACCATTCCGGAAGATTGGAACGACAATAAAATTGTATTGCATTTTGGCGGTGTAAGCTCAGCTATGTTTGTTTATGTAAACGAGCAAAAAGTAGGCTACAGTCAGGGCAGCCGTTTGCCTGCCGAATTTGATATCACAGAGTTTGTACAGCCGGGAGAGAACAAACTTGCTGTTCAGGTTTTCCGTTGGTGCGATGGAAGTTATCTGGAAGACCAGGACCACTGGCGCATGAGTGGAATTCACCGCGAAGTGATGGTAATGGCGCAACCAAAAGTGGCCATTGAAGACTTTTTTATCCGCACCCGTTTGGATGCCAACTACCAGGATGCACTGCTGCAAATACGACCAACACTTACACGTGGAGCCGATGTTGACACAAAAGGCTGGACGCTGGAAGCAGAATTGTTTTGTCCGCAAAACAACAAGGTTTTGCAAGCACCAATCACCAAAGATGTTGACGCCATAATTTACGAAGGATACCCGCAACGCGACAATGTGTATTTCGGTTTACTGGAAGAAAAAATTAGTAGCCCTGAACTTTGGTCAGCAGAGAAACCAACACTTTATACGGTAGTTCTCACCTTAAAAGATGCCGATGGAAATGTTGTTGAAGCGCGTTCTGCAAAAATCGGGTTCCGCGAAATAGAAACAAAAAACGGAGAGCTTTACGTAAACGGAAAATCCATAAAATTATATGGTGTTAACCGACATGATCACGATCATCTGCGTGGGAAATCAGTTACCCACGAAGATATGGAGAACGATGTATTGCTGATGAAACGTTTCAATTTTAACGCGGTTCGTACCAGCCACTACCCTAACGATCCGTATTTCTACGACATGTGCGACAAATACGGACTTTATGTGCTCGACGAAGCCAATATTGAAACACACGGATTAATGGGCTACCTCACCAACCAGTCGGAATGGCACATGGCATTTCAGGATCGCGTGGTTCGAATGGTTGAACGCGATAAAAACCACCCGTCTATTATTGGATGGTCTCTCGGTAACGAGTCGGGAACAGGACCAAACCATGCCGGTGCTGCCGCTTGGGCGAAAGATTTCGATCCTACACGTTTTATTCATTACGAAGGTGCACAAGGACAACCGGAGCACAAAGATTACAAAGCTTACGGATCGCCTGAATACAGAGAATTAGGAAGAACCGCCAACCCAACCGATCCACTTTGGGTTGATGTGATAAGCCGCATGTATGCCAACCTGGAAGATTTGGAAGCGCTGGCAAAAAGCCCGTACATCAGTCGTCCGATAATGGAGTGCGAGTATGCACACGCCATGGGGAACTCGCTGGGTAATTTCCAGGAATACTGGGATTTGATGCATAGCTATCCGAACCTTATAGGTGGATTTATCTGGGACTGGATCGATCAGGGAGTATTGACAACTGATGAGAACGGTAAGGAATTTTTTGCTTATGGTGGCGATTTGGGCGACATGCCAAACGACAATAACTTTTGCATGAACGGAGTAATTGCATCCGACCGCACTCCAAAACCACAAACATGGGAAGCAAAATATGTGATGCAACCTGTTCAAATAACTGCTGTTGATTTGGAAAATGGATTGGTACGTCTACTCAGTCGTTTTAATTTTGCAAACCTGAACGAATACAAGGTTAGCTGGACTTTAAGCGAAGATGCAACAGAAATTCAATCGGGAACGTTGGATGGACTGAGTCTGAATCCGGGAACAAGCAAAGTGGTTGAAATTCCATTTGAAACTATAAATCCAAAAGTAAATGCAGAGTATTGGTTACGTATCAGTGTTCAGCTAAAAGAAGATAAAAACTGGGCAAAAGCCGGTCACGAACTGGCTAAACAACAATTTAAACTTCCAGTTGAAGCAGGAGCGACTGCAAAAAAAATGGATTCCGACGATATCACTTTCGACGAAACCGATGACCAGCTTGTGGTGAACGGTAAAGATTTTAAAGTGAGTATCGGCAAAAACAGTGGTTTGATCGAGAGCTACAAGGAAGGTAATAAGCAAGTAATCACATCAGCGCTGCAACCTTATTTCTGGCGGCCGTTAACCGACAACGATGAGCGCGGTTGGAGGGCACAACAACGCATTCCAATTTGGAAAGATCTTCCCGAAATGCTAAGTGTGAAAGATATGAATGCTGATGCTTCATCGGCCAGCATATCTGTGGAATTAGCTTACGAAGAGTTGAGCTTAAAATTGAACTACACTTTTGCCAACGATGGAACTGTAGATGTAAAATTTGATCTGTCGATTCCTGAAGAAATGCCGGAGCCTATTCGTGTTGGAATGAATATGGGCGTATCAACCAGCTTGCAACAAATGAGCTTTTATGGCAAAGGTCCATTTGAAAATTATTCGGACAGAAATGGTGGTGCCGATATCGATATTTACAGCGGAAATGTGGATGATTTCTACTACAACTACACCAAACCGCAGGAAAGCAGTAACCACACTTGTGTGCGCTGGCTGGCACTTACCAATAATAACTCAGGATTGATGGTGCTTGGCGAAACACCGCTCCAAACTTCGGTTTGGCCTTACACTGCGGAGAATATTCATGAGGCGCAACACCCAACAGAACTGGAAAAAGCAGATGCTTTAACAGTGAATATCAGCCATAAAATGGCCGGTGTTGGCGGTAACGATTCGTGGTCGATTAATGCACGTCCTATTGACAAATATCGTTTATTGGAAAAGGCGTACAGCTATGAATTTAAGCTGGTACCACTATCGAAAGCAAAAGATTTGCAACAAATTTATCGTGACACAAAATAGAAAAGGCAGACTTTAATCTAAACCATTAAAAAACCCGGCTTTGTTCCTCAAAGCCGGGTTTTCTGTTTTTCAGTGTTTATTCTAAAGCTCAACAACAACTGAACTACTTGCTTTATTAGCTTTTTCACGAGCTTCTTTTACCGAGTTCGCCCGTGCCAGACAAACCCCCATGCGGCGTTCGCCTTTTACCTCAGGCTTACCAAATAAACGCAATTGCGTATCCGGATCACTCAAAACTTCTGTCAGATTTGAAAAAGCCACCTGTTTTGATTCTCCTTTTACCATGATCACACTACTTGCCGATGGCCCGTGAAATTTGATATTTGGAATAGGCAATCCAAGAATCGCCCTAACATGCAAAGCAAATTCACTTAAATCCTGCGAAATCATCGTTACCATTCCGGTATCGTGCGGACGAGGTGAAAGTTCGCTAAAATATACTGTATCGTTTTTTACAAAAAATTCTACGCCAAACAAGCCGCGGCCGCCAAGCGCTTCCACAACAGTTTTGGCAATGTGTTGCGCTTCGGTCAATGCCTTTTCCGACATGGCTTGTGGTTGCCACGACTCCTGGTAATCGCCACCTTCCTGACGATGACCGATTGGTTCACAGAATGAAACACCCCCAACGTGACTGATCGTTAACAAAGTAATTTCGTAATCAAAATCAACAAACCCTTCAACAATTACACGGTCACTGTTTCCGCGTGCACCTTCCAGTGCGTAATTCCATGCATAGTCAATATCAGCAGCGGTTTTCACCACACTTTGTCCTTTGCCCGACGAACTCATGATCGGTTTCACCACGCAAGGAAATCCAATTTCTTCTATCGCGGCTTCAAACTCTTCTTTCGTTCCGGCAAATTTGTATGGTGAGGTAGAAAGTCCCAATTCTTCGGCAGCCAAAGTTCTGATACCTTCACGGTTCATGGTAAGTCTGGTCGCGTTTGCGGTTGGGATTACATGAAAACCTTCCTGCTCCAACTCCAACAATTTGTCGGTGGCAATGGCTTCCACTTCCGGGATGATATAATCCGGTTTTTCGGTTCTGATAATTTCAGCCAAACGTTCGCCGTCCAACATTGAAGCTACATAGTAACGATCGGCAACCTGCATGGCAGGCGCATTTTCGTAGCTGTCAACTGCTATCACTTCCACGCCGTAACGCTGAAATTCGATTACCACTTCTTTTCCTAATTCACCCGATCCCAGCAAAATTACTTTTGTTGCCGACGGCGAAAATTTTGTTCCTAAAACTACCTTTGTGCTCATCCCTGTTTTTCTTTTTTTTGATGCCGCAAAAATAGATTTATTTACGAATAGACATTTCCTCTCGTTTGAAGTAAATCATTTTGCTAACATTTTATTGAAACTTAAAAGTAATCCTGCACTTAAAGAACCATAAAACGATTATGAACAAAGTGGAAACTTCATTAGTTATTTCAATATAAATAACTAACAATGAAAGAAATAAAGAAAGAACAAATCAAACAGGAGGTTTTCGACCTTTACGATGACTATGCTCACAACCGAATCGATCGCAGAAAATTTGTTGAACGACTTTCGGCCTATGCCGTTGGAGGTTTAACTGTGTCGTCGCTCATGAGTTTTATTATGCCCAACTACCAGGATAAAATTCAGATTAAAGCAGATGATGCGCGTTTAAATACAGAAACAATTGAGTACCAATCGCCAAAAGGTGGAGGAAAAATCAGTGGCCAATTATCGCGACCTACAGGCAACTCCAAAAAACTGCCCGGGATTGTGGTTGTGCACGAAAACCGTGGTTTAAATCCTCACATTGCCGATGTTGGCAGGCGTGCGGCTTTAGCAGGGTTCATATCCGTTTCACCCGATGCACTTAGTCCGCTGGGAGGTTATCCGGGAAATGACGATGATGGCCGCACCATGCAACGCGAACGCGACAGAGACGAAATGTTACAAGACTTTATTGCTGCATTCGATTATCTGAAATCACACCCCGAATGCGACGGAAATATCGGTGTTGTTGGTTTTTGTTTTGGCGGATGGATTTCGAATATGATGGCAGTTGAAGTCCCGGATTTAAAAGCGGCCGTGCCATTTTATGGTGGTCAGCCTTCGGAAGAGCAAACCAAACAAATTGAAGCGCCGCTTCTGCTGCATTATGCAGAGCTGGATACACGCGTTAACGCAGGATGGCCGGACTACGAAGCAGCACTAAAAAAATACAACAAAGAATATACGGCACACATGTATCCCGGTGTAAACCACGGTTTCCATAACGACACCACTCCACGCTACGATGAAGCGGCAGCAAAGCTCGCCTGGACCAGAACAATAGACTTTTTCAAGGAAAAATTGAGTTAGGAACCTGACTCTCCTCACTAATTCCGGCATAATTTTGTTTCTTTACAAAAACGAAAATTATGTCGGTTATTATTGATGGAAAATCCTATAAAACTTTTGAGACTCCACGTTTAATTCTTCGCCCTTGCGAAGAAAATGATGCCAGGTTTATTTACCAGCTATTAAATTCTGAAAAGTGGCTTCAATACATTGGCGATCGTGGTGTTTATTCTGAAGAAGAAGCACGTGCTTACATTCGCGAAAAAATGTATCCTCAGCTAAAAAAGGAAGGCTATGGGAACTATGTAGTTATCCGGAAAACCGACAAAGCCATGATGGGCACTTGTGGACTTTTCGACCGCGATGGGCTGGAAGGTATCGATATTGGCTTTGCCTTTCTATCGGAATTTGAAGGACAGGGATATGCTTTTGAAGCTGCTGAAAAGCTTAAAAATGTAGGCCTTGAAGAATTTAAAATAACCAACATAACTGCAATCACTGCAAAATACAATCTTCGTTCGCAACGACTATTGGAAAGACTTGGATTACGTTTTACAAAACACGTTACCCTGCCCGACGATACTGAAGAGATTATGTTCTATCGGTTGAAAGATTGACAAACTGATCAATTGCTAAATTGTATAATTGCCTACTGCTATTTTGCCAATTGTCAACTTGCAAAAGATTGATTTTCAAGATTGATTTGATTGAATGAGATTGAGGGACTGATAAATTGAAAAAAGAAATGCGTTAATGCTAAAAAAAATAGGCAACAAGTAACCAATGACCAGTGACAACTTTTGCCTTTTTCCTTTCTATTTTCTACTTTTTTTACTCTTCGTCCAACTCCACATAAAGCTGAGTCGCCTCAACTTTGGTAACAACTATTTTTTCGTCTTTATCAATAAAACCGGTAACAGCTACAGCATCGTAAACTTCGCCTTCAACATTTATTTTTCCTCCGGGGCGTAAAACAGTTTGCGCAGTTCCTTTCTTTCCTTTTAAATCGAAAAGTTTGGTTTCAACGCTCACAAAACCTTCATCAACATGTTGAACCGTATTTAAAGCGAAGTTTTTAAACATACCATGCTCAGCTGTAAACATTCGTTTCCCTAGGTAAAGCGCCAGTACAAAACCACTAAATATTCCGATTACCACAGTGGCGATTGCCTTTCCCACTCCTTCCATCTGAACACCTTCAAAATCGAAGTTCACATTGTCGATCAGGCTTAATACCAGGCCAACAAAAACAAACAGAATTCCGAGGGCTCCGGCAATTCCAAAGCCTGGAATCACAAATATTTCCACCGCAATAAGTATCAGCCCAACGATAAAAAGAGCAATTTCCCAATGTTCGGCTAGTCCTTCGAGATAAAGCGGCATGAAATAAAGCAGGGCAGCCAAAATTGCTATTCCCAACGGGAAACCGATTCCCGGCGACTGCATCTCAAAATAAATACCTCCAACAATCGCCATTATCAATAACCCGGAAATCATTGGGTGCACCAGAAAACCGATGATCTTTTCAATAAAAGTAGGCTCGTACTCAAATAGTTCATAATCGTTGATTCCAAGTTGTTGCAGCACTTCGTCAACTGTTTCGGCGGTTCCTTCACAAAAACCATTTTCTATCGCTTCCGAAGGAGTGAACGTTAGCACCTGTCCCGTGTCGGAAACGCCTTCAATAAAAATTCGTTCATCAACCATGGCCTCGGCAATTGCAGGATCGCGAAACCAATCTATAATCGTATCACCAGTGGCTGTTATCGTCGTATCTTTTCCATGTGCTTCAGCCGTTGCCCGCATAGTCGATCGCATGTAACTCTGGTATTTATCGGGCATCGCCGCACCGGTTTGATTGACCACGGTAGCCGCTCCAATACTTCCGCCGGGGCGCATATAAATACCGTCGCAGGCAATGGAAATCAACGCCCCTGCCGATGCCGCATTATTATCGATAAATACATAAACCGGAATTTTGCTTTGAAGAATTCGTGTACGTATGGAGTCGGCATCCACAACAGTGCCGCCGTAAGTATTCATGTGAATGAGAAACACATCGGCTTTCGCCGAATCGGCCTCTGTAAAAGCCTGACTCACCTGACGCCGAGTGGCCGGAGTAATTTCGGATTTGATATTCAGAAGAAACACTTTTTTCTTGTTGGCCTCCTGCGCAAAAGCAGCTAAAGTGGCGATAACGAACAACAAAATCCAGAAATTTTTCAGCTTCATGGCATTGATTTTTTTCAAGTTCCAAAATACAAAAAACAAATTACAATTAATGTCTGAATAAGAAAAGCTGAAAGCTCATGTTCAGTAAATAATACCATCGCAAACCTGCGCTGCGGTTAAAGAATATTAAATTCGTTCGGCTGCCAAATAGCTAGTCCGCTTAATTTTATAAATTTGCAGCTTAATTCTAAGTAATGACAATGGAACTTAATACATTAACAGCAATTTCGCCGGTTGACGGCAGGTACAGTAACAAAGTAGAAGGGTTGGGAAAATACTTCAGCGAATTCGCCCTGATAAAATACCGCTTGTTAACTGAGGTAGAATATTTTATCGCATTGTGCGAAATTCCTTTGCCACAACTTGCTGATATCCCTGCAGAAAAACTGGACAAACTTCGTGAGCTTCACAAAAACTTTTCGTTGGAAGATGCGCAACGCATAAAAGACATTGAAAGTGTGACCAACCACGATGTAAAAGCTGTTGAGTATTTTATAAAAGAAGAATTTGACAAGCTGGAAATGGGTAAATACAAAGAGTTTATTCACTTTGCCCTTACCTCGCAAGATGCCAATAATACCGCTATTCCGAAGTCGATACAAGATGCTTTGGAAGAAGAATATTACCCACTGTTGCAGGAATTGATTGAAAAACTGCTGACAATGGCCACCGAGTGGAAAGACATTCCGATGTTGGCAAAAACACATGGTCAACCGGCTTCTCCGACTAAAGTTGGAAAAGAAATCAAAGTATTCCTGGAGCGGATTATGGTGCAGTTGGTTCAGCTTAAATCCATTGCCATCGACGCGAAATTTGGTGGAGCTACCGGTAACTTTAATGCACACTTAGTAGCTTATCCTGATATTAACTGGGAAGATTTTGCCAACAAGTTCCTGAAAGACAAACTGGGTTTGAACCGTTCGCAGTTCACAACACAGATTTCGCACTACGATAACCACAGTGCCATTTTCGACGGACTGAAACGTATCAACAATATCATTCTTGATCTCGACCGCGACATTTGGAGTTACATTTCGATGAACTACTTCAAACAGAAAATAAAAAAAGGTGAAGTGGGTTCATCAACAATGCCGCATAAAGTTAATCCGATCGATTTTGAAAACTCGGAAGGAAACATTGGTATTGCAAATGCAGGTTTTGAGCAACTTTCACAGAAACTTCCGGTTTCGCGTTTACAGCGCGACCTTACTGACTCAACCGTTACGCGTTTTATCGGTGTGCCTTTTGGTCATACTTTAATCGCCATCAAATCAACGTTAAAAGGATTGAACAAATTGCTGATCAACACTGCGGCAATCGAAAAAGACCTGGAGAACAACTGGGCGGTGGTTGCCGAGGCAATTCAGACCATTTTGCGTCGCGAGTTTTTCCCAAATCCTTACGAGGCCCTGAAAGACCTAACCCGTAAAAACGAGGTGATCAACAAAGAGTCAATACACAATTTTGTTGATGGTTTAGACGTTAGTGATGCTGTAAAGGAAGAGTTAAAAGCGATTACACCACAGAATTACACAGGAATTTTTTAAAAAATAAGGAAGATTTTTAATCCGGAAAACCAGCTTCGGTCTTCCGGCTTTTATCTTCTGTCTTCATCATATGAAAGACTTCTTTAAACTCATGAAACGATTTGTACCGCCCTATCGGTGGAAAGTCGTCATGAACATTATTTACAATATTTTAGGTGCCCTTTTCGGAACATTTTCGTTTGCCATGCTTATTCCGGCACTCGATATTTTGTTCCAGACAAAAGAACTGGTAACCGAAAAAGTGGAATGGGCTTTTACGGCCGATTCAATTACAAATAACGTAAACTATTACATCAGTTCCTTTATTATTGAACACGGGCAACAGGATGCTTTACTGCTTATTGGATTAATTTTGGTAATTGCCACCCTTTTTAAAGTTGGGTTTACTTACCTGGCTGATTTTGTACTTATTGCTTTGCGCAACGGCGTTGTTTACGATATCCGTTCGCTGATTTATAAGAAGATTATTGGCCTGCCGCTCGGTTATTTCTCCGAAGAACGAAAAGGCGACATCATGGCGCGTATTACCAGCGATGTGCAGGAAGTGGAAAACTCGGTTGCCAACTCGCTGGGAATGATGATCAAGAACCCAATTCTTATAATCGTTTTCCTTAGCGTAATGATTTACATGAGTTGGTCGCTCACCTTGTTTGTGTTTGTTATGTTGCCAATTACCGGTTTGATCATTGGGCGAATTGGCCGCAGCCTGAAACGCGTGTCGACCAAAGGACAAAATAAACTGGGCGAAATTCTGTCGATTATTGAAGAAGATCTTTCGGGATTGCGTATCATAAAATCGTTTAATGCCGAAGAAAAAGCCATCGGACGTTTTCAAACTGAAAACCAAAACTACCGATTGATTATGAATCGCCTGATGTGGCGCCGCAACCTGGCACATCCTGCCAGCGAGTTTCTGGGAACCATTGTAATTGTTATCGTTTTATGGTATGGCGGTCGGATTATTCTTGGGGGAAGTAACTCATCGTTAACCGCCTCTGAATTTATCGGTTATATGGTATTTTTCTACGGAATAATCAACCCGGCAAAAGCATTCTCAACAGCACTTTACAGTGTTGAAAAAGGACTGGCTTCGATGCAACGTATCGATCATGTTCTTGCTGCCGAAGTTACCATCGTTGATAAGAAAGACGCCAAAGACATTGATTCGTTTGAAAAAGAAATAGTATACAAGAATGTAACTTTCGCTTACGACAAAGCAGAGGTACTTTCTAATGTTAGCCTGAATATCCCGAAAGGGACAACCGTTGCGTTGGTTGGCTCGTCGGGCAGTGGGAAAACCACAATGGTTGATTTGTTGCCGCGTTTCTGGGACATAACTTCGGGAAATATTGAAGTGGATGGAACTGATATTCGCGACCTGAAACTAAAATCGTTACGCAACCTGATTGGAAACGTTAACCAGGAACCCATTTTGTTTAACGACACCATACGAAATAACATTGCTTTTGGAATTGACAATGTCAGCGACGAAGCAGTGATTCAGGCAGCAAAAATTGCCAATGCGCACGATTTTATTCTGGGAACAGAAAATGGTTACGACACCATAATTGGCGATCGTGGCGATAAACTTTCGGGCGGCCAAAAGCAGCGTTTATCTATTGCGCGTGCCATCCTGCGAAATCCACCAATTCTGATTTTAGACGAGGCCACTTCGGCTTTGGATACTGAATCGGAAAAACTGGTACAGGAAGCATTGGAAAACCTGATGAAAAACCGCACTTCTTTGGTGATTGCGCACCGTTTATCTACAATTAAGCACGCGAATCTGATTTGTGTATTACACGAAGGTAAAATTGTGGAGCAAGGAACACACGAAGAATTAATGGAACTTGGCGGTCGTTACAAGAAATTACATGGAATGCAGATGTTTTGATTTTAGCTGTAAGTCACGAGTTGCGAGCTACGAGTCACGAGAATCAAGAATCAAGGATCCAGCATCAAGTTTCTAGCCGCGAGAAGCAAGAACATCAACCAGATGAATCGTTTTTATAGGGAGCTTCTGCTTTTTAATGTAAGCATCCATATTCATCAGACACGAAGCTTCGGTAGATACAATATACTCCGCACCGGTTTTTAATGCATAATCAACCTTTTGCTCGGTCATTGCCGTTGAAATATTATGAAATTTAGCTGCAAATGTCCCCCCAAAACCACAGCAGGTCTCCAAATTTTCCATTTCAATAAGCTCAAGACCTTTTACCTCACTTAATAATTTACGAGGTTCTTCTTTAATGCCATACTCACGCAAACCAGCACACGAGTCGTGAAACGTAACTTTATGATTAAAAGTCGCCCCAAGTTCTGTTACCTTTAAATGATTCACCAAAAAGTCGGTAAACTCGAACACCTTTTTCCGGGTCTTATTCGTCTTTCTGAGCAACTCCTCGTCATCTTCAAACAGTTTGTGGTAGTAGTTTCGAATAAAGCCCGTACAAGAAGCTGAAGGCGCCACAACCATGTTTGCCAATTCAAAATCATCGAGAAATTTTTTAGCCACGGTTTTAGCCTCGCTCCAGTATCCACTGTTAAAAGCCGGCTGCCCGCAGCAGGTTTGTTTCGGGTTGTATTTCACATCGCACCCCACCTTTTCCAGCAGGGTTACAAAATTTCCTGCAGTTTCAGGATAAAACTGATCAATAAAACAAGGAATAAAAACGTTGATTTGCATTGGCTCGAATTTGTTGTGAAAATAACACTTAAAAGCTGAAGATTTACAAATTTTCCACAAGAATTTATCCAATAAAAAAGGCCTTACTAAAGTAAGACCTTTGTGCTTTCGCACGGGAGGAGAGACTCGAACTCCCGACACCTGGTTTTGGAGACCAGTGCTCTGCCAACTGAGCTACACCCGTGTTTCATTTTGCGAGTGCAAATATAGTAATTCAATTCAAATTACCTAAGCCAGCGAAAGAAATAATTTCAAATACCGGTATTCACCTCAAAAGGAATAATCGTTCCGGTTTTTTCGCTTGGCATTAATAGTAAATAAGAATAAACATAACTCATAAACAGTAGAAAAATTTCGTTGCTTTTGGCTGTTTCAGATGGCGAAAATCCGCATTTCAAAACATAATTTCTGAGTATGTCATCAAAATTATATTCAAAAGCGCTATACTTTCCTAAAAAAGAGCCACTTAAAACCTACACAAAACAAAAAGTTATCAACAGATTGGAGCAAAAAAAAATCCACCAGAAAACTCTGATGGATTGTTGCGGAGAGAGAGGGATTCGAACCCCCGGTACCTCGCGGTACAACGGTTTTCAAGACCGCCGCATTCGACCACTCTGC
>NZ_CAJXTC010000014.1 GCF_913060805.1 uncultured Draconibacterium sp.
GACTTATTTTTGTTCTCTTAAATAAGTACTGTACAAAAAAAATGAGTTTAGGAAAATTTATCACCAGCCGTGCTTTTATAATGCACCTGTTAATTGCCATCGGGCTAGTGGCGCTTCTCCTTTTTATAACCTTTAAAGGATTGCAACTATACACCCAACATGGTGTTTCTTATCCGGTTCCGGCTTTAACAGGTCTGAGTTTGGATGAAGCTACTGCCAGCGCCGAAAACAATAAGCTGCGTGTAGAAGTAATCGATTCGGTTTACAACAAAAATTTCGAGCCGGGAACGGTTGTCGATCAATTGCCGTTGGCCAATTCGCATGTAAAAGAAAACCGTGTAATCCGCATTACCATAAACTCAAACGAGCCCGAAAAAGTTGTTCTGCCGCGATTGACCGATATTTCGTTCCGCCAGGCACAGGTACTTATTGAAAGCACCGGATTACAAGTGGGTAATATTTCGTATCAACCATCGGAATACAACGATCTGGTTCTTAAATCGCTTCAGGATTCTGTTGAAATTTTCGAAGGCGACAAAATTATTAAAGGCTCTGATGTTGATCTGGTTGTTGGTCGCAGCCAGGGAAATATGCAAACAACACTGCCCAACCTTACCGGATTCTCAATGGAAGAAGCCAGGTCGACTATTACCGATGCTATGCTGAATATGGGAGCCATTATTTACGACGAAACTGCTGAAACAGCCGAAGACTCGGCAAGTGCAAGAATATGGAAACAACTTCCCGATCCGAAGTTTACAAAAAATGTAAACCTGGGATCATCGGTTGACATTTGGTTAACCACCGACACAACAATTATTAACCAGTCGTACGAAAGAAATTTTTAAAAATGGTAGATTACAATCAGGAAAACGAAGAGCCGGAAGAAGGCGAAATGTACGAACATTACCGTTTATCTGTCGATCCGGGGCAATCTCCCCTGCGTATCGATAAGTTTCTTTCGAACCGAATTGACAACGCCTCGCGAAGCCGCATTCAGGCTGCTGCCGATGCAGGAAATATTCTGGTGGACGGAAAACCAGTAAAACCCAATTACAAAATAAAACCCAACGAGGAGATTTTGATCGTGATGGATTTTCCGCGGCGCGAGCTAAAGATTATCCCCGAAGATATTCCGTTGGATATTGTTTACGAAGACGATCAGCTGATCGTAATAAATAAACCACCTGGTCTGGTGGTGCATCCCGGCCATGGCAACTACACCGGTACTTTGGTGAATGCATTGGCCTGGTATTTCCGCGACCTTCCGTTGTTTAACAGCGAAGATCCACGACCGGGACTGGTTCACCGTATCGATAAAGATACTTCGGGACTGTTGGTTGTGGCCAAAACCGAACTGGCAAAAAATAAGCTGGCGCTACAGTTTTTTGAAAAAACCACCGAGCGCCGCTACCATGCTCTGGTTTGGGGAAGTGTAAAAGAAGACGAAGGCACAATAACCGGACACATCGGGCGAAGCCTTAAAAACAGGCAGGTTTTTACCGTATTTCCTGAAGGCGATTACGGGAAACATGCGGTTACGCATTATAAAGTGCTGCGCCGCATTGGTTATGTTACACTGGTTGAATGCCGTCTGGAAACCGGGCGCACACACCAGATCAGGGTGCACATGAAACACATTAACCACACGCTTTTTAACGACAGTAATTATGGTGGCGACCAGATTTTGCGCGGCACCACTTTCAGCAAATACAGGCAGTTTGTACAAAACTGTTTTAAAGTGTTGCCCCGCCAGGCGCTGCACGCCAAAACACTCGGATTTATTCATCCAACAACAGGAGAAAAAATGTTATTCAATTCGGAAATGCCTGAAGACATGGCCACCGCAATTGATAAATGGGAAAATTATATAGCAAACAGAAATGAGTAAGAACAACAAACCCAATATAGCCGTAATTGCCGGAGGCGATTCATCGGAATTTGTAGTGTCCGTAAAAAGCGGAGCAAACGTTTTAAAAGCTGTCGACAGCGAGAAATTTACACCATGGCTAGTTCAAATGCAGGGACTAAACTGGGAAGTTTTTCAAAACGAGGAAAAAATTGCCGACATCGATAAATCGGATTTTAGTTTTACCGTAAACAACGAAAAAATAAAATTCGATTTTGCTTACATCACCATTCACGGAACTCCGGGTGAAGACGGGATTTTACAAGCTTATTTCGAATTGCTGAATGTTCCCTACTCTACTTGCAACGTTCATTCGTCGTCGCTTACTTTTAACAAGTGGTTTTGCAACAACTACCTGCGTTCGCACGGCATAAAAATGGCGATATCGAAAAAATTCACAAAAGGCGAAGCTATTGATGCCGAAGCTATTGTTAAAGATTTGGGTTTGCCCATTTTCGTAAAACCTAATGCAGGAGGTTCGAGCTTTGGAATTACCAAAGTTAAAGAAACCGGTGAAGTAAAAGCGGCCATTGAAAAAGCCTGGAAAGAAAGCGAAGAAGCGCTGGTGGAACAATTTATCGACGGACACGAGTTTACCTGTGGCGCCGTTCGTTTAAAAGGCGAGAAAGTGGTTTTCCCGATTACCGAAGTAATTCCGCAAAATGAGTTTTTCGATTTCGAAGCAAAATATACGCCGGGAGCTACACAGGAAATTACCCCTGCGAGGTTACCCGAACCGCTTTTCAAAAAGTGTCAGGAATTAACTTCGCAGATTTACGACTTGTGCGAATGCTCAGGAATCGTTCGAATTGACTTCATTTTGCAAGGCGAAGAGTTCTATTTCCTTGAAGTAAATACCACGCCCGGAATGACTGCTACCAGCTTTATTCCGCAGCAAATCGGCGCAATGGGGAGCACACTAAAAAGCATTATTACTCAAATTATTGAGGAGAAATTAGGTTAGAAAACTATCAACAATTGTGAATAGCGCGAGTTGATAAGAGAGCGCAGAATTTCTTGTATCAGGCAAGTTAAATTTCTATTTTTGATACCCGCTAATACAGAAGGTGGCGGTAAATTTTTATGCATACAGAAGCAATATGGCACAACGAAAAAAAACCAATCAACAACAAAATACAGTAGAACAAATCAACGCGCAATATGGCCAATTGCCGCCTCAGGCAGTTGATGTTGAGGAAGCTGTGCTTGGAGCGCTAATGCTTGAGCGCGACGCGTATGTTACGGTTGCCGATACTATTGATTCGAACAGTTTTTACAAAGAGGAACACCGAAAAATATTCGACGCGATTAAAACCCTTTCGGGAAAGGAAAAGCCTGTCGACCTGTTGATGGTAACACAGGAATTAAAGGACCGTGACCAATTAGACGAGGTAGGCGGACCGGGTTATATCACCCAGCTTACCCGCCGTGTTGCTTCGGCTGCACACATCGAATTTCACGCGCGTATTATTGCCCAAAAATTTATGCAGCGCGAGTTGATTCGTGTTTCTTCCGAAATTCAGACAAAAGCTTACGACGATACCATCGATGTTGACGACCTGATCGACTTTTCAGAGTCGGCATTGTTCCAGGTATCCGAAGGAAATATTAAAAAGGAGACAGTACCGATCAAGCCTATCCTGAACCAGGCAGTGCTTCAAATTGAAGCAGCACGTAGCAAACCCGACGGATTAAGTGGTGTACCATCAGGATTTACTGCGGTAGACCGGATTACTTCGGGTTGGGAACGCTCGGCACTGGTTATTCTGGCTGCACGTCCTGCGATGGGAAAAACGGCTTTCGTGTTATCAATGGCCCGAAATATGGCTGTTGATCACCGACAGGCAGTGGCAATTTTCTCGCTCGAGATGTCGTCGTTACAGTTGGTAAACCGTTTAATTTCGGCAGAATCGGAATTAGGTGGTGAAAAAATTAAGACCGGTAAACTTGAAGATTACGAATGGGCACAGCTAAACCAGCGAATTAAAACGCTTGATGAAGCACCTATTTTTATCGATGATACACCTGCACTTTCGATTTTTGAATTCAGGGCAAAGTGCCGCCGTTTGAAAATGCAGCATGATGTCGACATTATCATTGTCGATTACCTGCAGCTGATGACCGCCGGAACCGATACCCGCGGAAGTCGTGAACAGGAAGTAAGTATGATCTCTCGCTCGCTGAAAGCTATTGCCAAGGAGCTGGATGTACCGATTATTGCACTTTCGCAGTTGAGCCGTGCCGTTGAATCGCGCGAAGGCAAACGCCCGCAGCTATCCGACCTTCGTGAGTCGGGAGCGATTGAGCAGGATGCCGATATTGTGTGTTTCATCCACCGTCCGGAGTATTTTGGTATTACCGAAGACGAATCGGGTAATTCGCTGCTGGGAATTGCTGAGTTGATCATTGCAAAACACCGTAACGGTGCCACCGCCGATGTTCCACTTCGTTTCCAGAAAGAAATGGCGCGTTTCTCCGATCTCGATCCGCAATTCGATTCGGGAGATTTCTCGCAGGAGGTTCAAACCTTTGGTTCATCGATGAATCAGGACGACGACAGCCTGGCTGCAGGAATGTCATCCAACAGTGGGTTCGACAGCCAAAGCTCATCAACCAGCGATGCACCGTTTTAGAAAGGATTAAGGATGAATAATAAATGATGAATTTAGATTAACGATTGAAGATTTGAGATTAAAATAAATACAAGTACGCGATGAAATCACTTCTGAAATCAAAAATCGTTAATCATCATTGGCAAATCAAGTTGAACCAAAATCCCGTTTCGCTGTAATAATACAAAAACAACATGCGCACACTCATAAAAATATTCCTTTTGCCGGTTCTGCTCTTTATGGCATTGCATGCCGGAGCCATTTCGCTGCTCATCCCAATGGATGACACGCAAAAGGACCACCTGAAATCGTACGGTATTGCTTATTGGGTGCTGGAACAGGACATTGAGGTAAAGTGGCTGCTCAACTACCGTGGAGGCAGTTTTTTAATGCAGCACTACCCCGAAATTGAAAATGAGTGCGTGATTCGTGGAGTTAGTTTCGAGGTAATAAGTGATGCACAAGCGTCGGGAATTTTAAACGAAATTGCGCAGCCCGATGTTAACCAGGATGCCGTGGCGATGAATAAAGCACCGAAAATTGCCGTTTACTCGCCACCCAACAAACAACCCTGGGACGATGCGGTTACTATGGTTTTAACCTACGCCGAAATTAACTACGATATTATTTACGACGAAGAAATACTAAACGGCAACCTGAAGGATTACGACTGGCTGCACCTGCACCACGAAGATTTTACGGGGCAGTTTGGTAAATTCTGGCGCTCGTACCAGCACATGCCGTGGTACCAGGAGGAAGTGAGCATTAACAAACAGCTTGCACAAAAACTGGGTTTTATGAAGGTGTCGGAAATGAAATCGTTTGTAACGCGCGAAATACAAAAATACGTGCAAAACGGCGGCTTCCTGTTTGCCATGTGTGCGGCTACCGATACTTACGATATTTCGCTGGCAGCAGTGGGTGTTGACATTTGCGAAAGTATGTTCGACGGCGATCCCATGGAAGCTAACGTTGATGAGAAACTCGACTTCCACAACACTTTTGCTTTCGAGAATTTTAAGCTGGAAAAAAGTCCTTATGCCTACGAGTTTTCGAATATTGATGCTACCGAACACAGGCATGTAGCCCGTGAGAACGATTACTTTACCTTGTTTGATTTTTCGGCCAAGTGGGATCCGATTCCTACTATGCTTTGCCAAAACCACCACAACCTGATTAAAGGTTTTATGGGGCAAACAACAGCTTACCGCAAAGAGGTACTAAAATCGAACGTGCTTGTACTGGGCGAAAACAAACCGGCCAACGAAGCGCGCTATATCCATGGTGAGCAAGGCAAAGGATTCTGGACATTTTACGGTGGCCACGATCCGGAAGATTACCGCCACCTGATCGGTGATCCGCCAACCGACCTGAGCCTGCACCCCAACTCTCCGGGTTACCGGCTAATTTTAAATAATGTGCTGTTCCCGGCGGCTAAGAAAAAGAAACGGAAAACTTAGGAATTTTACTTTCGAAGGCTTTTTCTCAAACGAAGATCAGTCAGATGAAATGTCAAACACCACTTGCTTAAGACGATGCGATATCGTTTATTACCTGGGTAAACTTTGATTCATATTCTAAAGGGATATCTAACCAGGATAGTGCAGCTTTATAGGTGCTGAAAATCATAAAATTCATCGGAAGATCTTTCACCGCATTTGCATATATTGTGCTAATAGCCACATGCTTGGGCGCACTTGTTAATACCGCAACTTTTCTGTCACCAATTACTTTTTTATTCTCCGCTAAAAAATTTTTATAATTCTCAATATCCTCTTTGGCAAAACAAAATTCACTATGATAAAAAACGGACAAGTGATTAAAAGAACTGTCAAAAGCACTATCATCGATTAGCCTCCTTTTGTAATCTTCAAAAGGCTTATAATGCAGTTCTCCTATGGCAAGCTCCAGCACCAATTTTATCTCAGGAAAGATTTTGTATGTAATGATATTACTCATTTCAATATTTTGTTAAACATAACTTTTCTAATTGAATATTAAAAACTTTTAGCCGATTGTTAGCGAATTCATAAGGTAATGGTAAATATGACCTTAAAACTATTCTCGCCCGGTGCATCTTTAATTCGAGACTTCAACTAAGCAGACGGCAACTCTTTCTCCTCAGAAACTTTTCTGCAATCCTAAGACTATCCCGCCTTACAACATCGAAATTACCAGGAAAGCTCTGATACAAAAGAACAAATTAAAAGGACATACGACCTTAAGCAGATCTTATGGTTTACAGTTTATCTTAATTTTATATCTTTAAACGAAACATTAAACAATAGAAAATGAAGAAATCGGCATTAACATTTTTACTCGTAATAATTTGCGTAGCATTCTCGCAGGCTCAATACCTGAATTACGAGATTATTGAGAAAATGGATTATCTGAGAACCAACCAGATGACTACCAACAGACCAAGCAACAATGTACCTCAATATGCAATAGAAGGATCGCCTTACCTTGATGATGCTTTTGTGAACGGCACAATTTATACTACGGCAAAAACCCAGGTTCCCGATGTACCACTTCGTTACAACATTTATAACGACAACCTTGAATTTAAAACAAGCGATGGTACTATTTTGGAACTGGCACAACCGGAAACAGTTGAACGGGCAAAATTGGGCGAAACAGAAATGATTTATACCGACTACTTAACCACTACTAGAAATACCAAACAAGGATTTTTTAAAGTACTGGCAGAAGGCAATCTTAACTTATTGGCCAAACCTGATATTTTTTACCAGGAAGCCACAGAAGAAGCTGCCTACAAAGAAGCACAGCCACCTAAGTTTATTCCAAAACCCGATGTATTATACGTGCAAAAACCCGGAGCTCCGGCCATAAAAATTAAAAAAAGCAAAGATCTGGATGAGGTAATCGATGCGCACCAAAAAGAGCTTGACGCTTATATTAAGAAGAACAAATTAAAATTTAAAAGCGCCGAAGATCTAACTCAACTTGTTGATTATTATAACTCGTTGTAAAGAGTTATTGAGCAGGTGACTTGGAGTCACCTGCTCAATGGCTTTTAATGTAGAGTCCCGGACTTTATTTTCTACTTTAATATAGTCCGGGACTTTTGTTTGCTGCTGCAGGTTTCTATTTGTCATTCAGCCTCCTTTTACAGAAAAAACTTTTCATGAGTATTGTCTTCTTTTAGTGTCCGGAAGAAGCAACTAGCTTCGATTGACCAATTTCGCCGCACAATTAACGTCTTACTTCCTTTTCCCCAAGGCGCTGCCCCGGGTTTAAATGACAACGCACTTTCAGCGCGTATATACCTGCAATTTGTTTATTCTAAAAAACTTTCATGATTCCCGGGAATCACCAACAGGAATGAAAGTGAGGCCTGTAGATAGCATTTCTTAAGGACATTCAGATTACGAGGCGCATACAACGATTGTTCTCTGAATAGCTTATTGATTGCGCCTTTAATTTACTTTTACATCAACCCCGGGTTTCACCCGAGGTTAATCATATTTTATCCCTTCGGGATATTGAGAAGAGTTAGAAAGTTATGCAGAGTTACCTGACCTGCTATGGCAGAATTCCAATCCTTTTATGGCGCTGAAAGCGTTGAATATAATTAACCCGGTGCCTAGCGCCGGGATGAAATAACCGAAAGGAATCGTCCGGCGAAGTATGCTGATCGAAGCTAATTGGTTCTCCCGGACGAAACGCAAACGGCAATATTCATAAAAGGATGGGGGCTTTCAAAAAAAAGAGCCACGGCAAATGCCGCAGCTCTCTATATTTTTAATCAATTAATATCGATTAACTGTGATCTATTGAACACCTGTACGGGTATCCCACCACATTTGTTTTCCCCAGAAGTCATCTACTACCTCAGCAGCAAAAGAACTTGAGTTACCACCGTTCAATGTAAGCTCATTGTTCGGGTAAGGGTAACGGAAAGGAGGAGTGTTATGACCTGTATATGCTGATCCCGGAGCAACATAGTGTGTTGTTGGCACACCAGTTCTGCGGTACAACGACCAAGCTTCCATACCTTGTTTAAATAAGGCGATCCACTCTTGCCAGTAAATTTGCTCCAATGTTCCGTCGAATGCAGCATCAGCAGCTAAATAAGCAGTGATATCAGCAGCCTCAACACCATTCTCTTCGCAAGAAGCAGTAACAGCAGCTTCGTATGCTTCTTCAGCACTCATTCCTACGTTGTATCCTTTTTGAGCAGCTTCAGCAATGTGGAACATTACCTCTGCATAACGCATGTAAGGAGAGAATCCGGCAGCATCGTCTCTGTAACGAGCACCAATACGCGAAATAGTTGGTAAAGCTGGCTGTGCAACACCACCAATTGTGAAACCGCGGTACTCACCATCTTCAGTGGCAGGTTTTGCAATAATCGACAATCTTGGGTCGTTAAGATCTTTCAATGCATCGATTAAAACGTCAGAAACACCGTGGTCATCACGACCTGTTCCATCTTCGTACCAAGGCTCCTGGTATGGAGTACTTCCCGGGTACCAGAAGAAAGCGTTATCGTCGTTGCTTTCCATAATTGGGTTAGCCGAAGGATTTCCCATAATGGTTTCGATAGTAGATTTTCCTAATGGATCAACATCTGAAATACGCATTGCCATACGCAAACGTAAAGAGTTACAGAATTTTTGCCATTTTTCAGTATCACCATCAAAAAGAACATCTCCGTCGCCTAAGTTATCATTCGATCCGGCGTTAAACAAAGCGTTGGCTTCTTCAAGCGAAGCTAACATTGCAGGATAAATCTCTTCCTGAGTATCATACGATGGAAGTAATACACCTTCGCCCAACTGAATTGCATCAGTGTAAGGAATATCTCTCCATGTATCAGTCAAAATCTGGAAGATCATTGCTTCCAAAGTTTTAGCCACTGCCAACATGTTGTCAGCTTCATCAGCTTCCGCTTTTTTACGAATTTCGTACAGGTTATTTAACTGAATATAACCATAGTACCATTTATTTTCAACAACTCCTGGACGGAAGTTGTAACGAGCTTCATCAATGTACTGAATCTTTGCAATGTGACCTCCGTATGATTCAGGCTCATTCAAGTTGTTCCATGAATCGTAAAAGGTGTCAGTATGGTAACGCAGCACAAAGGCAAGTACGTTCGTTGCCGGCGCATCTTTTGCACGGTCCGGGTCAGTGTTAATCTCCTCGAAATCGTCGGTACATCCTACTACAAGGAAGGCCATGAGAAAACTAACTGCTAGTAATTTTCCTATTATATTTTTCATATCTATCATTTTTATTTTATCAATTGAATTTAGAACATCGCTCGAATACTTCCCTTTTCCGAAAAGGTTACGTATTATAACATGTGTTCTCATCTCTCAATATGGTTTAGAATTTCAAATTCAATTTAACACCAAAACTTCTTGATGAAGGAAGAGAAGTTGACTCAAGACCAACACCGCCGTTACCTGAACCTGTTACGTTCTCAGGATCGATTTTTGCCATGTTTGAATCGTGCAACCATAAAATAGCCAGGTTGTTTCCAACCAACGATACAGAACCTCCTTTGATAAAGTTGCCAGCACCAAACAATCCTTTAGGGAAATTGTAAGTAATGTGTGCTTCACGTAATTTACCATAAGAACCATCGTATACTGAAAGTTCGCGGTTACTGTAGTACGACTCGAAGAAACTTTGAGCAGAAGTAGTAAGATCGTTAGGCGTACCATCTTCTTTTACGAAAGTTTTATCTGTAAAGAAGTTTTCGCCAAGAACGATACCTGTTTCACGAACATCGCCAGTAGCAGTAAAGCCAAGCTGACCACCATAAGCACCAAACATGTTCGATACACTAAAGATATCGCCACCTTTACGTACTTCGATTAAGAAACCGGCGCTCCAGTTTTTGTATGAGAATTCGTTGCTGATACCACCCATCCAGTCAGGGTTAACAGCACCCAATTTTTTAGGACCTTCGATTAATGGTCTTCCGTTTGATCCAACAACAATAGCTCCATTGTCGTCGCGTACCATACCGTTTCCGTAAATTACACCCCACTCATCACCAGGACGTGCTTCAACAGTAGTTCCCCACTGGCCACCAATTTGGTATGATTCAAGTTCCTGACCTGAATTTGGGTCAGTATAAAGCTCAATAATTTCTGATTTATCTCTAGCCCAGTTTAATGTTACATCCCAGTTTAAACCATTACGTTTTTTAAGAATGCTTCCTGTTAACTGTACTTCGATACCTTTGTTGTTAATCTCACCGGCATTTACCAGAGTTGAGTTATAACCGGTAGCTTTTGAGATTGAAACACTCATAATCTGGTCGGTAGTTGTTTTATCGTAATACGCTAAATCAACACCTAAACGGTTATCAAAGAAATTCGCTTCAAGACCAACCTCTGTAGTTTCAATATTTTCCGGTTTCAAACTTAACGGAGGATATGTAGTTGCCTGAGAATACTGAGTTACACCATAAATGGTACTTGAACTTGCAGAGAAGTAAGGATCAGTTCGGTATGCACTTGTTGCAGCACCAACCTGAGACCAACCACCACGCAGTTTCAAATACGAGATAGTGTTTGATTCGATATCGAATGCCTCAAGAGGCAAGAAACTCATACTAACTGCAGGGTAGAAGAAAGGATCTTCAATAGTAGAACTCCAGTCGTTACGTACACTTACATCTAAATAAATCCAGTTAGCGTAACCTAATGAAGCAGAACCGTACACACTGTTTGTGCGAACCCACGAGTGATCCATGCCGGTAGAAGGACTACCGCTAACGTTAGAAATAGTAAACAAGTTTGGCACTGTTAACTGAGATGCTCCAAGGTCAGAGCTTTCGTACTGCATATCGCGGTAGTTAGCACCTGCCATTGCACTCAGGTCAAAATCACCAAAATGTTTCTGATAAGTTGCAATAATGTCTGCATTTATTTCCGAACGGCTGATTTTGTTTTGGTAGAAGCTACCACCGTGGAATTCAGCATTCGAAGCGCTCAAGATTGTTTCGTTTGAACCAGAATAAGTCACACGCATCATGCGCTGGCTATAGTAGTCCATACCTAAACGACCTTCGATAGTTAAACCGGTAACTGGTTTCACAAAAATAGATGCTTTACCAAATACCCTGTCTTTTTGCAATTCGTTGGTGTTGTTATACAAACTCCAGTAAGGGTTATTGTGGTAGTTACTGTTCCAGTTGTATGGGAAACCATTATCCATTGAAGTTTTCCAGTTTTCTTTCAGGTCAACCATATCAACCTGACGACCGAACCACTGACCAATTGACTGCAATGGGTTACTTGCGTTGTACTCTGTTTGTACCAGGTTATCACTCTCGGTACGCGCATAGTTAATAGTAGTGTTAAACTCGATGTATTTATTCAGAGTTACTCTTGAATTAACACCTGCATTGTAACGTTTCAAACCTGTATTTGGTAATGTACCTGCCTGGTCCATAAAACCTAATGAGAAACGAGTACTTGAGTTATCGCCTACCGAAGTGATTCCGATGTTGTGGCTTGTTGTGTGTCCAACAACGTATAAGTCTTTAATGTTATCAGGACGAGAAATCCATGGAGTAGCAGCTCTGTTACCACTTCCGTCAACAGGACTGTTGTACTGAGGAATATTTAAACCAATATCCAAACGTGGTCCCCAACTTTCGTCAACACCGTCGTTTACACCGTTACCAATACCGTCGTAATAAGTAAAACCTACACCCGGATCGAAACCACCGGTTGCAAAGTCCTGGTATGACATTTCTGGTGCATAATACTGGTGCCAGAATTCACTACCTAAGTAACCTTGTCCGTATTTATCCTGGAATTCCTGGATACGTGCAACCTGGTCGAAATTGTAGTTACCATCGTAAGTTACAGAAACACCTTTAGCAGAACCTTTACCAGATTTCGTTGTGATAAGGATAACACCGTGTCCTGCACGCATACCATAAAGTGCAGCAGCAGCACCACCTTTAAGTACCGAGATGTTCTCGATATCCTGTGGGTTGATGTCGTTCAAACCACTACCAAAGTCAACGTCGCCAGCAGTGTGGTTAGAGTTTGAAATTGGAATACCATCCACTACAATAAGTGGTTGGTTATCGCCAAACGAACTGTTACCACGAATAACGATACGCGAAGAAGCACCAACCTGACCACCGGTTTGGTTAATCTGAACACCGGCTACTTTACCAGAAAGCGAGTTCATTACGTTAGGTGATGCAGCTTTAGTTAAAGCGTCGCTTTGTACACTTTGTGCACTATATCCCAATGACTTTTTCTCACGGGAAATACCAAGTGCTGTTACAACAACCTCGTCAACACCAATGGCTTGTGGTTGCAAAGTAACATCAACAGTAGAACCTGAAATCGCTACTTCTTCAGTTTTCATTCCAACAAAACTGAAAACCAGTGATTGTGCATCTTGAGGTACTTTCAAAGTATATTCACCATCAATGTTGGTGACTGTTCCTAATGTAGTACCTAGTACCGCAACCGAAACTCCGGGTATTGGCATATCGTCATCAGCAGAAATAACCGTACCGGTTATTGTCTTCGTTTGAGCGAAAGTTACCAAATTACCCATGAAAAGGAGTATCGATAAAAAAATCGCAAATTTTTTCATAGAAATAATTTTAAGTTATTAATTAAAGCGCTATAAAAATTGTTTTAAGCATTTTTATTCATATTCGAGAAAAACCGGGAGGATTTAAGATTCTACGAAGGGTAATTGTGAGTAAATGTAGAGTGAATACCTCCCGGTCATATACTTTTACCATTTTTAATATTGTTTCACTTCTCAAGATTCCTGTCTTTAAAAAGCTATTTTTCCTAATCCCTTCCATTCAGAAAAATTTTATTAAGATTAAAAACGAATTTTCTTTTTTGGTTTATTATGATTCTTTGTTTATCGCTGAAACTTTTACTAATTGTTAATTTTTTTAACAGTTAGCCAATTTCCCAGACCTTTCCAACAACGTTATTACCCCCGACATGCGAGTAACGCTATTGCAGAACACTAATCGACAGCTAACTACTGAACCGATTTAAATGGAACCTAAGATTTTGATTTAAGATCAAATGAATGTTTACCCCCTTCATAGAAACATTTTTAAGTAATAATTAAACAGCATTTATTTTTTGTAATTTCTGAAAAGGATTCCCCCAAATCCCTATTTTCAGTAATACCCCTCACAATTAAAAGAACTATTTATTCTTTTTTGACAATTACAAATATTAAAAGAAGATTTGATTTTTTAAAGAAAGTGTAAGTTTTTTTTCAGTATAACTGACAAATAGATAATATTAAAGAAACAATACAACAATTACACCACAAGCACAAGCACTGCAAACTTGTTGATTTTATGCAATTTACATGTTTTTAAAAATTACTTATGATCTTTATCTCAAATACATGATTTTTGTCATACAATTAAAAACCAAAAGAAAAGCCGGTAAGAAATCTTACCGGCCGCTCTTTAATTAATAACCTAAAGTCCCTCAACAGGGTCGATAAGTATTTTTAATATTATTTATCCCACCAAATGTGAGTTTCCATTGCATCTTCGCCCTGACGAGAAACAGCTGCTTTTACATTTTCTTCGTTCAGGTCGTACTCGTTTTGCGTATATGCTCTACGACGAGGAATCTCTCTGTCCTGGTATGCAGCAGGCGCAGGTGCCAGTTCAGGATAATCGAGGCGTCTCCACTCCGACCATGCTTCCTGACCATCCATGTATAAGCTTACCCACTTTTGCTCACCAATTGATTTTTTGTAGTTAGCTGCGTCATAAGCAACCGCTTCCTGTGCTAAATAATCAGCAATGCTGGCTTCATCAATTCCCCAGAATTCCATGCTGGCAGTAATAGCTTCTTCGTACACAGTGGCAGGATCGTCGCTGATCCATCCTCTGGCTGCGGCTTCGGCTTTAATAAACAGCAACTCAGAATAAGTTTGCATGATACCCGGACTGTCGGCAGAACGTACAGCAATACCCGGGAAAGAAATCTCGGCATTGGTGATACTACCTGATATAGCATCGGATACTCCGTAAGGCATACCAACAACAGTTCCGGTATTTGGAGCAGGATCGGCATAAACAGGTAAACGTGGATCGCTTATTGCAGCCATATAATCAGCCAATGTGTTGCTGATTGCATAGTCAGTTCTTGTTAAGAAGTGGTCGTAGTATGGATTCCAGTTTGCAGCATCTGCCAGGTAGGTAAACAAGGCATTGTCAGCGTTGCTTTCGAAACCTCCTGCCAAACCAGAAACTACAGCGCTTTGTGCAGCAGCTGCATCGGCTTCACTCATGCGGATTCCAACGCGAGCTTTTAGTGAGTTGGCGAATTTTTTCCAGGCAGCCATATCACCACCGAAAATAATGTCGCCTTCCATACCAGCAGCATTTACATCAATCTGTGCAGCAGCCTCAGTTAATTCAGTAACAAAGTCGGCATAAATCGCATCCTGCGTATCGTAAGTTGGCTTAAAGGCTTCCGATCCTCTTAATGCATCGCTATAAGGAATCTCACCCCAAACATCAGTTATCAACTGAAAAGTATATACTTTCAGGATTCTTGCAACAGCAATCTGGTTGGCATTTGAACCTGAAGCTGTAGCATCGCTCGCAGTAGCCTCATCAGAGTTAATAGTAATAATCTGCTCTAAATCTGCCAAAGGCCCTGTATAAAAACCGTTAAAACTTGCTTCGGCAGTTTGGTATCTCGATGTATTGGTATACTGCGTTTCAGACCACTGCTGCGAATACAGCAAAGATGTTGTATTAAAACGCTGTCCTAATATTGAACGCTGCGCCTGAGTCATCAGGTATGCAGTTGGCACATCCGTAACGTTGTTCGGATCGGTATTGATTTCTTCGAAATCTTTTGTACAGCCCACAAATAAGCTAGCAAATAGCAGGGCAAAAACTGATTTCTTAATATATCTCTTCATAATATCTTCTTCTTAACTTGTTAAAATTTAACATTTACGCTGAAACCCACAGTTCTGGTACTTGGATGCTGACCATTCTCAAATCCCTGGATGTTGCCCGAACCGTATGCACTTTCAGGATCAACGTTAGGAATATTTTTATGAAGGATAGCCAGGTTTCGTCCTACCAATGCAACATTAACTCCGTTGATAAATGTATTGGCAAACAAACTGCTTGGCAGTGAGTAACCAATTTTCACTTCTCTCAACTTGATAAAGCTTGCATCGTATAAATAGTTCTCTCTGTAGTTTCTCATCGCTTTCCAGTAATCAACAGCTTCGATGTAAACTTCGTTTGGAGTTCCGTCTTCATGTACACCTTCTGCAAGCATACCCCCGCCTTCGCTAACCGGATCCCTCATTGGGTTTCCTTTAGCGTTATCACCAGCAGTTGAAGCCAACAATCCAGAATATTCACCGTAACGGTTAGTTACTGAATAAAGCTGACCACCTTTTTGGAAATCAACCAAAGCACTTACCGAAATTCCTTTGTAAGCGAATGAGTTGGTTACACCACCAGTCCAATCTGGTAAATACGAACCGTAAGTTTGGTTGGTTGAACGAACATAGTAACCATCTTCATCCACTAAACGCTCTCCGTTGTCGTTGTATGTAAAACCGTCGGTTACCCATGTACCGTAGGTTTCACCTTCTTTAGCATTAATCGAAGGTCCCCAACTTGCCAAAACGTAATTATCAACGCCTTCAGCCAATCTTACCACCTTGTTATTATTTTTTGCCCAGTTCACAACAACATCCCATGAAAACTCTCTATCAACAGGTCGTGCACGCAACATTACTTCCCATCCTTTATTGGTAATCAATCCGGCATTAACAACTGCCGAACTATAACCGCTTGTACTTGCAGTACTTAAACCAAGGATCTGGTCTTTCGATTTAATATCGTAGTAAGTAACATCCAAACCTAAACGGTTTTTAAAGAAACCAAACTCAGCACCAAACTCCACAGTTTCGATGGTTTCAGGTTTCAGGTCGGCATTTTTCAGGTTATTAGGTACTGCATAGGCAGGATAACTTCCGTAGTTATTTTGAGAAGAATAGGTTACGGCCAACTGATAAGGATCGGTATCGTTACCTACCTGCGACCAACTTGCTCTAACTTTTCCTAATGAAAGGAATGAGTCGTCTTCGATTAGTTCTGAGAAAAGGAATGTACCTGTTACAGCAGGATACAGGTAAGAGTTGTCTCCGTCAGGTAAAGTTGAAGACCAGTCGTTACGTAATGATACATCAACGAAAGCCATACTCTTGTAACCGAAACTTGCGCTACCGTATACCGAGTTTACAACTTTTTTCGATTTGTAATCGGTAATAGAAGGACGGTCGATTGAAGCACTTACATTAAAGAAGTTAGGTACACTTAAACCACCATTGGTACTGGCAGTGTTGTTATAATAGTTACGTACACGTTTGTTGGCACCAAGGTTGGCATCTAAAGAAAAGTCAGATCCCAGGTTTTTAGTATAAGTTGCCAGGAATTCGAAGTTATTATCTTCAATCTGACGAACTTGCTCCTCGTACCAGGCCTGAGGAATAGATCCTGAAGCAATTCTTTGTTCACGACGGTCGTTGTAGAAGTCGGTACGTGCCCATCCCTGAACAGTAAGACCAGGAAGCAAATCGTATCTCAACGAAACATTACCGTATACACGGTCCCTCATCATATTTGCAGGACTTTCGTTAATTACCCAATATGGGTTCTCCCAGTATAATGGATGTGTATTAGTTGGCGAACTAATGTTCCAGGTACGGTCCATACCATCCGCTGTTTTATAATTGGCCAGTTGATCCATATCGATCTGACGCTGGAACCACTGGTTAAAACTGGTTACAACGTTACCCTGAACACCAGAATATCCTTGAGAAGGAATACCATCGTTTTTGGTTTTAACATAGTTAACACTTGCTGAAGCAGTTAATTTTTCAGTAAGTTTTGAGCTTCCGTTAAAGGCAATTGTATTTCTGTTTAATTCAGAAGTAGGCAATGTACCAGTTTGCTGATAATTAGTATAAGATAAACGGAACAGTGTACCTTCACCACCACCTTCAATAGATATATTATTGTTGGTTGTAATACCGGTTTCGTAAAAGTCTTTCACGTTGTCAGGATGAGGAATAAATGGAGTCATCTGTCCGTAGTTTGGATCATCCTCGTACCAGCTATACCACTGACGCACCAACTGGCCCTCCATACGTGGTCCCCAACTTTCGTCGGCTGCGTAGTTTACAATAGGCTCACCGGTTGGCTCATAAATGTCAAACGACTGTTTGTAACCACCACCGTATTCATCCTGATAATCAGGCAACAATGAAACTGTTGTAACATTTACACCCGAAGTAACAGAAACGCCAATACCTTTGCGTTTTGTACCTTTTTTAGTGGTGATAAGGATTACACCGTTGGCAGCACGCGAACCGTAAAGCGCAGCAGCATTGGCACCTTTCAGCACTGTCATCGACTCAATATCTTCAGGGTTGATATCTGCTGCAGAGTTACCCCAGTCAGTACCACCACCACCGTTTTGTGTTCCGGTAGTGTTAAAGTTTGAGTTGTCGATTGGTGTACCATCCACAATAAATAATGGCTGGTTGTTACCTGAAATGGAGTTTACTCCACGAATAACAATACGCGAAGAACCACCAAGACTACCAGGCGATCCTGTTACCTGCACACCGGCAACTTTTCCCGATAAGGAGTTCACAACGTTCGCATCTTTAACTGCGGCAATATCTTCGCCGGTTAGCTGCTGAGCTGAATACCCCAAAGATTTTTTCTCGCGAGAAATACCTAATGCAGTAACCACAACTTCGTCGATACCAACAAGGTCGGGCTCCATTACAATACTGTATTCTGAACCCTCTCCCAACTCAACGGTTTGTGTTTTCATACCCACAAAACTGGCCAATAAAGCCTCTGCATCTTGTGGAACTTTCAAATTAAAAACTCCGTCAATGTCGGTTACGGTACCCAGAGTTGTTCCTGCAACAGAAACAGAAACTCCCGGAATTGGCAGATCATCCTCGCTGGATGTAACCGTACCGGTAACGATCTTGGTCTGAGCATTTACCACAGTCACTCCCAGCAAAACCAGAAATGACATAATAAGCGCGATTTTTTTCATAAAAAACAATTTTAGATTAATATTAAAAACTAGATTTGAAACTCGTCGGATATAACTTTAATGTCACACGCACTAGGGTTTTCAGCACCTTGCACATGTACAATTGATATAATTTTTCTTTCGATAAGTCTGTTGGATATTGAACTCCCTGATAAAAACATTTTAAGCATTAATTAAACAGCGTTTTGATATTTTTCGTCTTTGAAAATGAAAATCAAATTCCCCCAAATTTGTTCCTGTAAAACTTTACATCAACAGCAAACTTTCATTTTCAACTCTTAATTTGAGCGACTCAAATATTCATATTTTATTCCTATCGCACAACTGAATGATGTCAACTAGACACATTTTATTTCTTTTTGCTATATTTTCACACCATTCATTGACAACACAACTCGAATCCACAAAACACAAATCATTCATTTTTAACTTCTTGTAAAAATTACATATATGCATTATTACATATTAAATAAATGTTAACAGAAATTAACAAATCACGCTTAAAAGATAGAATAAACCCACATTGTGCTACAAATTGTCATCAAATGACACTTACAACGCACCAATACGACATGAAAAGGCCAATAATATGAGTGTTAAATAAAATAATGGAAAGGTCCGATCAATTGAAGCAGATGCCAACGCGGAAAATAATACTGCAAATGAAAGCCGATAACCTGAACCAGGTAGACTCGAGTGCAGAAGTAGAAAACTTTTCAGACCAATTACAAAACCAGAAACAACTCCTTCAGCGAATCGATGATTTTAACATCTCCGGCCGAGTTACTTTTTGGCTGCTTTAAACGATTAAAATAAACTGCATCAATTCCAAAATTCAATGCACCACGAATATCAACCTCCCAATCGTCGCCGATCATCAGGCTCGATTTTTTCTTTGCATTGGAAGATTTAATAGCATGCTCGAATATTTCGCGACCGGGTTTTGGCATTTTTATTTCTTCCGAAATAAATACCTTTTCGAAATAGTTTTGGAGACCCGATTGTTTTAACTTCTCGTGTTGAACTTCTTTAAAACCATTGGTTATTATAAATAAACGATAGCCTTTTGATTTTGTATAATCAAGAATTTCTCTGGCCCCGTCAATCAAATGCGATTGTTTGGGCATTTCCTTCAAATACATATCGTTCATCATCAAGGCATCAACATTATCTATTTCTAATGAATCGAAAGTTAATTGAAAACGCTGTCGGGTAAGCTCTTTTTTGGTTACTTCCTTTTTACGATAAGCAGCCCACAAGCTGTCGTTATGCAAGGAATAAGTATTAAAAAAATGGCCAAATTCCACACCTTTCTTTTCCAGATTGAGCAACCTAAAAGTTTCCTGCATGGCATACATTGAATTGGTTTTAAAATCCCACAATGTGTTATCCAAATCAAAAAAAAGATGTGTGTATTTTTTCCTCATTTCTTTGGGCAAGGTTATTTGCTGCGACAGAAACGACTAATCGTTTTTTCCCTCAACAACGATCACTATTTCGCCTTTGGGAGTATGTTCAGTGTAGTATTCTTGTAGCTCTGTTACAGTTCCCCGCTTCACTTCTTCGAACATTTTACTAAGCTCGCGGCAAACACAGGCTTTTCTTTCGGGGCCAAAAAATTCGGCAAACTGTCCAAGAGCTTTTACCAATCGGTATGGCGACTCGTAAAGTACTATTGTCCGTGGCTCTTCTGCCAAAATTTTCAAACGTGTTTGTCGTCCCTTTTTCTGTGGCAAAAACCCTTCGAAAACAAATTTATCGGTTGGCAAACCCGAAACCGCCAAAGCAGGAATTAATGCTGTTGCTCCCGGCAAACATTCCACTTTCACGTTTTTCTCCACGCAGGCACGCACCAACAAAAAACCGGGATCCGAAATGGCAGGTGTTCCTGCGTCAGATATTAGCGCGACAGTATTTCCCTGCTCAATTTTTGAAACGATTGAGCCCGTAGTTTTATGCTCGTTAAACTTATGATGTGCAAGCAGTTTTTTATCAATTTCAAGGTGTTTTAAAAGTTTCGACGACACACGAGTATCCTCGGCCAAAATAATATCGGCTGCTTTTAAAACTTCAACTGCCCGCAATGTGATATCCTGAAGATTTCCAATGGGCGTTGGAACGAGTATTAATTTTGCTTCGTTATCCATTGGGGAACCGGCGCTTTACAAGGTTTACAAATTTCAGGCTGGTTTCTGTTTTCTTCCACTTAAAGTTCTCCTGCAAATAAGTTACAGCCTCCTGGATATTTCCTAATTTATCGAGATCGACAACTGTTTTTGCAAACGATTCGGCGCTGCCATCGAACAACTCGCGGATATACTGGTAACGATCGTTTATTCCAATGGCAGCCTGAATACTTTGTACCGGGCTGTTCGAGATTTTATATTCCAGTTTTTTATCGCCGTTACCGCTCAACAAGTCGTTAACCGATTTTTCAGTAATAACACGATCGCCAATCCGGTTACTTGTTGCAACAGGCTCCGGTTCGTCTTCCGGCTCATCTACTTGATGTGGTTCTTTTTCGCTTACAGGTTCTTCTTTTACTTCTTCTGCTTTTGGTTCTTCCCCGGGAGTTTCTTCCTCTACTTCAGGAGCACTCTCCTCCTCCATTTCGGCAACAACCGTTTCCTCGGCTTCTTCGGAAGGTTCTTCTATCGTTTCAATTTCTTCTTTGGGCGCTACAACTTCCTCTTCATGCACAACCGGTTCAGGTTTCTTTTCTTCCTGTTTTAACTCCTCCTCAAAATCCGATAAAGCGGCTAAGCTTTCCTTTTCGTCCTCCGAAAGTTGTGTTTGTGGTTCAACTGAGTTTTTGGATTCTACGCTCACCGGCTCAGACACCACTTTAGGTGCTGAAACCACAACTCTTTGTGCGGGCACATCTTTATCGCTCAACAGCTGAATGATGTGTTTGGCTCCATTGAAACGAGTACGGATAAATTCCATTTCCAGTTCATCGAAACCTTCGTTCCCCTTTTCGGCAAACAATTCTTCTATCTCCGAAATATCTTTAAGCAGAAATTTAAATAACTTTTTATTGTCCATTCATCCAAGCTTTTAACGCGATGTTGGTAAATTAATCGTGCTTCACAGTGCCCAATCAAGCCTGTAAATTTTATTTTTGTAAAAGTAGTAAATAAAAATACCCTGTAAGAAAAGTATTACCAAAAAGAGTAACGATAAATGTTTATTGAAAGAGATGTAAACGGCCATAAAAAAGTTGGCACCATTGAAGTTGTTGCCGGATCGATGTTTTCGGGAAAGACCGAGGAGTTGATCAGGCGGCTGAAACGTGCTAAAATTGCCAAACAAAAGGTGGAAATTTACAAGCCGATGGTTGACATTCGTTACTCGGAAACGGAAGTGGTTTCGCACGACGAAAATGCAATCCACTCAACTCCGGTTGAAAACTCGGCCAATATTTTATTGCTCGCCGGAGATGTTGACGTTATTGGAATTGACGAAGCACAGTTTTTCGACAAAGGCCTTATCGAGGTTGTTAACCAGCTGGCCAATATGGGTATCCGTGTAATTGTGGCCGGACTTGACATGGATTTTAAAGGCGTACCTTTTGGCCCGATTCCCGGACTGATGGCGGTGGCCGATTACATTACCAAAGTACATGCAATTTGTGTTCGGTGCGGAAGCATCGCGCAATTCTCTCATCGTCTTTCGGAAAAAGAGCAAGTGGTTCTGCTGGGCGAAAAAGACATTTACGAGCCACTTTGCCGAAGCTGTTACAACAAAGCACATAAGGAATAATGATCAACCTGACGGCAAAAAAAATAAGTGCCGTTGTAAATGGTGAGTTTTTCACTTCCTCATCGTTTCAGGATTTTACTGTTTCAGAAATTATTACCGACAGCCGGACTTTCTTCGGCGGAGCAAACGTTGCTTTTTTTGCCTTAAGCGGCCCCGTTTTTAACGGGCACAACTACATTGCTCAACTACGCAAAAAAGGCGTTCAGCTATTTATCGTTTCCGACAAGAATTTTATAGATGATGAAGCCAACTATATTTTGGTAAAGGACACAGGTTTTGCACTTCAGCAACTAGCCGCTTATAACCGAAGCCTGTTTTCGAAGCCTGTAATTGGAATTACGGGCAGTAACGGAAAAACGATTATAAAAGAGTGGCTGTACGATCTGCTTTCTAGTGATTTAAAAATCGTTCGAAGCCCGAAAAGCTACAACTCACAGGTGGGTGTTCCCTTATCGGCATTGTTAATTGATAACCAGTACGACCTGGCTATTTTAGAAGCAGGAATTTCGGAGCCTAAAGAGATGCAAAAGCTGGCACCGATCGTTCGGCCCAACATCGGAATTTTAACCAACATTGGCGATGCTCACCAGGAAAATTTCAACTCGCTTGAGGAGAAGCTGAACGAAAAATTACAACTTTTCGTTGATGCAAAAAAACTGGTATTTCGTTCCGATCGCTTCTACTCAGAAAACATATCTGAATTTTGCTCGCAAAATGATATTGAACCGATAAACTGGTCGTTGGGAAATAACGACGCAGCCATTCACTTCATGAGCAAAGTAAAATCGATTGACACCGAAATTGAGGTCAGAATTAACGACAAGCATTATTCATTTTCAATTCCATTCACTGATGATTCGGCCATTGAAAATGCCTGCCATTGTTTTGCTACGATCATCGCACTTAAGAAAGATCCAAAAGACTTTCTGGCGCAATTCAGCAAACTGCAACCGGTGGCTATGCGCCTCGAAATAAAACAGGGAATAAACAACTGTTTGCTGATTAACGACTATTACAATTCTGATTTAAATTCGCTGAGTATTGCACTGTCAGTACTGAAACAACAAGCCGCCAAAAGTCACTTGTTTAAGCACGTAATTCTGTCCGACATTCAACAAACGGGTATTGAAACAGCTGCACTATATTCGAAAGTAAACCAGCTTTTACAAGAGTGGGGAATTAACAAACTCACCGGAATTGGAAAAGAACTCTACCAACACCAGCATATTTTTCAGCTGGAAAGCGAATTTTATACAGATCGAAGTGAGTTTGAAAAACATTTTGTTCGAAGCAATTATTCATCATCTGCAATTTTGTTAAAAGGTGCGCGGCAATTTGAATTTGAAAAGATTTCATCGCTGCTACAACAAAAAGCACATCAAACAGTGCTCGAAATTAACCTGAACGCACTGGTGCATAACCTGAATACTTTCCGAAAATTACTGCGCCCGGAAACCAAAATAATGGTAATGGTAAAAGCTTTTTCGTACGGTAGCGGCGATGTGGAAATTGCAAGGCTTTTACAACACCAAAATGTAGATTACCTGGCAGTGGCGGTGGCCGACGAAGGTGTGCAATTGCGAAATGCAGGCATCAGCATTCCGATTGTGGTAATGAATCCTGAACACGACAGTTTTCAGAATATCATCGATTTTAACCTGGAACCAAATATTTACAGCATCCAACTTTTGCAACAATTTACAAAGGCTGTTGAAGAATTTGGATTAAATAACTTCCCCATCCACATTAAAATCGATACAGGCATGAACCGCCTTGGTCTGAAAACGAAAAAAGAGATTGAGGAAGTAATCACATTTACCAAAAACAATAAGCATTTAAAAATTCAATCTGTCTTTTCGCATCTCGCCGGCAGTGACGAAACGGAACTCGATGATTTTACCCAAGAACAGTTCCAGCGATTTGCAAATTTATCAGAGTTGATTGAAAAAGCTTTTGATTACAAAATCGACAAGCACATTTTAAACTCAGCCGGTATTGAACGTTTTCCCAATCATCAAATGGATATGGTGCGGCTGGGAATTGGCCTTTACGGTATCTCGCAAACTGGTTTACCGCTGCAACAAATCAGTACCCTTAAAACCACTGTTTCGCAGGTTAAAACTGTTAACACAAACGAAACCGTTGGATATAACCGAAAAGGAGAAATAAAACATCAAAGCCGGGTAGCTGTTGTTCCGATGGGGTATGCCGACGGAATAAACCGCCGACTGGGCAACGGTTTAGGCAGCGCTTTTGTAAACGGACAAGAAGCAAGGATGATCGGAAATATCTGCATGGATATGTTGATGCTCGACGTTACCAACCTGGAAGTTAACCCGGGAGACAGCGTTGAAATTTTTGGGCCAAATATTTCCATTTTGAAGGTGGCCCAACTACTGGAAACTATTCCTTATGAGATTTTAACAGGCATTTCACAACGCGTAAAACGGGTGTATTTGCAGGAATAATGCATGTTTGAAACATAAAATCAATTCCAAATTATGATATTTTTTGCACCGCCTTTTAAGGTGGTGACAGAAATTCATTAGCTCAGACTGATTTTTTAGGATTTTTGTAACTTCCATTTTTCAAAAATCCTAAAAAATCATAAGCTCTTCTCTATCTCAGAACACCGCTCTAAAGAACGGTGCAAAAAATAATTCAAGGAACTTTACATTGAATTTGCAGGAATAAAAAATGCCACCTGATTTCTCAAGTGGCACTCACAATATTTTATTGAAACTGTTATCCTAATTTACTGATGCGCTCTAAACGCGTTGCATCCAGAATCCGAATTTTTCTTCCATCGATAGCAATTACTTTTTCGCTGGCAAAAGTCGATAAGGTACGAATAGCATTCGAAGTGGTCATATTCGAGAGGTTAGCAATATCCTCGCGCGACAAGAACGCTTTCAACGTTGTTCCGTCGTTTTCAAAACCGTATTTATCTTTCAGCAAAATCAGCGATTCGGCCAAACGTCCACGAATATGTTTTTGTGTTAAAGTAACGGTTCGGGCATTCGAGAAACCAAGCTCTTTCGAAAGTTTACTGATAATCTTAAATGAAAAATCAGGGTTTTTTAAAGCACGTTTAAAGATAAAATCCGGATCAATGGTACAAACAAGCGATTCTTCAAGCGTAACCGCCGAGCCGTTGTGTGTTTCATCGGCAAGCAAAGCACGATAACCGATCAAACCCAAAGGTTTCGTCATTCGAATAATCTGCTCTCTACCGCCAACTCCTTCTTTAAAAATCTTGACCTTTCCGTCAATCAAAACCAAAAATCCATTTGGTTTGTCTCCTTCTTTGTAAATAAATTCATTCTTTTTGTACTGCGAAAGAGAAATATGGTGTTGCAAGTCGTCTTTATCTTCCTGCCCCAACAAATAAAAAATTGATTTCTGATTGTCAACTAGATCTCGAAGTCCAATATCTGAATTTAACATATACCCGTCTGTATGTTTTACAGCATCAAAGCTAAAAAAAATTGTTAAAATTGATTCTTTTTTAACAGTTATTTTACCTCAGATCTGAATAATATCATTAACAACAGCCCATAAAACTGTTGATAAAAAATGGACATAGCTAGTAACGGGCAACCAGCGGCATTTTTCGTCCGAAGCCAAAAGCTTTTGAACTTACTCTTAAAATAGGAGCAGCCTGAAAGCGCTTGTATTCATTCATGTTTACCATTCTGATCACTCTACGAACTACAGCCTCATCATAACCTAATGCGGCAATTTCTTTTGGCGATTTGTTCAACTCAATGTAGTTAAAAAGCATATCATCCAGTTCTTCGTACTCCGGCAACGAATCGGTGTCTTTCTGATCGGGGCGTAACTCGGCCGACGGCGGTTTAACAATGGTATTCTCCGGAATCACTTCGCCGTCTTTATTCATAAACCGCGACAGTTTAAACACATCAAGTTTGTAGACATCTCCAAGTACTGCCAGGCCGCCGTTCATATCGCCATAAAGTGTACCGTAACCAACGGCGCACTCGCTTTTATTGGTTGTGTTTAACAGAATATGGCCAAATTTATTCGAAATCGCCATCATATAAATTCCGCGGGCACGGGCCTGAATATTTTCTTCGGTAACATCGGGCGAGCGGCCTTCGAATATTGACGAAAGTGCCGACTCAAACTGATCGACTGCCGATTGAATATTCACTACATCGTAACGAATTCCCAGATTTTCGGCTAGTTCGCGGGCGTCATTCACACTGTGGTCCGACGAATACTTTGAAGGCATTAACAACACGCGAACATTTTCGGCACCCAAAGCACGAACGGCTAGCACAACGGTTACTGCTGAATCAATTCCACCCGACAAACCAAGCGTTGCCTGCTTGAAGCCCATCTTTTTAAAATAGTCGCGGATGCCCAGCACCAGCGCGTCGTGTATTTTTTCAATATAGTCGACCTTTTGTTGTAACTCTTTTTCGCCAAGCGAAGTAGTATCGAGCACCAGACAATCCTCTTCGAAATATTTCAGCTCTTTTACAATTTCGCCGGTGGCATCGATGTAAACTGATCCGCCATCGAAAACCAGCTCGGTTTGTGCACCAACCTGGTTGCAATACAAAATCGGGATGCCGTAGTTTTTAGCTTTTGTAATGAGTACATTCTTGCGCCAGCCTTCCTGGTTGTACGAAAATGGAGATGCCGAAAGGTTTACCACAAAATCGGGTTTCAATTTAGCCAGCTCTTCCATTGGCGATATCGAATACAACTTGTCTTTACCAAATTCGTTGGCCGTTGGTTGCTCGTCCCACAAATCTTCGCAAATGGTTACTGCAATCTTTTCGCCTTTGTATTCTACCAAACTAAACTCGCGGTTAGGCTCAAAATGGCGGTATTCATCAAAAATATCGTAGGTAGGCAGCAGCGTTTTGTTGTGGCTGCTTTTTATTTCGCCATCGGCCAGAAAAAGTGCCGAGTTAAAAAGCTTTTTCCCACGTTCGTGCTGGTTAATACGCGGCGCACCAACCAAAGCAGCAATACCGTGACAATGTTTTGCTATTTCGGCAACAGCATCATCGGCTTTTGCAATAAACTCCTTTTTCTCCAACAAATCGTGCGGGTAATAACCCGTTACCGACAATTCGGAAAAAACAACCAGATCAACGTCCTCCTGTTTCAGACGGTTGATCTCTGCAATAATCTTCGACGCATTTCCTTCAAAATCGCCGATGGTATAATTTAACTGTGCCAGTGCAACTTTCATGATTCTAGTTTAAAGTTCAGAGCTACGAGTTGCGAGTTTTAAAACCCGATATCAACCTCATCATTCCGATCATTCTTTTTAACCTTGCAAAAGTTCAATTTTTAGTTCAGTTTTGCAATAAATAAGAAGTGTAAGCGTAATGATTTAAATTTCTTGTAAAATGAAGTGGACAAAAACAGTGGTTTTTATGGGCTTAATTGCCCTGTTATTTTTTTCATGCAAACGAAATCCATTAAAAGTAAATATTTCTGAAGTTGAAATGGAAGTTGAAGTGGTGCGGTTTGGTGAGCAACTTTTTAACCTCGAAGGAAAAGACACGCTGGAAGCACTTACGGAGCTGAGCAACGCGTACCCCGATTTTTTCAATTTGTATACTTACCGCGTTATTAAGGTGGGCGGAATTGGCGACGACGATTTTAAAGAAATGATGAACCTGTTTTTAAACGACTCGATGATTACAGAGGTGAAACTAAAAACCGACTCGGTGTTCCCCAACCTGCGAAAGCTGGAAAAAGGACTGACAAAAGCATTTAAATATTACAGCTACCATTTCCCGGAGAAAGAATTGCCGACCATTTACACCTACACTTCAGGTTTTAATCAATCGGTGGTTACGGCCGAAAATATTATTGGCATCAGCCTCGACAAATACCTGGGGCGCGATTGCAAATATTACCAACAACTAAGCACAACGCCGCAATACAAAATACAAAATATGCACAAAGACAAGATTTTGTCGGACGTGGCATTTGCGTGGGCAATTACCGAATTTGAGCACGAAGACCGCGCTACTAACCTACTGGGCAATATGATTGAAAAAGGGAAACTGATGTACCTGGTTGATGCCATGCTTCCCGATATGGAAGATTCGCTGAAAATTGGCTACACCACACAACAATTGGAGTGGTGCGAAATGAACGAGCCGCAAATGTGGACTTACCTTATTGAGCACGAAATGTTGTATACCAGCAAACGTATGGATATTATCCGCTACATTAACCCGGCACCGTCAACCAGTGGTTTTCCGCTCGATTCGCCAGGACGTACCGGTGTATGGATTGGCTGGCAAATTGTACGCCAGTACATGAAAAAGCACCCGGAAGTAACCGTATCTGAATTAATGGCAAATTACGATTTTCAGCAGATTTTGAACGATTCGGGGTATAATCCTGAGTAAATAGCTACGAGCCACTAGTTTCTTGCAACTCGAAACTAAAAAACAAAAAAGCCCGGCAGAAATCTACCGGGCCATTCATTATCAGCTAAAAAGCTTAATAATTCATTTCTCTAATTTTGATGTTGCGAAACCAAACATCGTCGCCGTGGTCTTGCAATGCAATAACTCCTTCTTTGGCAACATTTGCCCAGTCAGGATTTAATCCAGGGAATTTCGATCCGGCTACCAGCTCTTTCCAGTCGTCGGTCCACAAGTGGTACTCCACAACTGTTTCGCCATTTTGCTTGTGCACAACCGTTCCATTGTAGCAAATAATCTCGACGGTATTCCATTCGCCGGCAGGTTTTGCATTTTGTGGTTTTGCCGGAATCAGGTCGTATAACGAACCGGCTTTGCGGTTACCGTCTTTTCCCAGCAATGCATCAGGGTGACGCTCGTTATCCAACACCTGCATTTCTGGAGCCGTTTTGTATACCGGCCACCCTTCGTGCTCTTTTCCTAAGTAGAAAATACCTGAGTTTCCGCCCTCAGCGATTTTCCATTCCATTTTCAGGTGAAAGTTCGAGTATTCTTTCGTAGTGATAATGTCGCCACCATCGCGTGCTCCGGCTTCACCCTGACCAGATTTTTTGCAGTGCAATGTTCCGTCAACTACTTCCCAGCCTGTTGGGAAATGATCTTTGTTGTTACCACGCCATCCTTCGCTGGTTTTGCCATCGAAAAGCATCACCCAGCCCTCTTCTTTTTCTTTTTTTGTTAATTGATTTAAAGCGGCCGAACCTCCTGTTTTTGTACTCTTACACGAGATCGAAAACACCAAGGCAGTAGCCATTAAAAGTGAAAAAAACTTTCTCATTTCTATTACATTTAATTGGTTAAAGATTAAAATGCCATTTTTTCAAACGACCCGCGAATGTACGAATTTTGTTAAACGGATTTTTATCACAGCTAAAAAGAAATTATGAATTACTGTATTTAGCGGGCTTTGAGCATCGTTTTTATAAAGTTCTTTTGTAAATTCGGTAGATAATTAGAAAATACAGGAATCTTAAATAAAAACTATGAGTACTTCAGCAAAGCCAAAAAGAATTGGTATTTTGACTGCAGGGGGCGATTGCCCGGGACTAAATGCAGCAATTAGAGGCGTTGGAAAAACAGCGATAGTTGAATACGGCATGGAAGTGCTGGGATTTAATGCCGGCTATTCGGGATTAATTAACGGCGACTATACTGAGTTGAAAGAATCGGCACTATCGGGTATTTTAACGCTTGGCGGAACCATCCTGGGAACTTCGCGCGAAAAGCCCTACAAAGGCAAGAAAAACGGAAAAGATGCAGAGGATAAACCTCACAAAATAGTTAAGAACTATAAAAAACTGGGCCTCGACGCCGTAGTTTGTATTGGCGGAAACGGCACCATGAAAACCGCAAGCCTTTTGGCACAGGAAGGTATGAATGTGGTTGGAATTCCCAAAACCATTGATAACGATGTTTGGGGCACCGATGTAACTTTTGGATTCGATTCGGCCGTGCAAATTGCCACCGATGCCATCGACCGTTTGCACACCACTGCCAACTCGCACCAGCGTGTAATGATTATTGAAATTATGGGACACCACGCCGGTTGGCTGGCGCTGTACTCTGGACTTGCAGGTGGTGGCGACATTATTTTGCTTCCTGAACTGGATTATAACATCCGCTCGGTTTGCAAGAAAATAGAGAGCCGTTACGAAAGCAACAAACCTTATTCAATTGTGGTGGTTGCCGAAGGTATCGACCACCCGAAAGAAGTATCTGCTGCTACACATATTGCACAGGCGATACAAACTTACACCGGCATTGAAACCCGCGAAACAGTTTTGGGTTACATTCAGCGCGGTGGCTCACCAACTCCAATGGACCGGATTCTGGCCACACGCTACGGAGCTTTTGCAGCACAATGTATTGCCGAAGAAAATTTTGGCACCATGGTGGCCATAAAAAATAACGAACTATCTACTGTACCATTAGAAGAAGTTGGAGGAAAGCTACGTCTGGTGGAACCCGACTTTGGTCTCATTGAAAAAGCACGCAGAATGGGCGTTTCGTTTGGCGACGAATACCTTTAGGAAGGATTAAAGATTATCGATTAAGGATAAATTGAAAGAAAGCCGGTTTGTTGAAGCAAGCCGGCTTTGTTTTATCTAAGATTTTAAAAATACAATTTATCACCCCTACTGACCTCCCCGAGGGGGAGGAAATATCCCCCTTCGGGGGATTATAGGGGGGTCAGACCAATTATCAATCAGAACACAAAATATTTTCATTTCTGCTGCTGATTTCTAGAACTTTTTGAAGTTTTACAGTGGCAAATGCAGTACCTTCTTCGTTTCGAAAAAAGGTTCTTCGAAATATTGCGAAAGATCCTGCAAGAAGATCCGTTTCCCGAAAGGTTTTACTTCTTCGGTAAGATCGCCACCTTTTAGATAAATTACACCGTTGGGCAGCGCATTTTGTTGTTTCTTCGAGATGTTTGTTCTTATCCATTTCACAAAATCGGGCAAACGAGTAACGGCGCGGCTTACTACAAAATCGTACTTTTCTTTTAACTCCTCGGCACGAATTTGATCGGCACGCACATTTTTTAACCCAAGTGAATGGGCAACTCCGTTCACTACTTTTATTTTCTTTCCGATCGAATCAACCAAATGAAACTGCACTTCCGGAAAAAGAATTGCCAGCGGAATTCCGGGAAAACCTCCACCGGTTCCCACATCAAGTACTTTTGTTTTATCGTTGAAGCGAATAAACCTGGCAATGCCCAGCGAATGCAACACATGACGCTCGTAAAATTCAGAAAAATCTTTCCTGGAGATCACATTTATTTTTGCATTCCAATCGGCATACAACGGCTCCAATTGTTTAAACTGTTCAATCTGGGTTACAGTTAAATGGGGAAAATACTTTAGAATTAAGTCCATACAAAAGTTAATCTTTTCGTCCGATCTCGGTGCTTTCAATCATTTTAAACAGCATTTCGCGAGCTCTGAAAAGCTGTGCTTTAACTGTTCCGAGCGGCAAATCTAACTCTTTTGCAATTTCTTCGTACGAAAACTCCCTGAAATAACGAAGTTCGACCAGAATTTGATAACGCGGTTTTAACTTTCGCACAACGCGCCGCAGTAAAATGGCCTTTTGCTGACGAATCAACTTTTCTTCCGGATCAGGATCTTTCGACCGAAGTTTTATGGTTTCGCTGTTATCATCCTGCCCGTTGTTTTCAATGGGTACATGCACTCCCTTTTTCTTTCGTAAGAAATCGATGCAATTGTTCGATGCAATTTTAAACAACCAGGTGCTGAATGCGTAAGTAGGCGAGTATTGGTGAAGACTTTTAAATGCCTTTCCAAATGCTTCAAGTGTCAGGTCTTCGGCGTCGCTGCGGTTATTCACCATTTTTAGCAGCATAAAATAAATGGCGTCTTTGTAGCGGTTTAACAATCGCGCAAAAGCTTTATCGTCGCCAGCTAACGCAGCTTTTACAAGCTCGTAGTCCTGCCGCGCTTTTTCCGATAGTATTACCCCCTGTTTTTCCATTTGTGATTTTGACTTTGCCGATTAAAGCTCCACCTGAAAAAAAGTTTATAAAAAGGCATTATAAAACTGAACACTAACGAAGTTATGAATAATTTACGTTCATTCAAACGTTTCTGCAACATTTTTATGATAACCATGAAAACCAGCAACTTAACTACTACAAAGGCTGCAATAATGGGCCATAGCTTGAATACAACCAGCAATACCAATGCAATAGAAAGGGGATATAAGAGCTGTGTTAAGCGGTCGAGAAGCAGTACAAACTGCTTCCATTTACTCAGATGATTCTCAATACGAATGCTTTTTCGAACCAAATCTTTGAACGCTGAACGATCAACAGAAACCTGTTTTTCCAGGATACTTTTATCGTTAAAACAGAGTTCAACATTTTTCTTGCTGATGAAACGGTTTATTACCAGCTCGAGATTGGCATAAGGCTCCTGCACTTTAGTGCCAAACCCGCCCAGCTTAAAGTATTCTTGTTTTTTAAAGGCTACATTTTCCTCGTTATAAACAAAGGCTAAACCGTTAAGCGAAAAAGAAGCACTCCTCACCTGCTGAAAGAAATTTTCGATGCGATAAAATTTATTATACCGGTTTTTATTTTCTGCAATCGTAGTGTAAGCCACTTTTACCAAAACCGGATCGGCGGTTGATTTATCCATTTCGTTCAACCAATCCTGCGACGGATTTTGTGCACTTACCGGGTACACTAAAACCCAATCCTTTTCGGCCGATTTTAATCCAATGTTCTGCGATAATTTTTCGGAATACCGTGTTTCCTGGCTCAGCGACGAAAGCTTCATTCGTGGATGACGCTGCTTTAATAATCCTAGAACCGACAAAGTATTGTCTTGCGAGAAATCATCTACAACCACAACTTCCAGATCCGGGTTTTCCAAATTGAGTAAACGCGGCAAAGTTTCGTGGCAATTTTCTTCTTCATTGCGCACCACCATTAATACCGTTAGCGGTGCTTTTCCGGTTGCAACCGATTTTGCTTTGGTTTTAACAAGCACCCGCAGTGGGAAAAAAAGCAAATACAAAAGCCGTAACAGCCACAATAAAGCTACCACCACAAACACCACCAACTGCATAGCTGTTAAGGTGTTAAAAGTATCCAACAACTCCCGGATCATAAAGAGAAGAAAATTCGGTATTAAAAACTAAGCAATAGTAGCAAAATTACCGGTATCATTTTGTGTTATAAGTTCTATTTTGTTTACAGTAATTAGTTTTTATTAACAGCCTCGGGCGGGTTTAAAACAAGTGCAATTCGGGTGAAATAGCTATATTTGCCACGCAATTTTACACAAATGCAATTCGAATTACAGAAAACAGCAGATAACTCGCGCGCCCGGGCCGGTGTAATTACCACCGACCACGGAACAATTGAAACGCCAATTTTTATGCCGGTTGGAACGGCCGGATCGGTGAAAGGAATTCACACCCGCGATATAAAAGAAGATATTAATGCCCAGATTATATTGGGGAATACCTACCATTTGTATTTACGCCCTGGAATTGATGTGATTGAAAAAGCAGGAGGCCTGCACAAATTCAATCGTTGGGACCGCCCGATTTTAACCGACAGCGGTGGTTTCCAGGTTTTTTCGCTGGGCGATATTCGTAAACTCAGCGAAGAGGGAGCACGTTTTCAGTCGCATATCGATGGATCATACCATATGTTCACACCAGAAAATGTGATGGACATTCAGCGTACGATCGGCGCCGATATTATTATGGCTTTTGATGAGTGTACACCGGGCGATGCTGATTACAATTATGCCAAAAAATCGCTGGAGTTGACGCAACGCTGGCTCGAACGCTGTTTTAAACAGTTTAACAGTACCGAACCAAAATATGGTTATTCGCAAACGCTTTTCCCCATTGTTCAGGGAAATACATTTACCGATTTGCGAAAAGCGGCCGTTGCCAACGTAAAAACGTTTGATGCCGACGGTTATGCAATCGGTGGTTTGTCGGTTGGCGAAACCGAGCAGGAAATGTACGAAATGACTGAAGTTTGCACTGCCGATCTTCCTGAAAATAAACCGCGTTATTTGATGGGAGTTGGTACACCGGTAAATATTCTGGAAGGAATTCACCGCGGAATTGACATGTTTGATTGTGTGATGCCCACCCGAAACGGCCGCAACGGAATGTTATTCACCAGCGAAGGTATCATCAACATCCGCAATAAAAAATGGGAAAACGACCACTCTCCCATCGATGAAAACGGAACATCGTTTGTCGACCAGTATTCAAAAGCTTATCTTCGCCACCTTATAATTTCGAACGAAATGCTTGGCGCGCAAATTGCAAGTCAGCACAACCTGGCATTTTACCTGTGGCTGGTAAAAACAGCCCGCCAGAAAATACAAAGCGGCGATTTTGTGAGCTGGAAAAACGAAATGGTAATAAAACTGAAAGAAAGACTATAAAAGAATATGAAGTGGTATAAAACAATAGATTTTTACATTTCGAAAAAGTTCCTGGGAACTTTCTTTTATGCCATTGGTCTGATTTTAAGTATCGCCATTGTTTTCGATATTTCTGAAAACCTCGACGAATTCCTTTCGAAAGACATTCCGCTGAAGGATATTGTTTTTGACTATTACATGAACTTTATCCCCTATTTTGCCAACCTGTTTAGCCCGTTGTTTACATTTATTGCGGTAATTTATTTTACCTCGAAAATGACCTACAACACCGAGATTATTGCCATTTTAAGCAACGGTGTTTCTTACCGACGTTTAATGCGGCCTTACCTGGTTTCGGCATTTGTAATTGCACTGTTTTCGTTTATGTTGGGCAACTACGTTATTCCGCCGGCCAATAAAACCATGAACAATTTCAGGCACAATTATATTAAAAGCAAATCGGTTGGTACCGAACGAAATATTCACCGGCAAATTGAACCCGGCACTTATATTTATATGCAAAGTTTTAATGCCAACAATGTTGGGCAACGCTTTACGTTGGAGCGTTTTGAAGACTCGGAATTGGTAGAAAAACTCACAGCGAGAAACATTAGCTGGAATAAAGAAACCGGGAAATGGGTAATTAACTCATACTGGAAACGTAATATTTTTGAAGATCACGAAACTTTCGAAAAAGGTTACCGCATGGACACCACACTAAATATGGTTCCGGGCGATTTTCAACGTTTGAAAAACGAAATGGAAACATATACCACTCCATCACTTCTTAAAGAAATTAAATTGATGAAGATGCGCGGGGTGAACACTATCGAATGGGAAATTGAAAAACATAAACGTATTGCGAATCCGTTTGCGGCTTTTATTCTTACGCTTATCGGCGCCGGATTGGCATCGCGAAAAGTAAAAGGAGGACTCGGTCTACACATCGGTTTGGGGCTGCTTCTGGCATTCTCCTACATATTATTTATGCAAATTTCAACCGTATTTGCCGTAAGTGGCACGGTACCAATCGTTTTTGCAATCTGGCTCCCTAACATAGTGTATGCTGTGCTAGCATTGTTTGTGTACCGCTGGGCTGCCCGGTAAATTTCAGAAATAACATTTGCTTCCACCAAAGCCTGATAAATGTTACTATATCCAACAATTTTTCAAACATACAATACAATAATTCGAAGGCATTGAACCTATGTTGGTTAATTTCCGTAGTACAGGAATACATAAGTCCACGGCAATTAAAAAAAATTATAATTTTGCCCACGCTAAATAAAAATAACACCGGTCTGCAACCGGGAAATTTATAACTAAAAAAATACTTTATGTCACTAAGAAGTAACGTACTCGATCTTCGTAAAAGAAAGAAAGAAGTACAAAAAGGTGGTGGAGATAAAGCCATTGAGAAACAGGTTAAGATGGGGAAACTCACAGCCCGTGAACGTATCCTGGCCCTGTTGGATAAAAACTCATTTCACGAATACGACTTATTTGTTGAGCACGCCGCCAAAGATTTTGGGATGGAAGGCAAAAAACTACACGGAGATGGTGTTATCATTGGTACCGGAACTATTTACGATAAGCCGGTTTGCGTTTTCGCCCAGGACTTTACCGTTGCAGGTGGTTCGTTGGGATTAATGCACGCCCGCAAGATTACAAAAATTATGGACCACGCACTGAAAATGCGCGTTCCTTTAATTGGTATCAACGACTCGGGTGGTGCTCGTATTCAGGAAGGTGTTAACTCATTGGCCGGTTACGGAGAGATTTTCTTCCGCAACACACTGGCTTCTGGTGTTATTCCTCAAATCTCGGTAATTCTTGGCCCTTGCGCCGGTGGAGCGGTTTATTCGCCTGCACTTACCGACTTTGTTTTTGTGGTAGAAAACATTTCGAAAATGTTCATTACCGGACCATCAGTGGTTAAATCGGTATTGGGCGAAGAAGTTTCGATGGAAGAACTGGGTGGTGCACGTGTACATGCCGAAGTAACCGGTAACGCACATTTTTATGCACAAACCGAGTTGGAATGTTTCGAGCAGATAAAAACACTTATCAGTTATATTCCGCGTAACAACTCACGGAAAGCTTTGGCACACAAACCAAAAGCGCCGCTAAAAGGTAAAAAAGTGGAGGACATCGTTCCTGCAGATCCAAGAATTCCGTACGACATGCGCGAGGTGATCAAAAGCATCAGCGACGGTTCTGAGTTCCTGGAAGTAATGGAAGATTTTGCACCAAACATTATTATCGGTTTCGGTAGAATGAATGGCGAAACTGTTGGTTTTGTTGCCAACCAGCCAATGGTTCTTGCAGGTGTATTGGATATTGACAGCTCTGACAAAGCAGCTCGTTTTATCCGCTACTGCGACGCTTTCAACATTCCGATTGTTACCATGGAAGACCTTCCGGGATACTTGCCAGGAGTTGACCAGGAGCATGCCGGTGTAATCCGTCACGGAGCAAAAATTCTTTATGCATACAGCGAAGCTACAGTGCCAAAAATTACCGTTATTTTGCGTAAAGCATACGGTGGTGGTTACATTGCAATGAACTCGCGTCACTTGCGTGCCGACTTTGTTTTTGCATGGCCAACAGCCGAAATTGCGGTTATGGGACCAGAAGGTGCTGCAAACATCGTTTTCCGTAAAGAAATTGCCGAAGCTGAGAATCCTGAAGAAATGCGTCAGCAAAAAATCGAGGAGTACAAACAAAAGTTTGCCAATCCTTATGTTGCTGCTGCACAAGGTTATATCGACGAGGTAATCGAGCCTAGCGAAACACGTTCGCGCATTTTACATGCCTTGCAGGTTTCGGAAAACAAAAGCGCTTCAATGCCAGCTAAAAAACATGGAATTCCTCCGTTTTAAACCACTTAAAGAATTGCATTATGGCAGAAGAAAAAGAGCTTAAAAATCTTGTTGTTCAAGGTGCGGTTTACAAAACTACGTACACCAAAAAGTTTGAGAACAGGGTTAATTATACGTCTCCGGATCCGAATGAACTTTATTCATTTATTCCGGGAACGATCATCGATCTTTTTGTAAAACCAAAACAAAAGGTGAAAGAAGGCGAAACACTTTTATTGCTTGAAGCAATGAAAATGGAGAACCAGGTACGCATGCCTTTTGATGGAGAGATCGTAAAAATTCACGTCAAAAAAGGTGAGGTTATTCCCAACCGTCATTTAATGATTGTGATTAAACCGACAAAGTAACTCGTAACGAGTTTAGAGATATTGAAACCGCGCAATTAATTTGTGCGGTTTTTTTTATGCAAATACTCAAAGGATATAAACAAAAAAGAGTTGCCCCAACTAAGCGGCAACTCTCAAAAATCCAAATAAAACTAATCGCGTTTTCTATTTATCTACAAATTCCAAACTCTGTCGTTAATCATCCAGTCCTCAAGGCTTAAATGTCCTTCTGTTTCTACTGTTGCTGTTGGTGCTACTTCCCATGCAATGTCGTCAGTCATCCAGTTTTCCAACTCAATGCCGGCTTCGCTGGTATTGGCTGCCCAATCGCTTGAAGTAGACCACACATCGTTGTTTGTCATCCAGTTTTCAAGATTCAGCGACTCTTCCTGCGCTTCAGCAAAATTCGATACATCCGAAGTGCTCCAAATCGCGTCGTCTGTCATCCAGTTTTCAACGTTTAACGATGCTTCAACAATGTTTTCATGGCTCGAGGCTTTTGTTACTTTCTCTGTTGCATTAGCTGTTCCTACTGTAAAAATGACGGCTATTATAAGTGCAACTGTTTTTAAATTAAATCTAGTTTTCATGTTTTCTGTTTTTAACTGTTTTCTTACTAATTGTTTGTTTTCAAATGCCTTCGTAAAGGACTTTTTTGTTTTCTTGTTTTCAGTTAATATGACTATTAACGAGTACAAAGGTTACATATCGTTTTGTTAAAAAGAATAAAAAAAATGTTAATGAGTTCTTAAGGTCGGTAAACGTCCGGGGTTATCGGTAAATAAAAATACCTTCAGGTAGGAATATATCCAAATTTGTCGGTGAATGGCGAAAGATGCCAAATACAGCCGAGCCACTCCCCGACATGGAAGCGTAAACGGCGCCTGCTTCGTAAAGCTTGTTTTTTAGATCTTCAATTTCGGGGAACTGCGGAAATACGCTTTTTTCGAAGTCATTTTTAACCACTGTTTTCCAATCTTCGGTGGGAAGTTGATCAATTTCCAGCAGGTTAAAATCCGATTTTGCAGGAACGATATTTCGATAAGCCTGCGGTGTACTCACCGAAAAAGGCGGTTTAACGATTACAATCTCGTAAGCTGATAAATCGAGATTTACCGGTTTAAACTGATCGCCAATGCCGTGTGCAAAAGTGGGTTTGTTTTGGATGAAAAACGGGCAATCGGCACCAATTCGGGCAGCGTAATCTTCCAGCTTTGTTGTTGCTAATCCCAACTCAAAATAATCGTTCAGCATTTTTAATGCAAAAGCTGCGTCGGCAGAACCACCACCAAGGCCCGCTCCAAACGGGATAACTTTATGTAAATGCATTTTTACCGGCTGAAGGTCATAATCTCCGGCAAGCAAAGAATAAGCTTTATAAACGAGGTTATTTTCCGGAGCAGCATCAATTTCAATTCCTGATGAAGTAAAAGCCGTTTCCCGAGCTTCGATCACTTCCAAAGCATCCGCTAATTTTACGGGGTAGAAAATCGTTTCCAGGTTGTGGTAACCATCCGGTCGTTTCTCCACAACATTGAGCCCGATATTTATTTTCGCATTGGGAAATGTGATCATGCCACAAAAATAAAAAAGCCGCCTGAAAATTCAGACGGCTTCCCATATTTATATCAATATTTATTTTTTAGTCAGCAAAAGCTTCGTATTCTTCCGGCGAACCACAGGTACAAATCAGGTTTCTATCGCCCCATGCATTATCAACACGGCCAACCGGCACCCAATATTTGTTCTCGCGCACCCAATCCAACGGATAAGCAGCTTTCTCGCGGCCATAAGCGTGTGTCCATTCATCGGCACAAACGCTCTCGGCTGTGTGCGGCGCATTTTTAAGAACGTTATCTGCTTTGTCGGCAACACCGTTCTCCACTTCTTTCACTTCATCGAAAATAGAGTTTAAAGCACTGATAAAACGATCCAACTCATCTTTCGATTCACTTTCTGTTGGCTCGATCATTAACGTGCCATGAACCGGGAACGACAGCGTTGGCGCGTGGAAACCATAATCCATCAAACGCTTAGCAATGTCTTCTTCCGTGATTCCCGCCGAAGCTTTCAGGTGGCGGCACTCTAAAATCAATTCGTGTGCCACACGACCGTTTTCGCCGGTATATAAAATGCCGTAGTTATCTTTTAAAGCGGTTGCAATATAATTGGCATTCAGAATGGCCAGTTTTGTAGCTTCTGTTAGCCCTTCAGCACCCATCATTTTAATATAACCGTAAGTAATCGGCAATACCGAAGCACTTCCCCACGGAGCTGCAGAAACAGCCGTTATTCCAACGTGGCCGTTATTCATAATCGGGTGCGATGGCAGAAACTCTACCAAGTGACTGGCAACGCCAATCGGTCCAACACCAGGACCACCACCACCGTGAGGTATTGCAAATGTTTTATGCAGATTCAGGTGACAAACATCAGCACCAATCATACGTGGATTTGTCAATCCAACCTGTGCATTCATGTTGGCACCGTCCATATAAACCTGTCCACCATTTTCGTGAATCACTTCACACATTTCAATAATTGAAGCCTCAAAGACCCCATGCGTAGATGGATAAGTTACCATAAAAGCCGAAAGATTGTCTTTGTGCAGTTCAGCTTTGGCACGAAGATCTTCCATGTCGACGTTTCCTTTTTCGTCGCATTTTACCACAACCACTTTTGTACCGGCCATAACCGCACTTGCAGGGTTAGTTCCGTGCGCCGATGAAGGAATAATCACTACATCGCGTTGTCCTTCGCCTCGGCTCTTGTGGTATTCCTGAATCACCATCAAACCGGCATACTCGCCTGCAGCTCCCGAGTTTGGCTGCAAACTTACGTCAGCCATTCCGGTAATCTCTGCTAAATCGCGGCGCAGTTCTTCCATCATTTCCTGGTAACCGCGTGCCTGGTTTTTAGGAACAAACGGATGCAAACCGTTAAATTCGATCCAGCTCAACGGCAGCATTTCAGTTGCTGCATTCAGTTTCATGGTACACGATCCCAGAGAGATCATTGATTGTGTTAGCGAAATATCTTTTTTAGCCAGTCGTTTAATGTAACGAACCATTTCTGTTTCCGAACGGTATTTATTAAATACCTCCTCAGTCATGAATTCCGAAGTTCGTTTAAACGCAGCATCTATCTCAAAATCTTCAGGATATTCTTCGGCAACCTGCCATTTTTTGTTGGCAGCTTTTGCAAACACTTCGATAATCCAGCCAATATCCTGCGGGTTGGTAGTTTCGTCGATACTGATACCCACATCGCCATTTTCGAAATAGCGGAAGTTCATTTCCAGCTCGTGCGACAACCATTCAATATCTTCGCGCATTACATGTTTTGGCAACGCAAAACGGATGGTGTCAAAAAAGTTTTTATTGATTTGAGTGTAACCCAGTTTTTCAATTTCAATAGCAAGGAATGCAGCGATATTATGAATACGCTCGGCAATTCCGATAATACCTTCAGGGCCGTGGTAAACACCAAAGAAACCGGCCATAATAGCCAGCAGCGCCTGTGCTGTACAAATATTCGATGTTGCTTTTTCGCGTTTAATGTGCTGCTCGCGGGTTTGCAGTGCCATACGAAGCGCCCGGTTACCATGTATATCTTTGGTTACGCCAATAATTCGTCCCGGCATATTTCTCTTGAAAGCTTCGCGGGCAGCAAAAAATGCTGCGTGTGGTCCGCCATAACCCATTGGAACGCCAAAACGCTGCGAGTTACCAAATACAATGTCGGCACCCCACTCTCCCGGAGGAGTCAGAATGGCCAGCGACATCAAATCGGCAGCAACGGCAACTTTTATCTCTTTTTCGTGCGCTTTTTCAACCAATTCAGAATAATCAGTTATTTCGCCATCCGAGTTCGGATATTGAACAAGTACGCCAAATACATTCTCATCAAAATTAAATTCGTCTTTTGGCAGGATTTTCAATTCGAATCCCAGCGGCAGTGCACGGGTTTCTAAAACGTCGTGCGTTTGTGGCCACATCTTTTCATCTACCAAAATGGTATTCACATCTGCCTTTACCATTTTCCGCGATCTCAGGTTGGCCATCATTACCATCGCTTCGGCAGCTGCAGTTGCCTCATCAAGCAACGATGCATTGGCAATGTCCATTCCGGTTAAACCACAAACCATAGTTTGGTAGTTCAACAAAGCCTCCAATCGTCCCTGCGAAATCTCGGCCTGATATGGCGTGTAGGAAGTATACCAAACCGGATTTTCAAGTACATTACGCAAAACCACTGCGGGAGTGATCGTGTCGTAATATCCCATTCCGATGTAAGTATTGAATACTTTATTTTTTGATGCCAGGTCGAGAATACGGCGGAAGTATTTACGTTCCGACAATCCTTCCTTCATTTTTAAAGGCTGTTGCAACCTGATGTTTGAAGGAACTGTTTGTTCCAATAATTCCTCCATCGACGAAACACCAACAAATTCAAGCATTTCGGCAACTTCTAATCCTCGCGGGCCAATGTGGCGGGTGACAAATCTATCCTGAGACATTCGAAATATTTATTTAGGTGAATTTTTCTGCAAGTATATAAACTCAACCGATTCTAAAACATGATTTTAAACAATTTTAAAGTGTTTACCTTCAGGTTAAAAACGGATTATTCTCTTTTTCAAAGCCAAGCGTCGTTTCCGGTCCGTGACCACAGTAAACTTTTGTATCGTTTGGTAGCGGAAAAAGTTTCTCTTTAATATTGGTAATCAAAGTATCAAAATCGCCACCGGGCAAGTCGGTTCGGCCAATACTGCCATAAAATATTACATCGCCAGCAATTAACAAATTATCGTTTTTGCTGTAAAAAACTACATGGCCGGGAGCATGTCCGGGAACATGAATAACTTCAACACTTGATTCGCCAAACTCAATCGTTTGTCCCTCTTCAATAAATTCATCAATGGGTTTTACCGGCTGCATTTCGAAATTATACATTTTCCCCTGGTCAACAGCCCGATCTACCCAAAAGGCATCGTCGGCATGCGCATAAAACGGGATTTTATACTCGTCGCGAATAAAATCAACACCCATAATATGATCGAAATGGCAATGCGTATTAATAATTTTTACCGGTTTCAGTTCGTTTCGTTCAATGTAATATTTTACCTCGTCCTGCTCTTCTCCGTAATAAAACCCGGGATCAATAAGTACACATTCTTTTGTTGCTTCGTCGCTTAAAACCAAGCTGTTTTCGCCCAAAGGGTTTACTACAAATTTTTCAACTTTTATCATTTATCAGAAATTTACGGTTCCTTTTAAGAGAGGAACAAAAACAAAGCCTCCATGTTTTTTCATGGTGTAATCATTTTCGCCGGTTCGGATAATTTCGCACATATCCTGATGCTTATCGTTACCCACCGGCACAACAAGTTTCCCCCCAATTTTAAGCTGCGTTTTTAATTCGGGCGGAACCAATGGAGCACCTGCAGTTACCAGTATTTTATCGAAAGGCGCAAAATCGGGCAATCCTTTATAACCGTCGCCAAAAAAGCAAGCCGGTTTATACCCGATCGATGGCAAAAATTTATGTGTTTTTGTGTACAACTCTTTTTGTCGTTCAATAGTAAAAACTTTTGCTCCCATTTCAACCAAAACCGCAGCCTGGTAACCCGATCCGGTTCCAACTTCCAGAATTTTTTCGCCCTTTTGCACATCAAGCAACTGGGTTTGAAAACCTACCGTGTACGGTTGCGAAATGGTTTGTCCGGCACCTATTGGAAATGCCTGATCTTTGTATGCAAAATTTATAAAACCACTGTCCATAAACAAATGGCGCGGCACATTGCCAATAGCCTCCAAAACCGATGGATTTCGGATACCCTTCACTTTCAGGCCTTCAACCAAACGCTTGCGCAAGCCTTTATGTCGCGATGTTTCGTTTATCATTTTTACGTTGCTATGTTCACAAAATTAATCGAATATAGTTACCAACAACAGTTGCTGCACATAATGAATATTAACATTTAACGTTGATAAATTAACACTGGTACATTTAAAAGATGTTGGGCTGTATTCTATATTTGCATTTAAATTCATTTTAAATAGCGCACTATGCTGAATGTTGGATTAATCGGGAACACTGAAATTCTTGAGCCTTTTGTAATGGAGATCAAGAAAAATACCCAAATAAATATTATTGGGAAAGCATCTGTTGGATCAAGCGAAGAGCTGACCGGTTTTCATTATTCCATTCCGGAGTTTAACCGGGTTGAATTAATTGAACGCGCGGATGTGATTATCATGGACAACTCAACGCCCATGCCGTTTAAATTTATGCGCGAAATTGTAAAAAAATCGAAGCACATATTTTGCGCGGAATATCCCGATCTCACCATCGACGAGTGTACTGAACTGAATAAACTGATAAACGAATCGCGATCGGTGGTGCAGGTTACCAATCCGTATTATTTCTCTCCGGCCATTCAGTGGGTAAATAAAAATGTAAAAACACCGGCTTTTATCGATTATTCAAATTTTGAGCAGGATGTAACCGAAAAGAAATCGTTGTACCCGATGTTGCTCATGCTGTTGAAGGTTACGGGCATTTCTCCGAAAAAAATAGGAGCAGTTACTTTCCCGGGGTTTAATAACTCGAAATTTACCAACGTTCGCCTGGAGTTTGGCGACGCGTCGGTTGTTAACCTGAACTTCGGGAAGCTGGAGTCGCTGAAGAATTTTAAAGTCAGAATTTATTCCGACAACCAGTTTGCTACGTTTAACTTCAGCAAGGAGAAGTTTTTGTCTGACAATGAGCCTATTGAATTTGATGACGATTGCAGGATTAGCGAGCTGGATATTTTTATTCAGGCAATTGAAGGAAAGATCAAAAAAATATCGACACTTGACGATTATTTAATTGCCATGCACGTGGCGCAAAAGATCAACAAAAAGATAGCGCAGTTTTCTATTCATTAATGCCAATAAAAAACTATTTTTGCCGCAATATTTTGCATTACAGGCCGTTTAAATACTGATTGTAAAACGACCTGACTTAATCGCTTGTTAATGAATAAATCGTGGCAAACAGCCAAATATTTATTTTTCGATTTTTTTGCCGCAGCACTTGCCTGGGCTGCTTTTTTTGTGTACCGAAAAGAAATTATTGAACCCCAGTATTTTAACGGATGGGACGTTCCTTTTGAACTCACTCCGCAATTCTATTTGGGCTTGTTGATCATCCCTGCTTTTTGGATTACATTTTACTACATTGTTGGGTTTTACAATAATATTTATCGCCGATCGCGACTGCTTGAACTGGGACAAACTTTCTCCACATCGATAGTTGGCGTGGTGGTAATTTTCTTTGCTTTTTTATTAGACGACTGGATTGGATCGTACAAAAACTATTACAATCTGGTGTTCACGCTCTTCGGATTACATTTTTCGCTCACCTATATTTTCCGATTAATACTGACCACACAAACCATTCACAAAATTCACAAACGTAAGATTGGTTTTAACACGCTTATTATCGGAAGTAACGAGAAGGCGCTGAAAGTATACAACGAAATGTCGAGCCAGGTGCGGCCTGCCGGAAATAAATTTGTTGGTTTTATCGAATTGGATGAAAACAGCGACTCCGTTTTAAGTGAGCAGTTGCCCATGCTCGGCCACATAAAAGACATCATCGACATTCTGGATAAACAACAAATTGAGGAAGTTATTCTGGCGCTGGAAACAAGCGAACACGATAAACTGAGCGAAATTCTTACGATTATTGAAAACAGGCAAATCACCATTTGGGGAATCCCCGATTTGTACGATTTGCTGTCAGGAATGACAAAAACCAACACGATTTTCGGAAGTCCGCTGATAAAGATCAGTAACGGCTTAATGCCCGGTTGGCAGGAAAACATGAAACGATTGTTGGATGTTCTGTTCTCCATAATTGCGCTAATCCTGTTTTTCCCGGTATTTATTGTGCTGGCGTTTATTATTAAAACAACATCCAAAGGGCCAATTATATACAAGCAACAGCGCGTAGGACGATACGGGAAACCATTTTATATTTACAAACTGCGAAGCATGGTTGCCGAAGCAGAAAATGGCTCGCCTGCACTTTCGTCTGAAAACGATGCACGGATTACTCCGATCGGTCGCTTTCTGCGTAAAACACACCTCGATGAAATTCCACAGTTTTTCAATGTAATCCAGGGAAGTATGTCGTTGGTTGGACCTCGTCCCGAGCGGGAATTTTACATTAAACAAATTGTAAAACGCGCACCGCATTACACGCACTTGCATAAACTGCGTCCGGGAATTACTTCGTGGGGACAGGTAAAATATGGTTATGCTTCGAATGTTGATGAAATGTTGGAGCGTTTAACTTACGACATGATGTACCTGAAAAACATCTCCTTGTACATCGATTTTAAAATCCTGATTTACACTGTCATGGTAAGTGTAAAAGGCAACGGAAAATAAACCGTATTAAAAACCAAATTCCGCATCGCGCTCCACAAGAGCAACTCTTAACTTGTACTTTTTATACCATTTTTCTTTCCCCAGTTTTTGTGCCTGCAAATGATGGGTATTTTGTTTCCAGTTCTTAATGGCTTCCAAACTCTCCCAGTACGAAACGGTTATTCCCAATCCATCACGCGCTGATTCTTCACCTAAAAATCCGGGCTGTTGTTTGGCCAGTTCCAACATTTGTTGAGCCATTTCGGCATAACCTTCTTCAATCGCGCTGCGCTCTGTGGTAAAAATCACTGCGTAATAAGGTGGTTTTGGTGTATTGGCAATCATTTTAATGGGAATGTTTTTATTGGCCTGTATTCGGGGCCGGTTTGTTTTAATATACTCTGAAACAGAATTATCTCTTTTACTTCAACTTTCTGGTATTCTACTGCGGGCATTTCATCTAAAATGGAGAAAAACCGGTTTCTGTTTTCTACCGATTTTATGCGGCCTAAAGTTAAGTGTGGCCTGAATGTTTTTTGCTCACCATCAAAACCACAGGCAACTACCTGCTCCTCAATTTCCGGGACCAATTGCAACAAATCTTCCGAATCGTTGAGTTTTAGAAACAAAACGCGTGGCTGATTTTTGCTTTTAAAGTAGCCTGTTCCTTTTAGGGTAATCTCAAATTTCGATTTATCAGAAAATATATCCTCTATTCGATCGACTAATTCGTACAGTTGCTCGCGTGTTGTGTTACCAATAAATCGTAGTGTTAGATGAAAATTTTCGGTGTCAACCCAGTTTATGCGGTCGTTGGGAAACAAGTTTTTAAAATGCTGCAGCAGCTTCAGTACTTCCTTATTAGGAGCAATTTTTATGGCTATAAAAGTTCTGATGTGGTCTCGCATTTTAATAGTATCCTAATTCAATTAATGTTACTATTTCTTCCAGTATCTGGTCTTCTTCATCCGGATCGTAGCCGGCTTTTAAGTCGTTTCGGAAAAGTTTGGCAATTCCCTGCCAAAAGGTAGCACTAAATCCTCCACGGAAATCTTTTATTAAACTGTATGGCGTTCGTTCCGTTTCGCGATTGATGAGTTTCAGCAAAATCCGCCCATCCGAAATCGACCACTTTTTCAGTTCTTCTTTGTGTTTGTCGAGCAACTCTTTCTCAAGCTGTTTCATTAATTTCCGTTGCTCTTTCCGTGTTTCCAAAGCGTAGTATTCGGGCTCGTACTCTTTTAACAATTCGCGCGCTTCAACAGCCAGCGGGTACACTTTCTTCACTTTTTGTATGTAACGCGTGTATCGCCTGTATTGTCGTTTGTTTTTAAACTCCCGATCCGGGAAAACAGGTATCTCTTTTATGTTCTTAAAAATTATCGTGTCGCCATCCTGAACATAGCCAATATTAATCTCAGAAGTATCGTTTTCCTGCGCCCCGGCCAGCCACGCTCCCATCAAAAAAATCGTTATAAAGACAAACCTCCTCATCAAAACATTTTTAGCAACATAAAAGTAGAACGAAACGAGTATACTAAAAAGTCTGTTGTAATACACATTGAATGAGCGATTTTTTTCATACAACGGCGAGTGAATATAATCATGCGAGTTACATCTGTTGCCGTAAAATAACCAATTATAAACAGATGAAATAATCGTTAATCAATTACAGACCATGCAAAGTTTATATCTTTGATCCCGAAAACAAAAGATTATACGCGATTATGCAAACATCGGTTCATTCAGAAATTGGCCAATTAGAAGGCGTAATTATCCACACTCCGGGCTCGGAAGTTGAAAACATGACACCGGCAAATGCCGAACGTGCACTGTACAGCGACATTTTAAATCTATCGATTGCTTCGACCGAATATGCCCAGTTTGAGGGTGTGCTAAAAAAAGTATCGAAGGTATACCAGGTGAAGGATCTGCTGGCCGACATTTTGGCTATTGACGAAGTAAAAAAAGAGCTGCTGAATGAAATCTGCATGACCGAATACATCGATTCGTGCCAGCAAATGATTGATACCGATGCAAAGACATTGGCAACAATGCTGATTGAAGGCGTGGTGCTGGAGAAAAACAACCTTACCAATTACCTGAGCAACGAGCGTTTTTTGCTGCGTCCCTTGCACAACCTGTTTTTCACGCGCGACTCGGCCATGGCAATGAATGACAATATGCTGATCGGTAAAATGGCCAACCCGGTGCGCGAGCGGGAATCGCTGATTATGGAGGCCATTTACAAATACCACCCGGATATTGAGAGCCATGTATTAAATCCTGCAAAACCGGAGTCGAACATTATGGTGAACCGAAAATCGATGGTAGAAGGCGGTGATGTACAAATTGCCCGCGACGATATTTTTGTGATCGGCACCGGTGTTAGAACCAGCACACAGGGTATTGATTTTATCATTGAAAACATTAAAAAGCAGAAAAAAGGGAAACAACATATTATCGTTCAGGAGCTACCCGAAACACCCGAGTCGTTTATTCACCTCGACATGGTTTTTACTTTTCTGAACACCGATGAATGTATGGTTTATCCGCCGGTAATTTTTGGAATGAGTCGTTTTAAAACCATTCATCTTGAAATTGAAAATGGCAATGTTAGCCGAATTGAAGAAATGCCAAACCTACCAAAAGCCTTGAAAAAACTGGGTATGGATTTAAAACCGATTTCGTGCGGAGGCAATAGCGACGAGTGGATTCAGGAGCGTGAACAATGGCATAGTGGTGCAAACTTTTTGGCTTTTGCTCCGGGGAAAATAATTGGCTACCAACGTAACGTTCACACCATTGAAGAGCTGAACAACAACGGTTACGAAGTAGTTGCAGCTACGGATATTATTTCGGGAAAAGTTTCGGTTGACGATTACAAAAAGTGTGTGGTAACCATTGCCGGATCGGAACTGGCGCGCGGCGGTGGCGGTGCGCGTTGTATGTCGCAACCATTCAGACGAGCCGCAGTCAACTGGTAAATGACATTGAAAAGAAAAGATTTATGCGCAAACTCAGAAATATAGAACTTGGCCGTTTAAGCGTTGAGGAATACAAACAATCGACCAAAACACCCATTGTTGTGGTGCTCGACAATATCAGAAGCTGCAACAACATTGGCTCGGTGTTTCGCACATCGGATGCTTTACTGATTAATAAAATCTACCTGTGTGGGATTACAGCCACCCCTCCCAATAACGAAATCAGGAAAACTGCGCTCGACGCTGAAAAATCGGTTGACTGGGAATATTTTGAGCACACCGAAGAAGTGGTAAAAAAACTGCAGCAGGAAGGTTTTAAAGTTTATGCCATTGAACAAGTGGAAAACAGTATTATGCTGCCCGATTACCAACCTGCAGACGATGAAAAAGTTGCATTGGTTTTTGGCAACGAAGTAAAAGGCGTAAAACAAAGTGTGGTGGATCTTTGCGATGGCAGCATTGAAATTCCCCAGTACGGCACCAAACATTCTTTCAATATTTCGGTAAGTGCCGGAATTGTTTTGTGGGATATTTTTCAGAAAATTTCAAATTAAAGGACAAACCACTAAGACACGAAGGACACAAAGAAGAATACGTATAAACTTAGCGGCCTGGTATTCATCGTGGTAAATCGTTTAAATGTCAAGCTAAATTATTGATAGCCTGACTCAGAGTCAGACCATCAATTTCTGGAATCTCAAACATTTTCCTTATTTTTAAGGGAAACTAAAATATTCCCAAATGACTGACCCACAAAATATGCCCGAAGAATTTCTTCAATACATTTGGCAAAACAAACTTTTCGCAACAAATCAGTTACAAACCGTTGAAGGCGATCGACTGGAAATTATTGACCAAGGCAGAAAAAATACCGATTCCGGTCCCGATTTTTTTAATGCCAGGATCAAATTAGACGACACAATTTGGGTCGGCAATATCGAAATCCACAAATCGGCATCCGATTGGCAAAAACACGAGCATACCAACGACAAAGCCTACGATAATGTTATTTTGCATGTTGTTGAAACGGCCGACACTTCCGTCACCCGAACTAATGGCGAGCTTATTCCGACATTGATTTTGCACTACCCCGAGCAACTAAAGCACAACTACCAAAACCTGATTAATGCACAAACCTGGATCGCCTGCGAAAACCAGTTCCACAAAGTTGACCCGATTATGTTGCAGTTGGGTTTTAACCGACTGATGATAGAGCGACTGGAAACAAAAACACAAGCAATCGTTGAGCAACTGGAGCAAAATAACAACAATTGGGAGGAGACATTTTTTCAGATCCTGGCTCGAATGTTTGGTTTTAAAGTTAATGCAGTGCCCTTTGAATTACTGGCCAAATCGCTTACCGTACAAACCTTGCTCAAACACAAAAACAGTCTTTTTCAGTTGGAAGCTTTATTGTTTGGAAACTCCGGATTACTGAACCAACAATTACTGGGCGACGATTATTTTATACGGCTTCGTGAGGAGTACTCTTTTCTGTACAAAAAGTACAAGCTAAAAGGAATTGAAGGCCATTTGTGGAAATTTATGCGCCTGCGTCCGCCGAACTTTCCAACTATTCGCATTTCGCAACTGGCAGCGCTTATTTATCAAACGGAAGGTCTGTTTTCAAAAATACTGGAAATTGAATCTACCGATGAACTAAAACAATTGTTTAAGGTGAAAGCTTCGGAATACTGGGACACGCATTACAATTTCAATAAAGCATCGAAAAACACTAAGCCAAAGGAACTTGGCGACACCGCTGCCCAAATTCTGATTATCAATGTTATCGTTCCGTTTTTGTTTGTTTACGGCGAAAAACAAAACAAACACCACTTAAAAAACCGGGCGCTCGAGTTTCTGGAAAACCTTCCGGCAGAAAGCAATTCTATCATTTCAAATTGGTCAGATTTGGGTATTCAGGCGCGCTCAGCTTTTGATTCGCAAGCCTTACTTCAACTAAAAAACTATTACTGTGAATCAAAAAAATGTTTAAATTGCCAATTAGGGGTGAAATTAGTTTCATCAGTATAAAATCAGGACGACTAACATGCCAACAAGTAGCCAACAGTATAATAAATTTCAAGCGGTTTCGAGCAAAACTGTCAAGATCGGAATTGGTCTGCTCTCATCGATTTTAATTTTTGGCTCAATGGGTTATTATTACATCGAAGAAATGACCCTGCTCGACAGTGTGTACATGACTGTGATCACCATCTCAACCGTTGGTTTTAAAGAGGTTGGCTCGCATCCATTAACCCCCGACGGAAAGATATTTACCATTGCTTTAATTATTATAAGTCTGGGTAGTGTAGTGTATGTAGGCTCAAATATGGCACGTTTTGTTTTCGACGGAGAATTGGCTAACTATATAAAAACGTACAGGGTGGATAAAAAAATTGCAAAATTAAAAGACCACGTAATTATTGTGGGATATGGCCGAAATGGCGAACAGGCAGCCATGGAACTGGCCGAAAACGAGGTGGAGTTTGTTATTCTCGATAAACGCGACAATGTGATTTCACGAATTCGGGAGAACGAAAACCTGTTGTATATAAAGGGCGATGCAACCCACGAAGAAACGCTGGAACAAGCAGGAATTAACAGGGCGCGCGCGTTAATTGCAACTACACCGAACGATGCCGACAACGTTTTTGTAGTGCTTACCGCGCGAAGCATGAACCCGGGACTTACTGTTATCAGCCGTGCTTCGGAACTGGAAAGCCAAATGAAATTAAAACGCGCCGGCGCCACCAATGTAATTATGCCTGAACGTATTGGTGGTCAGCGAATGGCAAAGTTGGTTCATCAACCTGATGTTGTTGAGTTTATCGAATATATTTTGCTGCAAAAATCGCAGGATGTTACGCTTGAAGAAGTTTCGTGCAAACGCCTGGCACAACGTTTTGTAGGCAAATCAATTGCCGAGCTCAAAGTTCGGGAAACCACAGGAGCCAACATTATTGGAATAAAAATAAGTGGTGCCCGTTACGTTTTTAATCCCGATCCGCAAATGATACTTTCGCGTAACGATCAGCTTTTTGTTTTGGGAAATCCGGACCAGATAAAACGCCTGAAAGAAGTAATGGAAAGTGAAGTTCAGTTAAAAAAATAAGTATGTTCAAGTTGAAATACCTGCCGTTTTCCCTAATCGTAATTTTTAGTTTTGTTTGTTTCCTGAACCTTGAAGCCCAAATAATTCAGTTCCGCGGTCCTAACCGCGATGGTGTTTTCCCTGAAAAAGGTTTGCTAAAACAATGGCCGGAAAATGGTCCCGATATCTTGTGGGTAGTCGAAGACCTTGGAAAAAGCAATGCATCAACAATTGCCACCGACAACAGAATTTACACCACCGGAAATATCGACTCATTGGAATACTTGAGCTGCCTCGATTTGCGGGGAAATATTCTTTGGCAAAAACCGTATGGAAAAGCCTGGAAAAATTCTTACCCGGAAGCACGTTGCACACCAACACTTGAAGATAACCGGTTGTACCTGCTATCGGGATTGGATCAGATGGCCTGCTTAAATGCGGAAACCGGAGAAACGATCTGGAAGGTTGATTTACACGAAAAATATCAAAGCGACTGGGACATGTTTGGTGTTTCCGAGTCGCCACTTTTGGTTGACGACAAAGTAATCGCATCGATCGGGGGCGAAACAGCAATGGTAGTTGCGCTTGATAAAATGACCGGAGAGTTGGTTTGGAAATCGGAAACGATGCATGCCAAACGCTCGAACATTACACCCGCACTGATTGAACACTGTGGCAAAAAATACATTATTACGGCCAACCAAACGCATGTTATTAGCCTGAGTGCCGAAACCGGCGAAATTATGTGGAGTTTTCATCATAATTACCTCGATAATAATGGAGACAATACGACTATTTTAACCAACGTGCCTACCTATCACGACAGCTGTGTGTGGATTACCAGCGGATGGGATGTTAAGTCGTCGATGTTGAAAATCGCTCCTGACGGGAAGTCGTTTACCGAAAAATTTGCCGATCACACTTTCGATAATGCCAACCACGGAGTTGTGCTGATTGATGGTTTTCTTTATGGCTCGAACTTTACAGGCCGGCAAAGCGGAAAATGGATTTGCATGAACTGGGACACTGGCGAAATTGTATGGATTGCCGATTTCAATACCAAAGGGCCGATAATCTCAGCCGAAAATATGTTATACCTGTGTGACGAAAAACGAGGCAATATGGCACTCGTGAAGGCAAACCCGAAAAAGTTTGAAAAAGTTAGTGAGTTCAAAATAAAATATGGTTCAGGTCCGTATTGGTCGAGGCCGGCCATTTATAACGGAATGCTTTTGGTAAGGCATGGTAAAGTGCTGGTTGCATACGACATTCGAGAAAAAATTTAACTTTACCCCCGTTTTTGATAATCCTGACAACAGTAAAAATACTTATTTGTATTTTTATGCTTCTGTTTTATGAAAAAGATAAAATTTGAATACCGAATCACGTTAATCTATCTCCTCATCGGTGGGCTCTGGATCATTTTCTCCGATAAGTTTTTGCTAACGATTACCAGCGATCAGGAAATCTTAACGAAATTTCAAACCTACAAAGGCTGGTTTTATGTGGCCGCTACCTCTGTTCTTTTGTTTTTGCTATTAAAATCGCACCTGAAAAAACTGCGCGAAGCTGAAGCCGAGGCGAAAAAAAGTAACGATCTGAAGACTGCATTTCTGCAAAATATTTCGCACGAGATAAGAACTCCGATGAACAGTATCGTTGGTTTTTCCGACATTCTGAACACCCACGAATTTAATGAGGAAGAGGTGCATCAGTATCTTGCCATCATTCGAAACAGCTCGAACCAATTGCTTTATATCGTTAATCAACTGCTTGATATTTCCATGATTGAATCGGGCAATGTAAAGGTATTCGAAAACACTTTTACGCTGAACAATATGATCGATGAAATTAATGCAGCTTTTAAGCCCATTGTAAAGGATTCGATAAAATTTGTGGCCGAAAAAGGACTGAGCGATGAAGAAAGTTACATTGTTACCGATGCAGGTAAACTTCGCCAGGTAATTATGAATTTACTGAACAATGCCAATAAATACACCGTAGCAGGCACCATAAAATTAAGCTACAAGCTTGAAAAAGACATGTTGAGATTTACCATTGAAGATTCAGGAATTGGCATTGCTTTCGATAAACAGCAATACATTTTTCAACGTTTTCAAAAGGCGCATAACGAACATAAAGAGTTTTACGACGGTGTTGGCTTGGGACTTTCAATCTGTAAAGGCAACATCGATCTGCTAAAAGGAGATATTGGTTTTACCTCAAAGATCGGAAAAGGAACCACGTTTTACTTCCGAATTCCGTTTACTCCTGCCTCCTCAGATTCTCATTTTCGCCCATAAAATCAATTAACATAGTTTAGTTTTTTTTCAGCAACCTTAAAATAACTAATCCCGATCTTTGTGCTGAAAACTAAACAAAAATGAAAACAATAACCATTCTGTTAGCCATTACCTGTTGTATTAATGCGTATGCCCAAGACCCGCCTACTTTTATCATCGAAGGAAAAACGGTGAATAACGAAGGCCTCCCCATTGCCGATGTTTATGTAATAAATCCAAGAACTTTAGAAAAAGACATTACAAGAGCCAACGGTGTTTTTAAACTTTCTGTAAGTGCCCAGGACTCGCTGATATTCTCGCATATCTCCTATTTTCGCGTATCGGTTAAAGTGTATAATTTGCTGCAGAACCCAATCGTTAACATGGAATCAGAAAATGTGCAAATACCTGAAATAGTGGTTAGCCCGGAGCACAAAACAGATTTAAAACGCGCCCAGGAAAACCTTGACTTTTTAGACAGCTACAAACCGTTGAAGTACAATAAAATGAAACCGGAGAGCGATCCAACCACAACGATAATGACCGAGCACAACCGGTTGATGCGAACCGAAGCCGGATCAATAAGTTTCTTACCAATTTTGGGTGTTCCGTTGAAAGCAATTGACAAAGCAGTACAAAAACGGAAAAAGCGTAAAATGTACCGGACGGATTATTATTCTACCCGAAAAGTAGTAAAACCACCAATTGAGGAAAAAGAAAAAGAACCGGACGAGGAGAATTAACCTTCCGGCTCGGCATCAAACCGTTCGATAAAGTCGGTCGACAGTACTCTAAACTCCGTTCTACGGTTAATTCCACGGGCAATTTCCTGCTGCGCTTCAGGCAACTTCAGAATAAACTCTTCCGTCAGTTCATCGCCACGCTTTAAGAAATCGTACTGATTAGCCAATTTTCGATTCACGGTTTTTGGCCATGTTTCGCCATAACCTTTCGCTACCAAACGATCCGGATTTATACCCTTTTCAATCAGGTAATCCACTACACTTTGTGCACGTTTTTGCGACAAATCGAAGTTAAACTGATCGCTGCCAACGTAGTCGGTGTGTGCCATCAACTCAATGGTAATCGTTGGGTTAAAAACCAATATCTCAACCAGGGTGTCGAGTGCCGTTTTCGAGCTTTCGAGTAATTCCCAGCTGCCAAACTCGTAGTTAATATTATCAACTTTTATCGGCGCATCGGTTGGAGTCAGATTCATGGTAAAACGGAAGTCTTTACTGTCCTCCATTCCAATGGTGTTCACCGCCGCTTTATCGCGCAGGAAACCATCTTTAAAGGCCGCAAAAACATATTCTGTTTCGGGCTTCAGTTTCATTTTAAACTTACCACCGCGAGCGCGCACTTTCAGGTTGGTTCCGTCGGTGCCGATCACACGCATTGTCGAGCCATCGAGATGCGATGCAGTTTCTTTATTGAAAACGTCAATTTCTATTTGGTAAACTTTCGGAGGAACTACAAAAGAGTAAATATCATCGCCACGCGATCCTTTGCGGTTCGAGGTGAACATCCCTTTGTTTTCGCCGGTTACGAATGCAATTCCAAAATCGTCGGAAGGCGAATTCATTGGCGATCCCATATTTTCAACCACCAAAATTCCATCATCGTTTTTGTAGGCATGAAAAAGATCGAAACCTCCCTGACCAATGTGGCCATTCGAGGCAAAATATAGATCTCCGTTATCGCGAACAAACGGGAACATCTCGTCGCCCGAAGTATTTACTGTGGGGCCAAGATTTACCGGTTTTCCAAAACTACCGCCATCAATCGTTGCTTTCCAAATGTCTTTTCCGCCCTGTCCGCCGACCATATCCGAAACAAAATAGATCTCCAGTCCATCGGGGCTAAGTGCCGGATGTGCAGCAATAATACTGTCGCCAACAATTTGTAATTTTATCGGACTTGACCACGATCCTCGCGATTGCGAAGTGGAATACAACTCGGCTCCCATAGGCTGAGATTTATCGTAACGGCAGCGCGTAAAAATCATCTCTTCGCCGGTTGAGCTTAAAGTAATAGCGCCTTCTTCATCGCCTGTGTTAATGATCATTCCCTCTTCCAGCAACTTGGGTTTTTCCCATTTCTGCCGTTGAATACCAAAAGTTGCACGATAAATATCGGTGTATTTTTGCCCGGTAATCATACTTTCTTTTTTTCCGGTTGACGCTTCCCGCGACGACGTAAAAAATATCTCGTTATCGCGGCCACCAACAAAAACAGGAGCGAAATCACTCTCGCGCGAGTTAATTTCTTTTATCGGGTTTATGATGTGTCGTGTAGGATTGGCCACCCATTCCTGTGTTTTTTGCATGGCTTCAACACCATCCAAAGCACGCTGGTCGCCCGGAACCGAATCAAGATAAGTTCGGTAGGTTTCGTAAGCCTCTTCGTATTTTTGCGTAATGCGCAACATATCGGCATAATGCAACAAAGCTTCCGTGTCATCATAACCTAAACGAATGGCAAATTTGTAGTTCTGGGCGGCGTAATCGTACATTCCGATTGCCCGGTAACATTCAGCCAACTGATAGGCGTAATCGATCCGTTTTTGGCGGTTCTTTTCCTTTTTTCTGGCCTTGCGGTATTTTTCAATGGCTTTGTAGTATTCGCCAATATCCTGCGACAGCGTAGCATCGCGCCCATATCTGGTCGATCCGCAACCACTTAAAAATATGATTATAAAAACAAAAACAGCTAGTTTAACCTGCTTCATACCCATTCAATTTCGGGGAGTAAAAGTAAAATTTTTTTACCGACTATTTCCAATAATACCGATTTAACAACAAAATGTCGTATTCGTTCACTTCGCTCCGACTGCGCCTTTGTTGTAGCATCGGCATTAACCATTGTAGACTTCGAAATTCTAAGAGAAATTTTGAAGAACAATTGGTATAAATTTATTTCGTCTTTTATCTAACGAATTAATAGTTGCTTAAGTATACGGAAACAAAAAAAGACTTCCCGAAAATCAGAAAGTCTTTTTTGTATCGTTGTAAACGTCTCGTTATCGAACAAAAAGCAGCTCGCGGTACTTTGGTAACGGCCATTTTTCGTTATCAACAATCAACTCCAATCGGTCGATATGATCACGAATTTCATCCAGGTACGGACGGACTTCTTTATCGTATTCTTTCGATCGTTCAACCACATCCTCAACCTTATTGGCTTTTGCACGGGCTGCAATCATCTCTTTGCGTTTTGCTTTAATTGCCGATATATGACCTCCCACTTCCCGGATCAGCTCTAAACGACCACCGGCCAGCGACAGAAATTCCTCCTCAGGAAATACTTCTTTCAGGTTTTTCACATTTTCCAGCAACATGGTTTGGTACTCCACTGCTGTTGGCACAATGTGGTTAATGGCAATATCGGCCAGAACGCGCGATTCAATCTGCACTTTCATGATGAATTTCTCGTATTCAACCTCTACCCGGCCTTCAATTTCGGACTTATTGAAAATACCGTTTCGTTTGAACAGATCAACATAATCCTCGCGCAGATACGCTGCCAGTGAATCAGGTACATTTCCAATATTGGTCAAACCTCTTTTTTCGGCTTCTTTTACCCAATCATCGCTGTAACCATCTCCGTTAAAACAAATTGGCTTTGTATCGATGATCAACGTTTTCAATACCTGGAAGATCGCCTCATCTTTTTTCACTCCTTTTTCAATCAGGGTATCTACCTCTATTTTAAACTTTTTCAGCTGATCGGCTACTGCCGTGTTCAACACAATTAAAGCAGATGCATTGTTGGCCATCGATCCTACAGCGCGGAACTCAAAACGGTTTCCGGTAAAAGCAAATGGCGATGTGCGGTTTCGGTCGGTATTATCGAGAATAATTTCAGGGATTCGACCAATATTCAGTTTTAAAGCTGTTTTTTCATCCGGAGTCATTTTGCGATCAACTACCGCCTCTTCCATCAAATCGAGCATAGCCGACACTTCCGATCCGAGGAATACTGAAATGATTGACGGAGGTGCTTCGTTGGCTCCCAAACGGTGCTGGTTCGATGCCGTTAAAATACTGGCGCGCAGCAAATCCTGATTATCGTAAACAGCTTTTAATGTGTTAATTACAAACGTCAAAAACTGCAGATTCGATTTTGGGTTTTTACCCGGCGAATACAAATTCACACCGGTGTCGGTTGATAACGACCAGTTGTTGTGTTTTCCCGATCCGTTAATTCCGGCAAATGGTTTCTCGTGGAAAAGAATACGGAATTTATGGCGACGGGCAATCTTTTGCATAATGTCCATGCACAGCTGGTTATGATCGTTGGCCAAATTGGCCTCTTCGTAAATCGGAGCAAGCTCAAACTGGTTTGGTGCCACCTCGTTATGGCGTGTTTTTACCGGAATACCAAGTTTGTATGCTTCATTCTCAACATCCTGCATAAACTTGTTTACGCGCGTTGGGATCGATGAAAAATAGTGGTCATCAAGTTGCTGATCTTTTGAAGAAGCGTGGCCCATCAAAGTTCGTCCGGTTAACATCAGATCAGGACGCGCCATAAATAAAGCTTCATCAATCAGGAAATATTCTTGTTCCCATCCCAGGTTAGCCTGAACTCGGGTAACGTTTTTATCGAAATACTGGCACACGCTGGTAGCCGCTTTGTCGATTGTATTTAGCGCGCGCAGCAAAGGTGTTTTATAATCGAGTGCCTCGCCGGTATACGAAATAAAAATAGTAGGAATGGTAAGTGTAGTTTCGCTGATAAATGCCGGCGAAGACGGATCCCAGGCAGTGTAGCCGCGGGCTTCAAAAGTCTGGCGAATTCCGCCACTTGGAAATGACGAAGCATCGGGCTCCTGCTGTGCCAACAATTTACCCGAGAATGATTCGATCACACCGCCATCGGCACCATGAACAATAAATGCATCATGTTTTTCGGCTGTACCGTCTGTTAACGGGTGAAACCAGTGCGTGTAGTGAGTTGCGCCGTTTTCAATCGCCCAGGCTTTCATGCCCTGAGCTACCTGGTCGGCCATTTTACGGTCAACAGTAGTTCCTCGTTCAACCGCATCGGTTACTGCTTTGTAGGCTTCGCGCGACAAATATTTTTTCATTTTTGACTGATCGAACACCAACATGCCATAGTAATCCGAAACCAGGTTTTCTTCGCGTTCGATTTCCACCGGCTTACGGTTAAGCACTTCATCAAGCGCTTTAAATCTAAATTGTGCCATGATTAATTTTATTAAGTCTGTTTTTTGTCTGTGCTCAAAAATAATATTTTCCAAACTCAACACTGACATTTATCATGCTTAATCTTCGTTTTTTAAGAAAATGTTTACTCCTACCTCGAAAGAACAGGGGTAATTCTGGAAATTTTCCATTTTTTCGTAACACAACATACAAATACCACCACCCCGTTAAGCGAAAGATCTAATGCTGATATTTGTTATTTCCTCAAACATCGTTTATTTTAAATTAAATTTAGAGCGCGCAATGGATAAGCAAGAAATACTAACCAAAATAAAGGAACGAAATTTCACGAAAATAAAGTTTGCCGTAGCCGATATCGACGGGATTTTACGCGGCAAATACATTCATAAAAACAAGTTTTTGAATGCCCTTGAAAATGGACTCGGATTTTGCGATGTAATTTTTGGCTGGGACTGTGCCGACAAGTGCTACGAAAACAGCCAGGTTACAGGTTGGCACACCGGCTACCCCGATGCAAAAGCCAGCGTTGCCACCGAAACTTACCGCCAGATTCCGTGGGAAGATAATACGCCTTTTCTGCTGGGTGATTTTAGCAACGACCCGAAATATGCCAGTGCGGCCTGCTCGCGAAGTTTGTTAAAGCGAATTGCCGCCCGAAGCGAAGAAATGGGATTTAAACCTATCTTTTCGCAAGAATTTGAGTGGTTCAATTTTCAGGGAACACCAAGCGAAATTGCCGATGCTGATTTTAAAGATTTGCAGCCGATAACTCCGGGAATGTTTGGTTATTCGATATTACGAACTTCGCTTAACCAGCCCTTTTTTAACGACTTGTTCGAGCTGCTTCAGCAGTTTGATATTCCGTTGGAAGGCATGCACACCGAAACCGGCCCCGGCGTTATGGAAGCCACTGTTATTTACGACGAGATTCTGGCTGCTGCAGACAAAGCGCTGCTGTTTAAATCGGCAGTAAAAGAAGTGGCTTACAAACACAATTTCATGGCTACGTTTATGGCCAAATGGAATGATAAATTGCCAGGTTGTGGCGGTCATATCCACCAAAGTTTGTGGGATATCGACAAAAAGAAGAATATGTTTCTAGATGCAAACTCGAACGATGGAATAAGTTCAACAATGCAACATTATATTGCCGGACTGCTAAAATGTTTGCCCAAAATACTGCCGATGTTTGCGCCCAACCCAAACAGTTACAAACGATTGAGCGGCGGCGACTGGGCACCTCGCACGCTTACCTGGGGAATCGACAACCGCACTTGTGCTGTTCGCGCCATTCCGGGAAGTGAGAAATCTACACGCATCGAATTACGCGTTCCGGGATCGGACACAAATGCTTACCTGGCACTCGGCGCCTCGCTGGCTGCAGGACTTTACGGTATTAAAAATAAACTGCCGCTGAAAATTGCCCCGACCACAGGAAATGGTTACCTGGAAACAGGAAATGGCATTTTGCCTGATTCGCTGGAAAAAGCAACGAAAAAAATGGCCGAATCGGAAATTGCCAACGAATTGTTTGGCGAGGAATTCGTAAAACATTTCACGCTAACCCGCGAGTGGGAATGCCAGCAAATCGACAACAGCGATCCGCAATGGGAACTGAAAAGGTATTTCGAAATAATTTAAACAACAGGAAGGCTGCGAAGCAAAACCAACTAACTTTGAAAAAAACAAGAAAGAGATGATGCAGAAACTGGATTATGGAGAGATAATCAAACTGGCCTGGAAAGAATTTGATGGCGAAAGACACGAGATAAAAGGTGTTTTTGATGTGAGTGCCAAGGTTTCCACCAATCATGTATATAAATTATCGTTTTACAAACGCGAGCCTGTTTTTGCAAAAATCTCGGAATACGGAAACTTCGAAGATTTTCGCGAAGACCACATTATTATAAACAATCTGGCAAACAATCTCGAATATCCTTACCAGATGTTTCTGGCACAATCGCTTGTAAAAAGAAACGAACTGTTCATTTATCGTTACCACGAGCGCGATCGCAGTGCCTGGGTGGTGTTCTACAATCCTATTCAGATACGTAATAAACTGCCCCGCCGGCTGGAAGAAAAACACATAAAAAAACTGGGACGCGAGTTGGCTCGTTTTCATAAAGCGTGCACCAACGTTTCGAACCAGTTGCCACACTCCTCGAAAAATGTAATTACCGATATTCAGAAATTGAAACGCTCGATCCATAAAAGCGAAATACAAATGGACGAGTCGCACAAGGATTTGATTCTTCGTCATGCCGATTATTTTTTGGAGAATGCCGACCGCGTGAATTACAACACCGAAATTGAAACCATACCCGTTTTGGTTGACTGGAACATTGGGAATTTCTCGATAACCGGCGACGGAAAATTCTATTCGCGATGGGATTACGACTGGTTCCGAATGTCATCGCGCGTTATGGATTTTTACTTTTTTAGCCGCGTGGTTTCCGATGTTGGCGACCGCACGGTTTTCAGTTACAAGGTCGACACTTTGATGGAAGACCGCTTTATGCTGTTTCTGAAAGAATACCACAAAGTTTTTCCACTTACACCTCCCGAAGTGCATTTAATTAAAGAAGTTTACCGCTTTTTTATTTTGAATTATGTGATTAAAGACGGGCCTTACTTTTTCAGAAGATACTATTCGAACAAGCTGATTAAAGAGGCCTACGATACTTATTTTCCTGCCATGGAAGAGAAATACAGGGTAGAGAAAATTTTGAAAATATTAAAACTCTGATGCTGTATTATGATGAGAACAAAAAGTTTTAGAAGTGTAGTGAAAAACTACCGGGCCGTGTTTTTTGATGCTTTTGGTGTATTAAAAAATCATTCGGGATTGATTGAGGGCGTGGGAAATACTTTCGACTATTTAGAATCAAAGGGAATTCCTTACTACGTATTAACAAACGATTCATCGAGAAGCCCTGATGAACTGGCAAACTGGTATCAGAACAAAGGCCTGACCACAATTACCACCGATAAGATTTTGTCGTCGGGGATGTTGGCCATGGAATTTTTTAAAACAAAACTGGCCAACGGAAAAGCGGTTGCTTACCTTGGCACAAAAGCATCTGCTCATTACCTTGAGTCGGCCGGGCAAAACACAGTGCCCATCAGCGAAGTAAACCTCGAAGATCTTGAGCATATTAAATCGTTTGCTTTTCTCGACGACGAAGGATTTGACTGGAACAAGGACATTGATAAAACCATCAACCTGCTACGTCACAAAAACATGACGGTAATTGTAGCAAATACCGACATTAATTACCCGGTAAATAAAAACGATATTTCGGTGGCCGTTGGAGGAATTGCCGACTTGGTTGAGCAGATTCTTGGAAAGAAATTTATACGTTTCGGGAAACCCGATGCACAGATGTTTTTGCTGGCTTACGAACGTGCAATGAAGGATGTTCCGAACATTAAAAGAAACGAGATTTTAATGGTTGGCGACACGCTTTACACTGACATTATTGGCGGAAATAAATTCGGGCTCGACACTGTACTTGTTCTATCGGGAAACACATTGCCGGATAATGCCAAGATTAAAATCGTTAGTTCGGGAATTATTCCAACTTACGTTTGCGACTCGGCAGTTATTGAGTTGTAACTGGATGCTGGATACTTGATGCTGGATGCTGGAAGGCTTTGCGTTTTTCAGAAAGGGAAATCGTAAAAATGGTCCTATCTCCCGGCGCTTACGCACCGGGCTTTAAACGTTCTCCCCTTTGGGGCTATTTGCGTATTGCTATTTGCATATTGCCTACTCATTCCCTCAATAACTCATTCACTTAAAGAGGGAAATTATTAAACTGCTGAAATGTCAAATTGTAAACTGACAACTGTGACTGTAAACTGAGACTAGTTACTATAAACCTATAGTTCTATTATCACTTTTGACTTTGAACTTTTACCTTTTGCCTTTAAAATTCTGCTGCCACCTCTTTCAGTGCATGAATTAGCAGTTGATCTTTATCACGGCCTTTTGAAGCGATTCGGATGTGTTTATCGTCGAGGCCGATTTTATTGGAGCAGTCGCGCACATAAACGCCAAAATCCTGCAGCAATTTCATTTGCAAATCGTAAGCACTCATTGCAAATTTTACTTTCAGAAGTATAAAATTACTGTTCGACGGATAAACTTCGTATCCATCGATTTTGCACAATGCTTCGTGCAATTCCCGAACATCGGAAATGACATGTTTGCGGGCATTGTGGTATTCAACATCGGTATCTTTTAGCTGCGTTAAAAAGTACTCGGCCAGCGTGTTGATGTTCCATACGGGCAAAGCATTTCTTATTTGCTTCAGGTACTCCTGATTAGCAGTACAGCAATAGCCCAAACGCAAACCCGGCACACCACAATGTTTACTCATGCTGCGCACAATTATCAAATTATGAAACTGCTCAACCATTGGCATCAGACTTGGTATTTCTTCGCCGGCAAAATCAATAAACGACTCATCAACCAGCACAAGTTTCAAATGCTTCATGCGGTTAAAAAAACCTGTTATGTCTTCAATCGAAATTAACTGCCCTGTAGGATTTCCGGGATTAATAATTAGTGCTGATGACAATTTTTCGTTCTCCAGCCAGTCAGCGTATTCATCCAAATCCAGCTGATACTGTTTATCAGCAGGTAACTGAAACAACTTCACCTTTTCCAGGTTCTGAACCTTCTCGATGTATTCGCTAAATGTTGGAATGGGAATCCCCATGTCCTCAAGAAAATTATTTTGAATGATCGTGATCAGTTCAGTAGCACCGTTTCCTAATACAAGGTATTCGGGTTTTACATGCACAACGGCAGCTAAATCCTGCTGAGCCAATTTCGGATTACTCGACGGGTATGCTTTTATCACCTCGGGCAATTTATCCTGAAGTTTTTGAAGCAATTTCTCATCGGGGAAGTAAGGATTCTCAATGAAACAAAAATCCACCACATCGCCCAACTGTTCTTCTCCAACAATATCAATTAACGACGGCGAATGAGAAGTTTCGTTAAACAAGTGACGTTTTATTTCAATTTGTTTCCCTAACATGGCTTTAAATTTTTGGGCATTAATTTTTGCGACGACAAATTTGAGCAAAAAAAAACTGCCCTACAATAAGGACAGTTTCTTTTTATTATGCAATTATGTCTTGGTTTTAAACTTTTGCAGCTTTAACCGTTTTGATGATGCGAGCACCAATTTTGTAAGGATCACCGTTTGAAGCAGGACGACGGTCTTCCAAACGACCTTTCCAACCATCTTCAACAGTTCCTACAGGAATACGGATAGAAGCACCACGGTCAGAAACACCATAGCTATATTCTGTAATAGCTTGAGTTTCGTGTAAACCAGTCAGACGCTGATCGTTGTATGCTCCGTAAACTTCAATATGCTCAGTAATGTGTTTACCGAATTCTTCGCAAATTGCAGTAAATACTTTTTCGTCTCCACAAGTTCTCATCAAACCGTTAGAGAAGTTAGCGTGCATACCTGAACCGTTCCAGTCAAGGTCTTTTCCTAGTGGTTTTGGATGCCACTCTACATCAACACCATATTTTTCGGCAGTACGCTCTAATAAGAAACGAGCCATCCAAATTTGGTCACCTGCATCGTGTGCACCTTTAGCAAAAATCTGGAATTCCCACTGTCCGGCAGCAACCTCAGCGTTGATACCTTCAACGTTCAACCCAGCTTCTAAACAAAGGTCGAAGTGCTCTTCAACAATTGCACGACCGAAAGCTTTAGAACCACCTACACCACAGTAGTAAGGTCCTTGTGGCTCAGGGAAACCGCCTGCCGGGAAACCTAATGGAAGACGAGTTTGTGGATCGTACAAGAAATATTCCTGCTCGTAACCGAACCAGAAATCTTCATCTTCTTCTGTAATGTGTGCACGGCCGTTAGTTTCGTGTGCTGTTCCATCAGGATTCAAAACTTCAGTTAAAACTAAGTAAGCATTTTTACGGTCCGGATCAGGACAGATAAATACAGGTTTTAAAAGAAGGTCAGAAGCTTCGCCTCCAGCCTGATTAGTAGAAGATCCGTCGAATGACCACACTGGACAATCTTCCAATTTACCGCTGAAGTTATCAGCTACACGAGTTTTAGCTCTTAATTGTTGAGTTGGCACACTACCATCCAACCAAATGTATTCCAATTTTGATTTCATGATGTAATAAATTTTATATAAATGTAGATTTTTTCTAACTGTCGTTCACAAAAATAGGAGCAAATGAAACTAATAAAACCATTTTACTAACAAATTGTAATAAATTAATACAAAATTTACATTGAAAATAGATTTTTGTCAAACACCCCAAAATTAATGATACCCCCTCACAAATTCTTCATTTTTAACGTTAAAAGCTCTTAAAATTTATGCTACCCCCGCCAGATATTTGCATCTTTTCATCAGAATGCCCCCAAAACAGAACACACCCCTGTTTTTATCATTTTTCAAGGTTGCCTATTGTAGATATTTATGGCGAAATGTAATTTTATACACCCAAGCATTACCAATTGATAGATTGAAAAACGAAAACGCAATTGAAAATTAAAAACAATACATGCACTATGAAAGTTGACAGACGTGATTTTATTAAAACAAGTGGTATGTTTGCAGCGGGAAGTATGGTTTTACCTCCCTTTGTGCAATCGTGCCAAAACGTACAAATTTCAGCAGACGTGAAAAGTTATTTAGATCATTTTGAAGTGACTACCGAGATGTTGCAAAAAGTTATTGCAACAGCCATGAGCAAAGGCGGCGATTATGCCGACTTATTTTTCGAACACAAAATTACCAACAGCCTGGCGCTTGAAGACGGGAAAGTAAACCGCGCTTATTCCAACATCGATTTCGGAGTTGGCATTCGCGTGTTAAAAGGAGACCAAACCGGTTTTGCCTACTCCGAAAATATTGCGCTCGACGATATGCTGAATGCAGCAAAAATGGCCGCAAACATTGCCAACAGCAGCTCTAATTTTAATGCGGCTGATTACAACGAAAAACTGCCCGCCAACTACTACAAAATTTCGAAAAAGTGGGAAGACGTTTCGGTAAAAGACAAAGTGCCTTTTGTACAAAAGGTAAACGATAAAATTTTCGGTCTCGACGAAAAGGTTATTAAAGTAAATGCCGGAATGAGCGACGAAAGCAGCTACGTAATGTTTTATAACTCGGAAGGACGTTTAACTCACGATTACCGACCAATGATCAGCTTTTATGCGGTTTGCGTTATGCAGGACGGTGAGCAAATTGAGAATGCTTACTCGGCACGTTCGGTTCGCCGCGGTTTCGAATGGCTGACAGATGATTTGGTTGATGAGCTGGCCAACGAAGCAGTTGAAAAAACCAACCTGCTTTTTAAAGCCGGAAAACCAAAAGCCGGAGAAATGCCGGTAGTTCTAGGTGCCGGAGGTTCGGGAATTTTACTTCACGAAGCCATTGGCCATACTTTTGAGGCCGACTTCAACCGAAAAGGAACTTCTATTTTTAGCGACAAACTGAACAAAAAAGTTGCTGAGAATTTCATTAATATCATCGACGATGGTACGCTGCCAAACGACCGCGGTGCCATTAACATCGACGACGAAGGAAACGACGTACAAAAAACTTACCTGGTAAAAGACGGTATTTTGAACAGCTACCTTCACGACCGCATCAGTGCCAAATATTATGGTGTTGAGCCAACGGGTAACGGACGTCGCGAATCGTTCCGCCACATGCCACTGCCACGTATGCGATCAACCTACATGGAAAATGGTCCGCACACCACCGAAGAAATTTTTGCCGCAGTTGATTACGGCGTATATGTCGACAACTTCAGCAACGGTGAGGTTAAAATCGGTGCCGGCGACTTTACCTTCTTTGTAAAATCGGGTTACATTATCGAAAACGGAAAACTCACCACTCCAATTAAGGACATTAACATTGTTGGTAACGGACCCCAGGCTCTGGCAGATATTTCAATGGCTGCCAACGACTACAAAAACGACAGTGGCACCTGGACCTGTGGAAAAGACGGACAATCAGTTCCGGTAACACTTGGCCTGCCAACTGTTTTAGTGAAGAAAATGACCGTTGGAGGAACAAATGCATAGCACATGCAGTGTTTAATGTTTAAATTTTAAAACCATGACAAAAGAAGAAAAATATACATTGGCAAAATGGGCTATGAATCATGCATTGGAGAACGGAGCCCAGGAAGTAAGCGTAAATATATCGAACAACCAAAGTAGCAGCATTGAAGTGCGCGAAGAGAAAATTGACAAACTGGAACAGGCGCTGCAAAGCAACTTGTCTATTCGTTTGTTTGTCGACAAAAAATACTCATCGCACTCTACCAGCCGCTTAAACAAAGAAGATCTGGCACGTTTTATCGAAGAAGCTATCGAAGGCACAAAATACCTTTCGGAAGATGAATTCAGAACCTTGCCCGATCCGGAATTGTATTACAAAGGCGACGGACCGGATTTGGGTTCGTTAGACAAAAACTTTGGTAACGTTGATCCGGAAGAAAAAATACAAGCTGCTTTTGCTGCCGAGAAAGAAATTTTGGGCAGCAACGAACGCATTATCTCCGTATCCAGCAGTTATTACGACGGTTTGAACGAGCGTGTAATGGTAAACAGCAATGGTTTCGAGGGCGACACCGCCAACTCTTACTTTGGATTGTACACCAACGTTTCGGTAAAAGGCGATGGCGATGCACGACCTGAATTTGGCTGGGGAGAGACAGCTATTAAATACAATGAGCTGAAAAAAACAGGCACCGGAACAACCGCATTAAAACGTGCGCTTGATAAAATCGGGGCGAAAAAAATTGAATCAGGAACCATGCCGATGATCGTTGAAAACCGTGTGGTAAGCCGCATTTTTAGTCCGCTAATGAATGCACTCGACGGATCGGCTATTCAGCAGAAAAATTCATTCCTGATCGATAAATTGGGCGAAAAAGTTGCATCTGAGAAATTAACCTTAACCGACGATCCGTTTATTATCGGAGGCCGTGGTTCGCGCCTGTTCGATGGCGAAGGTATTGCCACTAAAAAACGTTCGGTTTTTGAAAAAGGTGTTTTGAAAAGGTATTACATCGACACCTATTACGGTAAAAAACTGGAAATGGAGCCTAACAGTGGAGCAACCACCAACTTGGTTTTTGAAACCGGCGATAAAGACCTTGACGCATTAATTACATCGGTTAAAAAGGGAATTTTTGTTACAGGTTTTAACGGGGGTAACAGCAATGGATCAACCGGAGATTTCTCGTACGGAATTGAAGGATTTTTGGTGGAGAACGGCGAGATTGTAAAACCGGTTACAGAAATGAACATTACCGGAAACATGAAAACCCTATGGGCAAACGTTGGAGAAATTGGTAACGACGTGCGCGAAGATTCTTCGTGGCGCACACCGTCGATTCTTTTCAACGATGTTGATTTTAGTGGATTGTAAAAAGAATAAAACATTCGATTCCAGTGAATCATCAACCGGAATGAAAGTGAAACAATATTCAACAAACTCTCCCTCACTCCCTCTCTTCGCGAAGCGAGGGACGATTGTGTCGAAGGCACAATCAGGGTGAGTCAATAAATTTTGGAGCATATTTGGCTATCAATTTTCACTCGACTTTCAGAAAAAAAGACCCGTTCTGTAAATTTCAGAACGGCTCTTTTCTTTTATCTCAACTATTACAGTTCGTATAAAACCGGGTCGCCTAAACCGATATTCTTTAATGCTGAAAGTTGCGTTTCTGCATCGCCAACAACAACATAATACATGTGTTCCGGATCCAGTAATTTCTGAGCGAGTGCTTTGTGCTGCTCAGGCGTTAACGACTTGATAAACTCTTCCTCTTGCTTCACGTAATCGAAAGGCAAATCGTAAGCACTAATATTGGTAAGCATCGAATGTAATGCACCCAGCGTTTCAAAACCGCGGGCATTCGATTTTATCAGCGCATCTTTGGTAAACTGCAAATCGGTATCCGAAATTCCTTCGCGGTATTTTTCAATTTCGTCTTTAAAAATCTGCACCGATTCTTCAGTAGCCGTTGTGCGAACACTCGAGCTTGCCTGGAAAGTTCCGTAATTTTTACCTCCCGAGAAATAAGTTCTCGCACCATAAGTGTAGCCTTTTTCTTCGCGCAGTATCAGGTTTACAATTCCGTTGAAACTTCCGCCCAACTTGTAATTCATTACAGTTGCCTTTTCAAAATCGTCAGAAGTGCGCGGAATGGCATTTTGGCCAATGTTAATTACCGACTGTTTTGCCCCCGGAACATCAACAAAATAGATGGCTGATTTCTCCGGAAGTTTTGGCGCTGCAATTTCAGGAAATACAACATCGTGTGCTTCCCAGTTCGAGCTCAAACTTGCTAATCCTGTTACAACCCTGTCGTGATCAATTTTACCTACAACGTGCATCCGTGCCACAGATGGCGAAATTGCTTTGCTGTAGAAATCTTTCAAATCATCCATAGTTATCGATTCCAGGCTTTCAACAGTACCTGAAGTTGGCATTGCCAGAATATTATCGTCGCCATAAACCAACTTATCGAAGGCCACCATTGCCAAATAATTAGGATTGGCTTCGTTGCGTTTAACACTGTTTATCATTCGCGATTTTACCAGCTCGAATTGCTCCTCGTCCCAACGCGGTTGCAACAAAATCTCTTCAACCAGCGCCAACGTTTTTTCATAGTTTCGGGTAAGGCTGTTCACATAAACCGAAATACTTTCGGTACCTGCCCGAACGCTAATATTAGCACCAAGCAAATCGATTTCTTCTTCCAGTTCTTCTGGCGTTTTTGTTGCGGTCCCCTCCATTAACATGCTCGCCATAAAACTTGCCACTCCGGCTTTATCTGTAGGAGCCAGAATATGACCGCCGTCGATAATAATTGAATATTGAACCAAAGGCAATTCGTTATGCTCAATGCCGTAAACTTTAATGCCGTTTGCGGTTTCATCGGTCCAAACTGCAGGTACAGAAATTTCAGGATCAGGTCCTTTCGCCGGTTCCACCGAACGATCAAATTCTGTTGGTGTTTTTGCAATCTCTTCGTCTTCCGCAATTGCCGACTGATCAACTTGTGTAGCCTCTAAAATATTCTCTTCAACAATGCCTGCATCAACCGAATTTTCGGCAATCAGATCAAGCTGCCCTTTAGGCACAAAACTGGTTGCCAGGTAATTTTTTCCTTTGATATATTTGTCGTAAACACGGTTGATATCGTCGATTGTTACGGCTTGAATTTTTGCAATGTCTTCCTCAATAAAACTAGGCGATCCGGCAAATTCGTTATACATCGCCAACTGAAATGACTTATTCAGCACCGAACTAACACCATTGTAAAACTGTGTTTCCAAACCGGCTTTGTGCTTTTCCAGGTCTTTCTCTGTAATTCCCTCCTCTTCAAACAACTGAAATGCTTCGAACACGGCATTTTCAACATCGGCAAGACTTGTTCCGGCATTGGCATTTACAGAGACAGTAAACTGCCCGGCCAACTCCATCGGGCGACTGTATACCGATGCACGCGGTGCCAATTTTTTGTCCTTTACAATAACCCGGTAAAAAGGCGATTTTTTGCCGCTTCCCAAGACTTGTGAAAGAAATCTCAGTGCATATGCATCGTCGTTGTATTGTTCTACAGTTGGCCAAATCATGGTTAACTGCGGTGTCCGGGCAAAATTATCTTCGTGATACAGTTTTTTGGTTTCTTCCAGTGTTACATTCTGCGGCTCCATATCTGCCACCTTATCTCCTCCCGGAATTTCACCAAAATACTTCTCGAGCATTGGCTTTACATCCTCTTCCTCGAAATCGCCGGCTAACACAATTGTGGTATTGTTAGGCACATAAAATTTCGAGTGAAAGGCTTTTACATCATCAACCGACGCATTGAATAAATCTTCCATTTCGCCAATTACAGTCCAGCTGTACGGATGACCTGCCGGATACAGATTTTTGGCAATTACCCACTGGTTAAAACCGTAAGGACGGTTATCATAGGATTGACGTTTTTCATTTTGAACAACATTTTGCTGGTTGGCAAATGCCGAATTGGTTACCGTATTCTCCAGGTAACCCATGCGATCTGATTCCATCCAAAGCACCATTTCGAGTGCATTTTTAGGAACAACCTCATAATAAATAGTTTGGTCGTTTCCGGTTCCGCCATTTAATGTTCCTCCGGCCGACTGAATTTTTGAGAAGAATTCATCCTGACCAACATTTTCTGACTGCTGAAACATCATATGCTCGAACAAGTGAGCAAAGCCGGTTTTACCGGGAACTTCGCGGTTTGACCCGACGTGATACATAATTGCAACGGCTACGATCGGGTCTGATTTGTCCTGGTGTAAAATTACATCAAGACCGTTATCCAGCTGATACTGAACGTACGGTACCGAAAGTTTTTCATCGTTTTGTTTTGTGGTAGTGCACGAACTCAGAAACAGTATGAATGCAAAACTGAGACTGAGGAGAAAACTTAGTTTTTTCATGATTTAAGGTGTATTGAATTGTTTTTTACGAAGTTAGTACAAAATGTAAATAATCAAAACATTGTTAAGTATCAATATTTGCAACCAATGCCTTAGGTTAGGCCATAAAAAAACAGGAACCAAACGGCTCCTGTTTTTCTATGCTACGAAAAATCTACTCAATTAAACCATCGGATATTTTTTGAAAATATCTTCCGATTTAGTTAGTATATCAACATATTGTGCACGCTGATAAGCAAATGGATCTTTCATGTTTTTACGCGAAAGTTTTCCTCTGAAATCAGCTAAAGTTTTATATCCTTTGTCGTCCATCCATTTATTAATGTCCATTAAAATATCAGAAACTACTGATGGCGAATTACGGTAAATAGTACTTACCATTTGTACCACATCGGCACCGGCAAGCAGCATTTTTATTACATCGTTGGCATCATAAATTCCCCGACTCACACAAACACTTCCCTCAACATTTCCATGCAGCAAACCTGCGTAACGCAAACTTATCATGTGGTCTTTTGGATTGCTTAATTCCCATGGATAGAAATATTCTTCTTTGTCAATATCTATTTCGGGTTGGAAAAAGCGGTTAAACAGCACGTAGCCATCAGCACCGGCCTCATCCACCTTTTTAATAAAGTTCAGCGGATTGGTGTAAAACAAACTCATTTTTACACTTACAGGAATTTTAACCACTTGTTTAATGGCCTTAACAATTTGCACCTGCTTGTCTTCAATCGATTCGCCGGTAACCTCGAAATAACCAGGCACCGCATAAAGATTGATTTCCAAACCGGCCACTCCTGTTTTCTCCAGTTCCTGTGCATATTCAACCCAGGTTGGTTCGTAAATGGCGTTCAAACTTGCAAACACAGGTACATCAACACTTTTTACCAGTTTCTCAACATTATATAAATGCTCTTTTGGTCCGGCGTGTTTTAATCCCGGAAAAAGATCGGTCATCTCTGCATTACGATCTTCGTATTCACTAAGAAGCTCGTCCATTTGAAGACTTTCGAGCTGAATTTGCTCCTCAAAAAGCGAACGATAAACAATCGCCCCAATTCCGGCTTCTTCAATTTGTTTGATTACATCGGGTTTCGATACTAAGTTACTTGCTCCAAGTATGAGTGGATTTTTTAACTCTACACCCATATAAGTTGTTGTAAGATTTGCCATGGTAGTATTTTTAATGATTAGAATTTACGTTTTCTTAGTGTAACTGAATTTACAAATAATTTGTTCAATAATGAAGTTAAATTTTGTTTATGTGCGATAGAGACATTGAGACCTGAGACAGTATGTAGATGAGACTTTAAGCGACAAAGGATGATGTGATGAGAAAAACGGAGGAGTTTGTAAAATGCCAAATTGTTGTTATTGTAAAATTGTAAGCTTTCATCGCCACGCAAGAACCCTAATATGCAATACCCGGTGCCAACAGCCTCAAGTTGTAAAAGCGAAAGAGAGTTACAACTTGTATGTTTCAGTACATAGTTAAACAATTTTCACAATCTGCGCCATCTGCGTTCCGGGCTAATCAAACAAAAAAAACCACCTGCCTCACGACAGATGGTTCAATATTTTTATGTTCAAAAAATTCTTATAGTAAACTCAATGTTACAGTTAAACCGGCCATTACAACCGAAACCATAGTCATCAGTTTAATCAAGATATTCAACGACGGTCCTGAAGTATCTTTGAACGGGTCGCCAACAGTATCGCCAACAACACCTGCGTGGTGTGCTTCGCTACCTTTACCACCGTAGTTTCCTTTTTCGATGAATTTTTTAGCGTTATCCCATGCACCACCAGCGTTATTCATAAACACAGCTAATGTAAAACCGGCTGTTAAACCACCAGCCAACAGACCGATTACACCGGCAACACCCATTGTAGCCCCAACAATAACAGGAACTATAATTGCGACTAATGAAGGCACCAACATCTCTTTCTGTGCTCCTTTAGTTGAAATTTCAACACATTTGGCATATTCAGGTGTAGCGGTTCCTTCAAGGATTCCCTTAATGTCGCGGAACTGACGGCGAACTTCATCAACCATTGCACCCGCTGCACGTCCAACAGCTTTCATTGTCATTGCACTAAACAAAAATGCCATCATTGAACCTAAGAAAAGACCACCTAAAAACAGGGGATTAAAAAGTGTAACGTCGTAAGCAGCCGTAAAATCTTTTACAGAAGCAGTTGAAATCTTAATTGCTTGCATTCCATCCTGTGCTGCCGGAGCAATATCATTATAAAAGATATATGATCCTTTGGTAACAAATCCTTCTCCGGCTGTTGCTATTTTTCCAAACCACAATCTAATTTCTTCCATATAAGCAGAAATTAAAGCCATTGCTGTTAGTGCTGCAGAACCAATCGCAAATCCTTTACCGGTTGCTGCTGTTGTATTTCCCAGCATATCTAAAGCATCTGTTCTTTCACGAACTTCTGGCGGAAGCTCAGCCATTTCTGCGTTACCTCCTGCATTATCAGCAATAGGTCCGAATGCATCGGTAGCCAATGTAATACCCAGTGTAGACAACATACCTACAGCAGCAAAACCAATTCCGTAAACCCCCATAGCAAAGTGAGTTGCTCCACCTGCTGCCCAGAATGATCCCATAATACCAAGTACAATGGTTACAACCGGAATCCAGGTTGAGTACATACCAACAGCTAAACCGTCAATAATAGTAGTTGCAGGTCCTTGTTGCGCTTGTTCGGCAATACCTTTTGTAGGCTTATATTCATCTGATGTAAAATATTCAGTAGCCTGCCCGATAATAACACCGGCAGCCAATCCAATAATTACAGCCCAGAAAACCCCCCAGGTAACCCAACCAAGGTAAGCCATTCCGGCCATTGCGAGAAGAATCAAAAATGAACTTCCTCCGGTACCAATTAACAGAGCATTTAATAAATTTTTCTGTGTAGCCGATTCTTTGGTACGAACCATGAAGATTCCCACTATGGAAAGAATAATTCCAATGGCAGCAACAAGCATAGGAGCTGTAACAGCTTTAATAGGATCGATACCTGTATCAGAAAGTACAATCACAGGAAGAGCGGCACCAAGAGCAGCGGTTGCCAAAATAGAGCCAGCGTATGATTCGTAAAGGTCGGCTCCCATACCGGCAACGTCACCAACATTATCACCAACGTTATCGGCTATAGTTGCAGGGTTACGCGGATCGTCTTCCGGAATACCGGCTTCCACTTTTCCAACAAGGTCAGCACCTACATCTGCAGCTTTGGTATAAATACCACCTCCAACACGAGCAAATAATGCTTGTGTAGAAGCACCCATACCAAACGTTAACATGGTAACTGTTATTTCAATTAATTTTACTCGTTGGCCTGCATCGTTGATTACACCATTAGTTACATAATCTGCACTTCCGTGAACAAAATGAAGCCCTAAGAATTCAGCACCATTAGCCATATGCTCCGGTGTAAATACAACTTCACTTAGAAAAAAGTACCAGGCTGCAATATCTAACAATGCAAATCCCACAACGATTAACCCCATCACTGCGCCGCTTCGGAACGCAACCTGTAAACCTTTATTCAACGACTGCGAAGCTCCGTGAGCTGTACGCGCTGAAGCAAATGTTGCCGTTTTCATTCCCAAAAATCCACAAAGGCCAGAGAAAAAACCACCAGTTAAAAATGCGATGGGCACAAATGGATTTTGAACGCCAAAATATGCCATAATTGTTAGTAGGATAAAGAGTATTACAAAAACAATTCCTACAACCTTGTACTGTCTTTTCAGATAAGCCATTGCACCTTCACGAACGTATTGGGCAATTTCCTTCATTCTGTCAGTACCTTCTGAATTCTTCATCATCGATTTGAAGAATATCCAGGCAAATACCAACGCCAAAATCGAGGCAATTGGCACTATAATAAAAATACTGCTCATAAATTGATAATTTTAGTGTAGCTTTTGGCTACGGTTTAGTATTAAATTGAAAATTGTTCTTCTTTTGGTTTCCAGTCCGGTTTTACAAAAAAAAGTTTTTGCAATAGACAAAGATAAATTTCTACACGAGATGAGGATTATTAGCTTATGTATTTGACAACAGGTTGAATATTTTTTAACACTAATCTAAAAAGCTTAACATCCGCCAAGCATTTCGTCTAGAATATCAACTTTTGAATAGATTTTTAACACGCAAACAAACTCCCTTTAAAAATATTGCTACATTCAACATCAATAATATTACTTTTTGAATTTACAAATGAAAAAACATTACTTACTTATTTTAATCATTGCCCTATCGATTGGCATATCAGAAGTTGCGGCTCAGGAATTCTCCGGCTTTTTCAATTTTACCTATAACGAAGATGACGGAAAAATTGAACTGGCAATCAACCAACTTAACACTGAGTTTTTATATGTAACATCGCTGGCCTCGGGTGTGGGTTCGAACGACCTCGGTCTCGATCGTGGGAAATTAACCGGAACACATGTTGTTAAGTTCGTAAAAGCCGGTAATAAACTTTTACTAACGGAAGTAAATTATGATTACCGAGCATCGAGCAGTAATGCCGACGAGGTGAAAGCTGTCGACGATGCATTTGCCACCTCAGTATTGTGGGGCTTTACTATTAAAGAAGAAGAAGAAGACGGCACTTATTACGTTGACGCTACTGATTTTCTGCTCGAGGATCGTGGACGCGTTGCAACAACTTTGCAAGGTTCTTATAAGATTGACAAATCAAGATCAGCCATTTATCAGGATGGTTTGAGAAGCTTCCCTAAAAACTGCGAGTTTGAAGCGATACTGACTTTCACCGGGAAACCCGCAGGAAGGCTGGTTGGAAGTGTTACTCCGTCAGCTGATGCAGTGACGATCAGGCAGCATCATTCGTTTATTGAACTTCCTGATGACAATTATAAAGTACGTGAATTTGATCCGCGTGCAGGCTACGGTGGCATTAGTTATATGGATTATGCCACTCCGATTGACGAGCCGATAACCAAACGATTTATTCGTCGTCATCGTCTGGAAAAGAAAGATCCGAATGCAGCCATCAGCGAACCGGTTGAGCCCATAATTTATTATGTAGACCGTGGAGCACCGGAACCAATAAAATCGGCACTAATTGAGGGGGCCAGTTGGTGGAATCAGGCTTATGAGGCTGCCGGTTTTAAAAATGGTTTTATTGTAAAAGAAATGCCCGAAGGCGCCGACATGCTCGATGTTCGTTACAACGTTATTCAATGGGTGCACCGCTCAACACGCGGTTGGTCGTATGGTGCTTCGGTAATGGATCCACGCACCGGAGAGATTCTGAAAGGACATGTGTCGCTAGGTTCATTGCGCATCCGTCAGGATTTTATGATCGCCCAGGGATTGATATCGCCTTACGGAGGAGACGCAAAAGAAGTGGAGCGCGCCAAAGAAATGGCATTGGCCCGCATCCGCCAGTTATCGGCGCACGAAGTTGGACACACTATCGGATTATCGCATGCCTACAGCTCAAGTTCCGAAGGACGAACTTCGGTTATGGATTATCCGCAACCGTTAGTTAAAATTAAAAACGGGGAAATCGATCTCTCGGAAGCTTACGATGATAAAATTGGAGAATGGGACAAAGTTTCCATTGCTTATGGTTACTCACAATTTCCTGAGGGAACCGATGAAAAAGCGGAGCTGAATAAGATCCTTTCAAAAAGTATGGAAAATGGTCTTTCCTTTTTATCCGATGCCACATCATCCAGCGGTGTTCATCCATACACGCACCAATGGGATAACGGAGAAAATCCATACGACGAACTGCTTCGCATGATGGAAATACGAAAAATAGCATTGAAGAATTTTGGAGAAAACACCATTCCAGAAGGCACTCCTTATGCCGAGTTGGAAAATGTTCTGGTACCAATTTACTACTTCCATCGCTACCAGATAACTGCTTCGGCAAAAGTTTTGGGCGGGCTTAATTATCGTTATGCTTTAAAAGGCGACGACCAATTCGTTGCGCAAATGGTTCCGGCGGAAGAACAGCAAAAAGCGTTGGATGCATTGCTCGCTACTCTTACTCCCGAGGCACTCGCTATTCCAGAAAATATATTGGAATTAATCCCGCCGCAACCGATGGGATATTACCGTAGTCAGGCAGAAAATGTGAATTCGAAAACAGGAGCAACTTTCGACCCGCTGAGTGCAGCAGAAGCACTTGCCAATATGGTTTTTAGCGAAATTACCGACTCCAGAAGAGCACAACGCATGTTGGAATACCACAGCAGAAATGCGGAATTACCCGGTTTGAATTCGGTATTGGATGAAATAATTTCAGCCACATGGAAAGCAGAAAAATCGGAAGGCTACTACGGAGAATTGCAAAAAGTGGTGGATAATTCTTTCTTAACTTACCTCGCTGCACTGGCAACCGACGATGCCGCATCAACCGAAGTAAAAGCCATTGCCTGGTTAAAACTGCAGGATTTGCTTATATACTCAACACAGAAATACGCTTTGTCAAGCGGCAGCACTAAAGCGCATTATGGTTATGCGATGTCAAGGATCACTCAGTTTGAAAAAGATCCTGAGAAATTTAAAATTGCACGGGAAGTTATGCCTCCGCAAGGGGCACCCATTGGGATGGAATAAAAAATTAAGGAGCTGTCCAACAATGTCAGAAAGAACGTCATTCTGAACTTGTTTCAGAATCTATTACTACGATATAACTATTTAAAGATCCTGAAACAAGTTCAGGATGACGAAACATAAACTTTTTTGGACGGCTCCGTTTTTTATAAAAAATCCCCACAACCAGTGGTTGCAGGGACGTAAATAATACTTCTCAATTATGGTAGCTATAACGTTACTCCTGTTTTAAAAATGGCAATTTCCTTAAACCCGGTTTTTTCGTGGTTTAATTGTTTGCCGCTGGCCACTTCTATTATAAACTGAACAAAGTCTTCCAAAAGTTCGTCCATGGTTTTGCCTTCGAGCAAAGTACCGGCGTTAAAATCTATCCAGTTTTTCTTTTTGTTGTACAAATCAGAATTGGTAGAAATCTTCATGGTGGGCACAAAACTACCAAACGGTGTTCCGCGACCTGTGGTAAACAGTACCATCTGACAACCGCTAAATCCGAGTGCCGATGCTGCCACCAAATCATTTCCGGGTGCCGACAATAAATTCAAACCTTTTGTTTTTAAAGGCTCGGCATATTTCAACACGTCGACCACTGTTGCAGTACCACCTTTTTGGGTACATCCCAGCGATTTATCTTCGAGGGTTGAGATACCCCCTTTTTTGTTTCCCGGCGACGGATTTTCGTACACCGGCAAATTATGTTGCAGGTAATAATCTTTAAAATCGTTGATAAGATTAACCGTTTTATCAAACACAACTTTGTCCTGAGCACGCTCCATCAACAGTGTTTCGGCACCAAACATTTCAGGTACTTCGGTAAGAATTGTTGTTCCTCCCTGCGCCACCAGAAAATCGGAGAAAGCACCCACCAGCGGGTTGGCCGTAATTCCTGAAAAACCATCCGATCCACCACATTTTAAGCCGATATTCAGCTCCGATACCGGAACAGCTTCACGTTTATCGGTGTGCATCACCTCGTAAATTTCTTTCAAAATCTCCAGTCCGGTTTCCACTTCGTCTTCAACATCCTGAGCCGCCAAAAAGCGCACCCGGCTCTCATCAAAATCGCCAATAAATTTTTTCAGGTGATCGATCTGGTTATTCTCGCAGCCCAAACCAAGCACAAAAACACCACCGGCATTCGGATGATTGATTACATCGGCCAGTGCTTTTTGCGTGTTCACATGGTCGTCGCCCAGTTGCGAGCAACCGTAACTGTGTTTAAACACCTCCACCCCATCAATGTCGGTCGGGTTCACTTCCTGTTTAAACATGTCGATGATTTGCTGTGCCTGACCGTTTACACAACCAACCGTTGGCACAATCCACAGTTCGTTACGGATTCCCACTTTACCGTTGCTTCGTTTGTAGCCCTGGAATGTGAGCTCTCGTTCGGCAACAGCCAGTTCATTCAATTTCTGATCGAAGGAATAATTTATGGTGCCCGAAAGATTTGTTTTCAGATTCTGAACATGAATGTGTTCTCCGGCTTCGATGGCTTGTGTAGCATGGCCAATCGGCGCACCATATTTAATAATATCCTCGTTTTCGGCAATTGCAGACAAGGCAATTTTATGCCCTTTCGGAATATCGTTTTTGATCTCCAACTCTTGTCCGTCGACAATTAATTTATCGCCTGCAGAAAAATCTTTCAGAGCAATAACTACGTTGTCAACCGGATTGATTTTAATGAAATCTGCCATGTTATTTTTTATGCTGTAACTGTTTCTTCTGTTTTGTTCATCTTGTCGATGGTAATTTGCATCAGCGGGTTGTCTTCGCTAAGCACCGCTTTAACCGCTTTTTTCATGCCCACCTGCGTAATCAGGAACAGGTAGTGGCTAACGGTTATCGTGAGGTTTGGAATTTCATTCAGGTTTTGTTTCCAAACTTTATCAAGGCTCAATACTTTTTCGCACAGGTTGTAAATCGAAATCGGGCGGCCGTCGCATTCAGCCCAGGCTTCTTTGTAAAAGTCAACGATCCACTCATCGTCCTGAACGTTGTAGGCTTCGCCATTTGCTTCGCCTTTAAAATAAGCGATCATCGCAGCCAGTGAGAACACCAGCTTTTGTGGCAACATACCGTGTTTTTGTTCGAAGTTAATTAACGAAGGCAAGTTACGTGTTTCCCATTTCGACATGGCATTTAAGGCAATACTTTGCCATTGGTGACGAATAAACGGGTTGGCAAAACGCTCCAGAATTTTGTTGGCAAATTTCTTCAGTTCCTTTTCTGTTCCATCCAAAACCGGAAGCACCTCGTCGTAAACCAGTTCTTTCATAAAACTACCCACCTCGAGGTTTTCGTAAGCATCGCGAACCGTTTCAATTCCGCTAAGGTACGACACCGCGTAACTTCCGGTGTGGCAACCGTTCAGCACCTGTACTTTTTGCTCGCGGAAACGTTTCATGTCTTTTACGAACTTCACTTCAAGGCCGGCTTTTTCTGCAGGAAACTCATCCTGCACCCATTCCGGAGCTTCAATCACCCACAAGTGGAAATATTCGCCCACAACAACCAGGTTATCTTCGTAGCCTAACTCCTCCTGAATATCTTTGATCTCGTCGCGCGGGAAACCGGGAACAATACGATCAACCAGCGTGCTGCAGAAACAACAAGCTTCGTTCACCCAGCTGATAAAATCGTCGCCAAGGTTCCACTTTTCGGCATGTTGCAATACGAATTTCTTAAGCATATCGCCGTTTCGGTCGATCAGCTCGCAAGCGAAGAATATTAAACCTTTTGATTTGTCGCCATCGAATTCCTTGTAGCGCATGTACAACATGGCGGCCACTTTTGCCGGAAACGATGCCTGAGGAGCCATATCCAGTGTGTCGCTTTCTTCCCAGCTGATACCGGCTTCGGTAGTATTCGAAAACACAAAACGAAGATCGGGATTCAGGATACTTTCTTTGTACGTATCAAACTCGCTATATGGATTGATGCCTTTATTGATACAGTCGACCAGCGAAAACTCGGTTACCGGTTTGCCATCTTTAATCCCTTTCAGGTAAACATGGTAAAGCCCGTCCTGGTCGTTAAGCATATTAACCATACCATTTGGCAAGGGCTGCACCACATCAACACCGGCATTAAAACCGATCTCTTTATTCATTTTATCAACGATCCAGTCGGTAAAAGCACGTAAAAAGTTTCCTTCACCAAACTGAAGGATGCGTGTTGGGTAGCTATTTGTTTCAGTTGCGTTCGTTCGATTTAATTTCTTCATCATCTAAAATCTATAACCTTTTTCAGGTGTAATTAGCACTTTACTATTTGTTTTGAGTGGGCAAATATAAGTTTTAAATGTTTACCGTTAACGTTAACGGTGGAAAATATTTTGAGTGCTTTTCATGAAAAAATGACTGAAAAAATTGTAGAAAGTGCCTGTTTTCAGGGGGAAAGAGAATAATTTTTAAGCAAAAAAAAGCTTGCCTGATTTGTTGGAGGGTTAAGTGAATGTTAATCGCGGTTAAAACGGGAACAAAAAGAGGGACGCGCTCTTGGCAACATCCCCATTTGAATTTATGTCTAACCGAAAAATATTTTTTACTCCCCCTCGTCTTTCTCCCTTTTGCAAAAAGCTACGGTGTACACACAACTTAAATATTCCCATTTTCAAATGATTCTGCAACGTTTTTTCGTTCGGAACAAGCTGACCAATTCTAATCAATTTTAGACGCCGAACGATTTTTTATCGATAATTTGCCCGGCGCTTTGTGTCTTCGTAAACTCAGCCACTCGCACCGGGCTATTGCCTGTCGCCCACTTCGGGGCTAGAAGAGAAAAATGACAAAGGCGCAAATACTTCAGTTTTTTGAAATACAGCCCTACCTTGCGCCGCCTATTAGAAGTTGATTATAAAGCAGAACCCCTAAAATATTTGTGTGTACACCATAGTTTGCAAAAAGAGGGACGACCAGCCGGATTTTCAAACCACCTATCCACTTAATTTACGGCAACCAGCTTCAAGGCTCATTCCATCTTTGCGGCAGCAGAGAGCGACAGATTGGAACTTGGTATACACAAAAAAACCGGCCCACCCCAAAGGGCAGGCCGGCTAACCTCACAAATATCTGCCCGCAGGCATTATAGTTTTATTTATTCCGTGTCGACGTTATTTTCGTCGGCGCTGTTGTCTTTTCTGCCATCGCGGGCAGCCAGCGTATCGTTATAACGTTTTATTTTCTGATTCATAACAACTATAAAGTTTTCAATTTCGGGTGTGGCCATGCCAATTCTTACGTACGAATTTACCAGATCAATGATTTCGCGGTATAGCGGACTCATTTTCTCGCGAACAGCCTTTACATCGCCACTTGATTTATATCCTCTTTCTGTATCGCGTGTGTTTTGTAGCGATTTAAAATTTTCCTGCTGGCTTTTATACAAAGGCAGCCAGGTATTGAGCCGAATACGGGTTACATGTTCCGTATTTGGTGTTTTTTCCATGTCTTGAATAAGGTTGCGTGCTTCGCTCGATTCGCTGTCGAATGAACGTTTACGGAAATCGCCGTAAACATCGAAAATGCGGCGGATAATTTTAGCGCTTTCTACTTCTTCGGGTACCGGACTGTGCAAATGCGCATCTACCATCAAATCCATAGCACGCCAGGTTTTTCCACGTTCTTCGTCGGCAGCCTGAACTTTCTCGGTTAAAACGCTTCCGCGGTCAACACGCGTGGCTTCGTCCAGTTCGTTGTACACGACATTAAATCGGGTCATTAAACCGGTGGTTACTGTTGATTCGGGTAAAATGCCGGTAATGCCGGTTTTTAGGTCGGTAATAAGTTCGAAATACTCGCTGTTGCGTAAATAGGTTAGTGAAATAGAATTAACAAAATTCATAGTAAAAAATTTAAGGTTTAAAATTAATATTGATGATTTTTATGATTCGAGGATTTATGTTTTACGATTGGATGTGTATTAGATTGAGTAATAAAATTAAAACATATGTAAATAACTGTCAAGAATATAAAATATGTTTCACAGCAACTTACAGTCCTTACAAGGTATTGTATTTCGTATTCTTTGCATTGTTAGCAACTGTGCGAAAGCTACCTTCCCACCTGTTGGGTTCTTTTGTACCTGCTAAACGGGTTCTTGTTTTCAAAGGCAGATAAATTTTGCCCGATTTACCAACGATTATTTTCGACGAATCCTACGGGCTGCCTGATTTTATCAGTCACAGTAGCACAGCGGTTGCCGGCAGGCCGGAAAATACAATTCTGCTTTTCGTCACCATTTCCGGCAAGCCGGATTTCATTTCTCTGTTTGGCGTAAACTTTTCCGGGGCACCGGACAAGGCTTTTCTCCTGTGCGTGAACATTTCCGGGCTGCCGGATTTTATATTTCTTGTGTTCGGGAACATTTCCGGGCCGCCGGATTTTATTATTCTTGCGTGCGGGAATACTCTTAATCAACAACTTACACACATTATTGATTGTTTGCTTTTTAGCGAAAATTATGTTTATTTTAAGGGTAAAACCAAAAAACTGTACCCGTTGAACAAGCGCCCGCAAATAACGCTAAGGTTAGCCATACACCGGCAACAAAATATCGTAAGGATTGAATTTGCATACAACCGTGAATTAATGGATGTATTAAAACAAAATATGCCTGTTGTTTGGAGTGCTACCATGAAGTGCTGGTATTTGCCAATGCGCGATTTCGATTTGCATTATTTCTTCGAAACCTTTAAAAACCATGCATACATTAACTATGATGCGCTGAAAAAGGTGAATGATGAGCCACCGGAGAAAGAAGCTTCGAAACCTGTACGATACAGCTACCGAACAAGCACTAACCTGCCCGAAGGATACCTGGAAAAGCTTGAACAAAAACGTTACAGTGCCAGTACCATAAAGTCTTATGTGGCCTATTTTAAAGATTTTATCTATTATTTTCACGGGAAGGACATTGATAAGCTCACAAAAAATGAAATTGATGCTTATATTCTTCACCTGATAAAAAAGCAGAAGATCTCTCCTTCGCAACAGAATCAACGGATTAATGCCATTAAATTCTATTACGAGAAAGTATTAGATTTACCGAAACAGTATTATGATATTGAACGCCCCAGAAAAAGCTTTGACTTACCCAAAGTTTTGTCGGAACCGGAGATAATGCAAATTATTGAAGCAAGTACCAACCTGAAGCATAAGACCATACTTGCTACCATTTATTCAGCGGGTTTGCGCCGAAGTGAGATAATAAACCTGCGAAAGGAAGACGTAGATTTTAACAAAAACATTATTTTTATCAGAGGCGCAAAAGGTAAGAAAGACCGGATAACACTACTCTCTGAAACCAATGCGCATTTACTGAAGAACTACATGGCCGAATACAGACCCAAATACTGGATGTTTGAAAGCCCTGATAAGAAAAAATACAATACATCCAGTATTTCAAAGGTGCTAAATAAGGCAGTTGCTATAGCTGGTTTAAATAAAAGAGTAACACCACATATGTTGCGGCATTCGTTTGCCACTCATTTACTGGAACAGGGAGTTGATATGCGTTATATACAAAATTTATTAGGACATGAATCGACAAAAACCACAGAGATTTACACCCACGTAAGCAAAAGTTCTCTGCACAAAATAAAAAGTCCGTTAGACCGGATTTTCGAGGATAAAACAAATAATAACAACAAGTTACGCGAGTGACAACCAATAAAGTATATATTGCACTGCAACTAACACATACGTTAGGCACAATGGTGAGAACCCAAATTGTAACGAGATATTTTAAATGAAAAGAAATAAAAAAGTTGAAAGGATATTTACAATTTCGATAATTATTTTGACAGTGATTGTTGGCATGAATCACCGAAAAAATAGGAAATCAGAAAAAGAAAATTTATTTCAAAATGGATTATTTACCATTGGAGAGGTTATTTACTATTCTTCTCCTAAATCACCGATAGCTGCTCCAAAAATTTCGAATACAGGAAAGCCAGCGGAAATAGAATTCTCAGTTAAAATAAACGGACAAAAATACATTTGCAAGTATGATGAATGGTCTGGAGAAATTCCAAATGAAGGGATTGAGGTTGGAAATAAATATTTGGTACTATATCCAAAAAAATTTTCACCGAATGAGTGTAGGATGCAATTTGATTATCCAATAAAGGATAGTATCGATTTTAAAAAGTATATAGCGGAGTTTGAAAAGATAAGAAAAAAAGATGAATAGAAATAGCGAAATAAAACCACAGTGCCTAACATATTGTAATATGGCAGGCGGGGGTTTCAGCGGTCTGACAAGTCAGACCACTCGCTCACTTTTCTGCGGGTCTGACAGGATTTCTCTTCGAAATCCCGCCCGGCCACATACAAGTGACCGTTGTGTGGCATTTAAAAAGACACAGTTTCAAGAGAATAGAAAATAAATGAAAAAAATAGGAATAGCCTTATTATTAATTTTATCTGTACAGATTACTTATTCACAGGTTGAGAATAAAGATTATTTTAAATTTAATACAGATACTATTGATTTAAGTTCAAATGAAAAAGTACTAAATCAAAAAGAGTTTATACTAAACTGTATGGATTACATTTTGGATAATAAGTCAAGTCATATATCCATTGCACACTCAAATTGTTTTAAAATCATTTTAAAACTTAATGAAAATAAGGACTATAATGTGTATAACCTTGATGCTGATCCGCTAGAACTGATAAAAGGTGGAAATATGGCATATCAGGTTGTTTATTGGGCAGGATTAACTAAACTTCGACTTGAAAATCCCCAATTGATAGAAAATGATTCTTTACTTGCATTGGCTTCTATTGAATTATTTGTTGACTATTATTCAAAACCTGAAAATAATGTTCATTTATCAAAAGAGCGTAAACTTGTCGCTAATTTAAAAACAGAAAATGAACTTGGAGAATATATTCATAATCTAATAATTGAAACAACCTTAAGGAGAAGCAAACAAAAACCAACAAAAGAGCTTCCTCAAAAAGAATTAGTAGATAAATACAGAGAAAGACTTGAAAAAATACCTGATAGTTTAGGATATGAACTTTTCTATTATAGATACGCTAATGGTAATTTAAAAATGTTGGCTATCGGAAAAAAGGTTAAAGTAGAAAAAAGCATAGCAATTGCATATTTGGATAGCGCACTCTTTTTTCATAAAAATTCTATTCCCAAAGTAATTTCGTATGTTGATTCTATTGGCAGACCAACTGGTTGGAAGAAATTCAACAAACAAGGAGAATTAATAGAAATAGCAGATTTTGAAATATACAATACGGAACTAAAAGCTCCAGAGTTCCTGATAAAATACTTTGAGAATGGAAAACAGACAAAAGAAGCAACATACGTTTATTACACTTCAAAAAAGAAAAAGTTGATTAGAGAAACTGTTCATGGAGATGAATAATGGAAAAACGCCACACAACATTTTGTATATTGCATAGCGGTTTCTGTGTGTATGCGTAGCCCGGATTCCCGTCTGATTGTCCTAGTCCGTACCGGACAGACAATCACCCGCAATCCGCTACGACAACATACAATTTACCGTTATAGGGTATTTTAAAAAGCTACAGGATAATGAACTTTAGAATAATATTAGTTGGGTTGGGGATTTTATTTGGCATTCAAACGCTTTTTGGACAGCCAACTTTTATTAAAGGAAAAATATTAGATTACGAAACAAATGAACCAATCGAGGCAATAACAATACTTGAAAAATATCCATTAAACGGAGTAATAACAGATTCTAAAGGAAATTTTGATTTTAATATTAAAGGAGAAACAAAAGAAATAGAAATTAAATACATAGGATACTACGATATTGAACTGATAAATATTCCAATTGAAAGAGATACCATTGATTTGGGAGAACTCAAAATGGTTCGAAATTATTCTCTATACATTCATGTTGAAATGGCTCCAGATATAAAACCAGATAATAGGAAAGATAAGATATTACGAAAGGAAGTATGCAATAAATATCGACTTGAAATATCGGATAAAAACCTAATTCCAGTTTTCGATGACCGCAAAATTATATTTGATTTCAATAAATATTAAATGAATAAAAAACACCCTATAACAAATTGTAATATGGCAGGCGGGGGTTTTAGCGGTCTGACAAGTCAGACCTTCTGCTCACTTTCCTGCGGGTCTGACAGGATTTCTTTTCGAAATCCCGCCCGACCACATACAAGTGACCGTCAGACTGTCTAAAAACCTAACCTCATTTTGTTAAAAACTAAAACACATACTAACACTACTGAAAAACAATCCTTTGTAACTTCAGGCATGAAGTTTATACAAGGACAAAACAGAGACCAAATCTACCTTTTTCCAGTTTCACTAAATGATGCTGTTGATGCCGAAAACGAGGTGCGCCTAATCGATGTTTTTGTTGATAGCCTGGAACTGGAGGAGTTTGGATTTAAAACCCGTTTTATTGAAAATGGCAGACCAGCGTACCACCCTTCCGATTTATTGAAACTATTCATTTATGGATATTTGAACCAGTTACGTTCATCCCGAAAACTGGAAAAGGAATGCAAGCGAAACATTGAAGTAATGTGGCTGCTAAAAAGCCTCCAGCCCGACCATAATACTATCTCTAATTTCAGACGAGATAACCCGAAAGCCATAAAAAAAGTATTCCGTGAAACCGTTAAAATTGCAAAGCACTTTAACCTGATTGGTGGTACTCTGATTGCTGGAGACAGTACAAAGCTCCGTGCGCAGAACAGCAAGAAAAACAACTTTAATCAAAAGAAGATAGACCGCCACCTGGAATACATCGAAAACAAACTGTCTGAATATGAAAAGGCATTGGCTGAGAGCGATGGCGACAAAGACGAGATTAATAAAGAGATAGACAAACAAAACGAGCGCAAAGACGGGTACAAAAAACTGGAGAAGCAGCTAAAGGAATCGGGACAGGCGCAAATATCAACCTCTGACCCTGATAGCCGACATCAAATTACCCGTAATAATATTACCGAGGTAGCTTACTCTGCACAAACTACCGTTGATGCTAAAAACTACATCCCGATTGATTATAAAATAACCAATGCCAACGATAAAAGGGCGATGGGAAACATGCTGCGTAGAGCAAAAACTATTCTACGTCATAACAACTTTACTGCACTTTACGACAAAGGTTATCATACGGGCAGGGAACTGGCTATTGTCGATGAACTTAATATAAATACTCTGGTTGCAATTCCTCCATTTTCAGGGGCTTCTCATGCACCTGACCTTAACTACGATGTAGAACATTTTGACTATAATCCTGAAACCGACACCTACATTTGTCCGCAAGGAAATACACTGAGAACCACAGGTTATTGGCATGTTGCGAAAAATCCCAATGGGCAGATAGCTTATCGGTTCAGAAACTATACCACTCCAAAATGTAAAAAGTGTGAAGTACGCCCACTATGTACAAAATCGGCAGCAAATGGGAAACAGGTCAGACGGAGCGAGTTCGCAACAAATATTGAAAACAACAAAAAGCGAATATTAGGCAGCGGAAAGTTATACAAACGCAGGCAGGCTATAGTTGAACATCCTTTTGGAACGATAAAACGACAATGGGGATTTAACTACATAATCACAAAGCATGGAATGCAAAGAGCCAGTTCCGACTTTGGTTTTACAATGGTAGCTTATAATTTAAAACGACTTGTAAATTGTATTGGATTAAATGAGTTGAAAAAATACCTGGAAAGTACCAGCCAGTTATTTTGGTTGAATATTGCCCTATTAAAGTCATTTTTAAGCTGTTTCCCTATCTTTAAGCAACGATTAATTGAAGAAACCGAAAATGCACTTTTGAACCTGAATTTTATAAAACAAAACTATATAACCGCAACGCAACGGAGTTTTTAGACAGACTGCCGTTAGCGGTAAGTTTAAAACGAAGAAAGACAATGAGCTTAACAGGAAAAACAATTCGAATAATTGTAAGTGAACCTTGGGATTGGACAGAAAATCTTTTTGGAAAAGTTATTTCTGACCGAGGTGGAAAAAGCTTATTAGTCAAATTAACAAAACCAATTAAAGGCAAGAAACTGACCAGTGATTTAATCAAACTTGAAACAAGATATGAGAACGAAAAATTCAAATCGCTGGAGCAATATTATTCTGTGAATATTGGTGGTGCTTTAGTGAAAGAAGGAAGCGATGAATTTGATTATATAATAATAGGAACTGTAACTCTTGATTAAGTATGCTAATAGAAAAGAAACATATTTGGTATGCGAGTTATGGCTCAAATCTTCTAGAAGAACGATTCCTGTGTTACATTTTGGGAGGTCAGCCAAAAGGAGCAAAAAGTATTACTCCTGGTTGCTCGGACAAATCATTACCTCTAAAAAATAAGAAGATTCTAATTAATAGTGAATTATATTTCGCAAAGGAATCTAAAACATGGTCAAAAGGTGGCGTAGCATTTATAAAAACCCAATTTGACAAATTGCAAAAAACTTATGGTAGAATGTATTTAATAAGTGAAGAGCAATTTGTCGAAGTAGTTAAGCAGGAAATAAATCTAAAAGAAAAACTAGTAATAGATTTTAAATCAATTGCAGAGAGAGGAAGCATGATTGTTAAAGAAAATTCGTGGTATGGGAATGTTATATTCTTAGGCATGGATGGAGAATTTCCAATATTTACTTTTACGTTTCAAGACAACATACAAAAGTTTAATAAACCAAGCCCTGAATATTTAAAAACAATAATTAACGGATTAAAAGAGACATACGATTTCAAGAATGATGAAATATCGGACTATCTGTTGAGTAAAAATGGAATATCAGGGAATTACTCTATCAATGAACTTAAAAATTTAATGAAATGAATAAAAACCAATCGCTAACAAATTGTAATATGGCAGGCGGGGGTTTTAGCGGTCTGACAAGTCAGACCTTGCGCCCACTCTCCTGCGGGTCTGACACTCCCGATTACGTACAAGCAACAATTAACAATGAATCAAAACACGTCGGTCGCGCCCATTCATTAAAATAGTGAGTGGCTTATCAAACTGCACATGTTTTATAAATTCGGTTTCGCGAAGCACCTGCTGTTTTTGCAAAGCCTCCATTTTTAGTTTTGTATTGCGCGAATTATGCGGCACCGAAAAATAGCCCACATTCATTGATGTAACGTTGTGGAAAAAGTGCGAACCCAGCGATGCATCCAACGGGAAATCGGGCAAGCCCATTTCAACAATAATCTTGGCTTTCGAGATGTGCGCCCACAACACCGGAATTCCGGTATATGGGTCGCGCGAGCCCCAACGCCCCGGACCAATAAGAATATACGAGCGCCCCTCTTTTTCAAACCAATCATTTAATTTACTGATTTCCTGCGCCATTTGGCGGGTCTTCATTTTATCGAACTTCTCCGGATCGACATAAACCACATCGTAAATATCTTCAATTTTGCCATTACCCATTCCGTGCTCGGCATACATAAACACTTTGTCCTCGTCCACCATCTCAATATCCACTTCTACCTGCTCCTCGGTACGGATAAGCGGTTTTATCTGCAATAAATAAAGCGTTGGTTTGCCGTTTTCTGCCGGCTCAAGATCTAACGAATATTCAATTTCAACCGGCGAGCCCATGGCTTCCTTAAACAGTTTTAGCAACAACTGCAGCACATCGGCAAGCGGCAAATGATCGTATTTTAATATATTGGCAAAATCAATCACTTTGGGGCCGGGCCCCTGTATTCCCGGTATCAGATCATCATTTTCGATTAAATATGTTGATGCCGAATGTTCCAGCGTTCCATCTTTTTCGGCTTCTTTTATGCGGTATTTTTTTATCGCGGCATCTTCGCCGTCGCTCGCTAAATCGAAATCAGGATTTGAAAGATCGATGGCATAAAACTGCTTCTGCGTATCGCGCAACTGATCTTTTAACGACGAAGCATTAAGGGTTGGATATTTCGGACTAAAGCGGAATGCATTCTCGCCACCAACCACATACATACCGAGTCCAACGGCAGCTACTGAAAAACCATCTTCGGGTTCCATGTACGCAATCGGGTAATAATTGTACGACTGCGCCACCCCCGAAAGCGTGGGGTAATATTTACCGTTGTACTCGTGGCCAATCACTTCCTGAATGACCACTGCCATTTTCTCCTCCTCGATTTTGTAGTTTACCGCATCGAAATACGCCTGTGCCGACTCGGTAAAAATACTGGAATAAACCAGTTTTATGGCCATTTCAAGGTGTTGGTAACGCACCTCCAAATCGGCATTATTATTCGGGATGAGGTAAGTGGCATAAACCCCCGAAAACGGTTGCAGCAACGAATCCTCGAACAATCCCGACGAGCGAACTGCCAGCGGCCTTTTTATCTTTTTCAGGTATTCCATCAGCCTCTTCCTGATCTTATCGTCGAACTCCGACTCGAGGAAATGTTTCCGAATGGCGTTATAATCGTTAAACGAATAAATATCGTCGTACAGGTTGTTGGTCTCGATAAACTTATCAAACTCCAGCGCACCGATAATCGACGTTGAAGGAATGCGGATGTTCATTTCAGGGATCAGCTTCGAGAAGTCGATGTTCTCGATAATATTGCAGATAAAAGCGATTCCTCTCCCCTTACCTCCCAGCGACCCTTTTGCCATTCGCACTATAAACCGGCTCGACGACAAAAACTCCGGGTCGAAGTTTACAATGGTTCCGCGCAAGCGTTCGAAACGTATTTTCTTAAAACTATCGAGGCAGAATTGCCGCAGCTCTTCGGGTGAATCAAAATCCGACATCTGGATCGGCATCAACAACTCAGCAAGATTGATCTCGCCACGCGCCATTAGCCAGGTCGAAAACGAGTTTCTACTTCCGTGATATTGCAACGATTCTTCGGGAATATCTCTGAATTTCTCCTGAAACTCCACCAGGTTTTTTGCCTGCGCAATGGGCAAACCGTCCATGCCTTTAAAAACAAAGTTTCCGAATCCCAATCGCCGATACAGGAAATTGAAAATATCCATCGACAGGCTCTCCGAATTTTTATTGATGAAATCGGCTCCCACCTCTTTTGCCCGCTGTGCATTAGAGATATCGTGCGATTGCAAAAGCAAGGGAATAGGAAATTTTCGTGTGGTTTGCGTAAACTTCAGCAGCTCGATACCGGCATCTTCGTCTTCCACACCATTTCGTTCAAATTTCACGTCGGAAATTACACACAGCATGTAACGTCGGTAGCTGTTTATAAATTTCACCGCCTCCTCGTAGTTGTCAGCCAAAATTACTTTTGGCCGCGCCCGCATCCGTAAAATCTTGTGCAACTCATCTGCGGCATCTTCGTTCACCAAAAACTGTGTTTGGGTCATTACCGTGGTGTAAAGCATTGGCAGGTACCGCGAATAATATTGAATACTGTCTTCCACCAGCAAAATTATCCGAACGCTACCATTCTGCGTATCGCGGGCCACATTGCTTTTGTCCTCGATGTATTTAATCATGGCCATAAAAACATTCGAGTTACCGTTCCACACAAAAATGCGGTCGATAAAGTCGAGTTTTCGGCGCTCGGTTTGGAAGAAACGCAGGTCGGCATTGTTATTCACCAACAACAACAAAGGTGCTTTCGGACGTAAATTACGGATGGCACGGGCGGTTTCAACGGGCGTGTGTTTGTCCATACCGGCCATTACAATTATCAAATCAAAATCGCGATGTTCCAGTATCAATTGGGCTTCTTCCTGTGTGTGCACACTGGTAAAACGCGGCGCTGCATAGAGGTTTAACTGCAGGTATTCGCCAAAAATCTTATCGCTAAACTGCCCCTCGCGAACAATGGAATACGAGTCGTAAAGCGTTGCTACCAGCAGCACTTCTTTTACTTTGGTGGGCATTAATTCCTGGAAAATATCGCGGTCGTTTTTGCGCTTTTTATAGATGGTGGATAGAGATATATTGTCGATGTCCATTGCTGTTGTTTTCTTTCAGACTCGTTAAAGATGTTTTACTAACTCCGTCCTTTAGGGCGGAGGTTTTGATGCTGTTTGACAAGCCCGGATTTATAAAGAATTTTGTACTTTGGAAGTTACAAAATTCTTTATAAATCCTTTCGGTTCTGTCTACATTATTCCCCGCCCTAAAGGACGGGGTTAAGCAATCTTTAACGAAGTACCAGTTTATATTTATTTAGCTTTTGAAGTTAGGGAATTTTTGGTGTTTGAAGAATGACAGACGGAAAAATCAATATGTTTTACAGGGATAAAATGCGCTAAGCGGTTTTGATACGCTAAGCGCGTACACCTTCTGAGAGCAAAAAAATCCCGATCCGTCAGGTGACGGACCGGGATATTATATTTTTAGTCACGCTGTAAGGATGTCATCTTTTTGAAAGATGACATCCTTTGACCTTTTACGTTTAGTCTAATTTATGAATCACCAAACCTGAACGTAATTTGGGTTCGAACCAGGTTGTTTTTGGTGGCATAATATTTCCGCTGTCGGCAATATTTATCAATTGCTGCATCGATACAGGGTAAAGCGCAAAAGCTGCTTTCATTTCGCCCGAGTCTACACGTCGTTTCAGCTCTGCCAAACCACGAATTCCTCCTACAAAATCGATACGTTTTGAGGTACGTAAATCTTTGATATCAAGGATCGGATCGAGCACCTGATTAGAAAGAATGGTAACATCCAGAATTCCAATCGGATCTGAATCGTCGTAAGTTCCTTCTTTTGCTGTTAGTTTATACCAGCTTCCGGCCATGTACAGACTGAATTCGTGCAGTGCTGATGGTTTAAAAATTTCGGTTCCCATGTTTTCCACATCGAAACCTTTCGAAAGCTCTGCAAGGAAATCGATTTCCGACAGACCGTTCAAGTCGGTTACTACGCGGTTGTAATCGATAATCTGTAATTGGTTATCAGGAAAATGTACAGCCATAAAATAGTTGTACTCCTCATCACCTGTATGATTTGGATTCTGACCAGTTTTTTCAGCACCGATTCGTGCTGCGGCTGCAGTTCGGTGGTGACCGTCGGCAACGTATGTAAACGGAACTTTCTCTTCAAAAAGTTGCTCCAGTTTTGCATTTGTTTCGGCATCGTCGATGGTCCAGAAATGGTGACCAAAACCGTCTTCAGCCGTAAAATCGTAATCGGCAGCTTTGCCTTTTACAATATTCTCAACAATCGCGTCGATTTCAGCCACTGCTTTGTAGGCAAAAAATACCGGCTCGATGTTGGCATTCAAATAACGTGTTAAAACCATACGGTCTTCCTCTTTTTCAGGACGGGTAAGTTCGTGCTTTTTAATGATCCCGTTTTCGTAATCGGCACAGGCAGCAGCACCAACAATTCCGTACTGGGTAACACCATTCATGGTTTGTGCATAAATATAATATTTGGCCTCGGCATCGTCCTGCAGCCAACCTTTTTCCTGAAAAGCTTTAAAATTTTCAACGGCTTTGTTATACACCGTTTCAGAGTGAATATCTTCTACTCCCGGGCATTCAATTTCGGCTTTTGTAATACGAAGCAACGACTTCTCTTTTCCTTCAGCCATTACAGCTGCTTCTTCCGAATTCATTACATCGTATGGAAGACAAGCCAATTCTTCAACAATTTCTTTTTGAGGACGAAGTCCTTTAAATGGTTTTATAATTGCCATTATTTAATGTTTTAGTTTTTAGACAACCAGATTTTTAGATTGCCAAAAATATAAATCAGGTTTCTATTTGAGACATTTATTTTAAGAAATAATTCATTGTGCAACTTTGAGTTAACGTAACAACGTACGCACTAATTTTAACCACAAAGTTACACAAAGGAGACACAAAGGTTCACAAAGTGCTGCAATACAAGTTATTTATTCACCTGGTGCGTAGTGTCGCCATTCTCGAAAAAATCGACAATTTGTTGTGCAGCAGCCAGCCCGGCATTCAGGTTAGCTTCAGCAGTTTGTGCACCGGCTTTTTTAGGTGTAAAGAAAAATCTTCCCGGGAATTTCTCCTCGAATTCAGCTTCACAGTCTGGCGTAAGATCCGACATGTATTTAATACCCGGTTTTTCTTCCATACAAGCTACCAGGTCGGGCTCGTTGATGACTTCTTTTCGGGCAGTGTTTACCAGAATACTACCATCTTTTAAATGTGAAAGCACTCCGGCACTTACCGATTTAATGTGTTCGCCACGTGCCGGAACGTGAATGGAAACGATATCGCTTTTTTCGTACAAATCTTCGAGCGATTTGGCAACTTTTAATCCGATTGCAGCAGCAGCACCTTTACTGTAGCGCGTGTAAACAATTACTTTCATTCCCATGGCACGTGCAATGCGGAAAACGTTTCGGGCAACGTAACCAAAACCGTGCAATCCGAGGGTACGACCGCGCATTTCGCCACCGGGTTTTCCGGAATACATTTCGCGTAAGCCCATTATTGCCAAACCAATGGCTAATTCGGCAACGGCATTTGAGTTTTGTCCGGGCGTATTCATTACAACAATATCGTTGGCTGTTGCAGCGTTAAGATCAACATTGTCGTAACCGGCACCGGCACGTACCACAATTTTTAGTTTTTTACCGGCGTTTAGTACTTCCTCTGTAAACTTGTCGCTGCGAATGATGGCTGCGTCAACATCGGCAACTGCATCTAACAGCTCCTGTTTTTCGGTGTACTTTTCGAGCATCTGAAGCTCGTAACCGGCTTTTTCGAAAATTTTACTGATTTTTTTTACAGCAACCGGGGCAAACGGTTTTTCTGTAGCTATTAAGACTTTTCTCATTACTCATAAAAATTTAGGTAGAAAAAATGCAGGACGCCTGCCCTGCATTTTCTTTAGTTTTATAAATTGAATTACTTCATTTTTTCAAACTCTTGCATGGCATCCACCAAAGCCTGAATACTTTCAACAGGCATTGCATTGTAAATTGAAGCCCTGAAACCACCAACTGAGCGGTGTCCTTTTATTCCCAACATACCTTTTGCAGTTGCGAATTCCAGAAACTCTTTCTCAAATTCAGCATACTCAGGAGTCATCACAAAAGTTACGTTCATTAACGAACGATCTTCTTTTGCCAACACAGTACACTGGAACATTTTATTACGATCGATTTCATCGTACAGCACTTTTGCTTTTTCAATGTTCTTTTGCTCCATTGCTTCTACCCCGCCGTTTTCTTTTAACCAAATTAAGGTTTGCAAACAAGCGAAAACAGGAAGCGTTGATGGCGTATTAAACATCGAACCTGCGTTAATATGCGTAGTGTAATCCAACATGGTTGGAATTGGGCGCTCAACTTTTCCGAGTGCTGAATCTTTCACAATTACCAAAGTAGCTCCTGATGGTCCAAGGTTTTTCTGTGCACCGGCATAAATCAAATCGTATTTAGAGATATCGATTGGGCGACTGAAAATATCAGAAGACATATCGGCTACCAAAGGAACGTCAACATCCGGAGTAGGAATTTGTGTTCCGTAAATAGTGTTATTTGATGTATAATGGAAATAGCTAACATCCGAAGGTACTTCGTAACCTTTTGGAATGTAGTTATAAATGGTGTCGGCCGATGAAGCAACTTCAACAACTTCGCCTAAGAATTTAGCTTCTTTAATGGCTTTTTTCGACCATGCACCTGTATTTAAATATGCTGCTTTTTTATCCATTAAGTTATATGGAGCCATTAAAAACTGTGTGCTGGCACCACCTTGCAAGAAAAGAACCGAATAACCTTCCGGCACTTTAAGTAATTCTTTTACCAAAGCAACTGCCTCGTCCATAACAGCAACAAACTCTTTACTACGGTGCGAAACTTCCATTACAGAAAGTCCTGTTCCGGCAAAGTTCAGAGCAGCCTCAGCAGTTTTTTCCTTTGTAAATTCGGGCAGAATTGAAGGTCCTGCGTAAAAATTGTGCTTCTTCATATAATACAACAATTAAGGTGAGTAATTAAATTTTTTACCTTTTAAACACCACTATAAAGTTCTTAAATAGTGATTGTTTAGCCGATGAGAAAAATCAAGTTTATTTTATTTTTATGAGTTTTAAAACACTGATTAACAACACAAAAACAGCTGACTAATATCATTCCTACTGTCTCCATGACGTTAACGTTGTCGGTATCAATCTGTTATTTCATACAAAAATATCTTATTCCAAGCAACAATACCACGTTTTCCGTAATAAATGATTTTTTGGGTGTAATATTTAAAAAGAATTTAAATAGAAATGTGATAATTGAATATTGAGTGAAGAATATCGATTAACGATTGTTGATGGATGATTGAACTGAAATGATTATCGATTTAAAACAAAAAACACTAATAATATACTGTAATCGCCGACAGAAATGAAAGGCTACGAAAATCGTTTCACGCAAAGAAAAGAAGAAGCACAAAGCACGCAAAACTAAAAGAATCTGTTTTGCGTGCTTTGCGACGACTTAGCGATCTCTGCGTGAACATTTTTGCTTTTTTGAGAACATCTATCAATAAAAAAGCCGCCTGTAAAAACAGACGGCTAAGTTAGTTCTGATTTGTTTTATTGGTTAGATAAAAGGCAGTTTTACAATTTCTGCAGGAATTACTTTGTTACGGATCTTTACAAAAATACCGGTACCAAAAGCCGAGTATTCTTTGGCAACATATCCCATTCCAATTCCTTTATTTAAAACCGGCGACATAGTTCCCGAAGTAACTTCGCCAATTGTTTCGCCATCGGAGTTTACCAATTCGTATCCATGGCGTGGAATACCTCTTCCGGTAAGCACAAAACCACGCAACCTGCGGGTAACGCCCTCGTTTTTTTGCATGGTTAAAAATTCGCGATCGATAAATTTACGTCCGTTATTGAATTTTGTAATCCAGCCTAAACCTGCTTCCAGTGGCGATGTGGTGTCGTCGATATCGTTTCCGTACAGGCAATAACCCATCTCCAAACGAAGTGTATCGCGGGCAGCCAAACCAATTGGTTTGATACCTGCTTCTGCACCTGCCTCAAAAATGGCATTCCATATTTGCTCGGCCACATCGTTTCTGAAGTATAACTCGAAACCACCTGCTCCGGTGTAACCAGTTGCAGAAATGATCACCTCATCAACTCCGGCAAATTTATCGGTAACGAATGTGTAAAATTTTATTTCTGAAAGATTTACATCTGTCAATTTTTGGAGAATCTCGGTTGCTTTTGGCCCCTGAATAGCCAACTGGCTAATATCATCTGAAGCATTTTCCAGCTCGGCGCCAATTTCTTCATTTTGCTGCACCACCCAGTTCCAGTCTTTTTCAATATTGGCGGCATTAACTACCAGCATATATTTTTCGGGCTCGTAGTAATAAACCAAAAGGTCGTCAACAATTCCTCCTTTACCGTTCGGAAAACAGCTGTATTGTGCTTGCCCAAGTGTAAGAAATCGTGGATCGTTTGATGTAATTTTAGCTACCAGATCCAGGGCTTTCGGGCCTTTTACCCAAAATTCGCCCATGTGCGATACATCAAAAACACCAACAGCTTCGCGCACGGTCATGTGTTCATCTTTTATGCCACTATATTCAATAGGCATTTCGTACCCCGCGAACTCCACCATTTTGGCGCCCAATTTTTTGTGTATCGAATTAAATGCAGTTGTTTTCATCTTAATTTTTCAGTTATTAACGGATTCAGCACGTTTTGCAAACCGTTTATCCTTCGAGGTCGGATATCGTAGAGCAAAACTATGTATTCAAAAACAGTGCAAATATGAATTTTATCAGCAACAGCACAAAAAGCTTTCTCGATTATTTTGCTAAATTGCTGACCGCAATCATAAAAAAAATGGGCAACAAATTTCAACACATCGATACATCTCAGCTAGAAACACTTGCAGGTGGCGACAAGGAGTTTATGAAGGAGATGGCAGAAATTTTTCTGGAACAAATTAGTGAGTTCGTGACGAACATGAGTTCATTCCTGCAAGAAAAAAACTGGGAAAAACTGGCACGCGAGGCACATACGGCAAAATCTTCGGCAATGACATTTGGAATGGAAGATACCGGAACCTTACTGAAAAAAATACAATTGGAATGCCAGGCCAATAATCTGAACGACGTTCCGAAAATGGTTGAAGATGCCATTACTCAATTGCAGGCCGCCACTCCCGAAGTAGAGGAATTACTGTAAAAAGAAAACGGCTCCCCAAAGAGAGCCGTCTTAAAAATATTATTCGGTATTTTAATTGCTGAAAACCAACGAATCATTTTCATAATCGATTACGATCGGCTTGGTTTTATCCACTTTGCCCGAAAGTATCCGTTTCGATAATTCATTTAGCACAAAGCGTTGAAGCACACGTTTTACCGGACGTGCACCAAAATGAGGATCGTATCCAACTGTCGATAACCACTCGCTTGCTTTTTCGCTTAATTCAATTTTCATGTCGCTTGAGGCCAAACGTTTTACAATTTGCTCGAACTGCAAGCGAACGATCTCTTTAATCGCGTCTTTCGACAGCGGTGTGAATACAATGGTTTCGTCAATACGGTTCAAAAACTCCGGCCGTATTGTTTTTCGCAACATTTCCAGTAACTGGTTACGTGTTTTCTCCAGCACCTGGAATTCATTACTGTCATTCATGGTTTCGTAATTCTCCTGAATGATCTGCGATCCCAGGTTCGAAGTCATGATGATAATAGTATTCTTAAAGTTTACAGTCCGGCCTTTGTTATCCGTCAATCGGCCATCATCCAACACCTGAAGCAACACATTAAATACATCAGGGTGCGCTTTTTCGATCTCGTCGAAAAGCACCACTGAATAAGGTTTGTGGCGCACAGCCTCTGTTAACTGCCCCCCTTCGTCGTAGCCAACATATCCCGGAGGCGAACCGATCAAACGGGTTACTGAGAATTTCTCCTGGTATTCCGACATATCGATCCGTGTGATCATATTCTCGTCGTTGAACAAGTATTCAGCCAGCGCTTTTGCCAGTTCGGTTTTTCCAACTCCGGTGGTTCCCAAAAAGATGAATGATCCGATCGGGCGTTTTTCGTCCTGCAATCCGGCACGGCTGCGGCGCACTGCATCCGAAATGGCTACAATCGCTTCGTCCTGACCAATTACACGGTTGTGCAACTCGTCTTCCATGTGCAGCAACTTTTCGCGCTCGCTCTGTAACATTTTCGAAACCGGGATACCGGTCCAGCGTGCCACAACTTCGGCAATATCTTCGGTATCAACCTCCTCTTTAATCAGGTTTTCACCTTTTTTCATTTCTTCCAACTCGGCCTGCAGTTTTTCAATCTCGGCCTCCACCTCTTTTACTTTTCCATAGCGCAACTCGGCCACACGACCATAATCACCCTGACGTTCAGCCTGCTCGGCTTCAAACTTGTAAGTTTCAATCTCTTCTTTCTTTTTCTGAATGGCTTCGATTACCGATTTCTCCGATTGCCATTTGGCACGAAGCTGCGATTGCTCCTCTTTCAGATTCGAAATTTCCTCGTTCAGCGAATTCAACTTTTTGGTATCATTCTCACGTTTTATTGCCTCGCGCTCAATCTCCAGCTGTTTTACCCGACGCTGAATTTCATCCAGTTCCTCGGGAACAGAATCAATTTCCAGGCGCAGTTTTGCTGCCGCTTCATCCATTAAGTCGATGGCTTTATCGGGCAAAAACCGGTCGGAAATGTACCGTTGCGACAATTCAACCGACGCAATAATTGCATCGTCTTTTATCTGCACTTTATGGTGGTTCTCGTATTTCTCTTTAATACCACGCAAAATTGAAATGGCACTTAAAGTATCCGGCTCGTCAACATGTACGATCTGGAAACGACGCTCCAGCGCTTTATCTTTCTCGAAATATTTCTGGTACTCGGCCAGTGTTGTTGCTCCAACAGCGCGCAGTTCACCACGGGCCAGTGCAGGTTTTAAAATATTGGCTGCATCCATTGCACCTTCGCCTTTTCCGGCACCTACCAGTGTATGAATCTCGTCGATAAACAGAATTACCTCATCGTTTGATTGTACCACTTCGTTAACCACGGCTTTCAAACGCTCTTCGAATTCGCCTTTGTATTTTGCCCCGGCAACCAAAGCTCCCATATCCAGCGAAAATACCTGTTTCGATTTCAGGTTTTCGGGTACGTCTCCACGTACAATGCGGTGCGCTAATCCTTCGGCGATTGCCGTTTTCCCGGTTCCCGGTTCACCCAGTAATATTGGGTTGTTTTTTGTACGGCGCGAAAGGATCTGCAAAATTCTACGAATCTCATCGTCGCGGCCAATAACCGGATCGAGTTTACCCGAGCGGGCACGTTCGTTCAGGTTGATCGCAAACCGATTTAAAGAATTGAATTTGTCTTCTGCCGTTTGGCTGTCAACTTTCGATCCTTTTCGTAATTCTTCAACGGCCAGTTTCAACTCTTTTTTTGCAATACCATTGTCTTTCATCAAACGGCTGGTATTGTCTTTTACTTCGAGCAACGCCATTAAAATGTGCTCAACCGAAACATACTGGTCGCCCATTTCCTGCGCCAAACCAAGTGCTTTTTGCAGAGCCTGATTTGCCCCGGAAGAAAGATATTGTTCAGCTCCCGAAACTTTTGGATACGATTGAATAATCTGATCGAGTGCCTGTTTAAAAATTGGCACATTAACATCTAATTTTTTAAGTAAAAACTCGGTTACATTTTCGGCTGAATGAAGTACTCCGCGAAGAATGTGACCGGTTTCGATTGCCTGTTGGTTATTTCCCTGGGCAATTTGAAAAGCCTGTTGAATGGCTTCCTGCGATTTTATTGTGAAATTATTAAAATTCATGGCTTTACGTATTAAAATTCGTCGTTAACCAAAACAACTTTCGAGCCATAACCAACTGACAGACAGAATGTCACAACAACACAGAAATATACAGAAACATTTTCAGGAAAGTGGAAATTTGTATGAAAAAGTGGCAGATTTGGGCATAAAAAAACAGAGACAATCAACATTATCTCTGTTTCCTAACCTAACCAAATCTATTTCTATGAAAAAAACACTTAAACTATTCAAATTCTACACTACAAAAATACGGCGTATTTTAGTTAACGCGTTTAAATGGAAGTTAAAGAATGTTATAAGTATGGGTATCTGTGTTTTGCAGTTGCGAAACCACTAAAAACAGACCTGTTATAATTCCATTATAGCAACTCTTTTCAAGTACCAATATTCTCAATACCTGATAATTTGTTTCTCTATAAAAGTTCCACACAATATTGGAGCTGACTTCAGAAAACAATGCTTTTGTCTTATCAGACCGATTTTACTATTTGGCTTAGCCCAAATAGTAAACACAAAACCCAAGGCTGCGCCCACTTCACTCGGAAAAGCTACGCGATGCCGACTAAAATTCCTGAAACTCGTCGTTCCTCCTCAAACAACAGTAATTTTTTACCGTCGTCATCACTTGTTTTCCGGCTCACCGGCCGAGGCCGAAGCTTCGAACAACATCGCATATCCTTCAACTTTCCATAAGCGGAACGGCCTCTTTTGGTATTTACCTGGAATTGAAATAAAACCTTAATGAGAACGGGAAGCTCCGAGGGATCGAGGAGATCACCCGTCCGAATTTGGGTTTTATGAAAATGGAAGGTAACTGCCAAAAGCAGCCTTGAGCTCGGAAATGCCTTCCTCGTGTTTCGTCTTTGCTTCAAGGCAAAGATGAAAGCCTGCGGCAGCAAACAAATATGATAATTTTAGAAAGGGATGTCTCACTTTATCCTATGCACCTTCAATTATTTAAAACAGGAAGCGCATTTCATCAAAAATATGGGCATAAAAAAACAGAGACATTTTTAACTCATCTCTGTTTCCTAACCTAACCCAATCTATTCTCTATGAAAAAACACTTAAACTATTCAAATTCTATGCTACAAAAATACAGCGCATTTTAGTTAACGCGTATCAACGGAAGTTAAAGAATGTTATAAGTACGGGAATCTGTATTTTTCAGGAAAGAATCTGCCGAAAACAGGAAACGTTTTCATCCCGAAAAATTGGGCATAAAAAAACAGAGACGTTTTCAACTCATCTCTGTTTCCTAACCTAACCAAATCTATTCTCTATGAAAAAACACTTAAACTATTCAAATTCTATGCTACAAAAATACGGCGCATTTTAGTTAACGCGTATCAACGGAAGTTAAAGAATGTTAACACTTCATTTTCACGAGATAAACTTGCTGTTTAGAGCGTAAACAAAACGGATTTTCATACGTTCGGAAATACAAACATTAAAACCGTACGAAAAAAAACATTAGCACTAAAAACAGTATATATTCGAACAAAATGCTATTAAAGCAAATCAGACATATACAAATAGAACAATGTTTAAATACATTACGATACATGCCTCTAAAACAGGCTTTAAAGCAGTTTAAAAACTTTCTAAAGTGGAAAAATAAAGTTACTTTAGCAATCCATTTCAATAATGTTTCTAATTCTATTTTATTATAACTAAAATTTCAATTTTATGACAAAGCATGTATATACTTTCGGAGCCGGACAGGCAGAGGGTAAAGCAGACATGAAAAACCTACTTGGAGGTAAAGGTGCAAACCTTGCGGAGATGAACCTTATTGGCGTTCCTGTTCCTCCCGGATTTACGATTACAACAGAAGTTTGTACCATGTACAACGAAAAAGGTCAGCAAGCAACGTTCGACCTGATAAAGCCAGAAGTTGAGGCCGCAGTGGCGCTGGTTGAAAAACTAACAGAAACCGAGTTTGGAAGCAAAGAAAATCCATGTTTGATGTCTGTACGATCAGGTGCACGTGCATCGATGCCCGGAATGATGGATACAGTTCTGAACCTGGGGATGAATGAAGATGCCGTTGAGGGCATTGCTAAAAAGTCTGGAAATCCTCGTTTCGCGTGGGACTCATACCGCCGGTTTGTTCAAATGTATGGCGATGTAGTTATGGAAATGAAACCTGCCAGTAAAGAAGAGCACGATCCTTTTGAAGAAATCATCGATCAGTTGAAAGAAGAAAAAGGTATTGCTTTGGATACGCAATTCACTACTGAAGACTTACAGGAACTGGTTAAGCGTTTTAAAGCTGCCGTTAAGGATGTTACCGGCAAAGATTTTCCAACCGATCCGTGGGAACAACTTTGGGGTGCAGTAGCTGCAGTTTTTGGAAGTTGGAATAATGACCGTGCAATATATTACCGCAGAATGGAGCAAATTCCTGACGAATGGGGAACTGCTGTTAACTGTCAGGCTATGGTATTTGGAAACATGGGACAAACATCAGGCACAGGTGTTGCATTTACGCGTGATGCTGCAACCGGAGAAGATATTTTTAATGGAGAATACCTAATAAACGCCCAGGGAGAAGATGTCGTTGCAGGTATTAGAACTCCACAGGAAATTACTCTCGAGGGGTCAAAAAGATGGGCTGCCCTACAAGGAGTTTCGGAAGAAGAACGTGCATCGAAATTTCCATCACTGGAAGAAGCAATGCCGGAAATGTACAAGCAGCTAAACGAGACTCAACAAAAACTGGAAGATCATTACAGCGATATGCAGGATCTTGAATTTACCATTCAGGAAGGTAAATTATGGTTGCTGCAAACCCGTAACGGAAAACGCACCGGAGCAGCCATGGTAAAAATGGCCGTTGATATGCTGGAAGAAGGTCGTATCGACGAAAAAACAGCATTGCAACGCATCGACGCTGCAAAACTGGATGAATTACTTCACCCTGTTTTCGACACCGAAGCCATGAAAGCGGCAAGTGTATTGGCAAAAGGTTTGCCTGCATCGCCAGGTGCTGCAACCGGACAAGTTGTTTTCTTTGCCGACGAAGCCAACAAATATCCTGAAGCAGTTTTGGTACGTGTTGAAACCTCGCCGGAAGATTTGGAAGGTATGCACATTGCCAAAGGTATTTTAACTGCCCGCGGAGGTATGACATCGCACGCAGCGGTTGTTGCACGTGGTATGGGTAAATGTTGTGTGTCGGGTGCCGGTAATGTAAAAATCAATTACAAAACCCGCATTATGACCATCGACGGAAAAGAATTTAAAGAAGGCGACTGGATTTCGTTAAACGGATCGACTGGTGAAGTATACGATGGCAAAGTAGCTACCATGGATCCTGAATTGAGCGGAAACTTCGCAAAAATTATGGACCTGGCAGACAAATTCACTCGTATGACAGTTCGTACCAATGCCGACTCTCCTGCTGATGCAAAAGTTGCTCGCGACTTTGGTGCGCAGGGAATTGGTCTTTGCCGTACCGAGCACATGTTCTTCGAAGGTGAAAGAATTAAAGCGATGCGCGAAATGATTTTGGCTAAAACCGAAGTTGACCGTCGCAAAGCATTAGATAAATTATTGCCTTACCAGCGCGAAGATTTCGAAGGTATTTTGGAAGCGATGGCCGGTTACGGAGTAACTATTCGTTTGCTCGATCCGCCATTACACGAATTCGTTCCTCACGAAGAAGCCAACCAAAAAGAGATGGCTGACGAAATGGGAATTAGCGTTGAAGAGGTAAAAGCATTGGTTGAAGACCTTCACGAATTTAACCCGATGTTGGGTCACCGCGGATGTCGTTTAGGAAATACTTATCCTGAGATTACCGAAATGCAGGCACGCGCCATTATTGAAGCTGCTGTTAACCTGAAGCAAAAAGGTGTTGATGCACGTCCTGAGATTATGGTTCCGCTGATTGGTACTGTAAAAGAATTTAAAATGCAGGCAGACATCATTAACGCAACTGCTGAAAAAGTATTTGCTGAAAAAGGTGCAAAATGTGACTATATGGTTGGAACAATGATCGAGATTCCACGTGCTGCAATGACTGCTGATTTAGTAGCTGAGCATGCCGAGTTCTTCTCGTTCGGAACAAACGACCTTACACAGATGACTTTTGGTTACTCGCGCGACGATGCCGGTAAATTCTTACCTATTTACATTGAAAAAGGTATTCTGAAAAACGATCCTTTCCAGGTACTCGACCAGGAAGGTGTTGGACAGGTTGTTAAAATAGGTGTAGAAAAAGGCCGCAGTACAAAACCGAATTTAAAAGTTGGTATTTGTGGCGAGCACGGTGGCGAACCTTCATCAGTGATGTTCTGCGACAGTGTTGGAATGGACTACGTAAGTTGTTCTCCATACCGTGTACCTATTGCACGTGTAGCTGCTGCACAAGCTAATTTAAAATAGAAATTATTGAAGCTAAATAATTAAGAGCTGCTCTTCGGAGTGGCTCTTTTTTTTTGACAGGTTGCCAAAAACCAAGTAGAATTACCTGGTTAAAATCGAGTAATTCTACGCTATTTTTTTTGAGACTTCTTCCCGAACTTTGCCATAACAACTAAAGGATCCATCAAATGGAAATGAAGCGTAAAATAAATTCACATTCGTTAGACACATTCACATCACAAACGCTGAACTGTATTTCCTCCCCTCTTTTTAGTTATTTTTTATCCTATAACTTTCAACACATTTTACTTCAACATACACTGTCCCATTTCCCTGAGTCACAGTGATAAAAAATAAGAAGATGGAATCCGAAAAGGAGCGCATATTTTGTGCTCCTTTTATATTTTATAGAGATTGTTTTTGATGGCATAGATTACAAGTCCTGCAACATTTTTAGTTTTGGTTTTTTCAAGCAGGTTGTATTTATGCCCTTCTATGGTACGTGCGCTAAGTCCCAGTTTTTCACCAATTTCGGTGGCCGTTAATTCTTCACAGATCAGCTTCAACACCTCGCTTTCGCGCTTTGTAAGCTTCAGCAGAAATGCTGAATCTTTCGTCGTATTTTTCTTTAATCCCTGCAAAACGGCCCCCGACAAACTACCCGAGAAGTAGAAATCGTTTTTTAGTACTTTTTTAATGGCCAGCTCCAACTCATCAGGCTCGGCATTTTTTAATAAGTAACCATTTACTCCTTCGCTAACCAGGTGAGCAACCAACTGTGGAGCTTCTTCCATACTGAGTATTAAAATCCGGATGTCAGGATACTCTTTACGTAAATGCCCGGTTACCTCAACACCATCCATTTCGGGCATATTAATATCGAGCAAAACCAGATCAGGTTTTTTGTCCAGTTCGGCGAGCAGTTCCAATAATTCGATTCCGTTACCGGCTTCGTAAATATTCTCAACAATATCAAAATCGTCTAACAAGCCAACCATACCTTTTCTAAAAAGCTTATGGTCGTCGGTAACTACGATATCTACTTTTTGATCACTCATCAGCTTGCAGAACTATAATTGCGCGGGTTCCTTTCCCAGGCGATGATTTCATTTTAAACTTTGCATTTGCCATTTCCGACCGGCTTTCGAGGTTGCGCAAACCAAGTCCGGTTTGCATTTTTTCCTCCAGTAAAAAGCCTTTACCGTTGTCGGCTACAACAAGCGAGACCAACTGTTTGGCAAATCGAATATCAATTAAAATGCGTGTTGCTTCGGCGTGTTTAATGGCATTATTTACCAGTTCCTGCACGATACGAAAAACGGCCAGCTCCTGTTTACTGTCAAAACGAAATTGCTCTCCACTTTTCCAACACTCAATAGCCATCTGATCCGATTTATTCACCCAGTTGGCCAGCTCCTCGAGAGCAAAATACAATCCCAGTTTTTCTAACGATGGCGGTAACAACGACCTTGAAATGCGGCGTACCTGAAGGATTACATCGTCGAGGTAAGTCTTAGTTTCGGTAGCCAGCTCTTTTGCTTTGCCTTCTTCTGCTTTCTTCTCAATTCTCCCCACAGTAAGTTTTACCACCGAAAGCATGGCTCCAACTTCGTCATGCAGATCGCGGGCAATACGTTTTCGCTCATTCTCCTGCGACTGGATCGTATTTTTTATAATTTCTTCCTGCTGATTTTGAACCACCCGGTTCAATTCCAGTTGCTTCTGCAGCAATCTTTTCTGATAGGCAATAAAAAAGAAAAAGATGCCACCCGCCAACAACAGCATGCCGATGGTACCTATTAAATAGACCAATAATATTTCCGAATTCCCGGCTCCCTCCACAATTCACATTTTAGTCAATGCTAAAATAGTTAACAAAATTGAACTTTCTGTAAAATCAGGACAATATTCGGACAATGCGTTTGACCAGAATTTGAATTTCCCCTGAAAATTATCGACCTCAACTAACTGAGGTTACCGGTCAGATTTCCAGAAACCAATAGCAACAAGTACGTAAAACAGCGTATTTAACCCCGCGTAATAGTAGTTTGTAATTTTTGCAAACTCTCTTGAATAATCTAAAATGAGATTAAACAACAGCGAGTAAAACAAAATGCCGGAATAATAGATTAGAACGGCGAGGTTAAGGAATATAAGCGGTTCTTTCCATAATTTCAGAATCCTCGCTTCAGTCATTATTTTGTAAAAAAACAAAAGAGAGAACCCGACAAGAAATATTCTACTTAGAGCCAGTGGCACAGCCGGATATAGAAATACAGATTGCAAAAACAGTGTATTAATGATACAATAAACTTCAAACGAAATAATCAGGATGATCATTAATCGTTTATTGATAATATCTTTTAAAACATGCGAATAAAAGAAACCAAGAAGCAGAAACTCCAGCATTAAATACAAATGCGATAAAGGTTGAGTGTTGGTTTCCCCATCGTAAGTAATCAGTCCATACTGGATAACAATACGGGAAACAATCTCATTGGCCGTTCCATAAATCACAAAATAAAGGAACAAACGCAAGCTCTTGTCAAGATGTTTGTACCGATAAATACCAATAAAGAAGGGTATCAGAATTGATACCCAGTTATACATTATAAAGCTCAAACCTTAATTGTTATGGATTATAAATACTTCGTTCGTCGCAAAATGGAGGACAAACCCCTGTATTATTGAATTCTTCCAGATCTTCCGGATCTTCAACATCTCCTGCCGATTTTAGTAATTGATCGGAAGCAGCGCTAACCATAACGTCCATGGTCTTTTTAATTCCGAATTCAATTTTTATACTGGCATGATTTTGCGTATTGAACAACTCGTGTAACTCGAATTTAGTAAGCAAATATGCATTTGGATAAATGTACTGACGATAGGCTGCACCTTCGTGTTTATCATCAATTTCGCCGGCCCGCCATTTACGGTACAATCGTATACTTTCTATCACTGCTTCGGTATTGTCCGAAAAATCTTCGTTTACCTTACTCAGTTTATATACCGGTGTTTCGTAGTCGGCATAAACATCGCCACTTCCCAAAAGAAAAGAGGACACTGCATAACCACAAAGCACATATTTATCGCCGGCCTTTTCGGGCTCCAACCCAAGATATACACGCACCCGGTTTTCATTCTCGCCAATCAACGATTTATAGGTTTCTTTTTGCAAAATGATTGGAGTCAATTTTAGGTTGAAGGTTTTATCGGCTTCTTCTTTAAAGTTACTTTTCCAGTTTTTTGCTTTTGCCGCTGGAAGTTGATCTCGTTTTAATTTGTTTGCCATATTTATTGTATTTGGACTACTAAAAATAGACAAAATGTTTGACATAAAAATAGGTTCAATAACATATTCTCAAAATGGGCCAATCAAAATCCGACTTTTTAAACACAAAAACTGCCCGCCATATAAATGCTGACGGGCAGTGCTGTAAGAAACAGTATAATTCTAAGGTCTAGCCTGTTTCAATATCTTAACTCAAATTACTGTTAATAAGGTTCGTAATAGTAATCATCAACATAACCCTGGTTGTAATAATCGTCGTTGTAGGCGTAATACCTGTCGGGATAGTGCACCAGGCTAAAACCTAATGCCGATGATTCGAAGAATAAATTTCCAATCCTGAAATACAGGTAGCCGTTTATATGAACTTGCTCGTAGCCATAAGGCAAACTTTCGAATGAAAACCCGAATGGCAGATTCACCAACACATAACCAATTCCTGCGTGATAACGGAAAAAATGTCCGTCGTAACAATAGTAGCGATTATGGTTGTGTACAAAAACGGTTGGACGATAAACAAACTTGCGGATTACGTGACCGTAGTGATTATTGTAATAATAATACTTGTGATAGCGGTAAGAGTATGGATTGTACCCACCGTAGTAGTCGCGCCAGCTGTTGTGGTTCCAGCGGTAGTGCTCCCAACGACGATCCCAGTGATTATTCTTGTAGTAATTATAGTTTGAATAATACTTCCTGTCGCGGTGGTTGTAGTTCATTGCTTTTGGGCGATTTCTGCTACTCCACTGCTGGCTGCTTCCGCGGTAACTTCTATTCGGAGTAAACCGTTTGTCGTTTCTGTCAACATTGTAGTATCTACGTGCTTCGGAAACTGATTTTCGGCTTGTCCCTCTTCCGTTTGAAACGGCAGGGCTCGACTTTTTTGAATTTGTATAAACCCGCGATGGCTGTCTGTTTGCCTCTCTGCCTCGCGCCTGCTCTGCCCTTTGTGGTTGACTTTGTCGGTAAACATTTGCTGAAGACCTTGTAGTACTTTTTTGCGGTTTATAGTTGTTATTAGAACTACTTTTACGCTGAACGTCGCGATTTGCCGAACGAGAATCGTTGTACGTTTTGTTGCTCGAACGAACGTTTGCACTGCTTCGACTGCTATTTGATTTACTCGATGACCGAACGTTTCTATCCGCTTTTTTCGGAGTTGACTGTCGATAAGTTTTTGAGGCACTCTTTGTTTTTACCTCAGTTCTGCTACTCCTTTTCGGAGCTTCTCTTTTTTCTGTTCCTCGTTCTCCTCCCCTGCGCTGGGCCTGGGCCGGAACTGTTGTTATTATTGTAATTGCCGCCAGAGTAATTATCGTGGCAAACAATTTAAAAGTTGTTGCTTTCATGACAATAGACTTTAAAATTCAACAATTTGTTTGCTATGCTCTGTTGGCGCCAAAATAAAAATCGATATCTGCCTTTGTAGATGCAAAGCGTGTGCCAAAAAAGCTACAGCCGCGTGTGATAAAAGTTACAGCTACTAGAGAACAGGCATTTATGCACTTTTTTTTCTAAGCAATTCTCTCTACTTTTGCGGCGATTTAATTAAAGTATGGCCCGGATATTAGCAATAGATTACGGAAAAAAGCGAACAGGATTGGCAGTAACCGATCCGGGGCAGATTATTGCCAGCCGCTTAACAACAGTTCCAACCCACACCATTTGGGATTTTCTGAAAGATTATTTCGAAAAAGAACAGGTGGAAACGGTGGTTGTGGGTTATCCCAAACAAATGAACAACCAGGCCTCGGAGTCTGTTAGATTTATCAATCCGTTTTTGAAAAAGTTTCAGCAGAAATATCCGGAGATGAATCTGGAAATTTACGACGAACGTTTTACGTCGAAAATGGCTTTTCAAACCATGATTGACGGAGGACTGAAAAAACAAAAACGGCAAGACAAAGCATTGGTTGATGCCATTAGTGCAACCATTATTTTACAGAATTATTTAGAACAGAAACGCAACTCGTTACGCTAAAAAAACAAGTTTCAAAAGGTTAGTAGAGTTGTAATTGATATAAAATAGAAAAGAATGAAATACCCGGTAACAGTATACGGAGACCCTTTATTACGGAAGAAAGCCAAAACAATTGAAAAAGATCATCCAAAATTGGATGAGATAATTGAAAATATGTGGGAAACCATGTACTACTCTGACGGTGTTGGTTTGGCAGCACCACAGGTTGGATTGTCGATTCGAATGTTTGTGATCGATGCATCATCGGGTGCCGACGAAGAGCCGGAATTGGAAGGTTTTAAAAAGGTTTTTATCAATCCTGAAATCATTGAAACCAAAGGCGACGAATGGACAATGAACGAAGGTTGTTTAAGCTTGCCCGAAATAAGGGAAGATGTGGATCGCCCCGACGAGGTGACCATTAAATACCTCGACGAAAATTTTGAGGAACACACCGAAACCTACAAAGGTTTTGCCGGCCGCGTAATTCAGCACGAATACGATCATTTGGAAGGCATTTTGTTTGTCGATTATTTATCGCCACTGCGCAAACGTTTATTAAAAAGTAAACTTATTGCCATTTCAAAAGGCAAGGTTCGTCCACATTACCGAATTAAAGTTCCAAAATAATGTAACCTTTTTCCAAAACCTTCGTTTAAGGGCTAATCCTTCAGGCGTAGGTTTTGGAAAATACATTTAAAAACATACCCTTCTTACGAATCACGGTCGCTTTTGCCACCGGCATTTTCCTTGCTTCAATATTTACGGGAATCAGCACACTGCTAATTTATGCGGCCATTGCCATTTGCGGATTTCTAATTCTCCTTCACAAACGTTACAACTTTTATCTTGCTCCACTTTTTGGCGGAACAACTTTTGTTCTGCTTGTATTATTCGGTGCCATCACTTACCAACAATACAACAATTTACCGTCTCCCGAAACCAACGGATTAATGGCAGCCACAGTGCTGGAAACGCCGCAGGAGAAAACCAATTCATACAAAAGTCTGCTTCTTTTGCATTCGGTAAAAACAGAAGACACACTGGTTGGCACACGAGAAAAAGTGTTGGTTTATTTTGAAAAAGGCGAAGACATTAAACTGTTAAAGCCGGGCAGCCAGATAATTTTTGAGCAGTCGCCCGAACCGGTTGAAAACCGCGGGAATCCTTACGAATTTGATTACAAAAATTACCTCGCGAAGAAACACATTTTCAGGCAGGTTTATTTAAAATCGGGGAATTGGAAATTAACAGGCTACGTAAACAACACGCCACTTTTATGGGCCGAAACGATTCGCGATAAACTGCTTAAAATATACCGCGACCAGGAAATCGGGGCGCAGGAAACCGAAATTCTCTCAGCGCTGACACTCGGCTACAAACGCGAACTCGACCGGGAAACAAAACGCATATTTTCTTCGGCCGGAGCCATGCATGTGCTGGCCGTTTCCGGATTACATGTTGGTATACTATTCTTTGCTTTTTCGTTCTGTTTTGGGTTTCTGCAAAAACGAAGAATCGGCAAGTTTATTTACGTCATTCTTTCAATCAGCTTTTTGTGGGGTTATGCGTTTATAACCGGTTTGTCGCCATCGGTTTTGCGGGCCTGCACCATGTTTAGCCTGATTATAATTGCCGGTAATATTAATCGAAGAGCAAATATCTACAACACGCTTGCAGCCTCAGCCTTTCTGCTTTTATTAATAAATCCCAACAATCTTTTCGAAGTTGGATTCCAACTCTCGTACATGGCTGTTTTCGGTATTGTTTTTCTGCAGCCAAAAATTGCTGCATTATGGCCCATTAAAAACAAGGTAGGTTTGTTTTTCTGGAATTTGATAACCGTCTCAATTGCAGCACAAATAGCAACTTTTCCACTTTCGGCCTATTACTTTTGTCAATTCCCCACTTACTTTTTATTGAGCAACATTGTTGTAATTCCGGCCGCCATGCTGCTTATTCCTCTCGGGCTGGGACTATTGGTCTTTTCAAAAATACCGCTATTGGCTTCTTCAATCGCGTTCGTTGTAAAATGGATTATAAAAGGTGTATATTTTTCACTCTTCTCAATCGAATCATTTCCCAACTCAACACCCGATGTTGTACTTCATCTGCCCGAGCTAATTTTTGTTTTGGCCATTCTGGGTACCATCTTTTTATTTCTGAATTCGCGGCGGACTGTTTTTCTGAAATCGGCACTTTCGTTTGCTGTATTTTTGGCTGCGTTTATTTTGTTTTCAGGATACAAGCAAATCAATCAGCACGAAATAATTGTACTTAACTCGCAAGAACCGGTGGTTTGTTTTATCAATGCTAACAAAATGTATGTAATTTCAGCAGACACACTTTCGGTTGACGATTATAACTTAAGTTCGTTGCTGGACATAAAACAACAGAAACGATTAACGAATACCGTTTTCCTAATTTCAGAAGATACATACAAAGATGATCTGCTTTTTCTCGATAAAGGACTAGCAGTTTTCGAAGGCAAAAAAGTGCTGTTACAACAAAAACAAACGCCGGCAACAAACACCGTTTCTCCGGATATAATCATCAGTAAAACTAATGCTTACAGCATAGAACCTATTTCCGAAGACTGTTGCCTTATAAAGTACTATCCCGACCGAAAAAACTCTTCTTCAGAAAAAAAACAACACATTCTTTCCGTACAAGGAGCATTTGCTACCTCTTGGTAACCGCACAATTCATGTAAAATGTACTGCTGTGAATTGTCTATTTCATTGAAAATTATTTTGGTAATTTGCTGTAAATTACACGTGGCATTTTGTAATTTAGAATGTTAATTTAATGTTGGAAGCGGAAAATTATAAAGCGTTTTCCGTGGAGTTTAAAAACAGAATGCATTATTTTGCTTCATTAAATTACACAGACAGATGAAACGAGCATATAAAAATTGCGCTTACAGAATAGAAGCTAACAAGCGAGTTTTATCGAATACTTTTTGAGAATTAACACTTATAATGAGATGAAAGTTGTTATAGCAGGTGCCGGCGAAGTAGGAACACATTTGGCTAGAATGTTAACCAATGAAAACCACGATATCACCTTACTGGATGATTCTCCTGAAAAATTAGCGAAAATCAGTAGTGAAGTAGACCTGATGACAATTGCGGGTTCAGCGCATTCATTTCAGGATTTGAAAAGCACCGACCTCGCAAAATCAGATTTGTTTATTGCAGTAACTCCTTTTGAGGAACGCAACGTTTTGGCCTGTTCAATGGCGTCGTACCTTGGCGTTAACCGTACAATTGCGCGAATAAACAACTCCGAGTACTTGCAGGAAAGATACCGCGCCAAGCTTAACAACTTGGGGATAAACGAATTGATTTACCCCGAAAGTCTGGCAGCAAAAGAAATTATTGCGTCTGTAAAACAAACGGCAACACGTCAGTTAATCGAGTTTTCGGGTGGAAAACTGATTATGATGGGAATTAAAGTGCGCGAAAATGCACCGATTCTGAATAAAACGTTTGAAGAGTTATCGCAGGAAAATCAGCATTTGTTAGTGGTGGCGATTAACCGCGACAATGAAACGATCATCCCGAATGGTACTGATTTTATAAAAAATGGTGACATCGTATTTTTTGTTACCACTCCGGCCGAACAAAACAATGTTTACGAATTAACCGGAAAAACACTTTTCGAGGTTAAAAACATCATGTTTTTGGGAGGTAGCCGAATTGCCCAAAAAGCAATTGAAAAATTGGGCGAAAACTACCGCATAAAAGTTATTGAAGGCGACCGCAAAAAATGCGAAAAAATTGCCGACAAGTACGAAAATGTGCTGGTAATTAACGGCGACGGACGAAACCTGAATTTGTTACGCGAAGAAGGAATTGAAAAAATGGATGCTTTTGTGGCAACCACCGGAAATTCTGAAACCAATATATTAGGCTGTCACCTGGCAAAAACATTTGGTGTACGCCGCACAGTGGCCGAGGTGGAAAACCTGGCTTACATGAACCTTGCAGACAATATGGATATCGGCAGTATTTTTAATAAAAAGCTGATTGCCGCCGGTTACATTTACCGGTTTACGTTGAATGCCGAAATCTCGAAAGTAAAATGTTTAACCGCCTCCGACGCCGAAGTTTTTGAGTTTATTGCCAAACCGGGAGCTAAAATCACACAAAAATCCATTAAAGATCTTGACTTCCCCGAGGAAGCAAAAATCGGAGGTGTGATTCGCGGAAATATGGGTTATATTGCACACGGTTATACTCAAATTCAGGAAGGCGATAAAGTAGTTGTATTCACCCTTCCTTCAGGAATTAAAAAGCTGGAGAAATTCTTTAAGTAAGCGCAAACTACCGGAACATGAATCTTAAAATCATATTCAGAGTACTTGGTTTTTTATTATTTGTAGAGGGAATTGCCATGGGCATCGCTCTGCTGGTTGCTCTGATTTATGGTGAACACGACACTGGCGCATTCTTAATTTCGGGAGGAATAAACCTGGCAATCGGCGGACTGATCGTTGCTGCCACATCGAAAGCCAAAAAGGATATTGGCAAACGCGAAGGTTTCATCATCGTGTCGATGGTATGGATTGTGTTCTCCTTTTTTGGGAGTTTACCTTATGTTATAAGTGGCTCAATTCCCAGTTTTACCGATGCATTTTTCGAAACCATTTCCGGTTTTACCACAACAGGCTCATCAATTTTAAACGATATTGAAGCACTTCCCCACGGTATTTTATTCTGGCGAAGCATCACGCAATGGCTTGGCGGTATGGGAATTATAGTTTTGTCGCTGGCCATTTTGCCGGTGTTTGGAATTGGTGGTATGCAGTTGTTTATGGCAGAGGTTCCGGGGCCAACACCCGATAAAATAAGCCCCAGAATTAAACAAACGGCAAAAACACTTTGGGTAATTTACCTGGCATTTACAGTTGCAGAAACACTGTTGTTATGGGTTGGAGGAATGACCTTTTTCGACTCCATTTGCCACTCGTTTACCACCATGGCTACCGGAGGATTTTCAACCAAACAGGCAAGTATTGCGCACTGGCCGTCACCATTTATTCAGTATGTGATTATTGTTTTTATGTTTCTGGCCGGAACAAACTTTACACTCTCCTATTTTGCTATAAAAGGAAAGTTTTCGGTGGCATTTAAAGACGAAGAGTTTAAATACTATAGTTTTTTTACCCTGGGATTTACGGCCCTTATTTTTATCGGCCTTTTAATTTCCAGCGAAATTGGCGTTGAAAAAGCATTTCGCGATTCATTGTTCCAGGTCATTACAATAATAACAACCACAGGATACGCCACAGCCGATTACCTTATGTGGCCCCCCGTTTTAACAATGCTCATCTTTTTACTTTTCTTTTTTGGAGGTTCTGCCGGATCAACCGGTGGAGGTATAAAGATTATGCGAATTGTTGTGCTGCTGAAAAACGGCTACTACGAGCTAAAACGTCTGGTGCATCCCAATGCTGTTATTCCGGTTCGTTTTAATAAACATTCGGTTGATGCGAAAATCGTTACCAACGTGCTGGCGTTCTTTATGATCTACTTTGTAATTTTTGCCATCAGCACCGTTATTTTCACACTTATAGAACCCGATATGGAATCGTCGATGGGAGCTGTTGCAACTTGTTTAGGAAATATCGGCCCCGGTTTAGGAAGTGTTGGTCCGGCAGAAAATTTCTACCACATTAGCCCAATCGGGAAATGGTTTTTATCGTTTCTGATGCTGCTTGGCCGACTGGAGTTGTTTACTGTTTTGGTACTCTTCTCGCCGTCGTTCTGGAAAGAATAATCGATTTAATATTCCAATTCACCTTTTCCCTGACGTATCAAAGTTGGCTCGTCCGATGTGCAATCTACAATGGTAGACGGAATCAATTCGCCAAAACCACCATCAACAACAATTTCAGCCAGTTCTGCGAATTTTTCATGGATCAATTCAGGATCAGTAGTATATTCCAGAATCTCGTCGTCGTCGTGCACCGATGATGAAAGAATTGGATTTCCCAGCTCGCGCACAATTTCGCGAATAATATTATTATCCGGGATACGAATTCCCACCGTTTTCTTTTTCCCTTTAAAATACCGTGGTACGTTGTTATTGGCATTTAAAATAAAAGTAAACGGACCAGGTAAATTCTTGCGAATGAGTTTAAAAATATGACTGGGAATCGGCTTGGTGTAATCCGACAAGTGGCTAAAATCGCTGCAGATAAACGAAAAATTGTTCTTCTCTACCTGGATACCTTTATAACGCGCCACCTTCTCAACTGCCTTTTGGTTGGTAATATCGCAGCCCAATCCGTAAACCGTGTCGGTTGGGTACACAATCACTCCTCCATCACGCAAAACATCAACAACTTTTCGAATATCGCGGGGATTTGGATTTTCATTGTACAAGCGCACCAACATAGTTTTTCGTATTTTTGGCCGATAAAATTAGTTTTTTAAGTTATAAAAGGTGCCTTTTTGCTGCTTTTTAGCTGAATACTGATTGTAGAACATACAATTTTAGGAAATTCGCAGGCCATGCAACGACAAATAATAAATACTGAAGACGGATCGAAAACGCTCTTTATTCCGGAGATGGACGAGCAGTACCATTCGGTGAACGGCGCACTGACAGAATCGGATTTTGTGTATCTCGATAAAGGTTATCGACACAATCAATCGCCGGCACCTGTAATTCTTGAAATTGGTTTTGGAACAGGATTGAACGCCTTATTAACAGCAATTGAAGCAGAAAATACAAAGCGACAAACCACTTATATTTCGTTGGAAAAATATCCGATTGAGCCAGAAGAAATACAGCAACTCAATTATGGAAGTTTGATTTCGAAACAAGCGGAAGAATTATTTTCAGCGTTGCATAGGAGCGAATGGAATGTTAGAACTCAAATTTCACCGTATTTCGATTTACTAAAACTAAAAACTGACCTCACCAAATTTACATTTGACGAGATTCCAACAGTCGATTTGATCTACTTTGACGCCTTCGGCCCCGACAAACAACCTGAGATGTGGAACGAGGAAATTTTCAGGAAACTGTTCAGCATTAGCAACTCAAATGCAAACCTTGTTACCTATAGCGCCAAAGGCGAAATTCGCAGAAGAATGGAACGATCGGGCTATATTTCGGAGCGACTTCCCGGTCCTCCGGGAAAAAGACAGATGCTTCGGGCAACGCGGCCGTAATGCAAAAAACAGTCAATCACACACCAAAAACACCAACGCTAAAGCCTGACCAACAAACACTTATGCATCATTTCGCAAGATTATTCGATAAGCCGAACAACAAACACGAATGTTCGATTTTTCCTGAGTTAAAATTTTTTAACATTTTTTAATTCTATCAAATTCGTTTCTGTATTTTTCACAATATTTTACAATAATATGCCCCGAAAAAGGTTAAAAACCAACCTTTTGACATTTTGTTAAAAATAACCGATCGCTAAAAAATGCCCCTTTTGATAGATATTTTCAATTTTTTCTGCATTTAAATTCTTGGAATTTGTAAAAATTCCTGTAAAATTTGGACTTCATTCAACGTGAAATTTATGATTTATCAATTTCAAATTGTTTCACAAGAGGCCCAAAACTTCCGATTGGAAGTTGCTCTGGATGAGAAACATTCATTTTTCGATTTTCATAGCATTATACAGAAAAGTGTTGGTTTTGAGTCACATCAACTGGCATCTTTCTTCGTGTCCAACAAAAACTGGAGAAAGCTAGTTGAGATTTCAATGTTAGACTTAGGTATAAATGGTGCGGCATTTTACATCATGCAAAAAACAAAATTATGCGACTTGCTGCAGGATAAGGGTCAACACCTCATTTATACATTCGATTTTTTGAACGACAGGTCTTTTTTTATAGAACTAACTGGAATAATTATGGAAAAAAATCTTAATGAACCATTAGTCGCTTTAAAACAAGGCGATTCCCCCGTTCAGGTTTTAGGAGAAGAAAGAATTGAACTTGAAACTGGTATAAGCCAGGAAGAAGAAGTTTATATGGATTTTGGCGAGCTAGATGATTACACTGAAATCTTTGGCGAAATGGACGATTTCTGATCACGAAAGACGACTGTTTAATCCATGTTTAAAAAAATTCCAAGGCTGTTCAATATTTTGAACAGTCTTTTTTTTGTCATTAATTTGCCAAAAATCATGCATTCATGCCAAAAACGCTTGTTGTAATTACCGGCCCAACCGGAATTGGGAAAACCGAGGTGAGCATTAAAGTTGCCCAACATTTTAATGCCGAAATCGTTTCGGCCGACTCCAGGCAAATTTTTAAGGAACTTTGCATCGGAACGGCTGTTCCTTCGGAAGAAGAACTGGCTGCCGTACCCCATCACTTTATACAAAGTCATTCGGTTGAAGAAAATTACAATGCCAGCCGCTACGAAACAGAAGCGCTGGAACTGATAGACAAGCTTTTTCAGCAGAAGGATGCATTGTTGCTGGTGGGCGGCTCAATGTTGTACATCGATGCGATTTGCAAAGGCATCGACATTATGCCTGATGCCGATCCCGAAGTTCGGGCAGCATTAAAAAAGCAGCTGGAAGAAGAGGGATTGGAAAGTTTGCGTTTGCAGCTAAAGAAGCTCGATCCGGCATACTACAAAAAAGTCGATTTGAAGAATCCGAACCGCATTATCCACGCGTTGGAAATTAGTATTCAAACCGGCAAGCCTTACTCGTCGTTCCGCTCCGACACACCAAAAGAGCGCCCATTCCAGATACTGAAAATCGCGCTGAACTGTGATCGGCAGGTACTCCACAACCGTATTAATTTACGAGTTGATAAAATGATGGAGGCGGGACTGGAAGCAGAAGCAAGAAGCGTTTACCACAAAAAACACTTGAACTCGTTAAATACAGTGGGCTACCAGGAATTGTTCGCTTATTTTAACGAAGAGATTCCGCGCGAGAAAGCTATTGAGTTGATCAAACGCAACTCGCGGCGTTATGCACGCAAACAAATTACATGGTTCCGCCGCGATGAAGCAGTGAAATGGTTTGAACCTACCGAAAGTGAAAAAATAATCGACTGGCTCGAATCACAAATCAAATAGTATGGGGCAATTTATTATCCGCGTTTATGGGCTGGTTATTAACGACGAGAAAGAAATTTTGCTTTCGGATGAATTTGTGTTGAACACCAAAATGACCAAGTTTCCCGGAGGTGGACTGGAATTTGGTGAAGGATTGATTGATGGCTTAAAACGAGAGTTTAAAGAAGAATGCAACGGACAAGAGATTGAAAACATCCGGCACTTTTACACCACCGACTTTCACCAAAAAGCACTGTTTTACGACGATGCTCAATTAATCAGCATTTATTACCTGGCAGACCTGAAAAAGCCGTTAAAATTTAAGATCTCGGAAAAAGCTTTTGATTTTGAAATTGACGCCGACGAAACACAAAGCTTTCGCTGGGTAAAAATAAAAGACATAAAAGTAGACGATATTACTTTCCCAATTGATAAATTTGTTCTGAATAAATTAAAAGCAACTTTTAATGAGTAACACGCTACAGCAAATCAGGCAGCTTTCGGCACTTTGCGATCAGCTTGGGGAAAATACACAGCTTGTTGAGGTAATCGATAACATTGCAGACACGGTCGTAAAAGCCTACAAAAATGGGAACAAAACTATTTTTTGTGGAAACGGAGGCAGCTCGGCAGAAGCACAACATTTGGCAGCCGAACTTTCGGGGCGGTTTAAATTCGAGCGTCAACCCATTCCTGCCGAGGCGTGTCATGTGAACTCATCCTTTGTTACGGCAGTTTCGAACGACTACGACTTTACAAAAGTTTACAGTCGCTACATCGAAGGTTTTGGGCAAAAAGGCGATGTTCTGATTGGTTTATCTACTTCAGGAACTTCAGAGAACATTGTAAACGCCTTTATTGCAGCTCGCGAAAAAGGACTCACAACCGTTGCATTAACCGGCGAAAGCGGTGGCGATTTAAACAAATTGAGCGACCTGATATTGAAAGTACCATCAGAAAATGTACCCCGCATTCAGGAAATGCATCTGCTCGTTGGGCACATCATCTGCGAAAAAGTTGAGCAAGCTTTATTCGGAAATGGCAACTAGCAATAAAAATAAGGCCCTGTTTCTCGACCGCGACGGAACCATTAACGTTGAAAAAAACTACGTATTCCGAATTGAGGATTTTGAATTTATTCCGGGCATTTTCAAATTGCTGAAAAACTACAGCGACAAGGGTTTCCTGATATTCGTAATTACCAACCAATCAGGCATTGCACGAAAATATTATACCGAAGACGACTTTTCTCGTTTAAACAATTGGATGATTCGGCAGTTTCAGAAACAAGAGATAGAAATAACAAAAGTTTATCATTGTCCGCATCATCCTGAAATAACAGGAAAATGCAACTGCAGAAAACCCGAACCCGGAATGATTTTGCAAGCCATTCAGGAATTTAATATCGATCCTGTTAACTCAGTGTTGATAGGAGACAAAAAAAGAGATATTTTAGCAGGAGAGAAAGCAGGGATAGGAAAGAATTTATATATTCAAAACTTATTACAGGCAGATTTAGATTAAGGATCAGACAAAGGCAAAGTGCAACATTTTACAAAAGCAGAAATAAGGCATATTGAAGACCGCTACCAGGATTTTCTGAAGGTCATTAAAGATAAGTTTGATGAAGGGCGGTTGGCACGTATAGAGAAAGCATTTCGTTTCTCGAATGCGGCGCACCATGGCATAAAACGCAAATCGGGCGAACCGTTTATTATTCACCCTATTGCAGTTGCGCGTATTGTTGCGGTTGATTTGGGATTGGGAGCCACTTCGATTGTTGCAGCCTTGTTACACGATGTTGTTGAAGACACCGAATACCGTTTATCCGACATTGAAAACATGTTTGGAACTCGGGCATCCCGAATTGTTGACGGGCTTACCAAACTGTCGGGCGACTTTGATGCCAAACATGCGCTTACGCTGAAAAAAATGCTGATGACCCTTTCGGACGATGTAAGGGTTATTTTGATTAAAATTGCCGACCGTTTGCACAACATGCGAACGTTGGATTCGATGCCGGCGCACAAAAAAATTAAAATTGCCGGCGAAACACTTTTCCTTTATGTTCCGCTTGCGCATCGCTTAGGGTTACATGCCATAAAAAGCGAACTGGAAGACCTGAGCTTTAAGCACAAACACCCTGAAGAATACGAACAAATTCAATACCTGCTGCACAACCAGGCAGAAAAACGGAATTACCTGATAAACGAATTCACCAGCCCGATAATTGACAAACTGAAGGAAGAAGGGATTGATTGTAAGGTAGAACACCGGCTAAAAACAAGCTACTCCATTTGGCAAAAAATGCAGAAAAAGGCAGTAGCGTTTAACGAGGTTTACGACATTCTGGCCATTCGTATTATTATCAACTCGAAAAAAGGTATATCTGAAAAACGACAGTGTTTCGATGTACTTTCGATCGTTACCGATATTTACAAACCAAAACCCGACCGCATTCGCGATTGGATTACCATGCCAAAAGCAAATGGTTACGAATCGTTGCATGTTACCGTAATGGGGCCGCAAGGACATTGGGTTGAAATTCAGATTCGCACCGACAGAATGGACGATGTGGCCGAGCATGGTTTTGCAGCACATTATCGTTACAAAGACATTCGCAACTTCGAAAACGAGCTGGATCCGTGGATTGAACGTATTCGCGAACTGTTGCAAAGTTCCGATTCTGATGCATTCGAATTTCTCGACGATTTTAAACTCAACCTGTTTTCGTCCGAGATAAATGTTTTTACACCAAAAGGCGATATGTTTTCGTTACCGTTGGGATCGACAGTAATTGATTTTGCCTACGAAATTCACACCGAACTTGGCAACAAATGTATTGGTGCGAAAATAAATACCAAGCTGGTACCGATCAGTCACGTGCTCGAAAACGGCGACCAGATTGAGATTCTGACTTCCGAAAATCAGACACCAAAACTGGAGTGGCTAAGATTTTCAGCATCGCCAAAAGCGAGGGGTAAAATCAAAAATGTATTCCGGCTCGAAAAAAGCAAACATACCGACAAAGGCAAGGAAATAATTGAAGAGCTTTTTAAGGAAATAAACGCTCCGTTAACGTCGAATAACCTTAAAAAATTAACGGCGCACTTTAATCTGAACAACAAAGAACAGTTGTATTCCGAAGTGGGAATGGGATTTTTGGAGCTGGATGATGTGAAAGACATTATTGGCAAAAAATCGGAAAGCAAACTGGTAAAATACTGGAACATTACTTTTGGATCGGGCAACAAAAACAAGGAAGAAGAAGAGGAAGAAACGCCCGAAAACCAAAAGATCGATAAGAAAAAACCATTTCTGCTGCGCGAAAACCAGGATAATATAAAGTTCTCGCTGGCAAAATGTTGTAATCCAATTCCCGGCGAACCGGTTGTTGGTTACCTTACCACCGACGATCACGTAATTATTCATAAAGTAAAATGCCGCGAGCTGGAAAAATTCATCGCCAACCAGGGCGAAAAAATAATCCAGGCCGAATGGACAAAATTTAAACGCCAGTCGTACCTCACCCGGTTGCATTTACAGGGATTCGACCGCATGGGAATTGTGAACGAAGTAACCACGCTAATATCTAAGGGTCACAATATTAACATGCGTTCAGTAAAATTCGACACACACGACGGAATTTTCATGGGCGACCTGTTTTTATACATCCACAACACAAACGATTTAGACAACTTAATCAGCAAGCTAAAAACGATAAAAGGCATCGATAGTGTAAATCGTGTAGAAAACCTTGAGGATTAATTTATATTCATTCTAAAAGAATAAATTTTTTTTCTATTTTTGGCCTATTTAAAATTGGTTTAATTATGAATAACCAGAAGACCAGAGAAACTGTGCGCAACATGTTTACCGAGTACCTTGAAAAGAACGGTCACCGGAAAACACCCGAAAGATTTGCAATTCTTGACGAGATTTATTGTCGCGAAGGGCATTTCGATATTGAGTCGTTATACATTTCGATGAAGAACAATAATTACCGGGTAAGCCGCGCTACTTTATACAATACCATCGATTTGTTGCTCGATTGCAAGTTGGTTGTAAAACACCAGTTTGGCAAAAACATTGCACAGTTCGAAAAGGCATTTGCAACACTTCAGCACGATCACCTTATCGACACGACAAACGGAACTGTTGTTGAGTTCTACGATCCACGTATTCGCGAGATTATTGAAGATGCCTGCAACAAAAACGATTTCAAACTGTCGCACCACACGCTTTATATCTACGGCGAAAGCACAAAAAAGGAATAAAGCTGTTAATTCTTAATAGATTATAAATTAAATGCAGGGTGCTTGTATTTTTATTGCAGAGCATAAAATATTTAGTACTTTTAACTGCTTAATTTGAAAGCCGTGAAAGGTTAATCTTGAAC
>NZ_CAJXTC010000015.1 GCF_913060805.1 uncultured Draconibacterium sp.
GATGTTCCGTCAGGTGACCATTGCCACTGGATTGTTCCCGTATAACCGGTAAGTGTCAAATCCGATGGACTACTGTTCTCACAAATCGTCTGGTCAGCACTAGCTGTTCCTCCTACACTGGTCGGATCAACAACCACATCAACATAATCACTCGCAGTAAAACCGTTTCCATCGGTAACCACAACTGTGTACGTTGTTGTTGAAGTTGGACTTACTGAAACAGATGAACTTGAAGCACTAAATCCGACAGGAGTCGAAGACCAGGAATAGATCCACCCGGGATCTCCTGTAGGAACGGCTGTTAGTAATACCGAAGCTCCATCGCAAATTTCTTCGTTTGCCACTCCACCATTTATTTCAACGGTTGGTGCATCCAGGGTAATTCCTGAAAGAATAATTGTCCCGTCGCCGGATAATCCAGTAGCAGAAATTGTATTGCCACTTGCAGCATCACCTTTAATCCACGGAGTGCTTCCGCTCCAAACTCCGGCTGCAATTTCCGACTCTGTTCCAGCAATATCAGCAGATGAGTAATTGGCCGAAAGCGAGTAGTTAACTGTCAGGTCATTAAAAGTAATAGTCCAATAACGCGACAGGAAGTTCGTGCTGCTTGCGTTATCGCTGTATTTTACATCGGTTGTCATAATTTCGATAAACGGATCAACCCCGGAAGAACTTACGGAGATTATCGTGATGTCAACTGAAACATCGTTTCCTGAACCATCATCAAGCGGGAAAGAATAAGTCCCGATGCCAGAAATGGTTTGTCTTAATGAATTTCCATTTAAGTTAATTGAAGTTGCACTGTTAAGCGATAAATCATTAACCGTAAGATCACCCCCTAAAACCAAGTCTGCATTAGTGGAGGAAGTAATACGATCAAGCGGAATCTCACTCGAAATAGTAAAGGTAGAACTGGCAGGTGTTGACCCGTTTCCAAATTGGAAGGTTCCCCCAATTGTTGTTTTTGCACCATTACCAGTTCCATCAATTACTCCTAAATCTAGAGCAGATCCCGCTGTACTAGGATTTTGGAAAACAATAGTCCCTCCTGTGAAATTAAAAGCGCCGTTGGTAGTAACATCTAAAGATCCAGTTCCACTTTCATTATTTCCAGCAGTTGCTAATGTTATTATTCCACCACTAATATTAATCCCAGATGGATAACCTGCCAAGGTTCCTCCTGCGGTATTTTCAAGTCTACCAGTAATATTAACCGTTCCTCCAGAAACAATAAAAGCGCCATCAATTTGGGTATGTACTCTATTTCCAATGCCTGTTCCAAAAGTTGCACCTCCCGATGTTACTTCGATTAATCCTTCATTTATAATTGAATAATAACCGGTTGTTAATATTCCACCCGACACTCTCAAGCCGGATGTTGACGGAATCGTATTATTTGCATTTACAATATCTGTAATATGTGTTGTCGAACTTTCAATATCAAGGACTCCATTATTGAAAGTCAAATCGGTAATGGTGATATCACTTTGAACATTCAAATCAGTCGTCACATCTGATCCTTTATTCAAAATGAACTCATTAAACGTTGTAGCTGAATCACCACTAATAGTAGCACTTGTTGATCCAGTAAATTCTACTATACCACTTCCTCCGGAGTAGGTACCATCATTGATCCAGTCGCCATTTACGTTTAAAGAAGTAGCACCGCTGTGGTTCAACGTTCCTGCTAATGTAATATCATCACACTCTGCAGCTACGTCAATCGTTACCGTAACTGTATCAGAAATAGAAACATTATCTACAGAAGTTGGCACATGTCCACAACTCCATATTGAAGCATCACTCCAGTTTCCTGAGCTGGCAGTACACTCAGCCATACCCGATTTCAAAACCACCGGCGCTTCCTGCTGCTCTTCTTCCGCTTCCTCACCCACATAAATCAAATGCTCTACTTCTGCCAAATTTCCATCAGCATCAGCAATACTGTAGGTTCGGGTAATGGTATAAGGGCAACGAATTCCTGAACTCTGCTGTCCTTGATACTTAAAGCTACTTTGATCGATATTACAATTATCAAATGCCATTCCGCCGGCATCGTAAAATTGTTGCCAGTTGGTAAACGCATCGGGTATCGCATCGCCACAGTTAAGCGTAATGTCGTGCGGAGCAAAAATTTCAGGAACCTCTTCGTCAACCACTGTAACGGTAAAGCTGTACTCCAAATTGTTGTATTCAATACCGTCGTTAATGGAGTAACTTACCTCGGTTGTTCCCACGGGGAAAGAAGTGCCCGGCTCATGACTTCCGGTTATCAGTATCTGGCTGGGGCTGGCACAGTTATCGCTTACCACAGGATCGGGCCAGTCGACAAATGCATAACAGTCGCCAGCATCAGCCCTGACAGTTATATCTTCCTGAGGGTTTTCCAGGCGTGGAACCTGGTTATCAGAAACCGTAACAGTAAAGGTGCAATAAATTGAGTTGTTGTAATGAGTTGCACCGCGGTAAGTAATTACTGTTGTTCCCTCATTGAAAGAATAACTGTTAAGCTGATTAACGCCGGAACTGTTTGACGAAGCTTCTGTTGCCCCTGTCATTTCCCAGGTAAGGGATGATATTATCTGGTTGGGATCTTCAATTTCTAAACCTGCACTGATTACCGCTACACACGAGTTCAGGTCGGTATATGATGTAATATTTTCGGGACAAATTAAAGCTGTGGTATCGTTGATAAAAGAAGCATACGTAACCCTGTCGCCATTCATAGTAATTCCATTACCATGTACAGGCAACAACTCTGCGGCTTCGATATTTTCCTTTAACTCAGGCACAGAGAATTCCCAACTTACAGATTTAGCGTCCATAATTCCAGCCATAACAGCCACTACTATTAATGCTATTCTTAAAGTCCGGTTACGTAAAGTTTCTGCCACTCAAACAATTAAACAATTTCATGAGTCTCATCAACACACCTGCTACCCATTTGTATAGCAGTTACCAAGCATCTAATTCAGAATTGGTGTTATTTTACACCTATCCTAAATTTTTTGGATCTTATACGTGTCCGGATTTTGAACCTTTACTGTTCTACTTTCCGGTTAGCATACTTCTATTAGTTCTCATCTCGTATTGTTTTTTGGGTATAAAACACTCTGTTAAAAATTTCATCTGTATCATCAAAAATATCTTGATCTTAAATAACTTCGTCCAAAAAAGTCCACATCAAAACCAAACGTAAATTCAAAGGTTCCGTTCTGATATGGATATATATCGTTTGTTGTAATATCCATTGCAAATCCTACTCTAAACTTGTTAGCGAACATCCAGTTGCCTGTAAAACACACTGCCCCCCCTGTACGAAAAAGTACACCAAGCCATAAGCTTTCGCGAATCATAAAATTTGCGGCAGCATCAACTTGTAAAGGCGTTCCCCAGGTTGCTTTTACCAGCAAAGTGGGTTTAAAAACAAAATAGTTAAACGGATCGAGCGGAAGTACATAGCCACCATTCAAGTAAATGGTGCGCACCTCGGCACTGGTAGAATAGTTGTGGAAATTCTCTTTCAAATCGTTCTCAACGATCTTTGGAATAGAGAATCCTGCATAAAAATAATCCTGGTAAATAAATAGTCCGAAACCGAAATTCGGCAGAAATTTTAAATCTACATCTTCATCAAAAGCCCTGTCGTACTCTCCGTCGGGATATAATTCGTATTCGGTAAGCGGATTTTTGTAGTTGGTAAAGCCGAATTTCACTCCCATTCGCATGCGGGTACGGCGCGACAGGTATACCTCGTAGGCATAATCGCCTAGTATTGTTAATCGCTGTTCTAAACCAAAACGGTCGTTCATGATGTTAAGACCAACACCAACAGCTTCGTTTTTTAAAGGTGAGTGAAATGAAATGTATTCAGTCAGAGGCGAGCGGTTAATCCCGGCCCACTGTTTTCTTACTAATGTGGTAAAACCAATTTTTTCCCAAATACCTGCATATGCCGGGTTAATAATCTGGCCATTATACATATATGAGGTAAAAATAGGATCTTGTTGTGCACCACATCTGAGCGATATTAGCAAGACAAATATCCCTAGTACAACAATTCTTTTAATGACGATACAAATTTTCTCTTTACAACTATGGCAAACTACGACATTTTATTAACAAATGCAACGATATGCTGTACAAAAAGATATTCACAAACCCCTAACGAATTCAGGGATTTTGAAATTTTCCTTGTTAATAGTCCCACATTGGGAATTGTTAATAACTCCAATGGAATGCAAAAAACAAACAATAAAACATTCTAAACATAGTTATTGGAAAATTAAAAATCAAGCGAGCAGGCTACACATCACTCATATTTACAGGGATTCAATAGTTATTTTTTATGATTTCAGGACGTGGTGTAATCTTAATTTCTTCCTCTCTTGTTTCCGACATGTTTCCGTTGCAATCTTCGACCCAATAATAAATACGATGAACAACTTCGGTAAAAAACACACCATCGCCCCAAAGATTTATATCGTTTGCAAACCCTGTTATTGGATGAATATAGGTCGATGGTTGCCCGGTTCCTTCGATATCGGGATGTGTTAAATATGGCCCGGTTGGATTTAACGGATCCGGTGTAGCTGAAAACTCGATTCGCCAATGAACAGTCATATCAACCGAATCGCAACAGTTATCTTCAAGCAATAAAAGATCCAACGACGTATCTCCAATTTCAAACAGCCTGTAATCGGGGCTTGGACTTTTTTCAATATTAGGATTTACACCGTAAACAGGATTTGGATTTGACGGATTATAAATCGCCCATTGAATCGGATCAACACAATTCTCGTATGGTTGTGTTGTAAAATCCGGAGGTATGGTATCAATTACTACTACCCGGTGAGAACAAGTATCGAAACCGGAAGCATTTTCTGCCCGCCACGATATCATATTAACACCCGCGGGAAAGTCAATGTCGCCCAAAGGAGTTGCAGTTCCGGGTGCCGGACTTGAATAATTACCTGTAAGATCCGGTCGTCCATCAGCAAAAATAACCGTATACGTCCACTCAATTGGCGGTACTCCCTGAACTAAATAAGGAACACCGGGATCAAAAGTTGCCTCGCAATTATTTTCTGTGCCATCCAGATTAATAGTAGTATCCGAAGGACAGTCAATCTCAGGTCGGGCACGCACAATTACCAAAAACGAACAACTCTCCTTATTTCCATTTCTGTCGGCAATAGTATAAGTTATGGTAGTAGTATCAACTAAAAATGTATCGTTGTCAGGGATAAAATTGATTCCGAATGCGGAAGAATTCACAATTGTTCCATCGGGACGAATCATTTCCCACGTTAAAACTGAGTCGGGGCAGTTATCGCTGAAAGTTGGCAAAGCAATGGTTTTTCCGCTTGCAAAATCCCGGTTTAGGTCAGCATCAAAAAGATAATCTCCCGGACAGGAAATGGACGGCGGGAGGTCTTCAACTGTCACAGCTACTTCACAACTATCTATATTTCCGGATATGTCGGTAATATACCAGTTAAAATGCGTGGTTCCAACAGGATAAAATCCGCTGGCATCGGAAGCCGAGGTTCGGAAAAGCGAGTTATTCCAAACTGAATCGATTTCGTTACACGGATCGACATAAGTTAGCTGACCCAGTGTAAGATTTGCACCACACTCACCCACTTCTGCGGTTGCCGTTACAATTGCCTGGGGACAAGTGTAATTTGACGGCCGGATAATATTGTGAATGATCCTTACATCGAACCAGCAGGAGTCTTTATTGCCGTCAGGATCCGTTACTGTATAGGTAACTGTTGAAACCCCGATATCAAATTGTTTTCCCACCACCGACCCGGTGCCCGATTCGGATGTTGCTCCATTGATTCGGTACGTGAGTTCCAACGAATCATTGGGCCAACAATTATCAAAATAATCGGGAGGCAACAGGGTAACGGGCACTTTGGAACAACTATCAGCATCTGCAATCTCCTCAACATCTTCGCACCCTGTTATATTAATTCCGGGTGGTGTAATATCGTGGATACGGACATCAAAAAAACAAGAATCAGCATTACCATCCGGATCGCTAACAATATATTTTACTGTTGTCAGTCCCACATTAAAATACTCGCCGGTTACCGGTCCGGAACCATTACCCGAGGTAGCACCAGTCATGCTCCAATCCATGGTTAGCGAATCGTTAGGCCAACAATTATCAAAATAGGTTGGCTCAGGTATTTTCGCCGATATTTTTGAACAGGAATTATCACTTACCGTATCTTCCACACTCACCCCGCAGCCAACACCGATCCCGGGAGGTGTAACATCAACGATACGAACCTGAAAAGAACAATCGGCAGTAAGTCCTGCGGCATCAGTTGCCAAGTAACTAACAGTGGTAACACCAACCGGGAAGGACAATCCGGTAACGGTACCATTGCCCGAGTCGCTGGTACCATCGGGAAAAACACGTGTATAGGTCAAGGCGGGGACCGAACAATTATCGTCCATAGTAGGATCTGTAACTGCACCCAATGTTTTGGCGCAGAAATTAAACGAAGCCGTATCGCTAACATTCCCCGGACAAATGATTGAAGGTGCTTGTGTATCGCTAATGGTAAATGTTGCCGATGTTTGTTCGTTGTTATCGCAATCATCGGTAACAGTAAATGTAACGGTAATCTCGTTATTTGCCGGATCGTTGCTCCATGTTGCGGTAGCAGTATCGGCTGACCATGTTAAGTTATCGTCGCAAAGATCGGAAGCAGAAGCATTCCCATGATTTGCCAGCCAGGCTATGTAGGCAGGATTTTCATTGGGATTGGAGCCGGTACATTCTGCCGTTCCAACAGTGGCTTCGGTATCAATTACAGGGTTGGCATTATCATTCACATAAATAAATGCTGTATCGGTTCCCAGGTTTCCACAATCATCAGATGCACTAAAAACCACTGGTACAACTTCTCCGCAAGCCTGTGTGATTCCGGCAAAGTTGTTCGTCACATTGTCGGGAAGCAAATTTCCAAATTCATCTTCAACATAGGCCAATTTCAACCAATCTATAATGTCCTGAGGATCATAGTCGGCACATTCAATCGTCAAATCATTTCCAGGCGCAAACACATTGTAGGGCGTATAATCATATTCCCAATCGAAATTACGGATGGCTTCATTGCAGATTACACCAGTTTTAGTCTCGATTACTTTTAAGGAATACGGCCCTGTTGTTGAGGGCTGATAACTTGAAGTTGAAACAGCATTTAGCGGCGTACCCTGCGCATCGTAACCGTTGTACCAATAATATTCGTAGGTGTAAGAACCTGACGGCGCCGGATGAATTGTAACATCGATGATTGGCGGATCATTCTTACAAACTGCCTGCGGATCGATATTAAAGTCGATTTCGATTTTTGGAAGTACAACTATTTCCACAACATCGCAGTCAGTACCTCCGGCACAAACCGATCCCTCATCCGCAATATTTCCACATACTTCGTAACGCACAATAGCGGGAGCAGTAGAATCAGGGGTGAAAGTAGGATTCAGGCTTCCGGAAGGAGGATCGAGAAAACGCTCATAACCATTACCTGATAAATCGGTAAAGTAAACAGAACTTTCTGTTACTCCCTCAATCTCTATCTCTCCGCTGCAATCAACACGAGTAGTTAAGTCTCCGGTAGCAACAGCACCCGGCACTGAAATAAAAGTAAAATCGTTAGCGTTATTTCCTTCCTTACAATACACAAAGTTGTAAAATTCTGACTTTTGAATATCGTCGCCGGGAATACAAACCACATGGTCAATCGGATCGATATCAAAACAATTGATCCGGTAGTCTTTTGAATTAGGCAATGCTCCATCAACCAATATAGTAACACCAACAGCAGCATCATCCAACTCAATATTAAAAGATGTGCATCGCATGTTCTTTTTACTTTTAAAATCGCAGCAAACTCCTTCTTCGTCTCTGCGTATATTAGTTAACTCCACAGAACCACTAGGCTGGTCGCTTAAATCAACATAATGGGTTTGTACATCGCCCTGACAGATATAACAATCGCTAACATCATCAACATAAATTACAAAACTACAGGTTGATTTATTCCCACACGAATCGGTTGCCTCGTAGTATTTTGTTACCGTTTTGGGGCAAAACCCGGTACCATCTTCCAAACCGGTGTATTCTTCATCAACAAATTCAACTCTTACAGGCGCTCCACAATTATCAGTAGCTGTAACAACAATTTCACTGGGTAAAGGAATATCATCAGGAGTGGCTACATTCATATCTGACGGACAATTGATAACGGGTGGAGTATTGTCTTCAACGGTTATGGTTTGATCATCGGACCATGAATTCCCTTTACAATCGGTAGCCGTCCACGTTCTTGTTATTACTTTTCTCCCATAACAATTTCCGGCTACTTCCGAATCGGAATAAGTAATAACAAGCGATGCACTTTCGTCGCAATTATCGGTTGCAGTTGCCTGTCCGGTATTGGCGGGGCTGCTATCTTCGTGACATTCAATGGTAGCATCTTCGGGAACATTTAGTGTAGGAACCTGATTGTCGACAACTGTAATTTTCTGAATAGCAGTAGCCTCATTTCCCATTAAATCCCGTACCGTCCAGGTTCGATGAATAATGTAATCATTACAGCTCCCGGTTGAATAATATGTGGGATCATCATTGTATTCAACTGTAATTTCGGCTAATGCCGAGCAATTGTCCTGAATTCCGGTAGGTGTTCCCAAAATTGAGGAGGAAATATCGGGTGGCGAACAGTCACTAACGGCATAAACGGTAACAACACCCGGAACCGTAAATGTTGGTTTCTCGTCGTCAACAACTTTAATTTCAATTGTATCACTGTAAACCGTTCCACACGAAGGACTCCCGGCGTCGGTTGCCTCGAGGCGATAATAAGTAGTGGCGGTTAAAACCGGCGGGGAGTAACTTAATCCGGACTCGCCGGCATTACTCCAGCTAGTTCCATCGGTGCTTTGTTGCCACTGGTAAGAAAAAACATTATTCCCGCCACCCGCAGGACTGGCAGAAACTTCCCCTGGCGCAGAATTGTAACATATAGTTGCATCGCCGGTTAACATTGGAGCAGTTATCGGTTCTGGTTCTGAAAGGCTGACATCTCCAAGATTTACCAGGCAAGCTGGATTATCAGCATCCCTGATTTGTACTGAATATGATGCTGCAGGCAATCCAGAGAAGTCACCACTCGTCTGCCAGTTTCCACTGTTTAAACGATATTCATAGTTACCCAAGCCTCCTGATGCCGAAGAAACGGTTATGCTTCCATCGTCAGCCCCGTTACACGAAATGTTTGTTGATGAAACCAAGGCATTTAATTCATCCGGCTCAGTAACTGCTGCACTGGTTGATGCAACACAACCGTTCCCATCGGTTACGGTTACCGCAAACGTGTTTGCTGCAAGTCCGTTCAAATCTTCAGCACTGTTGCCCGTATTCCACAAATACGCATAAGGCAAGGTTCCGCCATTCACTGTCAGATTTATTGAACCATCAGTACCGCCATAACAGCTCACGTCGCTAACAGCTGTTGAAATGGATAATGCTGATGGTTCGCGAATCATTGCAGTGGCACTTGCCTGGCACCCTTTCGAATCGGAAATTGTAACGCTGTAATTACCGGCAACCAGCGAAGTCAGATCTTTATTTGTACTCCCGTTATTCCATAAATACGAATAGGGAGGAGTTCCTCCATTCACGCTTAAACTTACCGAACCATTGCTGCCTCCATTACAACTAACATTTACCGAAGTTGCGGAAGCGGACAAAACCAACGGCTCGTTTACTATTGCAGAAACATCAGTTGTACAACCTTTGGAATCGGTAATAGTTACCGAAAAGGAACCCGCAGAGAGCCCCGTGGCATCTTTGTCGGTACTTCCATTATTCCATAAATAGCTATAGGGTGGGATACCACCATTTACCGAAAGAGTAACCGAGCCGTCATTTGCTCCGTGGCAACTAACATCAGACACAACAGCACCTGCGGTTAAAACTGAAGGCTCGTCAACGGTTACAGCAGCCGATGCATTACATCCATTTGCATCGGTAACAGTGAGGTTATAGCTGCCGGCAATTAAAGCATTCGGATTTTTAATGGTAGCTCCGTTACTCCACAAATAAGAATAAGGAGGGGTTCCTCCGCTAACCATTACATCAGCAGCTCCATCATTACCACCATTACAACTAACATCAACAGCCACAGCACTTAGCGTTAACTCTCCGGGCTGATCAATGGTAAAATTCTGCAAAACAGTACCGTCAGCATCCGTAACCTGAACAGTGTAAGTACCGGCCGATAAACCTGAAACATCTAAAGTTGTTGGTCCATGTGACCATTGAATAGCGGTTATCCCTCCATTTGTTGAACTCGTATCTAAATCAATGCTGCCATCATTTCCGCCATAGCAGGAAACATCAACAATATTTACAGGGATTATTGAAACATTTGCATTAGCAGCTCCTGATTTTAGCACTCCCTCAGACTTTGTTTGCTCCGTATTGATTTCCCGATCAACTTCGCTTCCAACAACATTGATGTAATGCTCCGTTCGGCTAATATTTCCATTAATGTCGCTGATTTCATAAAAACGCGTTACGGTATAAGGACAAAAAATTCTACTGCTTATTTGGCCAAGATATTTAAAACTACTGTAATCGGGTTCGCAATTATCAGTAACATTTCCGCCTGCCTGTTCAAATTGCTCCCAAGTGGTGAAGGCATCAGGAACAGCCTCACCACATCGGGTCGTAAAAGGTTCGGGGGCCATTATAACAGGGCTTTCATCATCTGTTACGGTTACCCGGAAATTATGGTGTGCAACATTTCTTCCATCGCTTATCTCGTAACTAACTATTGTTGTTCCTATTGGAAAATATTCGCCCGAAGAATAATTCCCATTGATTGTTATCTTATCTTTTGGAACACAATTATCGCTTGCCTCAAGTGATGTCCAAAACACTTTTGCACCACATTCGCCTTTACTGTTACTCACCTGCAGATTACCCGGCGACCGGATTAAGCGTGGAGCATTATTATCGGTTACCAACACTGTAAAAGAACAGTTAATCTCCCTGCCATTTTTATTCATCCCGCGATAAACGACCATGGTTTCTCCAACCTGGAAAACGTAACTTTCGAGTTGATTCACTCCAAAAGCTGATGAATAGTCGGTTGTTGCACCTGACATTTCCCAGGTTAACGACAAGATTTTCCCATCGGGATCCTGTATTTTTAAGCCTGACGATATGGCCCGCGAGCAAGAATTGAATTCGGCAGGAACAATAATATTTTCCGGATAAGATAATCCTCCAACCGAATCAATTTTGAAATTATCCGAAGTTCTTGATACATTAATAAAAGGTAACCCAGATAAATTAGAGCAGAGAATTCCAGATGCATTTTCAGCTGAACTGGCTCTAAAATACGTTATGAATATAATTATCGTTACGACAACTATTCTAAATGTCTGGTACTGATTACATTTAACCACCGAAAATCAAGGATTTATTCACTCCTATATACTCCTATCTGCAACTTCAGACAAGGGATTCGGTAAACAAACACCCCAACTCGACAGTTGCGTCAAATTAAGGACGCAAAACTAAAATTTTAAAGAAATTATTAACAATAAATCATTGCATTTAATCGAAATTTTGCACGGATTTAAAGACCCTCAAAAAGTTTCCTCCCCAAACTTTGGCGATTTCCTCTTCAGTATAACCACGCTTAAGCATTTCGGCAGTAATGTTTGGCATCTGGCTAACATCGGCACAATCGGCCAGTCCGCCACCGCCGTCAAAGTCCGAACCGATTCCTACGTAATCAATTCCTACCAGGTTTTTCACATGGTCGATATGATCTACACAATCGGCAACAGTTGGCAATTGTTTTGGATATTTCTCATCCAGTTCGCGCCATTGTTTGCGAACTTCTGCCTGTTCAGCTTCGCTCATTTTTGCAAAGCGGGTATTGAAAATCTTTCTTATTTCCTGTTCTTTTTGATAACGAACAGTAGTAGTGTCAGGATCTTTAATGTAGTCGTCGAGCAGACAAATTTGGATTACGCCGCCATTTTTGGCCAGTGCTTTAATCATATCATCGGTCATGTTTCGGTTATGATGTGCAATAGCACGCACACTCGAGTGCGAAGCAAAAACAGGCACCTTACTCAGTTCTACCACATCGTAAAACGATTTGTCAGAAATATGCGACACATCGATCAACATCCCCAGGCGATTCATTTCTTTCACCACCTGTTTTCCGAAAGGGCTTAATCCATTGAATTCCGGTCCATTTTTATCAGTTGAAGAGTCGCAAACGTCATTATTCGACGAGTGACAAAGCGTTATATAACGAACTCCTTTATTGTAAAACTCCTCAACGCGGTCGAGTTCCTGACCCAACGGAAATCCGTTTTCCATACCAATGTAAATAGCACGTTTCCCATCTTTTTCAAGGCGAACAACATCTTCGGGATCGGTGGCAACCTCGGCCATGTTATTATATTTTTCACATACCTCGTATGTTTTCTCGATCATTTTATTTGCCATTTCGTAGGCATTTTGCGTATTCTCTTCGGTGCGCGGACGCTGGCTGGTAAAAGCTGCAAAAAAGATGGCATCCAATCCACCTTCTTCCATCCTCGGAAAATCAACGCGGCTACCCGGCGATTCGTTTGATTTACCCACATCCAGACCGCCTTCTAACAGCGCCATTGGCGTATCGCAATGTGTATCAATTGTTATTGCACGTTTATGAACTTCCATTGCTTTTCCGTCTTTTCCTTCACAAAATCCATTTAAACCCGCTAACAGTCCCCCAACCATCAGCAAAAAAGAATATGCCTTAATCATTATAAAGTTTTTTGATTTTAAATTGAAAACAATTATAACAAATGTATTTTATAATGAACAATTTTCTGCCAAAAAGAATTCGAATTGTAAGTAAAAATAAATTTTAGTCGCATCAACTCCTCTCCGAATGCCAAAATACCTATACATATTTTACACCTGTAACGACCTTGCACAAATCGGGAAGAAATCGCACGCCAAAAAATCTTTAATTTAGTCTTGTATCTTTACACAAAAAATTGCGAATAAATACAAAATACAAATGGCTTGTTCTTCCGGCGTTGGCGGGAGTAATTTTTGTACTTACAGTTTTCCTGCGCCAGCACCCCGGCCTTGTTGAAACCTGGTACGCTCGGGGACTCTATCCTTATATCGCATCGCTACTTTCGAACCTTTCTTTTGTTTTTCCCTTTTCGCTTGATGATATTTTTTACGCAGTGTTGATTTTAACACCTGTAGTTCTGCTTGTTCAGATTTATAGAAAAAGAACAAGATGGAAAGCTGCAGGAAAATTTTTGCTCAACATTCTTGCCTCAATATATATCCTGTTTTATGTGCTTTGGGGATTCAACTATTTTAGATTATCGTTACCCGACCGGCTTGGAATAAAAGACAGGGAACCCGATACAGAGGAGTTTGTGCAATTTATTCATCAGTACATTGCAGAATTGAACGAATTACATTGCGATTTTGACACCATCGACAAAACTAAAATCGACCGAATTATAGAAGAATCGTATCAACAATTGGCACCGGTTTTACAGTTCGATTACCCGATGGGAAAACGCCCCGACAAAAAAATTACGTTTAGCGAATTCTATTCAAAATCAGGAATCACCGGTTATTTCGGTCCATTTTTTAACGAAGTTCATGTAAATAAAATGGTTTTACCCATCGAATATCCATTTGTTCTGGCACACGAAAAAGCCCATCAACTGGGTGTTACCGGTGAAGCCGAAGCCAATTTTTACTCGTGGTTGATTTGCACCAATAGCTCGTCGCAACAAATTCGGTATTCGGCGAAGTTGTTTATTTCATTCCATTTTTTCAGGCAGGCCCGAGGATTGAAAGAGTATAAAAAACTAGTTGCCGAAATCTCTCCGGAAGTACAGTCCGACATTAATAAAATAAGCGAACATTGGAGAAAACTACGCAACGCAACCATGGACAAAACGGCGTCGAAAATCAACGATGCCTACTTAAAACACAACAATATAAAATCGGGGATAAAAGATTATACCGGCGTAGTTGACCACGTTATGAACTTTTCGTTAGATTCAACTTTTCAGCAACGCCACGGTCTTGTGCCCCATTAAATTCATTTACTTTTACAGCGTATAACAAAGTTGGAAAAGGAACTGCAGCGAAAACTTCGTGGTCTCAACTTCCGACTTCAAATTATTTATATGAAGCTTATTCCAGTATCAGCCGGTCATTTTCATTGCGATGGAGGAGCCTTGTTTGGCGCCATTCCAAAAATATTGTGGAACAAAGTCTACCCATGCAACGACGATAATTTCACCCAGCTTACATTACGTTGCCTGCTGGTTGAAATCGATGATCGAAAAATATTGATTGAAGCCGGAATTGGAAATCACTACCCCGAGAAACACCTCCGAAACAATGGAGTAACTTCGGTTTACGAACTGGAAAAATCACTAACAGAAAACGGTTATTCAGCCGCAGATATTACCGATGTATTTTTTACGCATCTGCACTGGGATCATTGCACCGGAGCCGTTAAAAATGTTGACGGGAAACTGGAGCTTGCCTTTCCGAATGCAACATTATGGAGCAGCAAAGAGCAGTGGGAACATGCTAAAATTTCGAATCCCCGCGAACGGGCAGCATTTAATCGCCCGGTGCTGGATTTTATGATGGATTCGGGAAAATTACAATTGATTGAAGAAGAAGGTCAATTTCTTCCTGGTTTTGAAATTAGGATGTTCGATGGTCACACGCCGGGACAAATGCTACCTATCCTTCACACCGAAAAACACTCTTTTGTTTATACATCAGATCTGTTTACTACTGCCGCAAACATTCCTTTGCTGTGGATTTCAGCTTACGATCTTGATCCGGCGCAGGTTATGGAAGAGAAAGGAAAATTTTTGAAAGAAGCTGCTGAAAATAACTACATTTTATTTTTCGAGCACGACTACTATACGGAATGTGCTTCGGTACAGGAAACAGAAAAAGGCGTGCAACTAAAGGAGAAATTTAGCCTGGCAGAATTACTCTGACACTCGGGTTAAATTCATCCATCCCCACCCGTCAACCGACAAGCGGAGTTCATCTCCGTCAACTGTATAGGCAGAAACCTGAGGTAGCATTGTCGCAATTTTCTTTGAAAATTCACTATCGCAACAAATCTTTGTGCAACCCGCCCCGGAAATGCTGATACTATCAGTTGAATTCAAAGAATAATCACCTCCACAGATATTTACATCCAATGCTATATTGTAACTCCCGTCACCATTAAACTCAATAAGCGGATTGTAATTATCATCTTTGGGGTAGACAGCCGATTCAACAGACATAAAATCATCAACCTCCCACTGTCCAACAAGTTTACTGTCGCAATTACAGTCATCATCACAGGCACTAAATAGCAGACTCGCCACAAAAAAGACAAGTATCAATTTTGCTCGTTTCATTGTAAATGTTGTTTCTTTTATGATGGAGTATTCTCTGTTAAAGTTGCGTGTTTGCTCAAAAATATCCCAGTATAATAGCCCAAAGTCTACTTCACCAACTCCTTGGTAGACAGCAAACCACAGGCAGCATAAATATCTTCGCCACGCGACGCACGAACAGTGGTAAGAATTCCCTTTTTATTGAGGCCATCTTTAAAACGCTGAATGGTTGCTTCTCCCGGACTTTTAAGCGGTGTTCCGGGCACCGGATGAAAGCGAATCAGGTTAATGCGGCATTTTAAACCACTTAGTAAGCGGGCCAACTCATCCACATGCTTCTGTGAGTCATTTAGATCTTCAAACAAAATGTACTCGAACGACACACGGCGCTGACGCCCAAAGTCCCAGCTTTTAATTTCTTCAACCACTTCCTCAATCGGATAAGCCACCTGAACCGGCATAATTTTCTGGCGTTCTTCGTGGAAAGGAGTGTGCAAACTCACTGCAAGGTGCGCCTCGCTTTTTTCCAGGAAAGTCAACATTCCGGGAATGATACCAATTGTTGAAACAGTTATCCGTCGCGGACTCATTGCAAATCCCCATTCCGAAGTAAGGATTTCAAGGCTTTTAAGAACTTCTTCCAGGTTATCAAAAGGTTCGCCCATTCCCATGTAAACAATGTTGCTCACCTCTTCAACTTCGTCGATACTTTTAATCTGGTTGATGATCTCGCCGGCAGAAAGTTGCCCCTGAAAACCTTGTTTGGCGGTAAAACAAAACAGGCACCCCATTTTACAGCCCACTTGCGAACTCACACAAACCGTTTTACGGTCGCGTTCAGGAATCATCGCGGTTTCGATAAATTTATTCTGGATTGTCGGGAACAGGTATTTTCGCGTACCATCAATACTGGCACTTACTTTTGTATAAGGTGTTAAGCCAAATTCGAAGCGCTCATCCAGCAATTCACGGGCTTTTTTCGAGAGGTTTGTCATCTCCTCAATCGAACTGATCTGCTTTTTATACAGCCAATCTGTTATTTGTTTTGCAGTGAATTTTGGCAATCCCAGCTCTACAACCAACTCCTGCAGTTCCCCTAATGTTTTCCCGAATAATCGCTCCTTCATACCTGTAAATTTGCTGCAAAGATAACGCAAAATTTTTTGCGAGATTTCTTTCGATGAATTCAGAACCTATTCAAAATAATTTTTGCACCGTTCTTTAGAGCGGTGGTAAAAACAAAAAGAATACCTGAGATTTTTCAGGATTTTTGTACTTTCTATTTTACAAAAATCCTCAAAAATCAAATAGACTCAACTACATTGTATCACCGCCTTAAAAGACTGTGCAAAGAATACTATTCGCTAAAATTGATTGCTGATATCCAATGCAGGTTTCTTAAACAACAATTAGGTAGAAGAGTTTTATCCCATTAACGATTTTTTGAAATCCGGAGCTTTCCTATGTTGGGTGGCTTGTTCAAAGGCATAGGCAATTTCAAGTAAAACAGGTTCGCTCCAGGCGCGACCGAAGAATGAAAGTCCAATCGGCAAACCTTCAACAAATCCCATGGGCACCGTAATATTCGGATAGCCTGAAATTGCTGCAGGTGACGAACTGCCTCCGGTAAAACTGTCGCCATTTACCCAATCGATACTCCATGTCGGGCCGTTTGTCGGTGCTATTATCGCATCCAGATTGTGAGCATCCATCAAGGCATCTATTCCTTCTTTTCCTGCATAACGTTTTGAATCTTCCAACGCTTGCAAGTACTCTTCCGAATTCAAATCACCCTTTTCCTGTGCCGCTTCAAAAATCTCCTGCCCGAACCACGGCATCTCTTTGTCGGCATTGGCATTGTTAAACTCAATCAGTTCTGCCAGCGATTTTCTTGGGGCAGATGGATGTTCCTCCAAATATTTATTCAGGTCGGCTTTAAATTCGTATAACAGCACTTCGTAAGAAGGGTTTCCCCATTTCCTGTTTGTTTCAAATTTCAAATCCTTGACCAACTCTGCCCCGCTATTCTGCATCGCCTGAACGGCATCTTTCAACAATCCCTTTAACTTCTCATGCGATGGAATCATTTGCGAAGCAATCCCAATTCGCTTCCCTTTTAATCCATCCGACTTTAGAAAAGAAGTATAATCATCGTAAATTTTACCTTGTTCCAAATGCGTTTCAGCATCGTTCGGATCGAATTCGGCCAAAGCACCTAATAAAATTGCCGCATCAGTAACATTGCGGCACATCGGTCCGGCTGTATCTTGACTGTGCGCAATGGGAATAATTCCCTGTCGACTCCAAGTCCCCAACGTTGGTTTAATACCTACAACACCATTAATCCCTGACGGACAAACAATAGAACCATTGGTTTCAGTTCCTATACCAATCGTGCAAAGATTCCCCGAAACAGCGGCCCCGGTTCCTGAACTTGAACCACACGGACTACGATCGAGACAGAAGGGATTTCGTACCTGCCCGCCTCGTCCGCTCCAACCACTTGAAGAGTTAGTAGAACGGAAATTCGCCCATTCACTGAGGTTGGTTTTTCCCAGCAACACAGCTCCGGCATCGCGTAATTTTTTTACAATAAATGCATCCTTTTCAACAACATTTCCCTCCAGACCTAGCGATCCGGCAGTGGTTTGCATTTTATCGCCGGTGTCGATATTGTCTTTTATCATTATCGGAATGCCATGCAAAGGACCGCGAACTGATCCGTTTTTTCGTTCCTCATCCAGCTTTTTGGCAATTTCCAAAGCATCGGGATTTAGTTCGATTACCGACTTTAAATGCGGATCGACCAAGGCGATACGATCGAGGTATTTTTTACAGATACTTTCGGCTGTCAGTTCTCCGGACTCCATTTTTTGCTGAAGCTCCAATGCCGATGTTTCATTCAGATCGAATGAAGCCAGATCAACTTCGGCAGGCGTATTTGTTTCCTGAACACAAGCAGTTACACCACTTAAAGCCACCACAGAACCACCAAGGGCGGTTGTTTTAAAAAAGGAACGACGTTTCATTTATTGCAGTTTTTTGATTGTACAACACAGAATGGGATGGAAAATACGAATTAATTTCTATTCAGAAAAAAGCACAGCAGTGTGGCTACTAGTGTAAAGTCAAGTCTCAAATTTCGGGTACGTCATTCCGTCCGTTAGATGACGGATTCAGAATCTCTAAAAAAGAGAGATGCTGAAATAAATTCAGCATGACGTAACGTAGCTCCAGGTCGACTTGCTAGTAGTTTTTATTTATCCACTCAACAGCCTTTTCAATATCGATATCTTCCATACATTTAAAATGCTTTTTCGGGCATTTATGATGACCCAACTTGGAACAGGGACGGCATTTCAAATCGTTTACCTGCATAATTTCCGACGACTCGCCGGGCTGGTAGGGCGTCATTCCAAACTCAGGAATGGTATTCCCCCAAAACGAATAGATCTTCTTTTTAAAGGCCGCTGCAATGTGCATCAATCCGGTGTCGTTGGCTAATACCAAACGCGAGTCGCGCACCAGCGAAGCCGACTGATTTAGCGATATCTTTCCGGCAAAGTTCAGCACATTTCCTTTCGACTGCGAAAGCACCTTTTCACCCTCGTCGTATTCATTTTTGCCGCCCAGTAAAATTACCGGATACGGAATCTGCTGGCATATTTCGCTGACCTTGTGAACAGGCAGTTTTTTTGTGAAATAAGTCCCGGCAATTACAAACGCCACATACCCATTCTGAAAAGGCTCGGGCAAATCATCCTGCTTAAACGAAGTGGTTTCATCGATAAAATAATCGAGCCCCTCATTGTCCTTTTTCACATCAAAAACCGAAAGCGTTTCCAGGTACCGATCAACAATGTGAACATCGGGCAAACGGTTCATTTTAAAACGAATCATCAGGAACTTCTCCCAATTGATTTTATTCACCGCGAACGACTGCATTTTCAGCCTGCGCTTTATTTTGTTGCTCCTAAAATTGTTATGAAGATCGATAATATAGTCGTAGTTTTCTTTCGCCAATTCGTGAATCAGCGTTCCCATATTATCCTCCAGAAAATGAACTTTATCGATATGCGGATTGGAATAAACCAGGCAGGCAAACTTCTTTTTGGTAACAAAATGCACTTCAGCATTCTCCACCTGCTGTTTCAATCCACGAACAACCGGCGTTGTAAGAACAATGTCGCCAATGGAGCTAAAACGTATTACCAGAAATTTGACCTTCATTTTTTCCAAAGTATCGAAGATATTGAAATTTTGGAGAACTCGAATTGATCACACAAAAAATCCCCGCAGAAAACTTCTGCGGGGACTCTTCAACTATCTTATAATTATTGTACTATGTCGATTCAACCAATACAATAATTTTATTTGCTTTATTTTCAATTACACCACCATCAACCTCAAATTGCTGCTCTTCTCCGTTGGTTTCTTTAATCCTCAAAACACCTTTTTCAAGTGTTGAAATTATCGGAGCGTGGTTTTTAAGTATCTCAAAACCACCTTTACTTCCGGGTAGTTGAATCAGACTTACATCTCCTTCAAATACCTTTTTATCCGGTGTAATTATTTCTAAATGCATGATTTTCCTTTCTGATTTTAGTTGTCAGCTAACAATTTTTCACCTTTTTCAATGGCCTCTTCAATAGTACCAACAAGGTTAAATGCAGCTTCAGGATATTTATCTACCTCGCCGTTCATAATCATTCTGAAACCTTTGATGGTATCTTCAATCGAAACCAGTTTTCCTTCCAGTCCGGTAAATGCCGAAGCAACAAAGAACGGCTGCGAAAGGAAACGCTGAACACGACGTGCACGGTGAACTACCAACTTGTCTTCTTCCGAAAGTTCGTCCATACCCAGAATTGCGATAATATCCTGCAATTCGGTGTAGCGTTGTAGCAACATAATCACATCTTGTGCGCAGCTGTAGTGCTCATCGCCAACAATTTCAGGAGTAAGAATCCGTGAAGAAGAATCGAGCGGGTCAACCGCAGGATAAATACCCAACTCAGCAATTTTACGACTCAATACAGTTGTTGCATCCAAGTGCGCAAATGTTGTTGCCGGTGCAGGGTCGGTCAAGTCATCCGCAGGCACATAAACCGCCTGTACCGATGTAATCGAACCATTTTTAGTAGAAGTAATCCGTTCCTGCATCACACCCATTTCAGTAGCCAGCGTTGGCTGGTAACCTACTGCCGATGGCATACGACCGAGCAGCGCCGAAGTTTCAGCACCTGCTTGTGTAAAACGGAAAATATTGTCGACGAAGAAAAGAATGTCACGTCCACTTCCGGCAGTACCGTCACCATCGCGCAAACTTTCAGCAATTGTTAATCCTGAAAGCGCAACACGAGCACGTGCACCCGGTGGCTCATTCATCTGACCAAATACCATGGCCAACTTCGATTTTTTCAATTTTTCAGGGTCTACTTTCGAAAGGTCCCAGCTACCTTCTTCCATCGATTTTTTGAAGTCTTCACCGTAATCTACGATGTTGGCTTCAATCATCTCTCGAAGCAAGTCGTTTCCTTCACGGGTACGTTCTCCAACACCCGCAAACACCGATAATCCCGAGTGAGCCAACGCAATGTTGTTGATCAACTCCTGGATCAATACGGTTTTACCCACACCGGCACCACCGAACAAACCAATTTTACCACCTTTTGCATAAGGCTCAATCAGGTCGATTACCTTAATACCGGTGTATAAAACTTCTGTTTCTGTTGTTAAATCTTCGTATTTCGGAGGTTCGTTATGAATATTCAAACCTTCTTTTGGCAATTGCTCCAATCCGTCAACCGAATCACCTACTACATTCAGCAAGCGACCAAGTGCAATCTCTCCTTTTGGCATTGTAATCGGACTACCCAAAGCATTTACCGCCGTCCCTCGCTGTAATCCATCCGTTGAGTCCATTGCTACACAACGAATTGTATTTTCGCCAATGTGTTGCTGACACTCTATTATCAAACTTTCTTTGCCTTCGCGGGGAATTTCAAGTGCATCGTAAATTGAAGGAAGTTCGCTGCCTTCGCTATCGAAACTAACATCCACTACAGGTCCGATAACCTGCAATATTTTTCCTATGCTCTGAGCCATATTGGATTAGATTTAAGTCCGGTTTAACCCGTTTTTCGTTAAAATTTTATAGACCCAACAAATTTAGCATTGTTTTGTTTTTATGCAAGATTGCATTTGGCTTTTGTGTGATAATTTAACTTAGTTGACGGGCTTTAATGCTTACGGGTAAGCATTTTGTGTGCGAGGTTTCGAAGTGGCTGTTTTACAACATCCTGCACATTTAAATCATCTAAAATGTGGATAGCGCTGTTAAAAAAGTCATTTACTTTCTCTTCGGCCATATTTTTCACGCCTATCGACTGATACAGATCGGTAACGGCAGCAATTTTTTCTTTCGGATCAAAGTCCGTTTTTTCAATCCAGCTTATTAACGTTGCTTTTTCATTTTCCGAAGCTTTTGCCAAAGCATTGATCAGCAAAAATGTTTTTTTATTGGCCAGGATATCGCCACCAATTTGTTTACCAAAAACAGCCTGGTCGCCAAAGGTATCCAACAAATCATCCTGCAACTGGAAAGCCAGCCCCAGGTTAATGCCAAAATCATAAAGTTGGTTTGCCAGCGTTTTGGGAGCGTTAGCTAAAAGTGCGCCAACCTTTAAACTGCAAGCCAACAGAACAGCCGTTTTCAGACGGATCATTTCCAGGTATTCCGCTTCAGTAACATCCATTCGCTGTTCAAAATCCATGTCGAATTGCTGCCCCTCGCAAACTTCCAAAGCGGTTTTACTAAATACCTCCAAAACTTCGGGAAGCGCTTCCGATCGTTCTTCAAGAAAATACCTGTACGACTGAAAAGCCATGGCATCGCCGGATAAAATTGCTGCATTTTCGCTGAACTGTTTATGAACGGTTGGACGGCTTCTGCGCACATCCGCTTTATCCATAATATCATCGTGAAGCAGCGTAAAATTGTGGAAGACTTCAATACCAACTGCCGCCGGCATGGCCTTTTCAATAGCTTCAGAAAACATATTGAAGGCCAGTAAAACCAACACCGGACGTAAACGTTTTCCGCCCATATCGAGCGAATATTTTATAGGGTCGTACAGTTCAACCGGTTGGTTATCGAGCAGTTCTTTCGAGCGCTTTTCAATTTCGGCACTCACTCTGTTTTGAAGTTCTTCTACGGTATACATCAGTTTCCCAGATTTAATTCGTCATCAGGAACAATTTCAAGGTCGTCAAGTTCAATATCTTCTTCCTCGTCGTAAATATGAAGCAGCGGTTCTTTAAAGGCCTCGGTTGTGGTAATGCGCTCAAGACCCGACAACAACGATGGCAGCAACACCAGGTTTGATGTTACCGCTACCAACAGTGTCAGCGAAACTAAAATTCCCATGGCCTGCGTTCCTCCGAAATTGGAAATGGTAAAAATTCCGAAACCAAAGAACAGCACCACCGAAGTGTATAACATACTTACGCCGGTTTCTTTTAAGGCAATTACAACCGATTTTCGGATGTCCCAGTTGGTCATGTTCAGCTCCTGCCGGTACTTGGCCAAAAAGTGAATCGTATTATCCACCGAAATACCAAAGGCGATACTGAACACCAAAATAGTTGACGCCTTTATCGGAATTCCCGTAAACCCCATCACCGCCGCCGTAAAAATCAGCGGGATAATGTTTGGAGTTAGCGATAAAATCACCATTCTCCACGACGAGAACATGATGGCCATAAACGTCGAGATCAGCAAAATTGCCAGCCCCAAACTCGAAAAAAGGTTCTTTAATAAATATTGGTTTCCTTTAAACGCAATGATACTCGAACCGGTAACGGTTACATTGTATTTGTCGGCAGGAAATATCGAGTCGATATCGGCATTAAACTGGGTATACAGTTCTTCCATTCTTTTGGTGCCCACATCTTTTACCCGGATGCTGATTCGGGTAGTTTGCCGGGTGCTATCCATAAACGAATGCAATAATCCAGCATTCTCTTCGCCGGTTGACGCATATTGCAGAATAAAGTTTTTTTCGCGGTTATTGGGTACACTGTAGTAGCGCTCATGCCCATTATAAAACGCCTGCTTGGCAAACTTCAACAGGTTAAGCAAGGAAATTGATGCCGACAGTTCAGGATATTCGGCCAGGCGCTCTTCCAACTGCTCTATTTTTTGGAAAGTGCTTAGCTGCATAACACCCTGTGGTTTTTCGGTATCAACCATAATTTCCAAAGGCATCAGGCCGTTAAAGTTGCTTTCAAAGAATTTCAGATCGACATACACCGGATCATCTTCAGGAATATCGTCGAGCATGTAACCCGAACTTTTCATCAGGGTAATTCCGTAAATACTTACCACAATTATACCGATGGTAGCAAAATAAACCACCTTGCGGTAATTTTGGGTAATGTGCATCAGTTTACGGATTATCGTAGTCACAATTTTATTATCGAGGTGACCAACGTGGCGCGATGACGGCGCTCCGATAAAACTGAATATAATTGGAATAAGCAACAGCGAAAGGATAAAAAGCCCCAGAATATTCAACGAGGCGATGATACCGAACTGTCGCAAAATATCGCTCTTTACAATAATAAAGGTAGCAAAACCCGAAGCCGTGGTAAGGTTGGTTAAAAAGGTAGCGTTACCAATTTTTATGATCACACGCTGCAGCGCCTTTATTTTATTTCCGTGGCTAACGTATTCGTGGTGGAATTTATTCAGCATGTAAATACTGTTCGGAATTCCGATAACGATCAGCAACGGCGGGATCATTCCGGATAACAAGGTGATTTTGTAGCCAAACAGCGACAACATCCCCATGGCCCAGATTACGCCAACAATTACAATGAGCACCGGAACAAAAACAGCTTTAAACGACCGGAAGAACAGGAATAAAACCACGATACAAATTAGCAGCGCCAGCACACTGAACATGTACAACTCGCGTTTGATTTTTACCGAGTTCACTACCCTGATGTAAGGTACGCCCGAGTAATGAAGCTTAACATCTTCTTTTTGCTCGAAATTATGGCAAACCTCCTGAATTCCGGCAACCAGGTCTTCGCGCTCCTTGCTTGCCATTTTATCTTTATTTACCGTAATAGCCAGCAAATACGTGTCGGTTTCGTCGTTATAAACCAGCTTGCGGTAAAACGGCAGCCGCTTAAATTCGGCCACGTATTCATCCAGCTGTTCCTGGCTTGTAATCGTATCCGGAAAGGTATTTACAACTTCAAATTTCTTTTCGTCCTTGTTTTTTTCGAGGTTGTAGGTGTTCGATACCGAAAGCAAATTTTCAACGCCATCCACTTTTTTCAAATCACTGCACAGCGATTTCCATGCATTAAAATGATCGAGACGGAAAAAATTTGTGTCCTGCACACCAACAATGATCAGGTTCCCCTCCTGACCAAAAACTTTTACAAAATTCTGATAATCTTTATAGGCCTGATCTTTCTTTGGCAACAACGACGCATACTCATACGACATCTCCACTTTTCGTGCATGATATCCCAGAAAGACGGTAATAACAGCCAAAACTGAAAGAAAGAGGATTCGATTCCTAAGGATTAGTCTGGATAGTTTAATCCACATGTTTAAATTTCTAAATAAGCGACGAAAGTATACAAATTCCTGAGTTTTGAAAAATGCTTCATTCCAAGGTTAAGCGAATTTAAAACTTTTTAAAATTCATCATTCCATTTTAGAAATAGCGATGAGATTTTTGGCCGTTCTCACCAGGAGGTATCCGTCGGTAATGGCCGGTGTCGACATCACCGTTTGTTCCAATTTATTCGTCGCTAAAAGTTCATATTCAGGACCCGCTTTTACAACATACATATTGCCATCGTTATCAGTTATATAAATCACTCCATCGGCAGCCACCGGCGACGATGTATAACTATTTCCGCTCCCAACTTTTTCGGAGTACATTTCTTCTCCGGTTTCGGCGTTGTAGCAGGTAAGCCGACCGTTCCAACGCGCATTATACAGGTAATCATCGTACAATAACATCGTTCCCATGTACGAGCCACCACGTAGTTTTGCCCACTTTACAAATTCATTCGAGGTCGCTCTTTCAGGCAATGTAATATCGCCCACCGCATCTTTCTGAATGGCAAAAACCGGCGAAACCTTGCCGTGGGCACTGTTAAAATAAATGTAATCTTCACCAATTACCGGCGACGGAATCGGAATATCTCCTCCCCCGGCCATTCGCCATATTTCTTTACCGGTTTTAAAATCGTAGCCTCCCCGGTGTTTATATCCGTTCACCACAACAATATCCTTTTTGCCATCAGAATAAATATTTGGAGTTGACCAGCCGGGATATTCATCGCGATTTTGTTTCCAAAGCTGTTTGCCGCTTTTTATATCGTAAGCCGCCACAAAAGAATTTTCCTGCACATCGCACTGAATGATCACCACATTTTTATAAATAAGCGGCGAACTTGAAAATTCCCATTCGGCTTCCTTCACCAAAAAGAAGGACGATTTTAAAACACCAAAATCTTTCGACCACTGCAGGTTTCCATCCATATCGTAACAATACAGTCCTTCCGATCCGAAAAAGGCCACGACAAACTCGCCGTTTGTGGCCGGCGTACAATTGGCGTGCGACGACATGGGGTGGCGTTTTTGTTCGGGAATACCAGTGTACGAGGTTTTTTCCCACTCAATCTTTCCCGAATTTTTATTCACACAATACACCCGCCAATAATGCATCGAGCTATCGGGCACTGAACCTATCGATCCGTAAATACCGGTTTTTACATCTCCACCATCTTGCTCGCTAACAGCTGTTGTTACAAAAATCTTATCGCCCCAAACAATTGGGCACGAATGCCCCAAACCTGGAATGGCCGTTTGCCACGCAATATTTTTATTGGTTGCGGCATCCCACGTTTCGGGCAGGTTGGCATTATCCAAATAGCCGGAAATATAATTGCCTCGGTACATACTCCATTGCCGCGACGGATCGATTTGCTGCGCGAAGGCCGACAAATATAAAATTGCTGCAAATAAGGTGAGGAACGATTTGATTTTCAACATGTGATTTGATTTTGCTTTTGCTAATTTAGTGAAAGTTGACCGTTCTCAAAACCCTGATTTTTAATTTTCCCGGCACACATTATAAATCTGCTGAAACCCATTCTCAGCATTTTGGGTATAAAGACATGAAACCGATTATTCGGAAACGCGCTATCCGCCATTGCATGCAATCGATGAATTCCGCTATAACCAATCGACAACTAATAACATGCAAAAAACTCTGATTTACACCATCGTTTTTTTCTTTGCCGGCCTCGTATATTCGCTCGCGCAAATACCCGAACCCCAGTGGCAAAAACAATCAGGCACCAGGGGCTGCGACTTTTATACCGATATTATTGAAGACGCCAACAAAGGTTACGCTATTGCCGGCGCGATAAAAGTTGCAGGCCACTCCTTCGATTTTCAGCTGGTTCGTTTTGCCGAAAATGGCGATACGCTTTGGACAAAAACCGTTGGAACAGAAAAAAAGGAAATTCCGAAACGCATTACTCAGCTCACCGATAAAAGCTATGTTTTGCTGGGCACTTCTTTCGATGGTGAAAAAGAAAGTTGTCTTTTGGTACGACTGGATGAAAACGGAACGAAATTGTGGGAAAAAACATTAGATGCCGAATACTTGTCGGTTGAAGATATTATTTCGCTGCCTGAAAACCGCTTTGCCATTGCCGGCTCGAAAAGCGAAACCGCCGACGATCCTAAAGTTTTAATGGCCACCCTGAATGAAAATGGCGAGTTTACTATGGAAAGATTACTGATGACCAACATGTCGGGGTGCGCCCGGGCGATAAAACGACTGCCGGACGGCGATTATGCCCTTGCCGCCCAGGTTAGCGAAACCGGCAAAAACAATTGCGACATTGTAGCCGTACGCCTCAGTTATTTGGGAAAAGCCAAATGGTATTCGTGGATTAAAACGCCCAACCAAAAGGTATGGCCCGAATGTATTTGTTGTTCCTCCGACAGTGCTTTTATGATTGTTGGCTGGAACGGAAAATGCTTAAACGATATTAACTCGGCCGATCCCATTTTTGATTACGACCTGGTTTTGAACAAGATTGATGCAAGCGGCGAGATTTTGTGGACCAAAAGTGTAGACCGTGAAGGTTCGGAAGGTGGAAATGCCCTTACAATTCGCCCCGATGGCTCTTTTATGGTTGCCGGAATTAAAGCCACGTCGTTTCTCGGAAAAATTGGCCCATGGTTATTAAATATCGACCCGGATGGAAATGAGCTAAACGAAAAATTATTGAACCTGCATTTTAATAACGATAATGCATCGCGCATTATAAACAGTTCCGATGGTGGTTTTGTAGTAATTGGCCCGGGAACACAAGAAGAAGCCAACACCAGAAGCGACGGCTGGATTATGAAGTTTGGCGCTTTGTAACAAACAGTAATGGATTGCAGGAAAGGGGAATATTAGATTATTGGTATGTTATCCGAAGTAAAGTCGAAGAAGAAATAGTGAATGAGTTATTGAGTGAATGTGGAAGAAAGTTTGCAGTCGCAGTTTTCAGTTTTACAATTTCTCAATAGAACAATTTAGCATTAGTAACCTGAATGAGTAATTGAGTGAATGAGTAGGCAGAAGGAAGGAGAATAACGAATGAAGATTAACGATTTTAGATTTTAGATTTCAGAAGGGGAAAGAAAGTTTGCAGTCGCAGTATTCAGTTTTACAATTTAACAATAAAACAATTTAACAGTGCTAACAATACCTACTGTTTTCTATGTGACTACTGTGGTTCAATTAATATTTCTCCCCCCGCTCATCAAGCATCGGCACAAAACGTACAGGCAACACATCTTTCTTCCTGATCTTTCCTTTCTTTTTCTGCAGCAGAACCAGCTTTTGTATGTTCCCTGCTCCCACCGGAATAATCATTCGGCCACCTTCAGCCAACTGCTCTTGCAACGGTTCGGGCACATGCGACGGCGAGCAGGTGACAATTATAGCATCGAAAGGCGCTTTTTCGGGCCAGCCCAAATAACCGTCGCCAACCTTACTATATATATTATTGTATTCCAGTTTCCGGAAAACCTCTGTGGCCGATTTGCTTAACTCCTCAAAAAGCTCGATGGTAAAAACCGAATCGCACAATTGCGACAAAATAGCTGCCTGGTAGCCCGAGCCGGTTCCAATTTCCAAAACGCGGTCAGTTCGTTGAAGTTCCAGAGCCTCGGTCATGTAAGCAACAACGTACGGTTGCGAAATGGTTTGTCCTTCGTTTATCGGCAAAGGACCATCGGCGTAAGCCCACTTCATATATTCGGGCAAAACAAATTCATGCCGCTGAACCTCCCGAAATGCATCTAAAACCGACTCGTTTTTAATTCCCCGGTTTTTAAGCTGCACTTCTACCATTTTCCGGCGCTCGTTAAAAAATGCATCGTTTTGCGAACTACATTCCACTGCTGTTATTAAGCCAAAAATTAAAAACAAAAACCTCATCGTTTAATCTATTTATCACAGCCTCAATTTATTAACGAAGTGGGGTTATTAAAGTTACTCACCAATGGATAATCCTATCCTATTTTCATTGTAAACTAAACATTAAGAAGAAGCTATTTTTTTAGCAAAAATTAACAAATCTGACATTGGTCATGATTCGTGAAATATTTCTTTATTTATCTTTATCCTAGTTTTTCTATAGGACATATAGTTTTAGTAGTTATGAAAAAAATGAAACCGTACAACAAATTGATTATAAGCCTATTTGCTATTCTTCTGGCAAGTAACTTATCCGTAGCTCAAGTAAGCTACCAACAAAATGAGAGCAACAGTAAACTGATGGTAACAGGAACATCATCGATTCACGACTGGGAAATGGAGGTTGGAGATTACGACTGTTTGGTGTCGGCTTCGGCAGACGAAAATCAGCAAATTTCGATCGAATCCATCAACTTTTCGTGTGTAGCCGAAAGCATTAAAGCCCATAACAAAATTATGGACAACAAAGCGCACAAAGCACTCGATTCTGATGATCATCCGAAGATCAGTTTTAGCTCGGACGGAAACATTTCGGCAGCCACAAAATCGGTTACCAAAACAAAAGGTAAACTGCAGATTGCGGGTAAAGAAAAAGAAGTTGAGCTTGAGTTTTCGGTAGATGAAGCACAAGCCGACCAGTTTAAAGTTAGCGGCAAGATTCCGGTAAAAATGAGCGATTTTGGCATTGATCCGCCAACAGCAATGATGGGAACCCTAAAAACCGGCGACGAAGTGGTTATCCATTTCGACATCGTTCTACAAAACATGCAAACCAGCAAAGCAAATTAACACCACACCACATATTTAATTCATATATAACCATTTAAAATTTAATTAGAAATGAAAAAGTTAGCATTATTATTGACAGTCTTCCTTATCGGATCTGTGGCTTACGGACAATTTGAAAAAGCCAAGCTTGATCCTACGACTTTCGAAAATGTGAAAGTTAAAGTTGGAGGCGATTTTGCTATTCAGTTGCAGGCACTCGATCATGAAGCCGATGTGGAATTGATCGATCTGAAACATAACTTCAATTTACCAACTGCGAACCTGAGCATTACAACCGATTTGGCTCCGGGTATTCAACTGTACATTAACAACTACATGTCGTCGCGTCACCATAACGAGGCCTGGGTTGAAGGTGGATACCTGATCATTGATTACATGCCTTTCCTGAAAGGTAGTGAGAAACTGATGCAATACCTGACCATTAAAGCAGGTGTTATGATGCCCGATTACGGCGATGCGCACTATTTCCGCAGTAACAACGGTAATGTAATTAACAACCCATTTGTGGGTAACTGGATTATGGATGCATACACCAGCAATCCGGGCATGGAATTCATGTTCAGAAAAGACGGTTTTATTGCTGTTGCAGGTGTAAACAACGGACGTATGAACTACGGCCGCGGTAACGACATTGGCGACGACCTTGCTTTTAACTGGAAACTGGCGTACGACAAAAACATTAACGACGATTTGCGCGTTCGTGCATCATTTTCAGGTTTCCACGCTCCCGACGGACACAGTGGTGCGTACTTGTGGGATGGCGACCGTGCCGGTGCCCGTTACTACAACGTAATGCAAACAGCTGCAGCCGAAGGCGACAATTTCCGCTCAGGACGATGGAGCCCGGGTAGTGGCCAAACAAAATTGAACAGCTACATGGCTAACGTATTCTTACAATACAAAGGACTTGAAGTATTCGGAGTTTACGAAACTATGAACGGAATTAGAGGTGGTGCCGACCAGGACTTTACACAGTCAGCTATTCAGGCATTATACCGCATTGGTAGTTTCTACGTTGGAACGCGTTATAACCACGTTTCTGATGGTCTTGACACAGAAGTTAACCGCACCAACATTGGCGGTGGCTGGTTTATGACCGACAACGTAGTTGTAAAACTCGACTATGTGAATCAAAAATATGATGGACCTGCTCATGGAGAGATTGATGGAGGGAAATTTAATGGCGTAGTGTTAGAAGCAGCCATTTCATTTTAAATTGGACAGTTTGAAAAAAATGGAATGCCCGGGTTATTGCGGGCATTCCTAAACTCCTTACATGAAACGAACTTTGCTGAAATATTACTTTTTATCGCTTTTCTTGTCTTTCGCAATTTTTGGGGCTTCAGCCTCGGATAACCCGAATGGAAAGACACCTGAAAATTGCAGCAATTTTGTTCTTATTCAGGGCTCATCAAACATCAACCGTTTCGAATTTATTCACGAAGCGCCCCGGCTGGTAAGCAACAACCAGCAATCCGACCGTTTTAACTGGCAGCAGGAAGTTATCGTTCCGGTGAAAGAATTTACCGGCAGCAACCAACACATGCGCAAAGATTTTCTGGAATTGCTTAAAGCCTCTGAATATCCTGTTATACAAATTGATATTGAACCCAAAACCGAAAAAAAACTTTCGGAGAACGTTGAAAAAAGGGACATTAATGCAACAATTACCCTGGCCGGACAAAAACACGAGTATGTTGTTCCGTGCAAAATAAGCGAATGCGATTCCTCCGAAATCATGATAAAAGGATCGCTAAAAGTCAACCTAACCGATTTTAATATCGAGCCGCCTAAAAAAGTATTAGGAACCATAAAAGTGAATGATGAAGTTTTTATTACATTTGCTTTTAAACATGAGTTCGTAAAATAAAAACCAAAAACCTTGAAATTTAGCACGAAAACGAGATATGGTGTGCGGGCTATTCTTGAAATAGCTAAGAGCGATCCGGAAATCGGAATCTATCAGAAAGATATTTCAGCTAACCAGAACATATCGTACAAGTATCTCGATCATATTATCAACTCACTAAAAGTTGCCGGTTTAGTAAGCAAAGCCGGCGGAAGACGCAGTGGCTACATTCTGACCCAGAAACCCGAAGAAATTACGATTTACGACGTACACAATGCATTTGAACCCGGCATTTGCGTAGTCGACTGTCTTTCGCACAACTACACCTGCAAACGACAAGGTGTTTGCGCATCGCGCGGTTTTTGGGGCAAACTGAACAACCAAATTATTGCTTACCTGAAATCTACCACCATTGCCGATTTGATGAACGACCAGGCAAAACTCGACGATATTGTTAATTAAGTGAGATTCGTTTTCGGCCTCTTACTGCGGAGTTAATTTAATTACCGTTCCCGGTTTATTCAGCACCACGTAAATAGCACCTTTCGGCCCGGTTGACACGTCGCGCACACGTCCCTGGTTTTTTACAATTACCTCCTGGTGAACCACTTTGTCACCTTCAATTTGGAGCAAACGCACCTCTTCGTATTTTAAAGCACCAACCAACAGTTTGTCTTTCCACTTGCTGAAAAGGTCGCCGCGATAAAAATCGAGACCACAAACAGCAATCGAAGGCCGCCAATACAAATTGGGTTGTTCCATTCCTGGCTTATGTGTCACTTCAGTTATAGTCGTTCCGTTGTAGTTCTTTCCATATGTTATCGTTTCCCAACCGTAGTTTTTACCCCACTCGATCAGGTTCAGTTCATCGCCTCCCATTGGGCCATGCTCGGTTACCCACAATTCTCCTGTTTGAGGATGAATGGCCATTCCCTGAATATTTCGGTTACCCAGCGAAAACAACGATTTTACTGCACCTTCCTCGTTAAAAAATGGATTGTCGGCCGGAATACTTCCGTCTTTATAAATGCGATGCACTTTTCCGTTTGGTAGCGTAAAATCCTGCGCCTGGTAACCGGCTCCGCGGTCGCCAATGGCAAAAAATAAATGTCCCCACGGATCGAAAACAATACGGCAACCATAGTGGTGGCGTGTAGTTCGGTAAGTTTCATGAGGTGCTTCAAATAATACTTCCTCGTTGGTCCAGGTGTTATCTTCAATTTTACCACGAACAAGTCTTGTCATTGCAGGTGGTCGGTTTCCATCGTAGCCACTTGTTAATACATGACTGTAAGCCAGATAAATCCATCCATTCTCAGCGTAATCCGGATCAACTGCAACTTCCAGCAAACCTCCCTGCCCTTCGTTTAAAACTTCCGGCGTGTTTTTTACCGGCTCATCAAGTAAATTCCCATTCTGCACTATTCGCAACCTTCCCGGACGTTCAGTAATCAAAGCTGTATTTTCATCAATAAAATCGATGGCCCACGGAACTTCCAATCCTTCGGCAAAAATTTCCACATCAACTTTATAATCCAGCGTTTCTATCTCTTTGGCAATTGGCGGCTTTGTTGCCCCAACTTTATTTTCAGATTCACGGATGTAAGAAAGGATCGCATTGATATCGCCATCACTAAGCGTTTCGGCGTACGACGGCATTCCCAAATGCGCAATTCCAAATTTTATATTTCGGAAAACATAACCGTCTTCGGCACCAAACTGCCAGATTCCGTCAACCAAACTTGCTGCATTTCCACCACCCAAATTAGCACCGTGGCACGAAGCACAATTTTGCCCGTACAACTGCGCGCCATCCTGAGCATTTGCCGAAAATGAAAAAACGAGGATTAAACAGGTGACTACAAAAGCTATTGATTTCATTACCGTTGATTTAGATTTTTAATTCTAATAAGTTAAGAATTTTTTGCCGGTTTTGTTCAACAAACATCTTAAGACCATTCGGGTCGAACCTCATTATTTCTTCACCGAAAAAGTTGTGTTCCTTAATCAATCCCTCTATAATTTTGTTTAATATTAAAGTTTTGAAAACGCTACATAAAATTAGAACAATGAAGAATGTTGCATTAATAAGCGGCGCCTCAACCGGAATTGGCCGGGAGCTGGCCCACATACATGCCGAAAAAGGGGGCGACCTTGTAATTGTTGCCCGCAGCAAAGACAAGCTGGAAACATTAAAAACGGAATTGGAAAAAAAACACGCGATAAAGGTTTATGTAATTGCGAAAGATTTAGGATTGCCTGAGTCGCCACAAGAAGTATATGATGAAATTAAACAGGCAGGTATCGAAATTGAGATTCTGATTAACAACGCCGGTTTTGGAGGAGTGGGTATTTTCCACGAGCTGGATTACGAACAACACATGGACATGATCAATCTGAATGTTACATCGTTAACCGCCATGACGCGCTTATTCCTGCCCGATTTTGTTGAACGCAACTCCGGCAAAATTCTGAATACCTCATCAACAGCCAGTTTAATGCCCGGCCCGCTACAAGCCGTTTATTTTGCCACAAAAGCTTATGTAACGTCTTTTAGCAATGCACTTTCTGAGGAGCTTGCCAAAACAAATGTTACGGTTACCAACCTGATGCCCGGAGCCACCGAAACCGAATTTGGCGCCTCATCGGGAATGGATAAAACGGCGATGTTCAAGAAAACTGCAAGCGCGCGAAAAGTTGCCGAAGCCGGATACAACGCGATGTTAAAAGGAAAAATCAATGTGGTTTCAGGATTAACAACGGCTCAAAAAATAATGACTTCGTTTATTCCGTTTATGCCCAAAAAGCTGCTTTTGAAAACCGTAAAAAGCATGCAACAAACTAAATAGGCCATGAGACAGATTATTCCCTGGTTATTTTTCATTGCATTTATCGCATTTCTGGTTGGGGCAAATGTGTACTTGGCCAAACGATTTACATTTTATTTCGACATCCGGAAAGCGCGCTACCTGTATATAACTTTTGGCGCCTTAACTGCTTTTATGATTGCCGGCATTGCCACAACCACCAATACCCAAGCAGCTTTTGGCAATATGGTTTACATCGCGGCATCGATAGTAATGGGATTTTTGCTCTACCTTCTGCTTTCGGTTGCGGTTGTCGATTTGGTGAATCTTTTTACAAAATCAGTTCCCCGATTGCTGGGAATCTCCGCACTGTCGCTGGCTGTTTTTGTTACCGGAGCAGGAATTATAAACGCCCAGTACCGAAGGATTAGCGAAGTAGAAATTCCGATGAAAGGCCTGACCAGCAAGATTACGGTTGCTCACCTTTCGGATATTCATATCGGGCATTTCTGGGGGCCGAAAACCCTGCAGAAAATAGTGGATAAAACCAATGCCCAAAATCCGGATGTGATATTTATTACCGGCGATCTTTTTGATGGAAAGATCCGATTGAACAGCGAAAGTCTTGAGCCATTGAAACAACTGAATGCCCCGGTTTATTTTGTGGAAGGAAACCACGACGGTTACTCGGGCGCAAAAGAAGTAAAAGATAACCTGCGCGAAATCGGCGTTACCGTTTTGGAAAACGAGGTGACGCATTTTAACCAGATACAAATTATCGGACTCGACCACATGCGGGCCGATAACAGCCAACAGGAAATTCCGGAAAGAAGAAACCGACCAAGCATCCGTTCCGTTCTTGATGAGTTGAACCTCTTCCCTGGGAAACCAACGGTTTTGCTGCATCACAGTCCCGATGGTATTGAATTCGCCAATCAGCACGGGGTTGATCTTTACCTGGCCGGGCACACGCACAACGGTCAGTTATTTCCATTCAATTTCGTGGTAGGCATGATCTACAAATACAACAAAGGATTGGGCGATTACAAAGGAACACGGATCTACACCTCGCAGGGAGTGGGAACTTTTGGACCGCCAATGCGCGTTGGTACCAAAAGCGAAATCGTAATTTTGAAATTAAAACCCGAATGATATGAAAGTAATAATTACAGGCGCCACCGGAATGGTGGGAAAAGGTGTTTTACTGGAATGTCTCGATCATGAGTCGGTTGAAAAGGTTTTGATAATTGGCAGAAATCCGGTTGATATCTCGCACCCAAAACTGGAAGAACTCATCCAGCAAGACTTTTCCGATTTTTCAAATGTAAAAGCGCAACTCTCTGGTTTCGATGCCTGTTTTCTTTGCATGGGAATCAGCTCGGTTGGAATGAAAGAAAACGACTTTAAAAAGATCACCTACGATTATACATTGGTTCTCGCCCGCGAGCTATTTCCGCTTAATCCTGAGATGACAATCACTTACGTTTCGGGCGAAGGAACTGACTCATCAGAAAAAGGCAGAGTGATGTGGGCGCGGGTAAAAGGAAAGACCGAAAACGACCTGATCAAGCTTGGATTTAAACAGGCTTTTATGTTTCGGCCGGGTTTTATCATTCCCTTGCGCGGAATAAAATCGCGAACAAAAGCTTACCAATTTATCTACGATTATTTTATGTGGTTGGTGCGCCTGTTCAAAGTCGTGGCGCCAAACGCAGTGGTTAACACCACGCAAGTTGGAAAAGCAATGATCAACTGCACATTGTATGGCTATAATTCTGTAATTATTAAACCAAAAGACATTATTCAACTGGCAGAAAAATAGGAATCAGAACATTCTGAATCCAAACCTGAAATAATATGCTCTTTTTTAGCTAAAAGCAATGTTAGGCCGGTATCGTCGACAATGGGTAAATTAATTTTTTTACTAATTTTACTGTGTTATTAAATTTTTTTAATAATTAAGCTTTGAACAATCCATGAAAAAACTAATTGTATTTCTAACACTCCTAATTGCTGCTCAGCACTTGCTGGCACAAACCACAAATGTAGTCACGCACAACAAAGTCCTTATCAACACTGATCCGTCTCAAGGCGTGAAAAGCTTTGTAAAGTGGGGCGAATTTCCTTCAACCGAAAAAAAGATCAGAAGAATTGTTTTGAACCTGACACTTGCCTACCCGGAAGATCGTGCCATTGCCCACTGGGATTATATGGATCGCGTAAAAATTCTGCGAAAAGGAGGTGTTAATGGCGAAATGGTAAACTACGAAATTGGCCGAATGCTAACTCCGTACGGAAGCAACTTTAAAGAAGGCTGGAGTTACACCTGGAGTATTGATGTTACCGATTTTCAGGCATTTTTGCGCGACAGTGTTGAGATTGAATACATTCACTCGGGTTACGAATCACCAGATTTGGGTTGGGATTTAACCCTTGATTTCGACATAACTTTTGGCCCGCAGGTGGCCGATTTTATTTCGGTTGAAAAAATGTGGGAGGACAATTACCGTTACGGCGATCCGGAAGATCCTATCGAAGAACAGCTTGCTCCAAAAACGGTTACCACGGCAGAAAATGCTGATTTTGCCCGTTTTCGCATTCAGCATACCGGACACGGAATGGACGAACCTAGCGGATGCAGCGAGTTTTGCAGCCGTTGGCGCGAGTTGAAGTTTGACGGGGAAGTTATTGACCACCGAGACATGTGGAAAGACTGCGGCAATAATCCGCTCTATCCGCAAGGTGGAACCTGGATTTTCGACCGCGCATACTGGTGTCCCGGCGACTTGCAGGTGCCCGACGTTGTTGATATCCCTCTGACAAAAGGGAGCCACGAACTCGACCTGGATATGGAACCGTTTACAGCGAACAATACAGACCAGCCACACGAGCAAATCACGTCGTACCTGTTCCAATATGCCGCACCAAATAACAAAAACGATGTAGCCATTGAAGAAATTATTGCTCCAAACCTGAAAGACAATTACAACCGATTTAATCCACGCGGTTTCAGTCCGCTCATCAAAATCAGAAACCTTGGCAGCAGCGATTTAAAAAAGCTGACTATCCTTTATACAACCAAGGGATTTGAAGAGAAGACATTTCAATGGAAGGGCAACCTTGGTTTTTATGAAGCCGCTATAATCGCACTTCCGGGAGAAATCGATATGAAGGATGGCATAAATACCTTTTCGGTGATTTTGGAAGAACCCAACGGTAAAGAAGACGAATGGGACGGCGATAACAATATGAATGTTGAATTTGAGAGTATTCCAACAATCCCATCGAAATTTGTGGTGGAATTTATGACCAACAACAAACCCGAAGACAATTGGGTACATGTTGTTAGCAGCAGCTACGACACCGTTTATTCCAAAACACCCGAAATGCTCGATTCGGCCACAACTTACATCGACACCCTGGAACTGGAAGAAGGTTCATATTTCCTGAATTTGATTGACACTGCCGGCGAAGGACTGGAATTTTGGTTTCTGGCAGATGCCGGTTACGGGCGTTTGCGTTTAAAAGATACCGAAGGAAATCTGATTCATTTATTTGAAAGCGACTGCGGGAACGGACAGTTTTATGCTTTCAAAACCGACGACGATTTTAAAGTGGACACTACCATCTCGCATCTGTCGGTAAATATTTACCCACGAATGGTAAAAGATTACGCCACAATTTATACTACTACCAACAAACCATCAACACTAAAAGTGCGCATTACAAAAGATGGCGAGTACATTGAAACACACGAGTACACCAACATTAAAGATGCTCAAACAGGGCTTGACCTGCGGCATTTGAAGGAAGGGCGTTATGTGATGGAGATTTACGTTGATGGTGAACACAAAATGAACAGGCGCTTTAACAAGGTGCCACAAAGCGGATTCAGAAATTAGGAGTCGGCAGAATTTATTCACGTACATATAATCGCACTCAGCGCTGGCAAACAGGCAATTGGAGAACTATTCCGATTGCCTGTTTTCTTTCTTGCCGTATTTTTGTTCCGTAATTTGGTACAAAGTTGTATGTACCAAAACCTTGACAGGTATTAAAACGTTATTCTCAAAAGCATTTAGAGGAATAACTCACTCTTTTGAAAACAGTCCGATGAAAACAGATAAACAGATTAGCTGCCCATTCTCCCAAATCCCCTTCAGTTCAGTTCTTAGTTTTGAAATGCTGATAAAGGATATCGAGCGAATTGAATCGACGGCTAATCACCCGATGAAAGATCTGGCAAAAAGTACGCTGAATGCGTTGAATAAAGTTCCTGCGTTAAAAAAGCCGATTCACAACACTTCAATACTGAATGAGAATCAGGATCTGGTGAATCAACTTATGGCGTTTGTAATAAATCCCTTACGTCACCAAAACAGCATGGAAGCTTGTACGGCTCCAATCGGGCAAGATCCTTTTTTTGCTACCGAATTGCTAAAAAACAGCCTAAGTTGCGAGCACAAATTATTGGAAATTGCCAAAAGTGGTGAGCAGGATCTCTCACTGATTTCCAAATTATATCAGGCTTACCTGTTGATTCTGGAGAAATTTTACAACTATAAAATTGACGTTGATCTTCCTTTCACCTATCGCCTTACCGACACAAAAGACGGCTACATCAAATACATTCGGAAGCATGTAACAACCAACTATGTGCAGGTTCGCGAATTAAAAAAGCACACAAAAGTTACACCTGAAGATATTACCAAACTGCTTGATAATACCGATGATCTGGCGGTGTGGAACGAGATAATTCCCTTGGAGAACTTTGAATTTTCCGGATTTATTCATTTCAACCTGATTGATATTACGCAGGATTTTGTGATCTCGCAGTTGAAAACCGATTTGCTCGATAAAAAGACGATTGAAACAAACGAAGGTTTTGAAGTGCTGCAAAAACGGATGCGTGCTTTGTTCGACAATCCGAAACTAAAATTCGGAATGGCAGTGGCTCCCGATGAAGATGCAAACATGAATCTGAACCTGATTTGGGACACCATTATTCCCCGTACTCAGCTAAAATGCGATCAGTACATGGGAACAATCTACGAACAGGCTTTTAACGAAAACCGCATCATCAACACGCCTGATCTTACAAAATTGCCGCAGGATGTTGTTATTCAGAATCTGATCGATGCAGGAATAAGAAGCCTCGCAATCGTTCCGCTGTTTATCGACGAAACGCCGGTTGGGATGCTCGAGTTCGCCTGCACAAAACCAAACAGCATCAGCATGATGCAGATCAAGCGACTTTACGATGTTTTCCCAACATTTGCGCTGGCCCTGAAACGATCGAAAGAAGAATGGAACGACAAGATAAGAGCGGTAATCCAGGATCAGTTCACGGCTATTCACCCAACCGTGGAGTGGCGTTTTCGCGAAGCCGTTGGCCACTTTCTTTCTGAAAATAAGAACGGTGGGAAAACGGCGGTTGAATCCATTGTTTTCAACGATGTAGTTCCTATTTACGGTGCTTCCGATGTACGTGGCTCATCGCTGGAACGCAACCTGGCTATTCAGACTGACCTCACCGAACAACTAAAACATGCGCGTGAAATTCTGGACTACGCCCGTCAGATTAAAGAGATGCCTTTGCTTGAAGATATCTGTTTTAATATCCAGCAAAATATCGACACGGTACAAAACGGACTAAAAGCCGGAGATGAAGTTGTAATAATTGAATTTCTCACAAAAGAAGTTGATCCGTTTTTGCGCTTGCTAAAAGAACGTTTTTCGGAGCTTGAGGAACCGGTAACAGATTATTTCAGTTCGCTTGATCCGCACCTGAATGTGGTGTACAAAAAACGGAAGGATTTTGAGGAAAGCCTGACCCTGATTAATGAAGAGGTTAGTGAAATAATTGAAACCGAGCAGGAAAAAGCCCAGGAAGTTTTCCCGCATTATTTTGAAAAATACCGCACCGATGGAATTGAATACAACGCTTACATTGGCCAGTCGCTGGTAAAAGGATTAAAGTACAACGACATTTATTTGAAGAATATCAGGCTGTGGCAACTGCTGGTAAAAGTTAAAATTGCACGCAGGATTAAATTGCTGCAACCTCAGTTGGCAACAAAACTCGATATTACACAACTGATACTGGTTCATTCAAATCCGCTGAGCATTGCTTTCAGGCAGGATGAGAAGAAGTTTGATGTGGCCGGCGCCTACAATATTCGTTACGAGATTACCAAAAAACGTATTGATAAAGCGCTGATTAATGGAACAAATGAACGTGTAACGCAGCCGGGTAAAATCGCAATAATTTACTCGCATGCCGATGAAATAAGAGATTATAAAAAGTACATCGATTACATGATTGCAAAGGGATATCTGACCAACAATATTGAAGATGTTGAACTGGAAGATTTGGTGGGTGCTTCGGGTTTACGGGCTCTGCGCGTTGAAGTTGATCTTAGCGATTTAACGCCAAACCAAATTGCAACGGAAGAAATTGCACAGGTTGTAAGCAGTCAATAAAAGAGTTTAACCATACCATTTTCGTGTACGTCCTTGTAGATTATTCAGCGTATCGATGGTGATATTCACATCGTTTACCACCTGGAAATCGAACATACCCACACATATAAAATCGGCACCATTTTTAAAGGCCCAGTTAAAACCATCTTCGGGCTGAATAGCTCCGGCAGCCAACACTTTAAAACCCATTACCGGAACAGTGGCTCGGTTAACAAATTCAACCGTTTTATCCGGATACAAACAAAACAAATTGTCGTGAAAACGGTTGTGATCGGCATATTTTTTACCATCCACTTCAAACGGGAAACGATTCTCGCACGGGTGTGCCGACCAGTAATTATCGTGGTGCATGGTTTTCATGTAATAATCGGGAATAATTCCCTGCTCCTCGCAGGCAATCAACGAATCAACCGTATGCGAAGCCAGTCCGGCAGTGTATCCCTGCTCGCGGATATGGTTCAGCATTAAATCGATTTTATCCAGTTTATTGTCGCGTACCAGCCAGTCGCACCAGTTCCCCTGAATCTGAATTATGTCCACACCAAAATCGATGGCTTTATTAATATTCACCACCCAGTCGTTGTTCTCCGCATCGGGGTGCACCTGCGTGATCACTTTAATTTTACTGCCGGTCAACTTTTTATACTTCTGCATGGTGGCATTTGTCGGAAACCCGATATTGATGGTATTAATTCCGGCTTCCTCGGCCAGCATCAGCGTTTCAAAAATCTTCTTTTCAGTGTTGTAGGCTCGAAAAAGCGACGGCACATAATGCAGATCACGCGAGTGCGCCCAACCACCGATCAGATTTCCACCGGCCACCAAACGACTGATTTCGTGCGGCCCGATCTTTCCTTTCGGAAGTTCACCTTTCAGTTCTTTTATACCGGCTCCACCGACTTTTATGGTCGCTCCCGAAAGTGTGTCGACACCAAATTTTTGTGTTTCGTTAAAAGCTCCCAATCCCAAAACGCCCAATGCAGGAATCGTGGCCAGGTTTTTCAACGCCTCTCTTCGGGATTTCACGGAAGCCGATTCGCCACCCGTTTCTTTCTTCTTTGAGAAGAAGGGTAGCGCATATAATCCCCAGCCTTTTTCTTTTAGAACCAACAAAACGAGCAAGGCCAGCGCTTCAATCACATTCTTGTTTACTATGTACAGACTTCCTTCGGTATTGGCCAGCAAGGAACCTCCAAATGGCGGATGAGCAAAGTAGTACAACAATAGCAAAACCACGCCCGAAGCAGCCGAAATACGAATTGCCAAACCAAGTGTGAGCCCAAGACCGATAAGAACTAAAGCAGCCATATTCAGCGGATCCACAACATTCATGATGCTTTCAGAACCGCCCATCCACTGATACAATCCCGATAATGGACCAGTAGAACTTGATAAATATCCGGCAGCACTCCAGTTGCCATCAGCGAGTTTTGCGACTCCCTCGTACAAAAAGTGCCAGCCAATTGCTGTTCTAAAAATGGTGATGATGAGTTTTTTCCAGTTCATAGGACTGCTTTAATTTATACTACAATTAATTGCTAAAATTATAGGTGCCCGATCCAACTTCCAGCACCAGTTCGTTTTGGGCTTGCGAAACAATCTTCACGTCAGCATTGGTACTCAGCGTTTTTCCATCGGCAACAAAATCTGTCGTCGGCAAAATCACTGTTGCAGTGCAACCAACCGGAACAGTAATATCAACATTCAATTTCCCCTCATCCTGCTGCCATTTTATTCCGGCCTTTCCGTAAGGTGTTTTGTTGTAATATTTGGCAAATTCCATTTCGTCAACCGGTTGAGGATGAAAAATAATATGACGGTATCCCGGAATTTTCTCATCGGCCTGCATTCCTGCCAACTGACGATACAACCATACCAATCCCCCACCAAACATCGGGTGATTGTGCGAGCCACCGGTATCCCAATGCTCCCAGCTTGTTGTAGCTCCCAGCGTTAACCAGCGACCATAACCGGGCTCCTCTTTTTTGTTCATGGCCTCATAAGCCAGGTCGTGCATCCCATTTTCGGTAAGCACTTCAAAGAAAAACTGCGTACCAAATATTCCGGTATCCAAATGCCCTTTGTTCTTTTTAATGTTTTCCTTCAGCGCTTTTATCACACGTTGGTATTCAGCTTCAGGAACACCCATTTTCAGAGCAAAAATATTGGCTCCCGAGTTTCCGTAAGTTCCTTTTTCTGCATCGAAAAACCGCTTGTGAAATGCTTCTTTGGTAGCTTCTGCCAGCTCAGCATACTTTTTCGCTTCCTTACTTTTCCCCAAAACCTCAGCAGCTTTTGCGGTAATATCGGCACAACGCCAGAAATAGAAAGTGTGTACCAGTTCATCTGCCGGAAGATCGCCCGGTGTAACCCAGTCACCCAGGTTGAACCACCGCAAAACGTTGCCATTTAGGCCAACACGTTGCGAGTACATTATTCCTTCATCATCCACCCAGGTTTGCATGTAGCGCACGTATTCTTTCATCGGCTCGTAAGCCTCCTCCAGCATGTCAACAGCGCCGTAATGCACATAAAACTCCCAGGGCATAATATTTACTGCTGCTCCCCAGGCAACACCGCCGCCACAACCGGGTTGCCACGGTGCACCATTCGGTACATAGCCGGTTTCCACATTTTGAGCTCCGATAATATCCTGAATCCACTTGTGATAAAAGTTTTGTGCATCAAAGTTGTGTATCACGGTAACACACGCCACCTGCCCATCGCCGGTGTATGGCGAACGTTCACGGTGCGGACAATCGCTGGCAATTCCACCGTGCATGTTATCGGTCTGACTACGTTTCCAGATCTTATTTACCTCGTTAAAAAGCGGATTTGAAGTTTCGAATTTGGCCGATTCTTCGATGTAAGTATTTATCGCTTCGGCACAAATATTTTCAGGTTCCAGCACGCCCGGCCAGTTTACAATTTCCACCTCGCGGAAAACAAACCAGTTAAAACGAGCCGCATAATTTTCTTTGCCTTCACCCTTAAAAATGTATGAATTATCTCCCGAGAACGTATTCGACATATAGTTTATCTCTACTTTATGCCCTTCAGGGCCTTCCACATTTTTCAGCCGCACCCAACCCGAAATCTCAACACCAAAATCAACTTTATAATTACCGTTGTACATTTTCTCGATCCGCACCGGTTCAAGTGTTTCATAAACTTTGTCGGGATGAGCAGTGTGTGCCATCAACTTTCCTTCGGGCGCTTTTCTTAAAACTGCATTTTCCCATGCCGAATCGTCAAAATCTGCAGTGCACCAGCCGTCTTGCTCCAAACGCGCATCATAATGTTCACCGTAAAATACCATGTCCATCAAAATCGGACTTTTTGAAACCTTCCAGCTCTCATCGCTCACAATAACGTCCTCGGTACCGTCGGCGTAAGTTACATGGACCTGCATTAACAAACGAGGCGAACCATAACCCAAATCCCAGTGTTTGGCCGGATTATAAAACCCGTTTCCCAGTATCGCCCCAAAAGTATTCGCCCCGTCAACCATCTGATCCGAGATATCATAGGCTAGGTACATCACTTTGTATTCTCTGAAATTGTCATCAACAGGAATAAACTGTTCCGGAAGTCCGGGGCGTTTGCCATAGTTGGTCTGGTTGGGAACCAATACATCGTCGCCAACCTTTTTCCCGTTCAGATACATTTCGAAATAACCCAGTCCGGTTACATAAGCCACAGCTTTTTCAACCTGTTTTGTGGCGTTAAATTCTTTACGAAATAGTGGTGCAGGTGGTGGAAGTTCCTGCAGACGGTTACCATCGCTTCCCAAATTACGGGCAGGTTTTGGCAAAGTTTCTTCTCCTTGCCACGGAACGCCAATCCACTTTGCCTGCCAGTCACTTTCATTCAGCAATCCCATATGCCAGAATGCAGGCTCGCTCCATTCCGAAACTTCACCGTTTTTATCCCACACACGCACCTGCCACCAGCAATCCTGACGTGAAACCAGTTTGTCGCCGTCGTACTCTACGCGGGTTGATGCGTTGCTTTCAACCTTTTTACTGTCCCATAAATCGGGAGTTGAAAGTTGAGTTTTTGTGGTAGCTACCCGAATCTGGAAAGCCGTTTGAAGCTGTCCTTTTTCTCCTTCTTCTGCCACATTTATCCAGCCCAGACGAGGCTGCAGCACATCAACTACTGAAGGATTTTTAAGGTATTCGCAAGTAAGTTGTGTTGGATTGATTTTAGCATTCGATAAAAGACTGCCAATTGCTAAAAAGCATAGACACAGCAATAGTTTTTTCATAGTTTTAGGTTTTGTTGAAATCGCTTAAAGTTATCAATTTGTTGTTAATCCTAATTTTAAGATTTAAAAAATTTCGCTTGTTTTATGTCTGCATTTTCTACATTTGTCATTCTTAAAATAAAACAGACGTAGAATGAGCAAAGATTTTTCGCCCACAAAATACATCCTGAAATCGTTTAAAACAGGCAAGGAGTTTAAAGATGCTGGCTGGATGCTGGATGCTCCGGGTGAGGCCGAACCAACTTTAATTCGTGCTATTTACGATAAAAAACAAATTGACGTAAAAGACGATTCGTGGGGCTTGTACAAATTTGCCGACTGGTTACCAATTGGCCGGATGCTTGAAGGTTCATCGGCACCGGTGACCTACAAAAGCGAAGGTTTAGCAAAAGAATTGGGGCTCGAAAATCTTTGGATCACCTTTAGCGGCTACTGGCCCGAAAAAGGCACAAACATGAAAACGGCCTCGTTTAAAGAAACCGAAGCTTACTCGGTTTGCGGTCGTATGACAGAAGATATGCACCAGGTCTTGGTGGTGGCTTCTGCCGGAAATACTTCGCGTGCTTTTGCAAGAGTTTGCTCTGAAAATAATATCCCATTGCTGATTTGTGTTCCTGAAGATAATATCGGTGCACTTTGGTTCGACGCTCCGATTAACGATTGCGTAAAACTGATTTGCAGCAAATCGGGCAGCGACTATTTCGATGCCATTCATCTGTCGAATATTGTAGCCGGCATGGAAGGTTTTGTTGCTGAAGGTGGTGCGAAAAATGTTGCACGCCGCGATGGAATGGCAACGACAATGCTTTCGGCAACTACCACAATCGGCGAAATTCCTGATTACTATTTTCAGGCCATTGGTAGCGGGACAGGTGCGATTGCAGCATGGGAAGCCAATTTGCGTTTAATCGAAGACGGACGTTTCGGCAACAAAAAAATGAAACTGATGGTTTCGCAGAACACGCCGTTTACACCAATACACGATGCCTGGAAAGCTGATTCGCGTGCAATGTTGTCGCTTGATGATAACCTGGCCCGCGAGCAGGTAGAAGCAATTGTGGCGAAAGTGTTATCGAACCGCAAACCTCCGTACCCGATTGCAGGAGGATTATTTGATGCGATGAAAGATGCCGGCGGCGAAGTATTGCTGGCAAGTAATGAGCAGGCTCACCATGCAGGAGAACTGTTCCTGAAATCGGAAGGAAATGATATTCACCCGGCGTCGGCTATTGCAACTGCAACATTAATTGAAGCGGTTAAAGACGGCACGGTTAAAAAAGATGACCTGATTATGCTGAATATTACAGGCGGTGGCGAAGAGAAATTCAAAGCCGAAAATGACCTGTTCTATTTAAAACCTGAGATCGTTTTCGATATTAATCCGAACGAAGAAGAGGTAAAAGCAAAAGTGGAAAAGCTTTTTTCTTAGTAGCTAAAAAATATTTCTACATATAAAAAACGAAACCCGTATATGATCAGTATACGGGTTTTTCTATTCTTGTATGGAAATGGGATATATCAAAATATATCTCAAAAGAATGCTTTAATTCACACTGAAATCTTTAGAATTTTAAATAAAGATTGCGTTCATTTGTGTATTACAAAGAAAAAAACAATCTTCATTGTATCGGGATGATACAATGAAGATTTAACATTAAATATGGCTACTAACCAGAAGTTTAATTTTAAGAATTACGTTAAAAACACAAGTTTAACGGTGGGCGTCAACCCTGTAATCTTTTCTGTATCAGAAGACAAGCTCAAAGTTCTTATCGCCACCTTCGACCCCCGTATAAAAAAGTCGCTTCCCGGCGGAGCCATATTAAAAAATGAAAATGCCGATGATGCAGCCAACCGAGTACTAAAAGAATCCACAGGTCTTGGAGACATATTTCTTAAACAATTTCGTGTATTTAGCGAACCCGATCGATTTTCATATTCTACTGTTTATAACGAACTCCGGGAAGAAACTTACAAACCCCCCGAGGATATCGACATTCCCGACAGAGTTTTTACGATAGGCTATTTTGCGTTAGTCAATTTTGACACCGTTCAGCCAACGGGCGGCATTATTAATATCATGAGTGAATGGGTAGATATTGATGCGATTCCCGAGTTAATGTTCGACCATAACCTAATTGTTACCGAAGCATTGAACGCCCTTCGAAAAGAACTTTTTTTCGAACCAATAGGCTACAATCTTCTGCCCGAAAAATTTACAATGCCTGAACTGCAACGCATCTACGAAATCATTCTCGACAAGCCATTAACCAGAAGTAATTTTCAGCGAAAAATGCTGAACTGGGGAATTTACGAAAGGCTGGAAGAACGTAAAGAAGGCGTTTCACACAAGCGACCATTCTTGTATCGGTTCAACAAAGACAAGTACGAGGAAGCATTAAAAAGGGGAGCCAACTTTTGTTTCTGATTAGCTAACCATTCTTTTCAATTTCACGTAGATCATCGTTGAAAATGTGCCTGCACATATCAATTGCATGCGAAATCTGAATTTTGCCCGTTTTGTTATATATTTTTGCCCGTTTTGTTACATAGAATAGTAGGTACAAAATTTAAATTTGCTGTCTCTTTAAGTAGAAACATATAATTACACTATCATGATAAAAAAATCTTATTTGACACTAACATTATTTTCCATCGCACTGGTTGCATTGGTTTCGTGTAATAATTACACCGACTACTCCAATGTGCCGTTCGATGAGCCCAGTCCAAAACCCTGGGAAGACCCTGAAATTTACCAGATAAACAAAGCCGAGCCGCATGCACATTTTATTCCTTTTGCATCGGCCGAACAAGCACGCACCGAAGATAAATGGCAATCGCCACTACTAAAATCGTTGAACGGAACATGGCAATTTCACCTGGCGCAAAACCCGTCGGAGCGTCCGTTTTGGTTTTTCAAAAATGATTTCGACACCCGTGAGTGGGACGAAATTCAGGTGCCTGCCAACTGGGAAGTGGTTGGCTTTGATTACCCGATTTACACGAACGTAAAATACCCGCACGACAGAACTCCACCGCTGATCCAGAAGGATTACAACCCGGTTGGATCGTACAAACGTACTTTCGAAGTTCCTGCCGAATGGGATGGTAGCGATATCATTGCGCATTTTGGCGCGGTTTCGTCGAACATGAATCTTTGGGTGAACGAACAATACGTGGGTTACAGCGAAGACAGTAAAACACCTGCCGAGTTCAACATCACCAAATATTTGGTTCCAGGAGAAAACACCATGGCTGTTGAGATTTTCCGCTGGAGCGATGCTTCGTATTTGGAAGATCAGGATTTCTGGCGTTTAAGTGGTATCACCCGCGATGCGTATCTTATTGCGCGTGGCGCACAAGCGTTAAAAGATTTCCGTGTTGGTTCATCATTGGATGACACATACACAAATGGTTTGTTTACACTGGACGTAGAACTGGCAAACAATGGCAACTTAACAGTTGAAGCTGTTCTTTCGAATAACGGAAATGTTGTAAAAGAATTCTCGGAAACTACCGATGGAACATCAGTGAGTTTTGACGCTGAAATTCCAAACGTAAAACAATGGTCGGCCGAAATTCCAAATCTTTACGAACTGGTAATTACGCTTAAAAACGGAAAAGATATTGTTGAAGTTATTCGTCAGGATGTTGGTTTCCGCCGCATTGAAATTATCGATGCAACACTTCGCGTGAACGGCAAATACGTTTACATAAAAGGTGCCAACCTGCACGAACACAACGACAAAACCGGTCACGTTCAGGATAAGGAAACGATGTTGCTGGATATTAAAACCATGAAGGAAAACAACCTGAATGCCGTTCGCACATCACACTATCCGCAACCGGAACTGTGGTACGAGCTATGTAATAAATACGGTTTGTACATTGTTGACGAAGCAAATATCGAATCGCACGGAATGGGTTACGGACCTGAATCTCTGGCCAAGGACGAAGCCTGGAAAGCGGCGCATTTGTATCGCACAAAAAATATGTTTGAACGCGATAAAAACCAACCTTGTGTGGTAATCTGGAGTTTGGGTAACGAAGCCGGAAATGGCGTAAACTTTATGGCGACTTACGATTTCCTTAAATCGGTAGACGATACGCGCCCTGTGCAATACGAGCAGGCTCACGGTGGCGCAAACACCGATATCAATTGCCCAATGTACATGCGATTGGACGGCATGGAACGTTTTGCCAAAGAAAAAGCCGACAAACCTTTAATTCAGTGCGAATACGCGCACGCCATGGGTAACAGCGTTGGAAACTTGCAAGACTATTGGGACCTGATTGAAAAATACGATGTGCTGCAAGGTGGATTTATCTGGGACTGGGTTGACCAGGGCTTGTGGACCACCAACGACGCCGGAGAAGGATTCTGGGCTTACGGAGGCGACTTTGGCCCCGACACCGTTCCTTCTGATGGCAACTTCTGTAATAACGGTTTGGTTGATCCCGACCGTGCTGTAAAACCACATCTTTTAGAGGTGAAGAAAGTTTACCAGCACATTGGTTTCAATGCCGTTGATTTGAAAAAAGGAGTTATCTCGATCGAGAACAAATATGTATTTATGAATCTGTCGGCTTTCGACTTTGTTTGGGAAGTTACTGCCGACGGAAAAACAGTTGACAGCGGCGACCTCGGAAGCTTTGATTTAGCTCCGGGCGAAAGCAAAAAAGTAACCATCGGTTTTGATGTAAAACCGGAAGCCGGAGTTGAATATTTCCTGAATGTACATGCAAAACTAAAAGAAGACTGGAGCCTTGTTAAAGCCGGTTGGATTTTGGCCGAAGAGCAATTTGAAATTCCGTTTGTTGTACCAATGACACTGGAATACAAAATTCCTCAAATGCCGGATGTAAGCCTCGAAGAAACAGTAGAAGCAGCAACCGTGTCGGGCGAAGGATTCTCAGTAACTTTCGATAAGAAAGCCGGTATTATTTCAAGCCTTAAAAAAGGTGAGACTGAAATGTTGATCAGCGGCCCGATTCCAAATTTCTGGCGCGCACCAATCGACAACGATTTTGGTAACAACCTGTACAACCGTAGCCGCGTTTGGCGTAAAGCCGGCGAAAACCGCGAGGTTGCAGACGTTGCCGTAAAAGCGTTAAGCAAGAACACTGTAGAGGTAGTTTTCAACTTTGATTTGGTAAACGAGGACAAAGAAAAAATTGCTTCGTACAAATCGATTTACACGGTTTACGGCACAGGAGACATTATGGTTGAAAACAACTTTAAAATGACAGCCGACGAATTGCCGGAAATCGTTCGAATGGGAATGAATCTGGTAATGCCACGCAAATTCGACCAGATGAGCTGGTTTGGCCGTGGCCCGCAGGAGTCTTACTGGGACAGAAAAACCGGAGCTTTCGTTGGCTTGTATAGCGGTAGCGTTGCCGATCAGTATTGGGCATATCTTCGTCCGCAGGAAAACGGTAACAAAACCGATGTTCGCTGGGTAACCATTACCGACGACGCCGGAAACGGTTTGTTGTTCGCGGGAATGCCACTATTGGAAGTTAGCGCCCACCACAATATTATGGAAGACTTTGAAAGTGTTGAGCGTACCGATGGCCGCCAGGTAGAAGGCGTTGAAGTGATCAACCGACACATTAACGACGTAAAACCGCGCGACCTGACTTCGGTTAACATCGACTACAAACAAATGGGTGTTGGTGGCGACGACAGTTGGGGTGCATGGACACACGACGAGTACCGATTGACCGATAAAGAATACAGCTATGCGTTTAAAATAAGCTTTATTTCGCCTGAAGAAGATGCGGCGAAAAAAGCAAAGGCAAAATATTAAAAAAGAAATCAACTAATCAATAAAAGGCGTATCAACACCCGGTGTGTCGATACGCCTTTTTTTCGCTAAACATCTCATTATGAAACCACTTTACCTTATCCTCCTGATTCTAGCTGCCGGTTGTCAGCTCAATAATAAGACTGCCAACAATAAGCAATCCATAAAGGTGAACATCAACTCAGAAGTTGAATTTCAGGCCATTCATAATTTTGGAGCTTCTGATGCATGGAGCTGTCAGTTTGTGGGAAACTGGCCGGAGGAGCAAAAGAATAAAATTGCCGATTTACTTTTTAGTCTTGAAGAAAAGGAAGATGGTTCACCTGCAGGAATTGGATTAAGTTGCTGGCGCTTTAATATCGGAGGAGGGAGTGCCGATCAGGCCGGCGACACAAAGATCTCCGATCCATGGAGAGAAGCCGAGTGTTTTTTGCAGGAAGATGCGACGTATGACTGGAACAAACAAAAAGGTCAGCGTTGGTTTTTACGCGCTGCCAAAGAACGTGGAGTTGAAGACTTTATTGGCTTTGTAAACAGCCCACCGGTTTGGCTAACCAAAAACAAACGGGCAAATTCCGATGGTGGAAACTCAACAAATTTACTTTCCGAAAATTTCGATAAATACAGCCGTTTTTTAATTGATGTAACAAAGAACATTAAAAAAAACGAGGGGGTTCTTTTTGATTATCTGTCGCCTGTAAACGAACCGCAATGGGACTGGAAGGACGGACAGGAAGGTTCGCCATGGACAAATTCTGAAGTAGCCGAAATATGTAAAATTATTGGCAACGATTTGAAAAAAGCCGGACTTTCAACAAAAATTGAGATTTCGGAGGCCGGTCAACTCAACCACTTTTATGAAAAAGCAAATGATGTGGAAAGGGGCTTGCAGGTAGAAGATTTTTTTTCGCCTGAATCAGAAAACTACGTTGGCAACGTACCCAATATGGCACACAAAATTGCCGGGCATAGCTACTTTACAACCACCAACGATTCGGTTTTAAATGCTGTAAGATCCAAAGTGAAAAATGAGATAAACAAAGTTGACCCACAACTGGAATTTTGGATGAGTGAGTTTTGCGTGCTGGGCAACAACGACGGATTTACCGGAAATGGCCGCGATTTAGGTATGGAAACAGCATTATTTGTTGCCAATGTTATTCATGCAGATCTTACCATAGCCAACGCTAGTGCGTGGCACTGGTGGCTTGCTATTAGCCCTTATGATTTCAAAGACGGACTTGTATACATTGATAAAAGTGAAACCGACGGCAATTTCTACGAATCGAAACTGCTATGGACACTTGGGAATTACGCCCGTTTTATTCGCCCCGGAGCGAGACGTATTTTTGTAGAATCAACACCGAATTCAAATCTCAAAATTTCTGCTTTTAAGAATTCAAACAACCAAATAGTTGTGGTTTGCATCAACCGGGGAGATGCAGCAGAAAATATTCAGTTTAAGCTTTCCGGAGAAGCCAGAGTCTACGAAACCTCTGATAAACACAATCTTACATTAACAGGAAAACAAAACCTGGACAAGGCAATCCAGGTACCCGGCAGAAGTGTAACAACTTTTGTTAGGTAGTGAATTATTAATCAACAGAACTGCAAAATGTAAAAACTCCCGAATCAACTAAAATGCCGAAAAAAACAAAATCCCAAATTTAAAATTCCAACAAATCCAATACCTTTGCTCAAAATTCAGAAAAATGGAAATTCAAAACCTGTCGTACCTGTTGTTATTGCTGATATTTCTGGTGATTCCGGTGGCCCTCAGCTTTCAGAAAAAGGTGCGGTTTGTTTTCAGGCTAAAGTATATTTTGCCTGCCGTAATTTTTGCCGGAGCCATTTTTGTGATGTGGGACCTTCGGTTTACCCAAATGAGGATTTGGACCTTTAATCCCGATTACCTTTCCGGCATTGAACTGTTACGATTACCGGTTGAAGAGTGGCTGGCATTTTTAGTTATTCCGCTGTCATCCATTTATATTTACGAGTGGTTAAAAGTCCGTTTCGAGGATTTCGAAAAACCCAATGTTTTTCTGATTGTCAGCCTTGTACTTTTACTGATAACCGGAGTTTTAGCCTACATTTTCCGCACCCGGATGTTTAGTTTCTTTACATTTTTCCTGTCGGCAATTTACCTGGGTTACACCGTTTTTCGTAACCGTTTTAAAAGATATTACACCAAATTTTACCTGGCGCTGGCCATCTCATTAATTCCCTTTTTAATTGTCTCGGCAATTTTAAATTCGCTTCCGGCAATTGTTTACGATTCGGCCCACACCATGGGATTAGCCCTGTTTGGCGTTCCTGTTGAAAAGATCGGCTACCTGTTTTTACTTTTACTCATTAACGTAACGATCTACGAATATTTGAGCAACCGAAAGCAATACTAATTCTGAAAACGATGAGCTTACTTTACAACCTTGGAATTTTGTTTTACGGATTTTTTATCCGTGTTGCAGCCTTGTTTAACGAGAAGGCAAAACTGTTTGTTGCCGGGCGTAAAAACTGGAAAAATAAGCTTAGTTCAGCAGTTGACAATAATGCCTCGTACATTTGGTTTCATTGTGCATCGTTGGGCGAATTCGAGCAAGGAAGGCCGGTATTAGAGGAAATTAAAAAGCAATATCCGCAATACAAGATCGTACTCACTTTCTTTTCGCCATCGGGTTACGAAATCCGGAAAAATTATGAAGGCGCCGATATTGTTGCCTATTTACCCATGGACACCAAAAAGAATGCGCAGGAGTTTATCCACCTGGTTAGCCCCGAGAAAGTATTCTTTGTGAAATACGAATTCTGGTACAACTACATTACAGAACTCAAACGTCAGCAAATTCCGCTTTATATTATCTCTGCCATTTTCCGTGAGAACCAGCAGTTTTTCAAATCAACTCCCTGGGGAAAGTGGTACCGAAAAATGCTTCACAGCTTCGAGCATATTTTTATCCAGAACAAAACTTCTGCCCAACTACTTGAACAGGCCGGCATCAAACATTACACGATTTCGGGCGATACACGTTTCGATCGGGTAGCCGAAATTGCCCGCGGTGCAAAAAAGTTCAGCATTGTGGAAAAGTTCAGGGGTAATAATGTAACCCTTATTGCCGGAAGCACCTGGAAACCCGATGAGGAGCTGCTTGCAGCGTTTATTAACAACAGCAGCGACGTGAAGTTTATAATCGCGCCACACGAGGTTGCACCGGCAAATATCAACAGAATTCAGGAATTGTTGAAAAAACCGGCTATTCGTTTTAGTAAAGCCGATATTTCCGACATCGACAGCTACGATGTGTTAATAATTGATTCAATCGGAATATTATCGTCGCTGTACCAATACGGAAACATAGCGTACATAGGCGGTGGCTTTGGTGTTGGCATCCATAATATTCTGGAAGCGGCCACTTTTAAATTGCCTGTTTTGTTCGGACCGAATTATTTAAAATTTAAAGAAGCGGTTGATCTGGTAGATGAAAAAGGCGCCTTCCCTATCCAAAATTTTAACGAGCTGAAAGCTACACTCAACAAGCTCATCAACGATAAAACAAGCCTGCAAAATGCCTCCGAAATTTGCAAAAAATATATAGAAAAAAACGTGGGCTCAACAACACTTATCATAAATAAAGTTTTTAACAAAAAGTGAAAATTTGCACGCTTTTTGTTAGCAAATTATTCTTCGAAAAATTGAATTTTTACAAGTAATATTCCGTTAACAAAAATCTTCATCAGCTAATAATAATTTTCAGTTTTGGTAAACTTTTTTTAACTATCAAATATATAACCCACTATCCCTCTGCTACATAACAAATCAAAGTTGATAACTTTTAATTAATTAGCCCTCAAAAAAATTCCAAATATTTGATTTCTATTCTATCTTGCATTACACAATTTGTTGTGATTGACATCTAAGAAAATCGAATATACATTCTTATAACTTTTAATACACTTACAGGAAAAAAATGGCAGTAAACGAAGTATCTGTAAAAGCCCCGGCGGGCAAAAAAATTTACTCTCAGGAAGAAGCAGTAAATGCCTCGCTAGAGTACTTCAAAGGAGACGATTTGGCAGCAAGAGTATGGGTAAACAAATACGCCCTTAAAGATTCGTTCGGAAATATTTTCGAAAGAACACCTGACGACATGCACAAACGCCTTGCAAAAGAAATCGCACGCATTGAAGAACGCTACCCAAATCCATTAACCGAAGAAGAAATCTACAGCGTCCTAAAAGATTTCAAACACATTGTTCCACAGGGAGGACCAATGACCGGTATTGGCAACGACTATCAAATCGCATCACTATCCAACTGTTTTGTTGTTGGAAACGACGGTGACTCGGATTCGTATGGTGGAATTATGAAAATTGACCAGGAACAGGTGCAATTGATGAAACGCCGCGGAGGTGTGGGACACGACCTGTCTCATATCCGCCCAAAAGGTTCTCCGGTAAAGAACTCGGCATTAACATCAACCGGTATTGTTCCGTTTATGGAGCGCTATTCAAATTCAACACGCGAAGTTGCGCAAGACGGACGCCGCGGTGCATTGATGCTTTCAGTATCGATTAAACACCCCGACTCGGAAAGTTTTATCGATGCAAAAATGGAACAAGGCAAAGTAACCGGAGCCAACGTATCGGTAAAAATCCAGGACGATTTTATGGAAGCTGTTGAATCGGGAACTCCTTACACGCAGCAATACCCGATCAACGGAAAAGCACAGTACACCAAAAATACCGACGCCGGTAAAATCTGGAAAAAGATTGTAAAAAATGCGTGGAAATCAGCCGAACCGGGAATTCTTTTCTGGGATACCATTATTAAAGAATCGGTGCCTGATTGTTATGCCGACCTGGGTTACCGCACGGTTTCTACCAACCCATGTGGTGAAATTCCGTTGTGTCCTTACGATAGCTGCCGCCTGTTAGCCATCAACCTGTACTCGTACGTAGAAAATCCATATACCAAAGACGCGAAGTTCAATTTCGAACTATTTAAAGAACACATCCATTATGCACAGCGTATTATGGACGACATTATCGATCTTGAGCTGGAAAAAATTGATGCCATTTTAGAAAAAGTTGAGGAAGACCCTGAAGCTGAAGAAATTAAATTTACGGAAAGAAATCTTTGGGAAAGCATTCGCAGAAAAGCAAAAGAAGGCCGCCGTACCGGAATTGGTATTACTGCCGAAGGCGACATGCTGGCTGCATTAGGATTACGCTACGGTAGCGATAATGCAACTGATTTCTCGGAAGAAATTCATAAAACAATTGCCATTGAAGCTTACCGTTCGTCTGTACACCTGGCAAAAGACCGTGGTGCATTTACCATTTACGATGCTGAGCGCGAAAAGAATAATCCGCTTATCAACCGTATTAAAGATGCCGATAATGGTCTTTACGAAAAAATGGTAAAATACGGCCGTAGAAACATTGCGCTGTTAACCATTGCTCCAACAGGTACAACCAGCTTGATGACTCAAACAACATCAGGTATCGAACCGGTTTTCCTTCCGGTGTACAAACGTCGCCGTAAAGTAAATCCGAACGACAAAGATGTTCGTGTTGATTTTATTGACGAAGTTGGTGATTCATGGGAAGAGTACACTGTTTTCCACCACCATTTTAAAACCTGGATGAAAGCGAATGGTTACGACACATCTGTTGAATATTCGCAGGAAGACCTGGACAAAATGGTAAAAGAGTCGCCTTATTACAAAGCTACATCAAACGATGTTGACTGGCTGAATAAAGTGCGTATGCAGGGAAGAATCCAGAAATGGGTAGACCACTCGATTTCGGTAACTATTAACCTGCCTGCCGATGTAAAAGAAGAGCTGGTTGGCGACTTGTATTTCGAAGCCTGGAAAAGCGGCTGTAAAGGTGTTACCGTTTATCGCGACGGATCACGTTCGGGTGTGCTTATTTCGAACGACGATAACAAGAAAAAAACTGAAGACGGCGCATTCCCGCTGAAACGTCCTGAAAAACTGGAAGCCGACGTTGTACGTTTCCAAAACAACAAGGAAAAGTGGATTGCATTTATCGGTTTAATGGATGGCAAACCTTACGAGATTTTCACCGGTTTGCACGACGATGAAGACGGAATTTTGCTGCCTCGCTCGATAACCAAAGGTTATATCATTAAAAGCTGGGAAGGCGAAGATTCGCGCTACGATTTCCAATACGCAAACAAACGTGGTTACAAAACCACTATTGAAGGATTGTCGCACAAATTCAATCCGGTATTCTGGAACTACGCCAAGTTAATTTCGGGAACCTTGCGCCACGGTATGCCAATTCATAAAATTGTTGAACTGGTAACCAGTCTGCAACTGGATAACGAAACCATTAACTCGTGGAAAGCGGGTGTGGCACGTGCACTGAAGAAATACATTCCGGACGGAACAATTGCCGATGATGCAAAATGTGGCGAATGTGGATCGGACGATGTAGTTTACCAGGAAGGCTGTTTAACCTGCCTATCTTGCGGATGCTCAAAATGCGGATAATATATTCGAGAAACTATACTAAAAAGCCGGGATCGTTTCGATTCCGGCTTTTTTATGCTTAAAAATCTATTAAGTCTCTGATCTTTTCGTTGTAACTTTTACTGCAGGAAACTACTCTTTCCTTATCGCATTTCATAACCAGATCAAACCGGCCATTACCCAGCTTCTTAACCTCGTGAATAAGATTCTTATTCACCACTGTTGATTTATGAATACGAATAAACTCCTCGGGAAATTTCTGTTCTAAATCAGCAAGCGTACTATCAACCACGTATTCTTTTCCGGTTACATCTGTTAGAAAAACAAAGTTATTCCCTGCCGAAAGATCAACGATCTCATCAAAACGAATGAGCGTAATTTTATTCCCCTCTTTAACGGGATAATATTCTTTAATTTTCTCTTCCGTAATCAATGGCTCCGGCTGATTATTCGTATGGGTGTCCAGTTGTGTAGTTGTTTTAGGAGCTTTACTTTTTCTAATCAGATATCTTATCAGCAATACCACCGGCAAAACGATTAACAGGCCTGGGATTAGAATTAAGAGAATTATAATTTCCTGCGGACCGATAAATCCAAGTAAAATTGTGTTCATTGATTTATATTTTAGTTTTTGTTCAAACTAAACAAATACTCTGTTAAATTAAAAATCAAAATTAACCACCTAACTAAAAATCAGGGCAACTGATCCCAAAAAAGTGGCAAGGCGCCTTAGGTTATAAGCAAGTAGCCTTCATGTAAACATCGATATTTCAGTTTTTGGCACAAAAAAATGCCCCACCGAAAAACGATGAGGCATTTACTTATGCTGTAAAATTTCTTAAGCTTCAATCATTGCTTTGTAAGCGTCAGCATCCATCAAGTCATCTAACTCCGATGCATCGGCAATATTTACTTTAATCATCCATCCTTTTCCGTATGGATCTTTGTTTACCAATTCAGGGTCGTCGGCTAAATCTTCGTTGAACTCGGCAACTTCACCTCCAACTGGCATAAACAGATCCGAAACGGTTTTCACTGCTTCAACTGTTCCAAAAGTTTCACCTTTGTCCAATGTTTCACCTTCAGTTTCAATTTCAACAAACACAACATCACCCAGTTCTCCCTGAGCAAAATCGGTAACACCTACAACAGCTACATCTCCCTCAACGCGTACCCATTCGTGGTCTTGCGTATATTTCAAATCAGCTGGAATATTCATATTTTTAGTTTTAAATTATTTAAATCGAATTCCTTGAAAGCCGCCCGTTAAATCTATCGCTTTTTAAAATTCGCCGGGTGCATTTCGCATCAAGATATTTGCCAAAATTAAAACATTTTAATGAAAAACAACCCCCTTATACCCATGCATTTCCCTGATTTTTATCGCATTTTATTTCAAGAGGTGCAAAATATGTGGCTCTTTTTGTATAATTGCAAAAATTGTTGAAAGAGATGTATTCAAAAAAGATCAATTCGCTCGACGAGCTTAAAGTTGCTGCAAAGGAGCTGATTACAGGATTTAGTGACGACCGCGTTTTTGCATTTTACGGCAAAATGGGTGCAGGAAAAACAACTTTTATCCAGTCGATTTGCCGTGCGCTGGGATCGGACGACAACGTTACCAGTCCTACTTTTGCGTTGATAAACGAATACAACACTGCTAATCTTGATTCGATTTTTCATTTCGATTTTTACCGGATAAAAGACATCGAAGAGGCTTACGATCTGGGCTACGAAGACTACATTTACAGCGGAAGCTACTGCCTTATTGAATGGCCGGAAATGATCGAATCGCTTCTGCCCGAAAAAATGGTGGAGGTAAAAATCGAAGTTCAGGAGGATGATACCCGCCTGATTACTGCGCAGGAAATTTAGTTTCCGATACCGCTTTTTACTTCACGACTAATTTTCTTTGAAAACTCCCCTTTTGCTTGTAAATTGGTGCTGTTGATTTCGTCAGATAAATTCATTAAGTTCAACTATGGAAAAAGCAAAAGAAAAGGTATCGATACCAAAGACCATGCTTCTGCCCAAAGAGGAGATGTTGGAGGTAAAAAAGAAGGGCCAGAAAATAAAAATTGGCGTTCCTTCCGATCTGTCGAAAGTTGAATACCGGGTACCTTTATCGCCGCAAGCCGTTGATTTGCTGGTTTCGTACGGGCACGAAATTCTGATTGAACGTGATGCCGGAAAATCAGCCAGCTACAGCAACGAAGATTACCAAAAAGCCGGCGCTACCATTGCTGAAACCAAAGAAGAAACTTTTCAGTGCGACATAATTTTACGTATTGCACCTTTCGATTGCGACGAGATCGATGCCCTGCGCGGTAACCAGGTTATCATTTCAAACATGCAGATTCAGGCACATTGCAACGAATCGATCCAGAAAATGATGCAAAAAAAGGTAACAACCATTGCCTTTGAATACCTCGAAAACGAAGATGGTTTTCTTCCTTTCGTTCACCAAATGAGCCAGATTGCAGGGGTTACTTCCATTACCATTGCCAGCGAATACCTCAGTAATTCGCGCAACGGGAAAGGCGTTTTGTTTGGCGAGGTTACCGGCGTTACACCTGCCGAGTTGGTGATTATCGGCACCAGCACTGCCGCCGAATATGCAGCACGTGCAGCACTCGGATTGGGTATTTTCGTGAAGGTTTTTGATACTTCGGTATACGAACTCAGCAAGCTGGAAGAGAAACTTGGCCGACGTATTTTTACTTCGGTGTTCTACCCTAAAGTTTTACGTAAAGCGCTTATTTCGGCCGATGCGGTTATTGGAGCAACCTCATTTAACACGCCTCCAAAATTTAAAGTGTCGGAAGATTTGGTAAAACAGATGAAGGAAGGATCGGTAATTATCGATCTGAACGTGAGTCAGGGTGGCTGTTTCGAAACTTCGAAGTGTACTGATTTTAAAAATCCAACTTACACCAAACACGGCGTGGTGCATTATTGTGTACCCAACACTCCGGCCATGGTGGCACGAACCGCTTCCATTTCGTTGAGTAACATTTTAATTCCGATTTTGCTTGCCATTGGCGACAACGGCGGGGTTGAAAACTACATAAAAGTGTCGAAAGGTTTCCGAAAAGGTGTATACATCTACCACGGAATTCTCACCAACCACGATGTGGGGCGCATGTTCAACATCCCGTCGAAAGACATCGATTTGCTGCTGGCAGTTTTTTAATCAAGATTAAGTTCCAATGCTGAACTCGCTAAACAAAAAATATCCGTTTAACGACAACCTAAAGGTAAATACACGCTCCATTTCATCCGTGAGCCTCGGTATTTTTTTGTTCCTTTTGTTCTTTCAGCCTTTCCAGGTTCAAAATCCCGATTTCAATAACCGCCTCATCATCCTTGCAACCTTCGGTGCCATAACACTGGTTTTACTCAGCATTTTTCGTGTTGTAATTCCTTCCATATTCATCACCGCCTTTTCAGAACCTCGCTGGACGGTTTTAAAAGAGATCATCATCGATCTGCTTTTTGTTGCTTGCAACTCGGTAGCGTTTGCGTTTTTTGCGCGTTATGTTGGGCACATTCCAATGACCTTTGGTATTGTTATCAATATCGTGATCATTTCAATAACAGCTGCCGCAGTTGTTGTTGTTACCAACCAGTTTTATTTGTTAAAAAAGAAAGTCCAAAAGCTGGAACTTGCACCGCAAGAAACCGGTAAAAATGAACCGGTAAAAGCTCCCGAAGAAATTGAGTTTGAATCGGAGAACAAAACCGAATATTTCACGCTTTTTCTTGAGCAGCTGATCCTTATAAAATCAGCCAACAATTACATTGAAGTGATTTATAAACACAACGACGAGATCAAGAAAAAGCTGATCCGGAACACCATGAAAACCACTGAAAACTTGCTGAAAAAATATCCGGAAGTCATTCGTTGTCATCGCTCGTGCATGGTAAACAAAAACTACATTAAAAAAGTATCGCGCGGCTCCGATGGATTGGAGCTGAATCTCTTCGATTACCCGCAGGTAATTCACGTTTCGAGGCAATACGTACTTCGTTTAAAAGAAGCACTAAAAGCATCCTGATCCGATTAAATTTCGCCTTATTTTTCTTTCTAAGGTTTTAAAAAACCTTTCAGATCGCCTACTAAAAGCTGAACGTGGGATTAACGTCGTTTATCCCTGATAAATGACATAAATCCCAAAAACACGCAAATCATCACTAATAAAAGCCATAAATCCCAAAAACTTTTTTTTCGAATAAAATGGCCGTTTATTTGAAAAATCGAAAACAATGTAAATTTTATTGCCATGAATATATTACTTATTTATCCGGAAAAAGAGAACAATTCAAAGGGATTTGAGGCTTTCTTCCAAAAGCTTTTTAACAAGACCACTGAAGATCCGCTGGCGCTGATTGAGATTTCGATTCAGCTGCCAATTACCTGGGAAAGAAAGTTACGTGATCTGAACCAGGAGAAGTTAAATACAAAAGATTTAGCGTGGGCCGATTATGTCATTATTAAAGCCGATCCAAGGCAAAGAACGTCAACAGTAAAACTTATTGACAAGTGTAAAGCCGCAGGGAAAAAGATAATAGCTGAAGGAGAATTATTTGATTCTCAGCCTGCCGATTTTGAAAATGTAGATCACCTGATTTTAAACCAGGCAACATTTGATCCGTTTGTACGGGATATGGAAGACAATACGACACAACGCATTTACAGCGCTGATTTCAGAAAGGAAAAATTACGGAGAACTGCCTATTCGTTACTGGGATTCTCGGGCTACTTTTCGCGAAACATTCACACGTTTTCAGCCTGAACCAAGATTATTAGCGAAACAGGATCTACCGTAACAGTATCTTCAACAAGTTCTATTCCCTCTTCATTAATGCTATTGGCATCAGCTATAACTTTGTACCGTCCTTCGGGTAACGGAAATTCAACCTCCTCCTCGTTTCCATTAAAAATGAGGAATATTTTTGACCAGTTGTCGCCAACCGCTTTTGCGTCTATACAATAAGAAACTACCCCGATTTTATATTCGGCACAGAAATTCAAATCTTTTCTGATCGCATCGGCAGAAGTCATTCGGAATGCCGGATGATTTTTCCGCAGCTGAATCAATTTCTGAAAGTATTCAAAAACATCGATGTATTCATTTTTGCGGCTCCAGTCGATCTGGTTCACCGAGTCGGGCGATTTATAGGAGTTTCCGTTCCCACCTTTTGTCCGGCAAAAATCAACTCCGGCATGCAACAACGGTACGCCTTGTGAAGTCAAAACCAGTGCTCCGGCAAGTTTTACGCGCTTGCGCAACTCCTCATCTGTTGCTTTTGGCAAACTTTGTTTCAGTTTATCCCAAAGCGTATAATTATCGTGGCACGATACATAATTGATACATTGGTCGGGCTCGGCAGCCCACGCCGTATCTACTGTATCGATGTAGCCGTAATTCACCTGAGGATGATAAACAGCCGCGGTGATTCCAAATTTCACAGCCTCCTCGCGCAGGTTAAGTCCGCTCACAAAACCTTTCGACTTTTTATCGCCGTGGTTTCCTTTCAAAGCATCGCGAAAATCGTCGTTAAAGCTGGCTATTCTTCGCATTGCCGAAGTGTTCCTTTTCACTGCCCGTTTCGATTCCGGCATCGGACTTTGGTCGGCAGCCCAGCCTTCGCCGTAAAGAAACAAGCCACGATCGATTTTATCCAACGACTTTCGGATTTCCTGCATGGTTTTCAGATCGTGAATACCCATCAGATCGAAACGAAAACCATCAACATGAAATTCCTCCACCCAGTAGTTAAGCGTATCGATAATATATTTACGTACCATTTCGCGCTCCGACGCCAGTTCGTTGCCACAACCTGATGCGTTTGAAAACGAACCATCCTCTTTTTGGCGGTAAAAATACCCCGGAACGATTTGGTTAAAAACCGATTCTTTGGCGTAGTAAGTGTGGTTAAAAACCACATCCAGAATTACACCAATTCCGTTGCCATGCAAAGCTTTTACCAACTCCTTAAATTCCACAATTCGTTTGCGCCCGTCGTAAGCATCCGTTGCATACGAACCTTCCAGCGCGTTATAATGCATGGGATCGTAACCCCAGTTATATTTTTCAAGTGGTTTTTCTTCGTCAACCGTCACATAATCGTTCACCGGCAACAGATGAACATGCGTAACTCCCAATTCTTTTAAATGATCGATACCCGTTTTTACTCCTTCCGGCGTTCGTGTTCCTTCTTCGGTAAATCCCAGGAACTTGCCTTTGTTTTCAATCCCTGAATTTTCGGCAATGGAGAAATCACGAACATGCGTTTCATAAATTACTGCATCGGTAAAACTATTGTAACGCGGACCATTGTCGTAAACCCATTCTTCAGGATTTGTGGTGTTCGGATTGTAGATCATTCCACGCAAACCGTTCGCACCGACACAGCGGGCATAAATTCCGGCAACCTCATCTAACCATTCGCCATCGTTCACCCTGAAAGTATAGAATTTCCCTTCGTAATCGCCGGTTAAAACCGTTCCCCAAATGCCGTTTTCTTTCTTCTGCAGGTTGGTTTTATAATACGATTCGCCACGCACTCCATCTTTGTACAGGCGCAGTTCCACCATTTGTGCCGTTGGTGCCCAAATTTTTACAGTGGTCTTTTCAGGCGACCAAAAAACACCTAAATCCTTACCCGAATAGCCGGGATAAGTAGAAAAATCGATATGGTTAAATTTCCAGTTTCGCATTAAAATTTAACTAATGTTTTGCGTAAAAAAACCGCTTTGTTCCCCAACCTTTTCCCCTTCACATCTTTCAAATATATCTTGGCTTTTGGATATTTCTTCAACGATTTATCGTGCGAATAAAACCGATTCAGATCAATCGTTAACTGATGCGTTTTCCCTCCCTCGAGATAAAGTGGATAAAAGCTGTAATTATCCATTCCTTTGAGTTTGAACTTTCGTTTCATCCAAAAATTATCGAAAATCAAAAGCGGCTGATCCAGATCAATAGCTGTGGTGCCGGTGTTTTTTACGGTAAGAATTAAATTATCGGGATAGAAATTTGTATTCTTCTCCAGTTTGATACTTAGCTTTTTGAGTTGCAAAAACGGCCTGCGTTCCCTCTTCGATTTCTTGTTAAAAGAACGGCCACTTACAATAAAAGCCACGGTAATTGCAGCCAGAATCAGAAATACCCACAGCAGTTTATGCCCTTCGGGGCCGACCTCGTTTTGGGCAAAAAGCCACAACGAATTCAATAATAAAACCGCAAGAATACTTCCCTTCTTCATTGTTGCTAATTTGGGGCAAAAGTAAAGTTTTTATTGATTTAAGATCGCTACTGCTTACAGGTTTCACGGCAATACGTTTCATACTTAACATGAAACCCGTAAGCATCAGCCTATTATCATCGAAGTGCTTCTACATCTTCAACGGTTTTTGGTTTTGGTTTGCCGAGAAGCTGCGCACCATTTTCGGTCATTACGAAGTCTTCCTCGTTTCGCATACCACCAAAATTACGATAGCTATCAACCTTTTCCCAGTTAATAAAATCGTTGAATTTGCCTTGTCCGCGCCACAGATCGATCAGTTCAGGAATAAAATAAACCCCAGGCTCGATGGTAAATACATGACCTGCTCTCAGCGGTTTTGCCAGGCGAAGCGATTTCAGCCCGAACTGCGTGCTTTTTGGCTGCCCGTCGTAACCAACCCACACTTCACCAAGATCTTCCATATCGTGAACATCCATGCCCATCATGTGACCGGTTCCGCAAGGGAAAAACAAAGCATGCGCACCGGCCTCAAAAGCATCCATGGCATTTCCTTTTGTGAAGCCCATTGATTTTAGTCCGTCGAAAATAGTGGTAGCCGCTGCAATGTGCGCATTTTTATATGGTTTGTTCAATTCGAGTGCGCTAATTGCAGCTTCGTGTCCTGCAAGCGAAATTTCGTATATCTCCTTTTGCTCTGGCGTGAATTTTTTGCTTACCGGAAAGGTACTCGATAAGTCGCCCGAGTAGCTCAGTTCGTTTTCGTAACCGGCATCAACCAAAAACAAGTCGCCCTCTTTTACGGTATTTCCGTGAAAATGATTGTGCAATGTTTGCCCGTTTTTAGTGGCAATTATAGGGAAAGCAATGTTTCCGCCGGCTGCCAATGCTACTTTATGGATTTCGGCTGTTACCTGAGCTTCCGTCATTCCCGGACGTGCAAATTTCATGGCTGCAACATGCATGTCAACCGACACATTTACCGCCTGATGCAACTGCTCGATCTCTTCTTTAGATTTTATTTCACGCTGGCTAACCACGGCTTTTACCAAATCAAGCGAGTAGGTATTCGCCACATCTTTTGGTGCCACATCAATCAGCTCCAGCAACTTAATTTTATTCTCCGGACGGTAAAGCGGCAGGAAATGAATCTTCTTGCTTTTCTCCACAACCGAAGCCAATTCTTTCATCGGAAAAACCGTCGACACGCCACACTGAGCAGCTCGGTCCGCAATAGTTGGCTGTGGTCCCATCCACACAATATCGTCGATGGTATAATCATCTCCAAAAACAATCTCCTTGTCGTTATCAATATCGATTACCGCAGCCAGGCCCGGATGCTGAATTCCAAAATAATACAAAAAGGTGCTGTCTTGCCTGAAATGATAGGTGTTATCAGCATAATTCATCGATGATTCGTCGTTACCAAACAACAAAATCAATCCTTCCCCAACCTTCTCCTTTAGAACTTTTCTTCGTTCGATGTAAATCTCTTTCTGAAACATTTTTGCAATTTTTTTATGAGTCCGTGAATGTAGTAAATTCTCCATTTCAGACTATGACAAATGTTCGGATTGCTTTCACTCTGTCGCCTCACGCCATATAAAAATGATCGAATGGAACGATTTCTCTTCTTTTTAAAATTTTTAAAAAGTAACTTTGCGCAAAATTTATATCAACAGAAAATGAGAGCACTAACTGTACTTATCGCCCTGACTTTATTGATTTCCGGATGTGTTTCGGAGCAAAAACAAACCGAACCGGATATTTTAAACTACGTTGATCCGTTTATTGGAACCGGATTTCACGGGCACACTTTTCCCGGCGCAACCACTCCGTTTGGCATGGTTCAGCTGAGTCCGGATACACACATCATGGGTTGGGATGCCAGCAGTGGTTACCACAACGAAGACTCAACCATTTACGGATTTAGCCACACGCATTTGAGTGGTACCGGAATTGGCGATCTTGGCGATGTGCTTTTGCTCCCCTATTCAAATTCGGATGAGTTAAAACCCATTGGACTATTCGATAAAAAAGACGAAACAGCGTCGCCCGGATACTACAAAGTGCGCCTGAAAAACCTGAATGTTACAGCAGAATTAACAGCTACCAAACGTGTGGGCTTTCATAAATATTCGTTTGACGACAGCAGCGATAGAAATATAATGCTGGACCTCGGACACATTTTGCAACCCAACTGGGGACACAGCATTGTAGAAAATACGATTCATCAGATTGATGATAAAACTTTTGAAGGCGTTCAACTTACGAAAGGTTGGGCCGAAGATCATTTGGTGGCTTATCGAATTGAATTCTCCGAAGCATTTGATCAGCTAAAAACTTTTGCCGAAGGAGAACCTACCACCGAAACCAGTCTGACAGGGAAAGACATAAAATTACATTTCAAATTTCCGGATAACGACAAAGCCCTGCTGGTAAAAGTTGCTTTATCTGTAGTTGACGAAGAAGGCGCCAATAAAAATATGCAGGCTGAACTTACAGGATGGGATTTTCAAAAAACCGTTGAACAAGCAAAAGCAGAATGGCGGGAAGCCTTGCAGGGAATTACCATTTCAACGGATGACGAAGCAGTTAAAACCAACTTTTACACGGCATTGTATCACAGTATGATGTCGCCATTTACAGCACAGGATGTTGATGGCCGGTATCGAGGGATGGACAAAACGATCCGCCAGGCACCGGAAGGATTTACTAACTACACGGGTTTTTCGTTGTGGGATACGTTCCGCGCTTTTCACCCACTCATTACCATTATCCGACCTGAAAAGGCCGGCGAATGGGCCGAGGCGCTGGTACAAAAATACCGCGAAGGTGGTCTTCTTCCGAAATGGCCACTGGCATCGAATTACACCGGGACAATGGTGGGTTACCCGGCAACATCGGTAATGGCCGATGCGCTGGCAAAAGGATTGGTGCCGAATGCTGATCTGAACGACTGGAAAGAAGCTGCCGTAAAATCGGCTACCTGGCAACCGGAATGGTTAGAGGAACATAAAGGAACACGCGGTGCAGAAGTAATGATGAAACACATTTATTACAAAGAAAAATACGGATTCGTTCCTTCTGATTCTATCACTGCCTCTGTTTCGTATGGTGTTGAAATGGCTTATTACGATTGGTGTGTAGCAGAAATTGCAAAAGCCGCCGGCGACAATAAAGCAGCTGATGAGTTCTACAAAAAGTCGAAATACTACGAAAATTATTTTGATGCCTCGACAGGATTTATGCGCGGCAAAAACGGAGATGGTAGCTGGCGAACACCTTTTAATCCAAAATATTCCGACCATAATCACGCCGATTACACCGAAGGAAATGCTTACCAATGGAGCTACTTTGCTCCGCACGATATGGATGGAATGGTAAATCTGTTTGGCGGAAAGGAAGCTTTTGAATCAAGACTGGATAGTTTGTTTACTACCAGTTCCGAAATTCTGGGAGAAAATGCATCGGCCGATATCACCGGTTTGATCGGGCAATACGCACACGGAAACGAGCCAAGTCACCACATGGCATATTTGTACAATTACACCAATGCAAAGTGGAAAACGCAAAAATACCTCGATCAGGTATTGTACGATTTCTACCTGCCGGAACCTGCGGGAATTATTGGCAACGAAGACTGCGGCCAGATGTCGGCATGGTATGTACTGAATGCCATTGGTTTTTACCAGGTATGCCCCGGCGATCCGACCTATACCATTGGCCGCCCGGTTGTTGACAAGGCTTCGATCAGAGTTCCGGGTGGTACTTTTGAGATCATTGCTCACAACAATTCAAAAGAGAATAAATTCATCGAAAAAATTGTGCTCAACGGCGAAACGCTTGAAGAGCCTTTCTTTACGCACGAAGACTTGATGAATGGTGGCACGCTGGAGTTTTTTATGACAGCAAAAAATTAAACCACGCAACCTTTAGCTCTCATTGTCCATCTGTTTACTAAACAAAAGACAATGAGAGCTAATTACTTTTTCCTCCTAAGCCTGTTACTACTGGCTTTCGTTTCATGTAGCGACAGTTCTGACGACAACGAATTCGAGATGCCGGAACGTAGTTATACCAAACTTATCGAACGAAATTCAGATACTTCATTTGAAGCCGAACTGATCACCAAAGCAGAGTCATACTATCCTCCAAAGCAAGATGTTATTGATGCCACAGAGTGGTCAGGGATAGAGGTGCCCGAGACAGATTATTGGTACTACAACCATTTTGATGGCGTAATGATTCCTTATTGCATCACCACTGAAGCCATTGATTATTATTCGACCTTAATCGATGAGTTCAACGCCAATAAAGAAGATGTTTTCTTTTATACAGCTGAATTTACCTACACGGCAAATGTCGAGTTCCATGATGCTTATACTTCACCGGATAAAAACTCAATGGGCGAAACAGTGGAGCCTCAAAGTTTTGAATCAGTTTATGTGGTAACGCTCGATCTATACTGGATGGATTACTGCGGACCACTTTGTGCTATGTGGATCGAAAAACAACGAATTGCAGTGTTTAATGAATCGGGCGATTTACTGGAAGTTTTTATGGACGGAACGATATCAGTTCCGGTTTCCTAGTGTCAAATCAAGTATAAGGTATTGGTTAAGCCGCAGTTATTTTTTTGTGTTTTGTGAAGTTAGAAAAAGTAAGCATAGCCATAGCTACGCGAGTCTTTTTATGACGAAACAAAACCGAAAAAGAACAAGGCTTGGGGCGATAGATTATGCTTGACTTGGCACCAACCAATTCGAATATAAAAAGAGCCTTACGATCTTTTATCGATCAATGTAAGGCTCTTTTGTTTTATATGCTGTCGCAGAGTATAGAAACACTTGCTTTTGCCTTATCAGGCAGATTCTCCTCTTTGGCTTAGCCCAAAGAGGAGACAGAAAACCCAAGGCTGCGCCCGCTTCCCTCGGAAAAGCTACGTGATGCCAGCTAAAATTCCTGAAACTCGTCGTACCTCCTCAAACATCAGTAATTTGTTGCGCTGCCACCACTTGTTTTCCGGCTCACCGGCCGAGGCCCAGCTTCGATGTTACTGACGTTACATCAATGAACGGCCTCTTTTGGGATTTGTCCGGAGTTGAAATAAAATCTTAGAGAGAACGGGAAGCTTCGAAGAATTGAGAAGATCACCCGTCCGAACTTAGGTTTTATGAAAACGAAGGATTAAGCCCAAAAGTAGCCTTGATCTTTTTGCTTCGTTTTTGCATCAAGGCAAAAATGAAGGCCGCCGGCAGGCAGAAAGCAGAGCATTTCGTTGTTTTCCACATCTAGCATTCAGCTGCCTTTTAAGGCCACTCCAAATCTTACTTATCTGTATGGCCTTTTGTTTTATAGGTCTACAACCTGAAAACTAGCCACATAAAAGTCTTTATCGACTTCTACTTTTTTTACTTTCTCGTCGGAATCGAAATATTGCCAGCGACCTGAAGGATTCAACCATTTCAACTCTCCATTGATGTATACTTTCAGTGGCAATTTAAAATCGTCGATACAATTGGCCCACCGATATTGCAGCTCACCATCGATCATTGCAAACTCAAAAGTCGGGATTCGTGTGTCGCGCAGATACTGGTTAAAAAAGCCTTGTAAATCAAGCCCGGTATGTTTCATTAAATAGCCTTCAATTTGCTCAGCTTTTACCGTCTGATGATAGAATTCTTTATTTAAACCGCGCAGAATTCCGCGCCATTTTTCATCGTCGTCAACCACTTGTCGCAAGGTATGCAACATATTGGCTCCTTTTGGGTACATATCTCCCGATCCCGGGTAATTTACGCCGTAAACCCCAATAACCGGGCGGTCGTTGAGAATACCCAGACGACTTCCCCGGATATATTCCGAGCCGGCCTTTTTTCCCCAGTAATATTCCACGAACAGATTCTCCGAGTAATTGGTAAAACTTTCATGAATCCACATATCAGCCTCATCCCAATTGGTAATGTTATTGGCAAACCACTCGTGTCCCGATTCGTGAATAATGATAAAATCAAATTTGAAGCCCCAGCCCGAATAACTGATATCGCGGCCACCGTAACCATTTTTATAACCATTTCCGTAGGTCACCGAACTTTGATGCTCCATTCCCGGGTAAGGTACTTCCACCAATTTGTAACCATCTTCGTAAAACGGATACGGACCAAACCAGTGCTCAAAAGCTTCCAGCATCATTGGCGCCTGTTTAAAATGCTCTTTTGCCTTTTCGAGGTTTTGTTTCAGCACCCAATAATTGCAGTCCAAATCGCCTTTTTCGCCTTTAAAAACTTCGTGCCAGTGCGCATAATTGCCAATATTAATATTTACCCCGTAGTTGTTTATCGGATTGTTTACAAACCAATGCGCCGTTTTTGTGCCGTCATCATTTTGTACCACTTCGCGCAAACGACCATTAGACACATCCATTAAATGATCGGGGAAAGTCACGCTTATCAGCATACTGTCGGGCTCGTCGTAAGGATGATCCTTGCACGGCCACCACAAACTGCCACCGTCGCCCTGGTTGGTATTTACAATAAAATCGTAGCCATTGGCATCTTTTTGCCAGCTGATACCGCCATCCCACGGAGGTCTTCTACTAATTTTCGGTTTCCCCGAATATTCAACCAGCAACTCGTTCACATCATTCGGATTTTGCTGCTTTTCCAATTCCACAAACCAGGCATTTCCATCTCGAGTATAATCGAGCACTTTGCCATTTTGAGTAATTCTCGAAATCTTCATCGGTGGCTGCAGGTCGATCTGCATCAATTGATTCGGTTCCAAAACCCTATACTGAATCAGGTTGCTACCTGAAATCGTACTGTCAGCCGGATCTACTTTAACATCCAAATGATAATAAGTGAGATCCCACCAAACTCTTTCGGGCGTGATACTTCCACGCAACGAATCCTGGTGCGTAAAATTTGTTTTTTGTGCAGCTACATTCAATCCCAAAACAACCAACAATGCTGCAATAAATAATCTTTGCTTCATCAATCTAAAATTTAGAAACCCGTATTATTGAATGGCTTTGTTGTAAGCTTCTGCCCCACCAACAACCGGAATTTCAATGCTTGTTCCGTTCAAATCAACAGTTAATTCTGTTCCCGGTTTTGGATGAAGTGTAAAATCTTTATCGCTCGAAATGATCATCAAGCCAATCTGCTGTCCGGCTTTAATAACCTGATCATCGGGTTGTAACTCGAAAGTCATTTCGTAGAATTTACCCGGTTTTAAGGGCTCACTTTCGCGCAGCGATTTATAGTTCTGCAAATCGGCCCAACCACGGGTGATCAGATTATCGGTTATTTTTGGACGACGCCATTGTGAATTATTCCAAGGCAATGAAACCAGGTAAACCGAAAGGTTAACTGCCGGTTTGCTGCTGGCCGCTTTAATCGTAATCTTTGCCTTTCCTGAAATATGAACGTCTTCTTTAAATTCCGGACTAACATATATTAATCGATGCTCGGTAATATCGGCCTGTGCCAAGGCCTCGCTCGAAAATGAATAGTTGTCGACCAGCGTTTCTTCTTTCTGACTCGATGGTTTTTCAATTACAAGACCACCTTTCTCCGGTGCTCCCGAAGTCAGGAAGAAAGTCACAGGTTTTGCATCCGGATTTGGATAATCAGCGTAAGATGTTGGGTGATCGTGATCAGCATCTTCGCGCACAATCCACGCTTTTGGATCGTTTTCCACGCCATTTTCAATACCAAATAAATAGCGAGTAAACCAACGGTTCATCATGCTAAGTGGTGGTGGTCCGCCGTGTCCATCCTGATGGTAATAAATCTGGTGCGGAATACCTTTTGCTTTAGCTGCCTCGTAAATACGCAAACTATGCTCCGGCACCACATTCCAATCGTTAAAACCGTGCGACATCAACATTGCAGCATGCATCGGCTCCATATCATTCAGGTAATCGCGGCCGGCCCAAAAATCATTGTAATCTCCGGTAATTCGATCCTGACCATTTTTCATTTCAGTATCGCGAACATGTTCTCGTGCATAAGCTCTTTTATCCAAATCGCCGCTGTGAATGAAATCAAAAAGCACATCCACATCCTCGCCAAGATAACCTCCCGGAGAGCGAACCAATCCGTTTGAACGGTAATAATGATAATAGGAAGTATTTGGTGCAATCGGAATAATCGCTTCCAGTCCTTCAACACCGGTAGTTGCGGCAGCCAAAGGTAAAGTTCCTTCGTACGAAGTTCCGGTCATTCCAACTTTTCCTGTACACCAGTATGCTTCAACTTCTTCATTCCCTCTTCTGGTTTTGTAACCTTTTGCACGTCCGCAAAGCCAGTCGATTACCGCTTTTGGAGCCAGCGATTCGTTGTCGCCACCAACTGTTGGAGAGCCGTCAGACAAGCCGGTTCCCGGAGACGATGAATGTACAACAACAAAACCACGGGGAACCCATGTTTTTATCTGAGCCTTCGAAATAATTGGCCGTTCTCCCCTGCGCTGAATTTCGGGCGGGTGCACATGTTGTTTTGGTTCCTCACCCAATTCCTGCTTAACATCCCAGAAAAACTCGGGATTGTTACCTGCCACACCGGCAAAATAAGGGCTCGAATTATAAATAACAGGAAGTTTCAATCCTTCGCTTTCGGTTTGTCGCGGACGTGTAACATCAACGTGCATGCGGTCTAACAGGCCATCGCCATCCGAATCAAATTCAGTTTCCACCCACAGGTCTTCACGAATCCAGTAATCCGGATCTTCAAACGCTTTTACAATTTGTGCCTCTCCATCTTTAAAAAAAGGCTTTGCCTGCTCGTTTTGTTGCGCTCGGCTATCAACAGACCACAACTGAACAAGCATCAAACAGACAACACTTAAACTCAGCTTTTTTCTAATCTTCATTCGTTCAAAATTTTATACAGTCCTTAAAGCGATATAAAAAATCGGCCCCGGACTACTTTTATTACAGTTTTTTATGATTCCCCTCCCCAAAAAACAGGGGTGACAAGCTTATTTTTTTTGAAAAGCTAAATATAGCTACACTTAACTTTTATATGATGACGAATGACATACTTTGTTAATTATTTGTAAGGAATTAAAGTGTAATTCATCCTTTTCTCAATTAAAAGAGTTATTTGTATTTTATTTGCAACAACTATTAACACGACAGCTATGAGACAATTAGTTTGCCCCATATCGAAAGATGTGGTGGATGAAAAAATTACCCGAATAAACGCACTGATCGGTATTTTGCTGATTATAACAGGTTTTGTGATGAATTCGTCAATCTTTTTGATTGTGCTGATGGCCGACTTTTTTATGCGCGCTTTTACGCAGGTAAAACACAGCCCGATTAGCTATGTTAGCCATCGCTTGTCGAATGCACTTAATTTAAAAGAGAAACCAACATCGAAAGCTCCAAAGGTTTTTGCTGCACGACTTGGTTTTGTAATGTCGCTGGTTATTGTTGGGCTGTTTTTAGCTCAGCTAAGCACGGCAGCAATGGTTGTAGCGGGCATGCTGATATTTTTTGCATCGCTCGAATTTGCTTTGGGTATTTGCATGGGATGCATCATTTACACTTATATCGTACTACCATTTTATAAATAATTCTACTTAATACAATTTTTCAGTTTTAAGGCTTCTGTCAGTTGACGGAGGCCTTTTTTATTTTCTGATTTTCAACATTCTGCATAAAGAAAGACAAGCGCCATAAAAATTTGATAATTGTAAAATATTATTGTTCATATTAAATTTTTGTCGTCGTACCGATTGTTTTCCAAGAAATTTGTGCACATACTTTTTAAATTTTTTTAAAATTGCCCTGGTAAGTTTTTAAAAAAATAAAAACGTTACTTTTCAATCATCAATCTTTAACGACATTATTTACCGATGGTAAAAGCAAAAAACAAAGTTACTAATCCGGCAATGTGGGTTCCTACGGCCTATTTTGCAATGGGTTTACCATTCATGGTGCTGGCACAGTCAACGGCTATCATGTATAAAAATATGGGGATCTCCGATTCCAAAATTGCATTCTGGACCTCGCTGATTATGCTTCCGTGGACCTTGAAACCACTATGGAGTCCGGTTTTGGAGATGTTTAAATCGAAGAAGTTTTTTGTGGTTACCAGCCAGTTTATTACCGCAATAACTTTTGCATTGATTGCTTTTGCACTTCCGCTGCCTAACTTTTTTGCCTACACCATTGCGCTGCTTGGCGTTATTGGTTTTAGCGGTGCCACCAACGATATTGCAACCGACGGCGTTTACCTCAGCGTTCTTTCATCAAAAGATCAGGCACGTTACATTGGCTGGCAGGGAGCGTCGTACAATGTGGGTAAATTCCTGGCCTACGGGGGTTTTGTTACCATAGCCGGAATTCTCGAAAAACAAATGGGCATCGTAAATGCCTGGGTAGCCGTAATGCTTGGAATTGGTGCCGTGATGGCTTTGGTAGGCCTTTATCACTCGCGAATGCTACCGGGCGGAGAAGCATCTACATCAGAAGTACAAAGTTTGAAAGAAGGATTTGCCACACTTTGGGATGTGCTAAAAACATTCTTTCAGAAAAAACATATTTACTGGTACATCATCTTTATTGTATTGTACCGATTTGCCGAAGGATTTGCGATAAAAATTGCACCGCTGTTCTTTAAAGCCGCCGTTGCCGATGGTGGTTTAGGATTAACAACAACCGAAATTGGTGTGGTTTACGGAACATTCGGAACCGCAGCTTTTGTGGGAGGCTCGCTTCTTGCAGGTTATTTTATTGCGCGACGTGGTTTAAAACGGGCCTTGTTTATTCTGGTTAGCACCTTTAATATTCCATTTTTGGTTTATGCTTTGCTAGCCCACTATCAACCATCAAGTCTTTACCTGGTTGGTGCGGCAGTGGTGTTCGAATATTTTGGTTATGGCTTTGGATTTGTTGGCCTGATGCTGTTTATGATGCAGCAGGTTGCACCCGGAAAATACAAAATGGCGCACTACGCTTTTGCCACCGGAATTATGAATCTTGGTTTTATGGTGCCGTCGATGCTGAGCGGTTATTTTAGCGACTGGCTGGGCTATAAATTGTTTTTTGCCTGGGTACTAATTGCTACCATTCCTGCATTTATTGCTGCACGATTCGTTCCTTTCGGACACCCCGATAATGTTGATGAAGAAACAAAAGAAATAGAGACAAATGAGTAAAAAAGTAAACATACCTTTTGAAGAACGTCCGCAAGGTTGCACCGATGTAATGTGGCGTTATTCACAAAATCCGGTAATTGGCCGGTACGCGATTCCAACATCAAACAGTATTTTCAACAGTGCTGTCGTACCTTTTGAAGACGGTTTTGCCGGCGTTTTTCGCTGCGACAACAAAGCTGTGCAAATGAATATTTTTGCCGGTTTTAGTAAAGACGGAATCAACTGGGAGATCAATCACGAACCGATTGAAATGGTTGCCGGAAACACGGAAATGATCGAGTCGGATTATAAATACGACCCGCGTGTTACCTGGATTGAAGACCGCTACTGGGTTACCTGGTGTAACGGGTATCACGGACCAACAATCGGGATTGCTTACACTTTCGATTTTAAAACTTTTCACCAATGCGAAAACGCCTTTTTGCCATTTAACCGAAACGGTGTGCTTTTCCCGGAAAAGATCAACGGGAAATATGCCATGTTAAGCCGCCCAAGTGACAACGGCCACACACCATTTGGTGATATTTATATTAGTTACAGCCCGGATATGAAATACTGGGGCGAACACCGTTGTGCCATGAAAGTGACTCCGTTTGAACTGAGTGCCTGGCAGTGTACAAAAATTGGCGCCGGATCTGTTCCGATTAAAACGGAAGAAGGCTGGCTGGAATTCTACCACGGTGTAATCAATACTTGCAACGGATTCCGTTACTCGATGGGTGCTGCAATTCTCGATCTGGAAGATCCATCGAAAGTATTGTATCGCACGCAGCCCTATTTACTGGCTCCTGCCGCACCTTACGAACTGGCCGGCGATGTGCCAAATGTGGTTTTCCCGTGCGCCGCACTTAGCGACGGTGAAAAAATTGCCGTTTATTACGGTGCTGCCGATACGGTTGTAGGAATGGCGTTTGCTTACCAGCAAGAACTCATTGATTTTATCAAGAATAATTCAATCTAGAAAGAAGTTCACGCAAAGACGCGAAGGTTTCGCTAAGCGCGCTGAGAAAAATATTGAATCATAGTGATACCCTCACTTGAAGTGAGGGTATCACTATTTCCTGGGATCACCTCCAAATCGTTTTTCCTTTATAAAATACATATTTGTGGAATCAGGAACCGCGATTGGCATATTCCAATAATTACCTGAAGGTTTTACCACCGGCATATTATCTCCAAAAGCAATAAATACTTCTGTTGTTGATTTTAGATTTGAATTATCAATCGGGTTTTCTATGTTGTCATTAAACAAAGATTGAGGTAATTCGTCCTCCAATTTCAGTTGAGGTGAAATAGTTAAATAATCGGGCTGCTGCTGTTTCTGAAAATCATCGAATTCAATTCGCGGAAGCGGTTTTATAGCGTACTCATTTTGGCTAAATGAAGTAAAGCCCAAACAACAAACAAACATCAAAACAACTATTGTCTTCATAACCTTGAATTTGTTTTAGCAAGTTAATAAAGAGCACTTTAAATAGCTAAGCAATTAAGGTTTTTAACATTTGCAGAAAATCATACTTCACACATTCCTTCCTAACGTATTTTGGGGCAAAAATCTGATACTTTATTCCCCTTTTATCGCCTTCAAAACCAAAGGTGTTAAATCCTCGCTTTCGGGCGAAATGTAGGCCACGTTTCCGGCACTTACATCGAGCACATAAGTAAAATTTTGTGCGCCGGCGATGTTGCTGATTTCCTGGTTTATTTGTTTATAAATGGGTTGAATGAGCTCCATGTTACGGTTTTGCAACTGCTGTTGCGCCGATTGACTGTAATTCTGTATTTTTTGCGACTGCTCCAAAATATCGTTTTGTTTGGTCTGTTTCACAAAATCGGAATAGGTATCGCTTTCGGCTTCAAACTTTTCAATGGCAGCTTCGTGTTCCGCAATCATTTCCTCGTAAATCTCTTGCATGTCTTTTGATTCTCGGTCAATAATAGTCTGAAGACTATCCATCGATGGATGTTTTTGTACCAGCTCCTGAATATTTACATGCCCGATTTTTAATGGCTTTTGTGCGTTTGTAACCGTAGCAATGCAAAGCATTACAACCGCAGACAACAGAAATTTTATTTTCATAGTTATTAATTTAAGATTTTGAGCAAAGATGCCCCAATTATTGCCCCAATACAGCTAAAAGAAGTTAAACCTGTTTATGTTAATCGTTAACAAACTTAAAGGAGTTGCGCCGATTCTTAAATTATGTTTCTATTCTTAAAAATTGTGCATTAAAAAAGGGCGGAAAACCGCCCTTTAACATTTTTATTTAGTGATTTCTAATTTGCAGGTTTTTCAAAAAGAGCATCGTCAATTGGTTCATCAATTTTAATTTCTTCCATTATAACCGACTGTTTACCCATTGGCATTTCAATTTCCATTTTGCTGGCCATTTTAATACCTTTTACCTCTTTGTACTCTACCATTTTGGTAACAATATCCATGGTTTGGCCCATGGCTTCGGCTCTCGACTCCACTTTCGAAATCATGTAGTCGTCGGCATTAATGTAGTACGTTTGAATAACGCCATCTTTGTCAGTCAGTTTCAGTTTGTATGCTTCAGCGCCATCTGCATCAACTTTGCCCAGCATTTCAATGTTACTGCCTTTGGCTTTGTAATTGTAAAGGGCACCTTCCATATCGGCCTGGCCCATTGCTTGTTTTAACTGGTCGCCTTCAAGGTCCTGAACTCCGGCGCCCATCATCGGATTTACCATCCATCCGTTTTCACCATTAAAAGCGCTGGTGGTTTTCTGTCCCATCATTTCCATGTCGACACGGAATTTATTAGGCTTTTTCACTTTTATTTCCATGGGCATTTCCATTCCCATTACGCTTACTTTTGCTTTTACGTTGAATGTTTTTACATCGGCCATTTTATCCAGTCCATTGGCTTTGTAATAACTATCCAATACTTTGTCGAGTGATTGTGCTTGTGTGCTGATTAATGCAAAAAGCATTAAGGCGGTTAATAAAAAGGTACGTTTCATTTTGATTATGTTTTATAAAATTAAGTGTGCAGAATTAGTACCACTAATGTACAAATATTACACTCGGATTCAAATAAGGGGTTTAAAAATAAATTTCGGCGATAATATTGGCGTAATCCACACCTCTTTCAATCAGCATATCGCGCACTTCCACAACCATTAAGGCCTTTCCACAGAGGTAATATTTTACATCTGGCAAATCGGTCAGCCCCTCCAGGTAATTGCTTACCCGACCGGTAAAAACATCGCACGATTGTTCCTGCGAGCAGCACCGAACATAATTTTTTCCCATCGACCATTCCAACTCATCCTCGAAATAAAACTGATTCAAATGTCTCACTCCATGAATTAGCGTTTTATTCTCTGAAATTCCAGATCGATACATGGCATAAAAAGGTGCAATTCCGGTTCCGGTGGCAATCCACCAGGCCGGCTCGTTTGTCCCTAGAAAACTTCCGTATGGCTCCGACACGTATAAAATATCTCCCGGAATCATGGCAGCCATTTTTGGGGTTAAAAAACCATCGTCTTTAATGTTGAACAGGATTCGGATCTCGTCTTCCTGGTTACCGCTGCAAATACTGTAAATACGCGGCGGATGTTCGGTGTCGACACCGATTTTCACCACTTGACCGGGCAAGAATTCCGAGTTTCGTTGAAACGATATCACGTGCACACCAGGCGAAATCTCTTCGTTATTGGTAACTACCTGCTTAAATAATTGTGGTTCCTTTTTTGCTTTTGCTGACATTTATATTCGAATAGAAAAACTGTAGCACCTTAACAATACATCCGGTTAATTGTTTCGGAAAGTGAAGGTTATCACCAATTGGTCGTCAACGCCGGTAAGCATATTATTTACCCGATAATAAACATCGAGGTTGTTGGTATTTGCCACTTCATCCGAATTGCCGCTTAAACTGAGCGCCGAAACATGATGCGCTTTTAGCGTAATCGTTTCAGGAGCATCGAAACCAACTCCTGGCTGAACCAGCTCCAGCTCGTAATCTACATCCGAATTATTCGTAATGTTTATCACTTTCGATTCTTTATTCCTTAGTTTTAGTGGCGTGTTTTTATACTCCAGCGACTCGAAGAAAAGTGGCTCCAGAAATTCAGAACGACCTGCAATGGTATTATCAAAATAAACGGCAGTTCGCTTGGCGAACAAGGCTTCTTTAATTCCGCCAATGGTGCGGCTTTTAGCAAAAACAAGGGTTAGCGGACGATGTCCGTCGTTAACATCCATTGGTCCGTGCACATCGGAATTTCCCAACATGGTTAAGTTTTTTTCGTTGGCCCAATCCATGGCTTCGGGGCAAAACTCCCAATTGTAAACTTCAATTCCGTGCAACATATCATTCTCGAAAAAATAAGAATGTTCGTCCCACCAAAGCACCGAATCGGGTTGTTGTGCATCCCAGCACGGATGATTCCAAAAAATAAACGCACCTTGATCGCGCGCCTCTTTTACAGCGGCCTGCACATCTTCCAGTTCCAATAAATTGGCGTTGGAAATAAACAAAGCATTTAAATGCCCCGGTGGCATGCTGCGTGTAATTTCAGTTCCTTTAATCAATAAAATATCCGACTGATCGGCTAATGGTTTTGCCAAATCGTACGAACGGTTATGGTCGGCCACCACATCAATCGAATGCGGACGATATTCGATATGATCAGTAATTGAAATGGCATCTAAACCTTCGTTCCAGGCCTCTTCAATACGAACGGTTGGCCAAACAGTTCCATCAGAAAATACGGTGTGCATGTGCAAATCGCACTTCAGCGTTTTGTAACCGTTAATATCCGGAATATTAATTATCCGTCGTGCCTGTGCATTCAGTAACCCGCTGCTTAAAACGAGCAGTACAATTATAAACCCAAATCTTTTCATCATGCCGGAAGTTTTATTTAAAATTATCCGATTGTAAATATCCCCGAAAGTAACCAACATTAAAATATTATCATATTAATTTTTTATGAATTGTAAATGAATGGTTAAATTTAGGAGAATTAACACATTCTTTTTAATTTTTTTAAAAAGAAGCTTGTTTCATATTTAAAATATTCTGATTTTTGCAACCACAGTTATGGAAAAACTATTTAAAACAACAGGAAATCAAAGTCAGGCAGTTGAGCAAAAAAAGATTGCCCAGAAAAAACAGATTCTTCGTTCAATCTATTTTAACGGCCCACTTTCAAATTCCGATCTTGCCCGCCAGATAAAATTAAGTACACCAAAAATTAACAGCTTATTACTCGAGCTAATCGAAGACCAACTGGTAACCGAGTTGGGACGTGGCGATTCGAGTGGTGGCCGGCGCCCCAATATTTACGGACTTGTTGAAAACGGTTTTTATGTAGTTGGAATAACCATAAATGTGGCCCGCACTATTATTTCCATTTTTAACAGTTGCAACCAGGAAGTTAGCGGCCCGCACTATTTCCCGATAAAAATGTCGTCGGACATTAACATTTTCAACCAGGTAAATGCCGAGCTTGAAAAAGTTATAAAAGACAGCAATATCGACCGCGACAAAATTTTGGTTGCAGGACTTGAATTACCGGGTTTGATCAACCAAAAAGAAGGCGTTAACCAAACCTATTTCCCGGAAGAAAAAGACCTGTTCTCGAAACTGCAAAAGATATTCGGAATACCGGTTTTCATCAACCACGATGCCAAACTGCGCACCTTTGCCGAACAGTATTTTGGACTGGCAAAAGGAAAGAAAAATGTGTTAATGCTGCAGGCCGACTGGGGTTTGGGACTTGGTATTATTGTTAACGGGAAATTATATACTGGAAAATCGGGTTTCTCGGGCGAATTTGGGCACCTGCCACTGGCCGACAACGGCGTACTTTGTGTGTGCGGCAAACAGGGCTGTTTGGAAACCATTGTTTCGGCCAACGCCATTGCACGCCAGGCGCGCGAGGGAATTGAGCAAGGCCATTCTTCGCTCATAAAAGAGCTGGTAAAAGACGATTTAAACAAAATAGATATTTCAACAGTTATTCAGGCTGCCAACTCCGGCGACCAGTTTGCCATTTCACTATTCTCAGAAGTAGGAAAATGGCTGGGACGCGGAATGGCTTATCTGATTCAGATTTTTAATCCTGAGTTAATCATTATTGGAGGGCAAGTTGCTGTGGCCAGTCAGTTTATTCTGGCGCCTATTCAACAGGCCATTCATACATTTAGTAACCGCGACATAAGCAACCAGACCGAAATTCTGTTTTCGGAACTGGGCACCAAAGCAGGAACCATGGGAGCTGCAGCTTATGCGCTGGAAAGAATCTCAAAAAAATAAAATATGACAGTCAATTTTACAAAGGTTGAAGAAGCATTTTTCGAAGAAACAAAGTCAAAGAAAATTTCGACCAGAATTCCGTATATCACTACAGAAAGTTTCCCAAAACTGGGGCTGCTTTCAGCATTAAGTTTTTTGGAGTGGGCAAGTAAAAACCCGAATGGCGTAGCGTGTTTACCAACAGGGAAAACGGCGCAGTATTTTCTGGATTTCACCCATCTTTTGCTTGATAACTGGAATAACAAGAAAGGAAAAGACTTTTTGGAGAAATATGGTTTGGCCGATGTAAAAAAGCCTGATCTGAGCGAGCTGACCTTTGTACAAATGGGCGAGTTTTTCCCGATTAATCCGGAGCAACACAACAGCCTGTTCAACTATGCAGAAAAACAATATATTGAAGGTTTAGGATTTAAGAAAGAAAATGCCCTGCTTATTAATTCAGAAGATATTAAACTGGCAGAAGGCAAACATTATTCCGAGATCTTCCCGGATTTTAAAATCGACCTGTCGCTGCGTTACCGCGAAGCAAAAACTCACCAGGAACAATTGCAACAAGAATCGATTTTTAAGATCGACAACTGGTGTACAGCCTACGAAAATAAAATCCGCGAAAAAGGTGGAATCGGATTTTTCCTCAGCGGCATTGGCCCTGATGGACTGATTGCTTTCAACACACGCGGATCCGATCATTTTTCATCAACACGTTTAACCGAAACGAACTTTGAAACGCAAGCCATAACGGCTGCCGATTTGGGTGGAATTGAGGTATCGAAAAACCGCCTGGTTGTTACCATTGGTTTGGGTACACTTACTTTTAATCCGGATAACAAAGCAATTGTTTATGCTGCCGGTGAAGCCATTGCCGACACGATAAAAGCATCGCTGGAAAAAGAACCTTCGGTAACCTATCCGGCAACAGCACTGCAAAAACTGAAGAATGCCCGTTTTTACCTCACTGAAGGTGCATCGGTAACTCTTGAGGATAGCATTGAGTGTTACTACACTTGCACGCCATGGAACCATCAGAAAACAGAAAGAGCGGTAATTGAGCTCTGCAAAAAGATAAACAAGTTCGGCTCGAAACTGGAATTGGAAGACCTGAAAGCCGACAAATACTGCAGTATGATTCCTGATCTGAACGAGAATACAGTTCAGTCGGTTATCGATTCAATTTTGGCGAAACTGCAAAAAGGAATGAAAAAAGAGGTGGATCAGGTGTATTACCATACCGGCCCACACCACGACGATATTATGCTTGGCATTATGCCATCGACCAACCGCCAATCGCGCGACGCCAGCAACGAGCTACATTTTTCGGTAGCTACATCGGGTTTCACGGCGGTTACAAACACTTTCTTGTACAACCTGCTGGTTGACACGAAAGACCTGATGAACCAGGGCAAAATTGAAATGATCAACTTCCCCGACTTTTTTAAAGACGGGTACAAATACAAGTGGGACAAGGACATTTACCACTACCTCGACAATATTGCAGCGCAGGATGCAGAGGAAAAACGCCGCGGTGTTTGCCACCGTGTAATTCGTGCGCTGGTTTCTATTTGGGGAATTAAAAACGAGGATGAACTTCGTGAGACTATTTTCGAGATCCTTACCAGCCTGAAAAGCACTTACGACGGCGGAAAAAATCCACCAAAAATTCAGAAGCTGAAAGGAATGATCCGCGAGTTTGAAGAGGAACTGGTTTGGGCGCACTACGGTATTATGGTGAAAAATGTTCACCACCTACATTTGGGCTTTTACTCAGGCGAATCGAACTACGACAAAGACATTCTTCCAATTCTGGAAGACTTCCGAAAATACAAGCCAACAGTTATCAGTTTGGCCATGGATCCGCAGGGAAGCGGCCCCGACACGCACTACAAAGTGTTGATGGCCATTGCAAAAGCTGTTGAAGACTGGAGCAAAGAAGAAGACCTGAGCAAGCTGCGAATTGTTGGTTACCGTAACGTGTGGTTTAAATATAACCCATGGGATGTTGAAGTGATCGTTCCGGTATCGTTGAACTCGCTGGCAACACTGGGAAAATCATTCTCGGAGTGTTACATTACACAGGTTAATGCTTCGTTCCCAAGTTACCAGTTAGATGGAAAATTCAGCGACCTTACACAACGCGTTTGGTTCGATCAGCACAAACAAATACAGTTGCTGTTGGGTAAAAACTTCTTCTACCAAAACGAATCGCCGCTGTTACGCGCTACACACGGTGTAATTTACCACCGTGAGCTAACCGTTGAGCAATTCCTTGAAGAAGCCCAGAAACTGGGAAAAGCAATGGAAAATATACTTTAAAAACCAGAATAAGATGAAACTAGTAATTCATAATAACTACGATGGATTAAGCATTTGGGCAGCAAACCATATTGCTGAAAGAATTAGTGATTTTGAGCCATCGGCAGAAAAACCGTTTGTGCTGGGTTTACCAACCGGATCAACGCCGCTGGGAACTTACAAAGCACTGATAGACTTATACAAACAAGGAAAAGTAACGTTTAAAAACGTGGTTACTTTTAACATGGACGAGTACGTTGGCATTGCCGAGGATCATCCGGAAAGCTACCACAGTTTTATGTTCGAGAACTTTTTCAACCACATCGATATTCCAAAAGAAAACATCAATATTCTTGACGGAAACGCCGCCGACCTTGACGCAGAATGCGAGCGTTACGAAGCCAAAATAGAATCGTACGGAGGCATTGAGCTGTTTATGGGCGGAATGGGCGCCGATGGTCACCTGGCATTTAATATTCCGGGATCGTCGATTCAGTCGCGCACCCGTTTGGTTGACCTGAACTACGACACAATTTTAGCCAACTCGCGTTTCTTCGACAACGATTTGAAGCAGGTACCCAAACAAGCTTTAACAGTTGGGGTGCAAACCGTACTCGACTCGAAAGAAGTGTTGGTTTTAGTGAACGGCTACAAAAAAGCCCGGGCACTGCAAAATGTAGTGGAAAACGGTATCAACCACATGTGGACATTATCGGCACTGCAAATGCACCCGAATGGTATTATTGTTTGCGACGAAGATGCTACAATGGAACTAAAAGTAGGAACTGTAAAGTATTTTAAAGAATCAGTTTAAACCAACTGGATTTGAATAAAAAATGACTGCCCGCCTGATGATTCAGAGCGGGCAGTTGATTTAAATAATCCCGAATTGAGTTGTGAATATCACACTCCGAAAATACATTTTCTTTTCAATTGAACCAAACAAGAATCAACCGATTCCTGCATTTTTTAAACATGTTTTTTTCTGTGGATAGATAGGAAAAGACTCTATTCTACTGACCTGTAGATCTTTTTCGCACGGGCTTGATAACCACTTCATTTTCGCACTGCGGGCAAATATAAATTTCGCACCCGGTGCAGGCAAAACAATTACTGCACGACCGTGGAACATCGAGATTGGAAAACTGAAAGAGACAGTTTGAACAGGTGTATATTTTCTCCTTTTTCTGCGGAAACATTACACAAACGATTTAACCAAACGAAGTATTCCGAAAATAACAACCAGCGTAAAAATGATGGCTGCTCCCGAAGGAATATTCAGAAAGTAGGAAATAAACAAACCGGCAATTGTGCCCACAAAAGCAAACACCGACGAATACACCAGCAGGCGTTTAAAATCGTTGGTAAATAAATTGGCAGTTGCCTGCGGAATAGTCAGCAACGAAAGGATAAGAATGATGCCCACAACCCTGATGTTCAAAACAACGGTTAGCGCAATAAGCACGATTATGAGGTAGTTGAACAAAGCCACCGGCAAACCTGCGGTGCGCGCAAACTCTTCGTCGAAAGCGATGTAAAGGATTTTACGCAAAAATACGGCAAAGAAAACCACGATAACCAGGTTCAGCATAAACATCCACCAAAGCTCGGAATTGGTTACCGTTAGTATATTTCCGAACAGGTAACTCATCAGATTTGGTGTATATCCTGGAGTTAGGAATACAAAGATAATTCCCAGTGCCATTCCCAGCGACCACCAAATTGCAATGGAAGAATCTTCGCGGATTTCGGCCACTTTGGTAAAAAACTGAATACCCAATGCCGATAAAACAGCAAAAAGCACCGCTCCCAGCAAGGGGTTAAATCCGAGGAAAAATGCCAATCCGATTCCGCCAAACGACGCGTGCGTTATTCCACCACTGATAAACACAATACGCCGCGAAACAATGTAAGCACCAATAATCCCGCATGAGATACTGGCGAACACTGCGGCCAAAAAAGCTTTCTGAAAAAAATCGTATGAAAATAATTCTAGTATTGCGTTCATATTAATGATGATGGTGCTTTAAAACGGTATGCGGAATTTCGCCATGCGAGATAATTTGTATCGGGCAGTTATAGTTGGCCAGCTGCTCTTGCGAAATTACATTGCTGGGGTGATAATGCAGGTACTTATTTACACAGGCGATAGATTTTACGCAGCTGGTAATGGTGCCCACATCGTGCGAAACCAAAAGGATGGCAAGCTCTTCATTTAACTTCTCCAACTTTTCGTAAAGTTCGCCTTCAAAACGGTTATCCACAAAAGTATCCGGCTCATCGAGAATTAGCAATTTGGGATCGCTTAACAGGGCCCGGCACAAAAACACACGTTGCATTTGTCCGCCCGACAACTCGCCAATGGCTTTGTTTCGAATACCGGCAACACCCATTTCTTCCAGCAATGCCTCTGCTTTATCTTTTGCTACGCTTTTTGCGTTTTGACGATTTTGCATAATGCCACCCGAAAGTACCACATCGAAAACAGTGATCGGGAATTTACGATCGATGTGCCGTACCTGTGGCAAGTAACCAATTGGTTTTTTCCGGCCGCTCATTTCTTTCGAGAAATGAATTTTCCCCGATTCCGGCTTCTTCAATCCCAAAATGGCTTTTAACAAAGTTGTTTTGCCACCTCCGTTGGGACCGATAACACCCAGAAAGTCGTTCTCCCGAATTTCGAGATCAACATTTTCCAGCACCGGCACCTTATCATAAGCAACCGTCAGGTTTTCTATTTTAATTAATGGATCCATTAAAAATTGTCAATCAGAATTTGGGTCATTGTTCTTAGGTTTTCTTCCCACTCCGGGTTAAGTGGCCACACCTGAATAATTTTGCCACCAATTTCGTCGGCAAAAACACGTGCGTGCTCGCGGTCGAATTCACTTTGAATGTAAACCACTTTTATTCCTTCCGATTTGGCCATGTCAACCACTTCGCGCAAATGCTGCGGTGTTGGTTCTTTACCACCGGTTTCAAGCGAGTACTGATCTAAACCATATTCGCGGGCATAATACGAAAGGCTCGGGTGAAAAACGATAAACTTTCGCCCGGCGTAATCTTTCAGTTGATTTTTAAGATCGATATTTAGCTGATCACATTCTTTTACAAAACGCATGTAATTAGCTTTGTAATCTGCTGCCTTTTCGGGTTTTAGTGCCGAAAGTTCGTCGAGGATTACTTTTGCCATATCCTTCACCATTGTTGGCGACAGCCACACATGCGGATCAACACCATCGATATGCACATGGTCGCCATGTTGCTCCATTTTATCGGCAATCAAATCCAGGCCTTCCGAAATATTTACCACCTTCATTTTGGTGTTCGCCTGTTCAATTTTATCGGCCCACGAGTGTTCAAAACCAATGTACCCGATACGGAACCAAATGGCCGAACGCGAAATATCTTTCAACTGCGAGGGTAAAAGTGTGTATGCTGCCGGGCTCGATCCGGGCGGGATAAGCAGGTTTATCTCAAAATCGTCGCCGGCAATTTTCTCCACAAACGTTTTTTGCGGTAAAATACTCACGGTTACAACGTCGGCTGCGGCACTATTTTCTGCTTTCTTTTGGTTTCCGCACGATGCAAACAAAGTAGCCAGAACCAATAAAAGGATTATTCTCTTCATCAATGTATATTTTGGTGTCTCAATTTAACAATGTTCCACAAATTTAGTTGTATGTTTTGGAATAAATAAATTGAACGCAGCTTAATGCTGTTTTTCGCGCGGTTCTTTGGGCGGAACGGGATCGTAACCGTGTGTTCCCCAGGGATGGCATTTTGAAAGGCGCCTCACTGTCAGCACCAATCCTTTAAACGGACCGTGAATTTTTATCGCCTTTACAGCATACTCCGAACACGTAGGAACGTGCCGGCACGATGCAGGAGTTAGTGGCGATATTCCGTATTTGTAAATGTAAATCGGAATTAAAAGTATCCACCCCAAAAACTTCAGAATTGCTTTACCAATTGCTTTCATAATAAATACAGCCGACAAAGGTACGATTAAAATTCATCGTTGTTTTGTGATCTGAATTTCAGTTTCATCTTAAAAAACGTTAAAGCTTAATTGAATTCAAAATAAATAGCTATAAACCTATGCCCACACCCCTGCCAATTGCATAATATTTTTAATTTTGCTAACACGCAGAAAAAACAGACAAAATCTAAATTAATAAGCATAATAAAAATGAAGAAAGTAGCAATTGGAGTTGATATTGGCGGAACAAATACTGCCATTGGCGTAGTTGACGCTGAAGGAAATGTGATGGTAAAAGACAATATTTCTACACCTTCGCATGGCGATATCGACCAATACATCTCAGATTTGGCAGCGGCCATTAAAGAACTGATCAAATCAGTTAAGTTATTGAATGAAAATTTAGAAGTTTTCGGTATAGGAATTGGCGCTCCAAACGGTAATTACTACAGCGGAACAATTGAATATGCTCCAAATTTATCGTTTAAAGGAGTGGTTCGTTTAGTTGAACTACTTCGTGCACACTTCCCTGATATGGAAGCACTTGCACTTACAAACGACGCAAATGCAGCAGCTATTGGCGAAATGATTTATGGTGGCGCCAAAGACATGAAAAACTTTGTGATGTTCACCCTTGGAACCGGCGTTGGTAGCGGTATTGTTGTAAACGGCGACTTGGTGTACGGAAACGACGGTTTTGCGGGCGAATGTGGTCACACTACATTAATTCCTGGCGGACGTCTTTGCGGATGTACTGCACTGGGCCACTTAGAGGCTTATTGCTCGGCTCCCGGAATGAAACGTACTGCTTTTGAGTTGATGGTTCAGTACAACGCTACCGACAGTATTTTGGCCGACAAATCGTTTAACGAGTTAGACTCGAAAATGATTTACGACGCTGCTGAAAAAGGCGACAAAATTGCGTTGGAAGTATTTGAAAAAACCGGTGCATGGTTAGGACAAGGTTTGGCTGACACTGTTCACCACCTGAGCCCTGAAGCAGTATTCCTGTTTGGCGGACCAACTGCTGCCGGCGACTACATTTTTAAACCAACTAAAAAGCACATGGAAAAACACTTGCTTCCTATCTTTAAAGAGAAGATCAAGATTCTTCCATCGGAGCTTAAGCCTGGCGACGCAGCTATTGTTGGCGCTAGCGCATTGGCATGGAAAGAGCTGGAAAAATAAACAGTAAATCCTTATAAAATCAGAAGCGGACCATTATGGTTCGCTTTTTTTATGCTTTAAATCTTCATCCGGAATTGTATCTTTAAGCAATGATACGATTCGTCCACATCCTTCTTTTTCTTTGTCTCGGTCTGATTACCATTGCACAGGAAAATGAGCTTTTCATTTCCGACAAAATAGCACTGGAGGAAAGCAGGAATTTTCTGTTAAAATCGAATTTTATTGAAAGCCAAAACAACAGTCTTACCGACATCGTTTATCAGCGGATGGAGTGGCAGGTCGATCCGGCAATCCGATATATTTCCGGAAAGGTAACCTCCTATTTTAAAAGCGAAACCGAGTTGCTGAACACGATTGAATTTGATCTTTCCGACTCATTAATAGTTGACTCTGTTTTTATTAGAAACAACAGCGCCGCATTTACCCATCAGAATAATAAAGTTGAAATTAATTTACAGGAATCTCTTCTGCTCAATCAACTTGATTCTGCCACGATTTTCTATCATGGAGTTCCGCCAACTTCCGGTTTTGGTTCGTTTGAAACCAGTTTTCACGGCACAGAGTTTACACCCGTTTTGTGGACACTCTCAGAACCTTACGGCGCCATGGAATGGTGGCCCTGCAAACAATCGCTGGCCGATAAAATCGACTCGATTGATGTGATTGTAAAAACACCGGAGCAATACAAAACAGCAAGCAACGGAATTTTGGTTTCTGAACAAGTGAACGACTCCACCAGAACAATGCACTGGAAACACCGTTTTCCTATTGCCACTTACCTGGTTGCCATTGCTGTAACCAATTACGAGCGTTATTCCGATTATTTGGAGACAGAAAATGGCGACTCCATTGAAATTCTGAATTACGTTTATCCGGAAGATCTTGAAGATGCAAAAGGCAAAACGCCGGTTACTGCCGAAATTATGCAGTTGTACCAAAATCTGGTTGGTGATTATCCTTTTGCGGCTGAAAAATACGGCCATGCACAGTTTGGCTGGGGCGGCGGAATGGAGCATCAAACCATGAGTTTTATGGGTAGTTTTGGTTACGGACTAATTGCGCACGAACTGGCCCATCAATGGTTTGGCGATTATATCACATTGGGCTCGTGGCAAGACATCTGGCTAAACGAAGGTTTTGCGACCTACTTAACCGGACTGTCCTACGAAAACATTGAAACCGATTGGTGGCCGGTGTGGAAACAAGTGTATTCCGACCAGGTGAAACAGGAACCCGACGGTTCAGTTTATGTTACCGATACCACATCTGTGGCCCGCATTTTTAGCAGTCGATTGTCGTATGCAAAAGGCGGTTACTTGCTGCACATGTTGCGTTGGGTTATTGGTGACGATGCCTTTTTTCAGGGCCTTAAAAACTATTTCACCGATCCAAAAGTTGCCAATGGTTTTGCCTACTCCGAGGACGTAATAAAACATTTTGAGCAAGCTGCAGATACAAGTTTAACAGAGTTCTTTAACGACTGGTTGTACGGCGAAGGTTTCCGGTTTACTCCGCCAGTTTTAAACCAACTGACGAAGGAAAAACAGTGATAACACTGAGTCAGACCACCACTCACAAATCGGTTGATTTTTTCGAAATACCTGTGCCTGTTCGTTTGTACAATGCTGGTCGAACTGATTCAGTTGATGCCAGACTGAATCATACAAGCAATCAGCAACAATTTATCATTGACACCGATTTCCGTGTTGCCGAACTGGTAATCGATCCTGATCTCTGGCTAATCTCTGAGACGCAGGAGGTTGTTGGAGTTTCGCCAGAAATCAATACTCAATCGATAGAAATATTTCCGAATCCGGCTACTACAGAAATTCATTTGCAAATTCCTTTAGGGACAGAAATCTCCGGCATCCGCATCTACGATATGAACGGAACCGAAGTGAAACGTTTCTCCACACAATTAGAAAAAATAAATATTTCAGACCTCGCTCCCGGCGTATATCTGCTAAAAGCCGAAAATTCTGATGGAACCTTTCAAGGCCGTTTTATCAAACAGTAAAACTACCAGTTGAACTTTATGGTTTGAATCAGGTCTGGATGTAAACTCAGCGGAACCGGGCTAATACCGGCAACACTTTCAACCAATTGCTTTTCTTCGTCACTGTAATTTTTTGCCGGAAACGTAAATTCCACAACCACCTCTGCCACACGTCGCGGATCGGAAGCCATTATTTTTGTCACGTCAACTTGCGTTTCTTCAATATCAATCCCATTATCGCGGGCTTTTATTCCCATAATCGTCATTATACAACTTCCCAAAGCCGTTGCCAACAGATCGGTTGGCGAGAAATACTCCCCTTTGCCACGGTTGTCAGTCGGTGCATCTGTTATCACTTTATTACCCGATTGCAGGTGCTCATTTTCGGTGCGTAATTCGCCCAGGTAAATTGTTTTTATCGTTGTCATACCAAGTCATTTTGTTTTGTTTAAAGATAAAGCATTTTCAACAATCCCGATTTTACTGCCACAGATTCGTTCGATTTTCATACATTCGTGTTACGAATTTTAAAATTAGTATTACCATGACCGTTTCCAGGTTTGGCGTTTCGTTAGATGAAGAACTTCTTGAAGCACTCGACAAGTATGTTGAGGACAATGCTTTTGCCAATCGCTCGCGCGCTATTCGTCACCTTATTGAAAAAAATTTGGTGGAGGAAAAGTGGAAGTGCGATAACATTGTGGCTGGCGCCGTTATCATTGTTTTTAACCACGAGAAAAAGGACATCCTAAAGAAGTCGGCAGAGATTCAATACGAACACAAAGAGTTTATTCTTTCATCGCAGGGCTTCTATTTAAACGAGTTGAATTATATGGAAATCATTGCCGTTAAAGGGCCATCGCGAAAGCTCACTGAGATTTCTGATCAGCTCATCAGCCTGAAAGGAATTCAGCACGGAAAATTGGTAATGAGCAAAGCCGAATAATTTTTTTGGTCAAATGGTAGCACGATTAAATCAATACGTAACACAATAAACTATGATAATGCGAATATTAATCTTCAGTTTTTTCACCCTAATCATCACCCAAGGAATTGCCAGTGCACAAATGCACTATGCAACCGACGACACCATTACAATCAACGAAGTGGTGGTTACCGGAACACAGGTTCAGGTGAACCGCAACAATGTACCGATGGCTGTTTCGGTGGTGAATCGCACTCAAATTGAGGAAAGTGATGAGTCGGCAATTCTACCGATTTTAAATGGCCGGGTGCCGGGTTTGTTCGTAACCGAGCGTGGCATAACCGGTTTTGGTGTTGCTGCCGGTTCGGCAGGTCAGATCTCGATCAGAGGAATTGGCGGCAGTCCAACTACCGGCGTTTTAATGCTGATTGACGGGCACCCACAGTTTATGGGAATTATGGGGCATCCACTCCCCGATTCGTACGTTGCTTCGGATGTTGAACGTGTGGAAGTTGTTCGCGGACCGGCTTCAATTCTTTACGGATCGAATGCCATGGGAGGTGTAATAAATATTATCACAAAGAAACAAGATACAGAAGGATTTAATGGTCATGCCCGCATTTCTTACGGATCGTACAACACGCAAAAGTACATGGGATCGGTTGGTTTTAAGAAGGATAAATTCAGCGTATTTATTTCAGGAAATCATGATCAGACGGATGGTCACCGCCCCAATTCTGATTTCAAAATAACAAATAGTTACCTGAAATTGGGTTACCAGATCAGCGACCATTTTGATGCCGCAGCTGATTTTAGCTTGGCTGCCTTTGATGCATCTGATCCGGGCCCGGATACACTCAATGCATCGGCAGGAGAAACAATTGATATTTTACGTGGTTACGGATCTTTCTCATTGCGGAATAATTTTGAAAGAGCGTCGGGTGCACTAAAGTTCTTCTATAATTTTGGAGAGCACGAAATTACTGATGGCTTCCATTCAAACGACCACAATTATGGATTGAATCTGTACGAAACTTTTCAGCTTTTTGAAGGTAATAATCTGACAGCCGGAATCGATTTGATGAATTACGGAGGAGATGCTGAAAATACTTTTGCAATGGGCGGCCAGGGGCTGACCTTTGCCGACACGACAATTACAGAAATTGGGACCTACTTATTCTCGCAACAAAGCATTGGCGAGAAACTGATTGTCAACGCAGGTCTTCGTTATCATCATCACAGCGAATATGGTTCGGTTTGGATTCCTTCGGTAGGTTTTGCCAATTCATTTTCGCCGGCAACCACATGGAAGGGAACCATTTCAAAAGGCTTTAGAAGCCCTACAATGCGCGAACTGTTTATGTGGGGACCAAATCCTAATCTCGACCCGGAGTCGATCTGGAATTACGAAACAGGCATTATGCAAGCCTTTTTTGAAGGGATGATGCGCGCAGAACTTACTGCCTTTTTGGTAAAAGGCGATAACCTGATCGTTAATACCGGTCAGCCAAACGGTTATCAAAATACGGGGGAAGTTTCGAATAAAGGAATTGAGTTCTCGCTGGATGCAACACCGACAAAAGAACTGACTTTGAATGCTACATACAGCTATACCAACATGAAGAATCCGGTTTATGCTACGCCGGAACATCATCTTTTCATCAATGCATCTTATCGCATTAAGAAGCTATTGTTGGTGGCCAATATGCAACATATTTCGGGACTGGATAACGACCCAACACCCGTCACTAATTTAGAAAGCTACTCACTACTAAATGCAAAGGCCAGTTACAACTTGACGAGGAATGTAAAACTTTACGTTAGTGGAGAAAATCTGCTAAGCACCAACTACGCCGTTAACCGTTATTATACCATGCCGGAAATCACTGTGTTTGGCGGGTTGAGTTTGATGTTCTGAGAAGAGAATTAGACTTTATTCCTGAATACCACGGCGGCCACCAAGATCATCGCGGAAAGAAGTTCGAACGCAACGAAATCCGATATATGATTTTGCTGTGTCCTGATATTCAAATGTACGAGTTCCTGACTGGATGTAGTATGCAATGTCCTTCCACGATCCACCACGAACAACTTTACGTTTCATTACCGGCGGATCATCGGGACGGGCATCGTACTGAATTTCCGGATTGTAATCGTCGATAGCATTGTAGCCCGCTTCGAAAAAAGCTGTTGACGTCCATTCGGCAACATTACCGGCCATATCGTAAACACCATAAGGATTTGGATCGAATTGCCCCACTTTCATGGCTGTTGTGGTTGTTGGACTGTCGGCAACATAATTTCCTCGTAATGGCTTAAAATTGGCCACAAAACAGCCGTCTACGTTTCGGGTATAATAACTTCCCCACGGATACATATTGTTGTGCATACCTCCGCGAGCTGCAATTTCCCATTCGCTTTCAGTTGGCAAGCGGTAATCGTGCGCCGGAGCCTCATTAAAACGATCGACAACAATTACACTCAGGTTGTTACGCCAGTTACAAAATGCTCTCGCCTGATCCCACGTTACACCAACAACCGGATAGTCGTCGAATCCAATATGCGAAAAATATTTCATGGTAAAAGGCTCGTTGTAGGTGTAGGCAAAATCCCTTATCCAACACAAGGTGTCAGGATAAACAGGTACCGATTCGCGCATTAAAAATGAGCTTCGGTTTTCGATAGGAACCAATTCTCCATCAGAATTTACAACAGACCCCTCGTAACGCTGTGTTTCGTAATTATAAGCGTTGCTTCGTTTTGCTGCTTGTTTATAGTCTACCCAGTAATATTCGTAAACCAGCTTCCGTGCATCAATTTCCTTCTTGTATCCAAAACGTTCATTTTCCGGAATATACAATTCATCCATCGCCATTTGATACTCCGGGTCGTCCCATTCAATTCGTTCGTCCCAGTTTATTTTTGGCTCTTCCAACGGAGCACCGTATTTGTCTTCTGTTATCAGGAAATCGGTGTAGGTTTGCCCCAGCAATTCGCGTGCTTTTTTATCACGCACCCAGTAAACAAACTGTCGATACTCGTTATTTGTAATCTCGGTATCATCAATCCAAAATGCTTCTGTTGATATGGTTCGGCTTTGGGTTATGGGGTACAACTCGTCGTCATTCGGGCCGATGTTGTACGATCCTCTTTCAACATAAACCATCCCGAAAGGCGTTGGCTCAAACCATTTTTCACCTGTTCCCTTACCCAAAGTAAGGTACTTATTGCTTTCGTTTCTGCACGAAGCGAGAAAAAGCGTAAGTATAAACAAGTATGTAATGGTTTTTCTCATCAGTTAATATTCGATGCTACCTTTCTAAACGCCTTATCAATTTTAAAATTGTTTCAAAAAAAAGCCTTATGGCAACATAAGGCTTTTTTTATGCTGGTTATCGCATTAATATTCCCAAAGATCTTGCTCGTAATTGAAGATCTCGTCTTCAATTCTTTTTGATTCCAACATTGCATCTTTACCTACCAGGTAAGAACTAATGTCGCGGTTGTTGTACATGTTCGATTCTTTAACGATATAGCTGTTGAACATTCGCTTTATGAACATGTCGTCGAAAGATTGCTGACGCGCTTCGTTGTAAGGATTTTGAACCAAATTGGTTGCCAACAACGGACGTGCTTCCGGATAATAGATCCAGAATACTTTCTGACGTTGTACTTCGCCTGAAGTATCGCCATCGCGCATGTATTCGCGAATCGGGCAAATACCAAGAATCCGCACATTCAATGTAGATGTTTGTTTATCGAAATACCACTGTTCTTTAATCATGTATTGTTTGATCTCGGTTGGACGAATTTCGCCCTGAACCTGAACAGTTGTTCTTTCCCCTGTATCGAAATCGATTTTTTCCTCTGTAGTTGCCTCCGCTCCAAACCTAGCTTTTACCTGTGCATAGCTCATCGGAATTTTAAAATCGTCATCAGCTTGTGCATCATATGGTGTAAGCTGTCCCATTTCAATTCCTTTCAATAATAACGAAATCAGGTTTGAACGATCTGCTATTGGGATCGTTGGATAATACAACGGAATATTCATCTTTTCGCGTAAGTCGATCACACGCCACAGCGTCTTTTGCCAGAAAACATCTGCCTCGCGAACCGATACCAACGGCATTGGTTTTTTCTCGTAAATATCGGTTTGTTTATATGCGCCATTTACGATTTGGGCATCAGCACTTTTATGCATAATACCTAACGCAAAAACAAATATTCCTATATAAACAACTATCTTCTTCATAACTACCTATTTTATTTTGAATGATATTGGGTCGAGATCCCTTGTTGTTCCATCATCTCCAACAGCCTTAATATCTCCTATATAAACTATACTATTTACATTTACATTCCGTAGAGCATTTTTTTGCTCGGTCGTAAAACGATTTGAATTTGACGGATAGCGGTTGGTGTATCCTCCGCTTGTTGTTTCCATGGTAAACTGAGTTACTTTGTAACCAAATTCAAAATCAAAATCTTCAAGAACTGCTAAAATACCATCCTGAATTTGTAAAACCTCTTTACGAATATCGCCTCCCGATATTCCGTTAACTTGCGCTACCGGATCGGGAACACGTTTCACACGCCAATCAGTTGTACCAATCAAACGTCGGCTTCCGTTAATTGTTGCGTAAACACTTACTTTAGTATTACGCCCCATTTCATCTAAGTCGGTTGGTACAATCATATAGGCATCGCCTTCTTTTGTAACCCTACCATTGGTCATTTGAACTTCCAGATCCTCATTCGGAATAGCTCCTCCACCCACATCAAACGGGTTTTTCAGACCTTTGTAGAACACGTTCATTTTTGTAGCCGACATGGTTACTGTTGGCTCCGACACCTGATATTCCTGCTCAAAAGGATAACTCTTTATAATTCCACCCGGCGTTTTGTATTTTATTAAACCGCTCCAGGTAAATTTACCGGCCTGGCTTGTATTTCCTATAAATGTTGCCTTGCCATCTTCCACGTCAACCTCTTTACCATTGATCAGGATAACAGGTTGCTGCGTAGTATCTTCTGCAGCGAGGAAAACTTCAGCTTTATATTCATCGCCCATCAAAACTACATTTGAATTGGCGATAACGCGGGCTCCCAAACGGTTAAATTTGAATGAGCCTTCGTCAATTTCGGCATACAAATATTTTGCTACAGAAGCTTCAGAGTTTTTAACATCTATCTGAATCTTAGATAGCAAAGTCATTACCGCAATTAAAGGTTTGTCTTCAAAGTGCTCCGATTCCCACGATTTATAATTTCCTTCTGCTTTCGATCCACGTTCAGGATCTGAAGTTCTAAGCTCGCTTAAAATTGTTTGGCGAAGGTCTTCGTCATCCTCATTGATCAATGTAGAAAGGAACTCGCGGTATTCAGCAACTTTATTTTTAAGATCAGTAGCTCTTTTCTGGGTAATCATCAATTCCGAAGGTCCGTTAAGGTCATCCTTCTTAACTACCTCCACAACCGAACCATCAACTTTAGTATGATAGTAACCCTCTTCATACATCGGGTTATCTTCATTAACCGGTTTCTCGCCGGAGTAAGCAACAACTTCGTCTTTTAACTCCGAAACGTAGGTGATCATTTCCTCCGACTTATTCTTCAGTTGATCGGCTTTATCTTTCCATTCCTGTACTTTAGTTGGATTTTCGATATAAGCTTGCTCAAACGATGAATAAATCTGCGCATTCTGCATGTCCACTGCCTCGAGCGTTTGCAGCAGACTACTGTCTACCACGCGAAACGCTTCAAGTACCTCAGCCGCAACGTTAAGTGCTAACATTGCGGTGAGTACAATGTACATCATGTTTATCATTTTTTGCCTCGGTGTTTCCGGACAATTCTTTGCACCCATACGCTAGGACTTTACTTTTTATAGCTCATTGCACCCAACATGTTGCCATAAATAGTATTTAAGGCTTCAAGGTTTTTGTTGAGTGATTCAGCATTTTCTTTATACTTTTTCAATTCATCAACCGAAGAGTTAAGGATACTATTCATTTCAGCCAGATCCTGATTAAATTTCTGGTTGGCTTTGAATTGATCCTGAGTATCTTTCAGCTGGTTTTCGAAATTGCTGTTAAGGCTATCTAAATTTTTATTGAGTCTTTCCAGGTTACCCGAATATTGTTTTGAACTGCTTCCAATATTCTCCAATTCACCCGATATAACATCTGATGATTTTTGGTAAACGGCAGAAAGATTTTTTCCGGTTTCAGTAAGTTGAGTGGCTGCAACAGAATATGAATCGAGTAAGGTATTCACCGAACTGTTGATCGATTCGTTTGCCTTGTTATTGATTTGGGCGAACGAATTCATCGATTCCGAAGCTGATCCCAGGTTTTTAACGTACATATCGGTGGCAAGTGTTGCCGAAGATATATCGCTGATTCCTTTGGCAGTGTTGCTCAACTCTGACAAACCTTTTCCAACGCGGTCCATTAATTCCGGTGTAAGCTCTGAGCTTCCGAAAAGTGTTTCCAGACCATTGCTTTTGTTACTGGTCCTCAACTCTTTCACTTCTTCAAGCTCATAGTCTTCATTTAACTCCGGATAAACCTTTTCCCATTCCGGAATGTTGGCAGGCGGTTCAAATGCTGAGAGGAAAAAGATGAATGCCTCAGTAAGCAATCCTACAGTTAATAACTCGCTGGAACCTTTCCAGTGTTCAAGTTTGAACAAGGCACCAACCATCACGACGGCTGCTCCCCATCCATAAACAAAACCCATGAATGTTTTCCAGCGCTTAGTTTTAAAAAGTTCTCCCAGATTCATATCGTTTGGTATAAAGTTATGATTTAAGTACTAAAATTCTTCGCCAAATGTAGAGCGAACGCATCGGAAACCAACGTAAGATTTAGTCGTATCCTGATATTCATAGTTTCGTGTAGAAACCTGCACAAATTGTGCGATATCTTTCCACGATCCTCCTCTAATCACTTTTCGTTTCATAACAGCAGGATCATCCTTACGGGCATTGTATGTAAAAGTTGGGTTTAAATCGCTAAAATAATTGTAACCGGCTTCGTCGTATGCAGTGCTTGTCCACTCTGCTACGTTACCGGCCATATCGTATAATCCGTATTCGTTCGGATCGTAACTTCCTACTTTTATGGTTGCTATCGAACCATCTTCTACATAATTACCACGTAGCGGCTTAAAGTTGGCTAAAAATACACCATCCTCATCGCGGGTATAATAACCTCCCCAAGGGTACATCGAGAAATCTTTACCACCACGGGCGGCATATTCCCACTCAACTTCGGTTGGTAAACGATAAGCCATTAATGTTGGCTCTCCTCTTTCCGACAGGTAATCCGATTGGATTTTTGTACGCCAGTTACAGAATGCATTTACCTGTTTCCAGGTAACACCTACAACCGGATATTCGTCAAATCCGGGATGCCAGAAATAACGGGTTGCCAATGGTTCGTTATATGAATAGGTGAAATCTCTGATCCAGCAAAGGGTATCAGGATAAACATGCACCTGATCGCGCATCATAAATGAAGAGCGGTTCTCGATTGGAACAAGATCGCCTTCAACGTTATACACATTACCTTCGTAACGTTGTGTTTCGTAGTTGAAACTGTTACTTCTTTTGGCTGCCTGATTCAGGTCAACCCACCAATATTCATAAACCAGCTTACGGGTATCGATTTCCTTTTTGCCAAAGAAACGTTCGTTTTCGGGTAAGTAAAGATCTTCCATGGCCATTTGCATATCAGGATCTTCCCAGTCAATCTTTTCTCTCCAATTGATCTGTGGAGGATCGATGATATTTCCGTTCCTGTCTTCAGTTATCATAAATTCAGGATACTGGTCGCCTAACATTCGGCGTGCCATCGATTCTTTTACCCATTCAACAAACTGGCGATATTCGTTATTTGTAATTTCGGTGTCGTCCATCCAGAATGGTTCTTGCGAAACCGTTTTTGTTGGAACACCTGCCCTACTTGCGTCCTCATCGCTGGGCCCGATATTGAAACTCCCTCTACGAACGTAAACCATTCCCAGGGGCTGTGTTTCTTTAAATCGCTGCCTTCTTTCTACTCCTGTAAGCTCTCCGTTTCCTCCCCCGCCACCACCAAAGCAGCCGGCAAAACTAAGTGCAATCAAGAATAAGGTTGCAATAGAAAGTAGTTTTTTCATAATGTGTCTTTTATACTTTACGAGCTCTGATTAGTCGTTAAAAATAAGTAGAAACAATGAAATAATAAAATATTAAATTCTGTTCCTTTTCTTATTTACATTAAACATATTTTACAAAAATCTAATACTCTTGTATTTTTGGTTACGATTTCTCTCTAAATCAAGCGAATAACTTACAAAAAATTCATTCGAGGCAAAACCGTTACTTTTTATTGTCGATGTTACCAAATCGAACGAATAACCTATTCGCATCCCATTAAATAGTTCCATTCCCATAAGTAGGGCTACCGCGTCCTGCACTCTGTAGGAGATTCCTCCCCAGAATTTATCGTTATAAACCACGTTTGCATTCAAATCCATTTGCCACGAAGCCAAATCCGATTTCAGCAAGAACGATGGCCGCACCTCAAATAACGGATCGGATAACTTAATATTGTATCCACCAGTTAAATAATAGTGCCGGGTAAGAAAATCAACCGCTACATCGTCGTACTTTACTTCTCCCTGGTTAAGGTGCGTAACCGAAAATCCGGCGTAATATTTATTTGTATACAAGTATGCACCAAAACCTACATCGAAGGTAATCTGGCTCGACTCTTCATTTGGCACCGAAGGGTCTGATTCGGGCTGTGTATACATATCTCCTTGTGGCACGTCCCATTCCGGATTAATATTAAAATTATAAATTCCGGGCGAGATTCCAAGTCCCAGCGTTCCTAATGCGGTTGTTACTTTATATGAATAATTAAAATTCACCCAGGTATTCTGGAAAAATCCCCATTCATCGCTAATTACATTCACTCCTACTCCTCCGGGAGAACCAAAAGCATTAATTGCTGCATCAACGCTAAAAACCAGTGTTTTCGGGGCTCCGTCGAAACCTGCCCACTGATAACGATTTAACAAAATGCCGTTAATTGCGTTTTCAGCACCTGCATAACCCGGGTTTACACCTAACTTATAAAACATATTGTTGGTGTACTGAGGATCCTGCTGACCGTACGTAACTAGTGTAACCGACATTATAATAAATAAAAAAGATACAGCCTTCTTCATACTTCTCTTTTCATAGGGCAATTTAGCCTTTTCTCTGCTGCGGCAAAGAAACAAATTTTAGTTGTTTGTAACAATCAACTGTTAACAAGGTATGCAAAGAACGGTTATTAAGAGGTATTATTTTACTATTTCGTCGGTTTTTTGAACATATTTCAACCAAAGCTCTGGAATTTCATTCCCGCTGGCCACTTCGTAATCTTTTTCTGAACAGGCAAAATATTTGGTTTGGTTGTTTATTGCCTGCACCTGCACCCACCATTGCCCGGTATTGTCGTTTTTGTAAAATACAAGTGGAGCTGAAAGTTCAGGTATTTCCACACTGAAAACAGAGAATCCATCTCCTTGCTCCGGTTTCCGCTTGTCTCTGATAAGGTAGCCCTGTACAAAATACCAAACCAGTTGTGCTGCCAGATTCAATGACAATTCTGTTGGCGCTTCTCCGATGTTTAACCCAAACAAACCAAACACTTTCATTCGATTACTTGCTCCGGTATATTTCATTAGCTGGCAGGCTTCGTCGGCATATAAACCATTCGGAAGATTCAGACTGTTTGGCGCTTCCGAGGACTTGAACGCAGCCATATCGAAAGTCAAAAAGTCGCTGTTTCGAAGGACTGGCTCGGCATCGCTGATATTATCACGTAATTTTCCCAAACGTAGGTGCGCGCCAATTCCTTTGGTTTTCTCGAAATAAATATCGGGTACATAATGACTTTGATACGCCAGCAAATTAAACTGAAAAAGATCGGGCAAGGCCTTAAAAACCTGGGACAGATAATTTGTTGAACTTAGCGATTCAACACCTTTTTTCACATCTAAAAAGGCATCGATGGCACTAAACGAAAAAAACGGATTCGACCGGAAAGCCTGGCAAATGCCGTAACTGTAATCCTGGCTTCCACCAAAAACGATGGTAACAATATCCAGTTCGCTCAAATAATCCACCACATCGCGCAGTGCCAGGTAATTTCCTTTGTGGCTTGTTGATGCCTTCAGGTTTCCAAGATCGATGATGTTGAGTTTCCCAACACCGGCCAAACCATAAAATGCCTTACGCAATTTATCGGGTGTCGCTGTTCGTTTAAAATCATCGTGCTCGCTGTTAAACGGAACGCCAACAATCGCCAGTTCAATATTTCTCAACCGACCTTCCTGTAATTTTACGGTATTCTTTTCAATGGTAGCACCCATCGAATATTTCCAGGCAAAAGGCACATCGTCGACATACTGCGAAAAATCAACCGCATCGAAGTAGGGAAACAAATTCATTTTTTTGCTTTTAAAAATAAAGGCAAATGATCAATTCACCTGCCTTTATTCTTTATTTTTTTCTACCGCGTCGGCTTTTTGGTTCCGGAGCCGTCTCGATGATCTTCATACAATCTTCGAAACTCAGCTCCTCAGCCTTCGTCGTTTTTGGTATTTTATAGTTCTTCTTTCCGTGTTTAATGTAAGGCCCCCACCTGCCGTTAAGCACCTGAAGTTCTGCATCTTCATCAAACTTCTTAATAACCGCCTTACGGTCTTTTTCGCGCTTGGCTTCGATCAGCTCAATCGCTCTGTCGAGTTCTACAGAATACGGATCGTCTTCTTTTCCGAGCGAAACAAATTTATTGTCGTGACGCACATACGGACCAAAACGGCCGATGGCAACAGTAACCTTTTTGTCTTCGTAATTTCCCAGTTCGCGTGGCAATTTAAACAGGTCGAGTGCTTCTTCCAGCGTAATTGTTTCGATATGCTGACCGGTACGCAGGCTTGAAAACTGTGGTTTCTCAGCTCCTTCTTCCTGCGATGCTTCACCCAATTGGGCCAACGGACCAAAACGACCAATCTTAACCGACACCTCTTTTCCGGTTTTCGGATCAACACCCAAAATACGTTCTCCTTTAGAGCGCTCGGCATTTTCAAGAGCATGTTCTACTTTTCCATGAAACGGTTGATAGAACTTATCGATCATCTCATTCCAAACGCGCTTGCCATCAGCAATGTCGTCAAATTCCTTTTCAACATTTGCGGTAAAATTGTAATCCATTATCTGATCGAAATTGTCCATCAGAAAGTCGTTAACTACAATACCGATATCGGTTGGGAACAATTTATTTTTTTCAGAACCGGTAATCTCGGTCTTTTCTTCCTCTTTAATTTCTCCGTTCTCGAGGGTAAGAACCGTATAATTACGCTCCACACCCGGACGCTCTTCTTTTACAACGTAGTTTCGGTTTTGAACTGTTGTAATTGTTGGCGCATAAGTTGACGGACGTCCAATCCCCAATTCTTCCAAACGTTTTACCAGCGACGCTTCCGTAAATCGTGGCGGGCGCTGAGAGAAACGCTGTGTTGAAACAACCGAAGTCATCTCAAGCGGATCGTTTACATGCACCGGCGGAATTAAAGCCTGGCCGTTTCCGTTTGCATTTTCATCGTCAGTCGACTCGATGTAAACTTTCAGGAAACCATCAAAAACAATCACCTCGCCGGTTGCCTGGAACTTCTCAGCAGCATTCGACACATCGATGGTTACATTGGTACGTTCCAAAATAGCATCGGCCATTTGCGACGCAATCGTACGTTTCCAAATCAGCTCGTACAAACGCTGCTCCTGCGACGATCCGTCAACCGTTTGGTTTTCCATGTAAGTAGGACGAATAGCCTCGTGAGCTTCCTGTGCTCCTTTTGATTTAGTCTTGAATTTCCTGATCTTCACATAGTTTTCACCATGAAGTTCAGTAATTTTTTGTTTCGAGGTATTTATAGCCAAACCCGACAGATTCACCGAGTCGGTACGCATATAAGTAATCTTTCCACTTTCGTATAAACGCTGGGCAACCGCCATGGTTTGCGACACCGAGAATCCCAGCTTTCTACTGGCTTCCTGCTGTAATGTTGAGGTTGTAAATGGTTGTGCCGGCGATCGTTTACCCGGTTTTTTCACTACATCGCTTACTTTAAACTCGGCAGTTTTACACTTTTCGAGGAAAGCATTGGCCTCATCTCGGGTTTTAAAACGTTTTGAAAGTTCTGCTTTTAATTCGGTGGTATTCCCATTTTCATCGGGCACTAAAAAGTATCCGTTTACACGAAACCAGGTTTCTGTGTTAAAATCACGGATTTCGCGTTCGCGCTCCACAATTAGGCGAACTGCTACCGACTGCACACGACCGGCACTTAACGATGGTTTTACTTTTTTCCACAAAACCGGCGACACTTCGAAACCCACAATTCGGTCTAAAACGCGGCGGGCCTGTTGTGCATTTACCAAATGCTCGTCGATATCGCGTGGATTATCGACAGCACGCGTAATGGCATCCTTGGTAATTTCGTGAAAAACGATGCGTTTTATTTTATCATCTTTCAGCTTCAACACCTCTTTCAGGTGCCAGGCTATGGCTTCTCCCTCGCGGTCCTCATCGGATGCGAGCCAAACCGTTTCGGCCTCCTTCGCTAACTTTTTCAGTTCTGTTACTAATTTCTTTTTATCGGAAGAAACTTTGTATCTGGGCTGATAATTGTTCTCAATATCAATCCCGAAGTCTTTCTTTTCCAGGTCTCTAACATGCCCCATACTTGAGGTCACCACATATCCTTCTCCAAGAAATCCTTCAATTGTTTTCGCCTTTGCAGGGGACTCGACTATAACCAGGTTTTTGTGCATATACTTTCTAATCCGTTCTAAAAATTCTGCAAATTAAAGAAAATGATGGGCTAAGTTCAAAATTTAATGAGCTATTTTTTCATTTTCTATTTAATTGAAAATGACGATTTTATTTTTTAAAAAATAAAATATTATCCAATTTCGGGGCGTTATTTAGGTGGTTCCCATAACAGAATCGTATATATTTGTTGCCACATTAAAATGAGCGAAATTCATGAGCGAAACAAAAAAAAGCTTTAAGAAATACATCATAATTTTCTGGTCGATCGTTGCCCTGGGGATCGTTTCCGTTTTTCTGCTTTTCTTTCTGATAGCCAAAGGGAAGCTGGGTTTTATGCCGAGTTTTGAAGAGCTTGAAAACCCACAAAATATTCTGGCCTCGGAGATCTATTTTGAAGACGGCCCGACCATTGATAAATATTTCAACCAGGAGAACCGTACCTACGTAAATTACGAAAATCTGCCACCCGACCTTGTAAATGCGTTAGTGGCCACAGAAGATGTTCGTTTTTACGATCATTCGGGAATTGATTTTCGCGGACTAATTCGTGTAATAAAAGGTATTGTTACCAGCGACACTAGTTCGGGAGGTGGAAGTACCTTAAGTCAGCAGCTGGCAAAAATGCTTTTTCCGCGCGACCGATTTACCAGCAGCATGGAACTGGTACTGCGAAAATTCAAGGAGTGGGTAATCGCCGTAAAATTGGAACGCAGTTACACCAAAGAAGAAATTATTTTAATGTACCTGAACAAGTACGACTACCTGAACAACGCTGTTGGAATTCGTTCGGCTGCCGATGTTTATTTTAATACGCAACCCGATTCGTTGAAACTTCACCAGGCGGCCATGTTGGTGGGTATGGCTAAAAACTCATCGCTATTTAACCCGGTTCGCCGCCCCGAAATGGTGTTGCAACGCCGGAATGTTGTGTTGAGCCAGATGGAAAAATACGGCTACATCACCCCCGAAGTTGCCGATTCTGCCAAAAAGCTTCCGCTTGATCTGGAATATAAAAAAGTGGATTACAAACTCGGTCCGGCACCGTATTTCCGCGAATACCTGCGATTAACGCTTACCGCCAAAAAACCTGAGCGCGAAAATTATGCTTCGTGGCAGGAACAAAAATATATTGAAGACCTGGACGAGTGGGAGAACAATCCGCTGTTTGGCTGGTGTAATAAAAATACCAAACCCAATGGCGAACCTTACGATATTTACGCCGACGGTTTAAAAATATACACCACGCTCGACTCGCGCATGCAAAAATATGCGGTTGAGGCCGTTGAACAGCATTTGCGCAACGACCTGCAACCCCTTTTCGATGAAAGTTTGTCGGATTTGGACAACCCTCCTTTTGCGAATAACATGAGCAGCAACGAGGTGGACGATCTGTTAAACCGCGAAATACGTAAAAGCGAACGTTACCGCGTAATGAACAATGCAGGAAAAAGTTTTTCTGAGATCAAAAAAACGTTTAACCAGCCCGTTGAAATGAACGTTTTTAAATGGGGTGGCGCAGTAGATACTTTGATGACTCCGATGGATTCGATCAAATATTACCTGAAATTTTTCCGCTCGTCGTTTATGGCTATGGATACGGAATCGGGGAAAGTAAAAGCCTACGTTGGCGGCCCCAATTACCAGCATTTTATGTACGACATGGTAAAAGGCGGAAAACGCCAGATCGGATCTACCGTTAAGCCATTTTTGTATACACTGGCTATGCAAAACGGACTTACTCCATGTACCAAAGTTCCGTACGTAAGTCAGCAGTTTATTCAGTGGGACGGCACTATTTACGAGCCAAAAGATGCCGATGTTGATCCGGAAATGGATGGACAAATGGTAACTTTAAAGTGGGGACTGGCGAACTCGAAAAACCGCATTTCGGCGTGGGTACTCAAACAATACAACCCGCAGGCAGTGGTCGATGTAATGAAACACATGGGTATTTACAGCCCCATCGATCCGGTAAACTCGATGTTCCTTGGAGTTTCGGATGTTACGCTTTACGAAATGGTTGGTGCGTTTAATACCTTCACAAATCTGGGTGTGTTTATCAAGCCTTATTTTGTAACAAAAATTGAAGACCGCCACGGCAATGTTATCGCACGTTTTGTTCCCGAGCGCCACGAGGCCATCGACGAACAGACTGCTTACCTGATGTTAAACTTATTACAAGGAGTAATCGACGAAGGAACCGGAATTCGTTTACGTTTTTCTAACCTGTTCCGCGATCGCGTAACAACCGACTACGGAAGTTTTAGCATGCCAATTGCCGGAAAAACCGGAACTACACAGAACCACTCCGACGGTTGGTTTATTGGTACGACACCAAAACTTACTGCCGGTGTTTGGACCGGTGCCGATTTACGAAGCATTCACTTTAGAACCATCGCATCCGGACAGGGTGCAAATATGGCGCTGCCAATTTGGGGTTACTTTTATAAGAAAGTTTTGGCCGACGAATCGATCGGTTACAAAGAAGACGAGATGGAATTTAAACGACCAGCCGGCTTTAATATAAACCTCGATTGCGACGAACTGGAGCAAAAGAACTCGACTCCTAAAGAATTCGACGATTTCTTTTAGAGTCAGCTAAAATACAATTGAAAGAACCGATCTTTTTTCAAAAAGGATCGGTTCTTTTTTTATGCTTACTTCTCAAAATCATTCATTCTGATCTTCTCAAACTGCAGCTCCTCAAACGGTTTACCGTCGCGCTGCTTTTCAGGATAACCTACTGTTACAATGCTCAGCACCCTGAAATTCTCCGGGATATTCAACAAGTCCTGAATGTATTTTTCTGCTGGAACTGTTTCATCGTGCATACGTTTTCGAATCTGTACCCAGCAGCTTCCCAAATCCAGCGACTGTGCCGCTAACTGCAACAAAATAGAGGCGATGGAACAGTCTTCCACCCATACATCATTTTTCGTTTCATCGGCACAAACTACAATGGCAAGCGGAGCTGTTGAAAGCGGAGTAACGCCATGAGGTTTGCAACTTTTCAGCTTCTCAATCACTTCCTTATCATCCACAAAAACAAACTCCCAGGGATTGATATTTTTTGACGACGGCGAGCGCAAAGCAGCTTCTTTTAACAATTCAATCTTTTCGGCTTCTACTTTCTGAGAAGTGTATTTTCGTATGCTACGGCGGTTTCTTAGTAATTCGATCATTGTTTTTTCTGCAAAGCTAAAACTCTATTCAAAAACATTCATAACGACAAGGAATATGAATAGAAATAACTTCTATTTGAACCCCACCTAACCTTCCGCCAACTGGCGGAGAAAAATTGTCCCCTTTCAGGGATTTAGGAGGTCATATAAATTCAAAATTGATTCTCAACAAAAATGGCATCTCGTTTTGAGATGCCTTTTCCAATATTATTTAATAGACCTAAGTCTTATTAAACCACTTTAGCCTACTTCTTTTCAATACTCAATAAATATTCACTTTTCGGAGCATAATTAAAAATGAGTTTGTCTCCTTCGCTGCAAAGCTCAAATAACTCTTTATCAACGTCGAACTTTACATCATCAACAACGAACTCATATATTTCATTATAAGCCTTCGACATACCACTACGAGGAGATGCTGCATGATAATCTTTTCTTTCCGATTTACTCATCAATGTCCTTATTATTTGAATCTTTTCATTGAATTGTAAGTCACGATAAAATTTACGATTTAGCAGAAGATTTAACAGCGCAGAAAGGATCAAAGTTACTATTGCAATTGAAGCAGCCATTCTAATGTTTAATCCATTAAGATCCGAGTCAAAAGACAACTCGTAAATCGTCACTCCAATAATTGTTGCAAGAACAAAGACCAGCAATGATAAACTCATTCCCATTCTACATTGATTTCTTAAATTCTTTTTGTCGGTTTTTGTGAGGCCTCGGTGCGTTTGTTTGATTTTGGCTTTCATTGTTTGTATTGGCTATTGATATCTATAAAGATATAAATCTTACCTCTTTTTAATACCTACAAATATTATGTTTCTGAACAGCAAGACACAAACCATTCGTGGCTTAATAAAATTCACAAAAAAAGGCACCTCCCAACGAGATGCCTTTTGTAATATCATAGATTTTAAACCTTACGGATTTACAGTTTTATGTCCTTCAACCAGTCCGCTACGTTCGAGTAGAGCATCAACAGTTGGCTCTTGTCCGCGGAAACGTTTGTAAAGAATCATCGGGTGCTCTGTTCCACCTTTTTCCAAGATGTTTGTACGGAACGAAGCTGCCACATCTTTATTGAATAATCCTTTTTCTTTGAATACGCTAAATGCATCAGCATCCAGCACTTCGGCCCATTTGTAACCATAATAACCGGCTGCATAACCGCCGGCAAACAAGTGTCCGAATTGTGTACTCATACAAACGCCGTCGATTGCCGGGAAGATCTGTGTTTTCTTCCACGCCGTTTCTTCAAAATCTTTCACATCGCCTTCGAAAGGCTTTTCAAGCGTGTGCCAGGCCATGTCTAAATAACCAAAACTCAACTGGCGAATTGAAAGGTAACCGGCCAGGTAGTTTTGCGAATCAACAATCTTTTGAACCAGTTCGGCAGGAATAGGCTCGCCTGTTTCGTAATGTTTGGCAAAACGATCGAGGAAATCTTTTTCCACTCCCCAGTTTTCCATAATTTGTGATGGAAGCTCAACAAAATCGCGGTATACATTGGTTCCCGACAAGCTTGCATAAGTTGATTTTGCCAACATTCCGTGCAGCGCGTGACCAAATTCGTGCAAAAATGTTTCCACTTCGCTGAACGTTAACAACGCCGGCTTACTTGAAGTTGGGCGGGTAAAGTTCATTACAATGGTTACGTGCGGACGCGAATCAACGCCATTTTCCAGCCACTGACCTTTAAAGTCGTTCATCCATGCACCACCACGTTTTCCGGAGCGTGGGTGAAAATCGGTGTAAAACACAGAAAGGAAAGTTCCGTCGGCATCAAACACTTCGTAAGCGGTAACTTCGTCGTTGTATACCGGAATGTCTTTGTTCTCTTTAAAAGTGATGCCGTAAAGTTCGGTTGCCAACCCAAAAACACCGTCAACAACGCTGCTTAATTCGAAGTAAGGTTTTAGCATTTCGTCGTTCAGGTCGAATTTCTCCACCTTTAGTTTTTCGCTGTAGTAGCTCCAGTCCCAAGGCATTAAATCGCCTTCGAAACCACTCTTGCGGGCATATTCTTCAATCTCTGCTTTTTCCTCTTTCGCCACTTTGTACGATGCAGCATACAAGTCGTTAAGCAAACCGTAAACACCATCGGCATTCATTGCCATTCGACGCTCTAAAACGTAATCGGCATAGTTATCATAGCCCAGCAGTTTTGCCATTTCCAGGCGCAACTCAACAATACGTTTTACATTTTTCTGGTTATCGAGCTCATCGCCTTTAAACGATTTCGAACCGTACGCCATGTACAATTCTTTTCTCAACTCGCGGTTGTCGGCATATTTCATTACCGGCAAATAGCTTGGCATCGAAATATCGAAAATCCAACCTTCTTTATCTTTCGCCTTTGCTTTTCCGGCAGCAGCTTCCAAAGCTCCTTCCGGCATGCCTGCCAGTTTGCTCTCGTCGGTAATGTTCAGTTCGTAATTATTGGTTTCTTTTAGTACGTTCTCACCAAAATCGAGGCTTAATTTCGACAACTCGGTGCTGTATTCGCGAAACTTTTCTTTATCGGCGTCCGACAAATTTGCCCCGCTACGTACAAAACCAATGTAATTATTCTCCAAAAGCGTTTGTTGCTCGATGGTTAAATCTAACTCGTCCTTTTTGTTGTACACGGCTTTAACGCGCTCAAAAAGCACGGGATCTAACGAAATGTCGTTCTGAAAAGCAGTAAGCATTGGCGATACTTCTTGCGCGATGCTCTGCAATTCGTCGTTGGTTTCCGAACTCATCAGGTTAAAAAAGATACCCGATGTACGTGTTAACAAACGGCCAACCTCGTCTAATGCAACGATGGTGTTTTCGAATGTTGGTGCCTCCGGGTTATTTTTAATTTTCTCCACGTCGGCCTTACCTTCTTTAATTCCTTCCTCGAAAGCCGGCATAAAATGCTCGTTTTTAATCTTGTCGAAAGGTGCCGCATCGTGCGGTGTATTAAAATCTCCGAGTAACGGATTTGTTTGTGCTGTTACCATTCCTAAATTCATTAAAAAGATTACTGCTAATAAATAGATGCTCTTCATTTTTATCACAATTAAATATTATTCTGAATAGTCTTCAGAAAGTTTAAAGGATTACAAAAAAAGAGCGGAAATTGTTTAAAAAGAATGATTTATTTCATTCAAAATGCAAGATTAAAATGTGCTGTACCCCCCGGCTTTCTCCGATAATTCTTCGAATTTACCGGCTCCAGCCGTCCCCCTACAAGTAGGGGGACAGTTGAGGCCGACAAGCTCCGGTTAACGGAGTGCGGCCGAAACGGGGGGTAAACCGTTATATGTTTCAGTCAGTCTTCCTACGTTTTTTCTTCGTCTTCTTTTTCTCAACCGACCAGCCAAACTTGCCAATACGTTTTCCCATTCCAAAATAGTGGCCATGACTGTAAACCAAAGGATTGGCTTTTGAAAAACTAAAAGCCTGTTCTTCGTTCATATAAGTATCGTCGACTGAAACGCTCACCACCTCGGAAATAAACATGTGGTGCGACCCCAGCTCAACAATATCTTTTACGCGGCATTCGATGTTTACCGGCGACTCTTCGATAATGGGCGCTTTCACCATTTTGGCAGGCGCGGGCGTGAGGTTCATTTCTTCCCATTTATTGTATTTGCGGCCCGATCGGCAGCCACACCAGTCGGTTGCTTTTGCCAGCTTCTCGGTGGTTAGATTAATAACATACTCGCCGGTACGTTTAATAATATCGTACGAATGACGCCCCGGACGAACCGAAATATAACACATTGGCGGATCGCTGTTAATGGTGCCGGTCCAGGCAATGGTTATAATATTGTATTCTTCAGGATTTTCGCCGCAGCTTACCATTACTGCAGGCAAGGGATAAACAATTGTTCCGGGTTTCCAGTACGTTCGTGCCATATTCTTTGTTTTATGTAGTTCTACTCAAAGATAGGAAATACAGGGCTTTTGCAATAATAAAGCCGGCGCAACCTTTTCTACATTTAACACATCTACCTTAAAAACAAAGGCATGAAAAAACTACTTCTATTATTTCTTTTGGTCTCTCTTTTCGCATGTAACGACAATCCCGACAATCCTGCTATTCTTATTGAATATGGTAAAGAATGCGGGTGGGGTGTTGGCGAATTCATAAGCATTAGCGAGAATAAAGTTGACTATGTCAGAACATCTTTGGGAGTGGAAAGCCCTGACATAGAATCAAAAAGCAAATCGATAAGTAATGAAGAATGGACCGAACTATCAAATCTGTACGACTTTGATTTCTTCCTGACACTGGATTACGAATCCATGAACATCAGCTTTGATGGCTGCGATGATATTATTCGGATAACACAGACTGATAACGAACACGGAATCCGTTATGATCCTTCGACTGAAATTGAGGGTTTGGAAGCCTTTCAGGAACGATTGAATGAGCTTCTTATCGAAATGCGTGAATATTAATTTCCCATCTTCTTTCAATCTTTCTGCCAACGTACTAAGTACATTACTACCCCAGATGTATTTCTTCAATCGTACTGAGTACGATGCTCCACCCATGAAGTTTTCTCCAATTGTACTGAGTACGATGCTCCACCCACGGGGTTTTCTTCAATCGTACTGAGTACGACGCTTCGCCCACAGGATTTTCTTCGAACGTACTGAGTACGATGCTTCCCCACGGGGTTTTCTTTAATCGTACTGAGTACGATGCTTTCGATTTATTTCGTCCGGGGGCTGCGAACCATTTCTATCCAACTTTCTTCGCCGGACGATTTACATCTTTATTCTATTTCCCGGGGCGACGCAATTCAAAGAATTACTTTGCCCCGGGCTAAAAGACAACGCACTTTCAGCGCTTCTAAATAAAAGCCCCAAAGGGGCGACAGTCAATAGCCCGGTGCGACTGACGACAGTCATGAAGCGCCGGGAAAGGAAACGAAACGAAGTAAAACTCGTCCGGCGAAGAAAGCCGTTCAAGGCTGTTGGTTGTTCCGGACGAAATTCAGAACAGCTCCATCGAAAAAGCGGCAAAAAAAAAGGATCCGATCATTTGATGATCGGATCCTTTACTATTATATAATAGTATAAATATTAATCTTCAGGATCTTTCCAGTCGCCATTTTCGCGAATCAATTGCTCCAGTTCCTCCACAGCATTTTCGTACGAAATATGACGTTTTATCGGCTTCAAACCTTTATACAGGTTAACCTTGTTATTACCGGCTCCAACAAAACCATAATCCACATCGCCCATCTCGCCGGGACCGTTAACAACGCAGCCCATAATACCAATTTTCAAATGGTCGAGATGTTTAAAATGTGCTTTTACGGCGCGGGTTGTTTCCTGCAAATTAAACAGGGTTCGTCCGCAACCCGGGCACGAAACAAATTCGGTTTTGGTAACGCGCATGCGGCTGGCCTGCAGTATGCCAAAACTCAAGTCTTTCAGCTCGGTGAAAGTAATATTTTCGTTGTCGTTCGACAGGCAGATTCCATCGCCATAACCATCGATCAGCAAACCACCAAGATCGGCCGAAGCAGTGATCTGGAGATCATCCAAACGGCTTTCGTTGTATCGGCGGTAAAGCACAACCGGCACTTTCCAAATGTGTGTTTCAAGCGACATAAAGAACGCCCTTAACTCGGCCATCGGATTCGCGTTGTAACTTTCCAGAATCAGTACCGTTTTCCGGGTCTGCTTCAATTTCATGATGATCTCCGGATGCATATCCATAAATCTGTCGAATTCCGCTTTGTTGGTACGAATAAATTTCATTCGTCCCCAACGTGTACTTTCAAACAAGTACTCCTCGAGCGTAATTACCGGATATTCTTCGCCTTGTATATCGAGTATTTTGTTTCCCGAGATAAAATAATCAGGAACCAGTTTCCCACGGATCGGTATCATTTCGCGCAAACTTCTGTCGCCTAAATCGGCAATCACCACCGGAAGTTCTTTCCCTCCCATGTTCAGTACCGGGCGGGTATCGCGGCGCTCGTATTCAAACGGGTTGGTTTGTGCAATCATTGGTGCCGAAATAGGCTCGTGATTCTGGTAGCGTTTAAAATGATTTACCAGTTTCAATGCCACCGGAATTTCGTTTAACGGTGCTTCAGTTAACGAAATGCGCACCGTGTCGCCAATTCCGTCGCTTAATAAAGCTCCCACTCCAACGGCCGATTTTATACGTCCGTCTTCGCCTTCGCCGGCTTCGGTAACTCCCAAATGAATTGGGAATTTCATATTCTCGAGGCGCATTTTAAAGTTGAGCAAACGAACGGTATAAACCATTACGCGTGTGTTGCTCGACTTAATCGACACCACAACATTGTTAAAGTCTTCCTTTTTACAAATGCGCAGAAATTCCATTACCGATTCGGCAATTCCGGCCGGAGTATCGCCATAGCGGCTCATCACCCTGTCGGAAAGCGAGCCATGATTCGCTCCAATTCGCAATGCTGTTTTTGTATCTTTCAGCATTTGAAGAAAAGGTACAAACTGCTTTTCAATAATAGCAAGCTCTTGATTGTACTCTACATCGGTGTATATTTTATTTTTGAACTGCGCTCGTTTGTCGTAAAAATTTCCAGGATTAATACGCACCTTGGAAACATACTGCGCGGCAACTTCCGCCAATTTCGGGTTAAAATGTATATCAGCAATTAAAGGTGTATTATACCCTCTGTCAACCAATTCCTTTTTAATAACCTTAAGGCTTTCGGCATCCGACATGCCTTTTACAGTTACGCGAACATAATCGGCACCGGCCTTTACCACGCGGATAATCTGCTCTATTGTAGCCTCGGTATCCGTGGTATTGGTATCGGTCATTGTTTGAATCCGGATAGGCTGACTGCTACCAACGGGAACTCCTCCAATGTTCACTTCAATTGTTTCTTGACGTTGATAGCGGGTTAAATCTTTAATATAGTTGAAATTACGATCCTTCATCAATTAATCTGTTAAGCTGAACTGCAAATTTAAAGTAATGCTTCTAAAATAAAAAGAATACTCTATTTTTGTTTTGCATTCTTTATTATGATTGTTGAAACAAGGAATATCACAAAATTGTTTGGGAAACAGAAAGCTCTAGATGCTATCAGTTTCACTGTAAACAAAGGCGAACTGGTAGGTTTTCTGGGCCCTAACGGAGCCGGCAAATCTACTACCATGAAAATTATTACCGGTTATCTTCCGCAAGATGAAGGCGATATTTTGATTGACGGGCAGAAAGTTTCGGGGCAAAACCTCGAATATAAAAAGCAAATTGGCTACTTGCCCGAGCATAATCCGCTGTATACCGACCTTTATGTGAAGGAATTTTTAGAGATAACAGCCGGATTTTACCACCTGAAAAATAAAAAACAGCGCATTGCTGAAATGATCGAACTTACGGGTTTGGGAATTGAGCAGCACAAAAAAATACGTGCCCTATCGAAAGGTTATCGCCAGCGTGTGGGTTTGGCACAGGCATTAATTCACGATCCGTCGATTTTGATTCTTGATGAGCCAACAACCGGCCTCGATCCTAACCAGCTGGAAGAGATTCGTGCTTTGATTCGCCAGATCAGCAAAGAAAAAACCGTGATCCTGTCGTCGCACATTATGCAGGAAGTAGAGGCTGTGTGCAACCGCGTGCTGATAATCAACAAGGGAAAGATTGTTGCCGATGGTAATATTTCGGATGTAAAAGCCGGAATCAATATCCAAAACCAAATTGTGATTGCCGGTTTTAAAGAAACCGTTTCGGAAGATCAGCTTTTGCAAATCCCGGGCGTAAACAGCGTTACCCAAAACGAACTGGGCTGGGAAATTGAAGCCGGAAACGAGGCCGACATCCGTCAGAACATTTTTCATTTTGCCGTTGAGAACAAACTCACACTGCTTACTCTTTTCGAAAAGCAACAAAATCTTGAAAACGTTTTCCATCAACTAACCCGGTAAATCAACCTGCACCTTAAATGCATCCTGAAGTTTCAGTAATACTGCCCTATTTTAACGCCGAACTCACTTTGCAGCAGGCAATAGACAGTATTTTGGTTCAAACTTTTTCTGATTTCGAACTGCTTTTGGTTAACAACAACAGCACCGATAAAAGTACTGAAATTGCCGGGCAGACTGCGGAAAATGATTCGCGAATTATTTTGCTCTACGAGAAAACTCCGGGAGTGGCCAATGCCATGAACTGCGGATTAAACAATGCACGTGGCCGTTTTATTGCCCGAATGGATGCCGATGATGTGGCCCACCCCGAAAAACTACAAAGACAATACAACTACCTCGAGAATAATCCATCAATTGATTTTGTTGGCAGCGAAGTTGAATATGTTCCGCACATCGCCGAGAATAAAGGTTTTCGGCGATTCGTGAATTGGGCAAATTCGTTTCACACGCCTGAAGAAATTGCGCTGAAGCAGTTTATTGAAATTCCGGTTATTAACCCGACGATATTTTTTCGTCGCAAGTTATTTGAAAAATATGGTGGCTGCAACGACGGTAATTTCCCTGAAGATTACGAAATGCAACTCCGCTACCTCAGCCACCGAGCCAAAATGGCTAAACTCCCGGAAAAGCTGCTGGAGTGGCACGACTACTCCACCCGCTTAACCCGTACCGACGAACGGTATTCCACCGAAGCTTTTTTTCAAACCAAAGCCTTTTATTTCAAACAGTGGTCGGAGCAACACAACCCATTCCATCCTAATGTCTGGATTTGGGGGGCCGGACGTAAAACCCGCCAACGAAGTGCTTTTCTACAAGAGCATGAGCTGAACATTGAAGGCTTTATCGATATAAAGGAAACAAAACCTGATGCATTATTTTACAAAGACCTTCCCCAACCCGGGCAGCTGTTTGTTGTATCGATGGTAACCAATACCGGCGCAGGTGAAAAAATCAGGGAATTCCTGAAACAACGAAGTTACTGCGAGGGCAAGGATTTTATATTGATGGGATAAGCACCTATCCTCCTTATTAAGAACAATTTTAAACAAGTTCTTTTTTATTCAAAATAAACCTATTACATTTGTCCCCGCTACGTGGAAAGATTTGAGATTGATTGCAACCACATGAAAAAAACGCTAAAACAATCGCATTTTTCAATATCAATCGAATATCCCGCAGTTTAAAATTTAATGTACAATGTGCTGATTAACTTCAGCTTAAAAAGGGATTTTTATGAATTATTTATTTACAAGCGAATCAGTATCGGAAGGCCACCCGGATAAGGTAGCCGACCAGATTTCAGATGCATTGCTCGACCAGATTTTGGCTTTTGATGCCAACTCGAAAGTAGCTATCGAAACACTGGTTACAACCGGACAAGTAGTTGTTGCCGGCGAGGTAAAATCGCAGGCTTATGTTGATGTGCAGGAAGTTACACGAAACGTGATTAATCAGATTGGCTACACCAAAGCAGCGTACCGTTTTGATGGCGATTCGTGTGGTGTTTTAACTGCCATTCACGAACAGAGTGATGACATTAACCGCGGTGTTGACCGTGAAGAAAAAACAGAGCAAGGTGCAGGCGACCAGGGAATGATGTTTGGCTATGCGTGTAAGGACACCGAAAATTATATGCCGTTAACACTCGATCTGTCGCACAAAATTTTGCAGGAACTGGCTGTTATCCGTCGCGAAGGCAAAGTGATGACTTATTTGCGCCCCGACTCAAAATCGCAGGTAACTGTTGAGTACAACGACTCGAACGAGCCGGTGAAAGTGCATACAATTGTAGTATCAACTCAGCACGATGAATTTGATGCCGACGAACCAATGCTGGCAAAAATCAAGGAGGATGTGATCAACATTCTTATTCCGCGCGTAAAAGCACAATTGTCGGAAGATGTGCAGGCGTTATTTGGCGACGATATTATCTACCACGTTAATCCAACGGGTAAATTTGTTATTGGCGGGCCACACGGCGATACCGGATTAACCGGACGAAAAATTATTGTTGACACGTACGGCGGCCGCGGAGCCCACGGTGGTGGTGCATTCTCGGGTAAAGATCCATCGAAAGTTGACCGCTCGGCAGCTTATGCATCGCGCCACATTGCCAAAAACCTTGTAGCAGCAGGTGTTGCCGACGAGATTTTGGTGCAGCTTGCTTACGCCATTGGAGTTGCTCAGCCGGTGGGAGTTTTTGTAAATACTTACGGTCGTTCGAATGTTAGCATTACCGACGGAGAAATTGCAGAAAAAGTGAAAGCTATTTTCGATCTTCGCCCGGCAGCGATTGAAGAGCGATTGAAATTACGTAACCCGATTTACCTTGAGTCGGCAGCTTACGGACACATGGGCCGCGAACCAAGAACTGTAACTAAAACATTCGAGTCGCCATACAGTGGTAAGGTTACCAAAGAGTTGGAACTGTTCACTTGGGAGAAACTCGACTTTGTTGACACGATTAAAGAGACTTTCGGACTCTAGTTCCGAGGGTAAGTTTTAATATACGCCTAAAGGACGGTACTTGTGCCGTCCTTTTTTTATTCAATTTTTTTGCAAGAAGTTGCAGTTTAAAAAAAAGGTATTATATTTGCACCCGCGTTCAAGAAGACATTTCAAAAGAAATAAAGATATATTGCGGGATGGAGCAGTTGGTAGCTCGTTGGGCTCATAACCCAAAGGTCGTAGGTTCGAGTCCTGCTCCCGCTACTTTTAAAGCCGATAGAGTTTCTATCGGCTTTTTTATTTCCCTAAAATTAACTTCAATCAGTCCATTTCTAAATCGCATCTGATTATTGTAACTTGCAACATGTTTATTGTTTACACCCTTTTCTCAAAAAACTACAACAAGATTTATATCGGGATGACTTCCGGCCCAGACAGAAGATTGTTTGAACATTTAGACTTTAATTTGTTACTTAGGTAAACGAAAAACTGTTCAACGCGTCATGCTTAAATCAGAATACCACATCGCAAAAATGGACTGTCCTTCCGAAGAAAATATGATTCGGATGAAACTGGATGGAATTGAAGATATAAAAAAACTGGAGTTTGACATTGAAAACCGCAACCTTACGGTTTTTCACTCCGAAGAAAATAAGGAAATTCTTTCGCGACTGGAATCATTGAATTTTGGAGCAAAACTCTCGGCTACCAGCGAAGTTGATGAAAACGAGTTTGCACCGGAAAGTTCCGATGTGCAATCGAAATTACTTTGGTCGGTACTTTTAATCAACTTTGGTTTTTTCATTATTGAAATGACTACCGGTCTTATTTCCCGATCGATGGGATTGGTTGCCGACTCGCTTGATATGCTAGCCGACTCGTTCGTCTACGGACTCAGCCTTTGGGCAGTGGGTTCAACGGTACTAAGAAAAAAGAAAGTGGCACGCTTAAGTGGTTACTTTCAGCTTACACTTGCTTTGTTGGGTATAATTGAGGTGGTGAGGCGCTTTATAGAGTTTGAAGACATGCCCGATTATCGCATCATGATTGGCATTTCGATTCTGGCACTGATTGCCAACGCCATTTGTTTGCTGCTGCTCCAAAAATCGAAAAGCAAAGAAGCACACATGAAAGCCAGCATGATTTTCACCTCGAACGACGTAATTATCAACAGCGGCGTAATTTTAGCCGGTGTCCTTGTACTGGTAACACAATCGAAATATCCTGATTTAATAATCGGTTCAATCGTATTTCTGATCGTTGTCAGAGGCGCGATACGAATTCTAAAACTTGGTAAATAAACTAATTTCTATTTCACCACATAATCAATTAAATCCCACAGCTCAACACGTTCGATAATTCGGGCTTCGCGTGTTTTTTTCGTTGTTTCACTAAAATCCATTTCTGGATGAATGGCGTGAAATGCATCGGAAAAACTGAGTTCGAACACATAGGAATAATCCGAAAAAGTATTCATTGTAATATACTGGTATGGGCGACTGGCACCACGCGGAAACATGGCTGCCCAAAGTCCCCAGCCCACAGTTTGCCCCGAGCGTATCGATTCCTCGTGAATCGGCATCCAAACCTCTTTTTCCAGCGCTTCGTATTCCGAACCTTTTCCCGGTTCCACCTTCATATAATTCACCTGAATGTAATGCGCCGGATCTTCAAACGGAATGGCCGGAATTGAAGCCACACTGTTATACAACTCCGACCGAACAATTTCGCGTGCTTTATTGGTTCGATCCATCATTTCGCTTAAACTCATATTTCGATGAACTTTAGCCGGAATTTCAGCATTCCACGGATTTTCCAGTGTTTCCGGATCGTTGTAAGTGGTAATTGCCACATAGTTGTAATTATCTGCCGAACCGGTAAATTCAACCGCATACAATGTCCAACTCGCAATTATCCCCTGGTTTATTCTTTCCTGGTGCATAGGTTTCCAAATCTTCTGTTCAACCTCGATGTATTTCAGGTGATCTTCTGGTTTCACCTTAATGTATTCCACCACCACATAAACCGGATCGGCAGCCTTTACCGGTGCTGATGCAAAAACAAATACGCTGCAGAAAACAATCGCCGAAATACAAAATGTTAGCCGGGCGAAACTTATTGATTGTATATTTTTCATTTTAGTAAAACTTTGCGTTAAAGATTAATCCAGTACGACATTTTTAAGATCAAACCCCTGTTTTTTGAAACCATTCCATCGGGCAAAAAGTTCTCGGTATACACTAGGAATATATCAGAAACCGGCGCAAACCGCCACTGCAATCTCGAGTTGATGTTCACGTTGTCGGCCTGTTCGTTATACTGAATAAAATTGGTCCAGAAAATTTTCTCGGTAAAGGTCAAATCGATTCGTGGCCCCACCAGCCAAAAATCTCCGCTTGGATTCGGGTCGGGCAAATCAATTTTATTGTACGAATAATTCATTGCCAGGCTAAAAATGGGCTTCACACGAAAACGAAACGTTCCGGATATATTTGTTGCATTACCATTGTAAAAACCTCCGTATCCGGCGCGGATATCGAATGAAAAATCTCTTCTGCTATTTGATGAATAACTGGTATTTATCGAATTCCAGGTATATTCAGTTCCCGAAGGCAGCGGTTCAGTTCCGTCCTTAAATTGCCATGTCGGATCAAAATCATCAAACAATTTCACGTAATTGTTTTGCCACTGCACATTTATTCGGCTCGAATTCAGAAAGTTGATACTGTAACCCGCTTCCATTTCTTTGTCGGTAAATTCCCAATTCGTGTCAAGGAAATAATCCGCCTTGAAACTCGGACCGTGCGTACTAATTGTTTTGCTATCGGGATAAAAACTGTAGCGCACAAAAGGGCCAAAAGTAAAGTAACCGGTACGCGGAAAGAAACCCATTTCGGCATTGAAATTTTCGGCTACATATTCGTGCGTCCAAAATGCCATAATTTTTCGGGTGTTGTACCGAATACTTGTTCCGTGTGCCCAGTGTTTTGAAGTATGCACTGGATCGTCGGAATTAAAATAGTAGAAACTACCATCCCATTTATCGTCGCGCGACAAGAGGTTGTATTGCAGACCATAAACGCGGTTGTATTCGTTTTGATCCCCAAAATCAAATCCGTCGTCCTGATCATTCGAGAAATTAATGCCTTGTTTCATGGCAAAGATCCCTGAAATATTTGAACGACCGAAAACTTGTTTTTTAAACGACGCTACTGTAAAGTTATATGCCGGATCATCGTCGAAACCATCATTCATCTGATGTTTGGTTTGAGCATTTAAAAACCCCACGCGTAAACCATCTCCCACTTGCCCGCTTAAACGTGCTCCAAAAATCATAGGCGACGATAAACCAATACGGCGCGAGAAAAACACCTGCGACTGGCGGAAACCAAAATCACTAAAAAGGTCGCTGTTCTCGATAAAAAACTGGCGCCGCTCCGGGTAAAACAGCTCGAAACGGGTAACATTTGTTTGCTGGCGGTCGACTTCGACTGTTGAAAAATCGGGATTTAATGTCAGGTCGAGATTCAAAGACGTTGACAAAGCTACTTTTCCGTCGAAACCGGCATTCCAGTCCCAGCCAATATTGTTATTTACCGACAGATCCTGCTGCGTTGCCGAACCCGAAACATAAGGAATAATACTAATATTTGAGCCGGCTTCAGGCGGTGTACCGTCCCATTTCAGCTCTCCGGAATAAGTTAATGAGGTTGGCTGATATTGTCGTTTAACCGTTGTCCAGGTGGAACGTTCGTTTCTTTTCAGATCGTTTCGCACAAACTGAATATTCCAGTTGCTGATATCATCGGCGTACCGGATCGATTTAAACGGAATTTTTATTTCGGCGGTCCAACCTTCATCTGTTTTTTTGGTTTTCGAGTACCACACGTTGTCCCACGAATCGGAGACCGCCATAAATCCGCCGCCACCACCGGTAATTAAACCTTCCATTTGTACACCCAAAGGTGTGATGGTAAATGCGTAACCATTTGTCAGGTCGTCGAAAGGATCGATAACCAACATTAAATAGTCGTTGTTTCGTTCCTGGTAATCCCTTCGCAACGACTCCACAATGTAGTTCCCCGGCAACTCGTCGAAACAGGTTACACCCACATACAGGTTATTATCGTCGTAAAGTATGCTGGCTTCGGTTTTCGAAAATGCGGTTGTATCATCCATCGGGTACTGGCGGTGAAAATCCTTGGCTTTATCGGCCGTTTGCCACACCGCTTCATCGAGTGCGCCGTCGATGGTTATATTCGCATCGGTTTTTTTAATTTCTAATGTCTTCTCCGGAATTCGTTTCCCCTTCGTTCGCGAAATTAGTGAAAGCTCAAATCGATCTTGTCCACTCACCTCGAAAATCGAGATCATCCCCAATAATAGAATAAGCAATCCGCCTAATCCATAAGTCTTAGTTCGGTTCATTTGGTTTTTTTAGGTAGGAAGCTGTTAGGGTTCTTCCTGTTTATTTTCAAAAAATTTAGTTTCGGCTTAACCGCTGTTCATTAATATTCTTATTAATGAACACTGAAGTTAGATTGCCAAAGTATCAGAAGGTTTAATTAAAATCTAATTGAAACGACGAATAAAACTTTCAACGGGATGAATCGTTTTGGTGAGCATTCAAATGCGCGAAAATACCCTTATTATATAACGCGAAATATCAGCTGATTACGCTCATTTTTCATCAATCTAATATTTGCCAACGGAATAAAATACCAATCCGTCGATAAAATCGCCCGGTTCTTCTATTTCATTTTAGTACTTGCTGTTTTGCCCTTAGATTTGAATCAAATTAAAAAAACAAAAGACATGAAAACAAAAATTAAACAAGTAACAGCAGCAACATTAATCGTTCTTTCTTTAATGGTAATTGGAATAAATGCATCGGCAACAAAACATACCGGATGCAGAGTAGTTGAATCGTCGATTGAATTGGAAGACTGGATGACCGACGAAACAATTTGGAGCACGACAAATGTATTTGCACAGGAAACAGATGCCAATTTGGTAGTTGAAGACTGGATGACAAACGCCGAAGCCTGGAATGTGAACAATAGTTTCGCAGCAGAAACAGAAACAAGCCTTGAAATTGAAAACTGGATGACCAGCGAAAGTACCTGGATGGTGGTTGAAAAAGCGGTTGAACCTGAATTGGCACTTGAAAGCTGGATGACAGATGCAGAAAACTGGGATGTTGATGAGCCGGCACTGGCATTGGAACGCTAACAAAACATTCACGATTCCCGGGAATGACCACCGGAAATGAAAGTCAAACAATTTTTGGCTAACTCTCCCTCGCTCCCTCTCTATTTGTACCTTAGATTTGCGAAGATATTTTTTGATGGAATGGAAAGGATTAATTTTGAGTATAAACCAAGATATTAAAA
>NZ_CAJXTC010000016.1 GCF_913060805.1 uncultured Draconibacterium sp.
TCGTTTGTGTACCTGCTTTTTTTGCCTGGTTATACCGGCTCAACCGTATCCAGAGAGACTACGGGCACCGGGGCTGGCATAAGAAGCGGATTGCCCGCCAGCTCCCTGAGTTTATCACCATCAAACAACGCATTTATCAGTAGTAACATGAGAGTAAAACCAATACAAATCAGTCTGCCTGTACTGGGATTTGACGGAGATATCCTGATCTCCAATAACCTGGATATGGGATTCGGACTGCGACTATTTTTACCGGAGTTGTTGTCTTGCAGCACGGAAAAATTATACATGCTTCACGATACCTTTCAGCGGGTAGTAAACATCCTACCGGAAAATACCCTGCTTCACAAGCAGGACTTCTTTTTCCCCGAAGATTTTTCCGCAAATCACGATACGGCATTAAAGAACCAACAAAGCTTAACGGGAAACTATCTTGATCATTTTCAGGGAAGAAGCTACCTGAAACATGAATGCTACCTCTATGTGAGTTTGTTGAATACCGGCCTCTTAAAAAACTACCTGGGCTCTTCGCTGATTTTTTCACGCAAAGCACGGCTGGAAGAAGCCCGGCTACAGGAAAAGATCCGGGAACTGCAGACCAACCTGGCCTCGATCTTCCGTCAGGCAGGAATAGAAAGTATACTGATAACCAGAGAACAAGCCATGGGGACAGAATCTGAAATTGGCCTGATTGAGCGCTATCTGACTTTGAATTTCATTGAAGGACAGCCTCTGTTGGGAGGAATTGATTTCCGGGACAGGTTACGGGTGATGGACCGCTTTGTGGAGATTCTCAGTTTGAGTGACCATTCGCACTTGCCATCAGAAGTACGCCCCACAAGCGGCCATCCCCGCACCGGGCTGCCCGTGTCGCTGGTGTATCCGCTGAGCTGGCACCTGCCGTATTCACATATTACCAACCAGTTTATCTATGTGCCGGGACAACAGGAAGTAAAAGCAGGACTGGAAGGCGATTACAAAAAGATCTACAGCCTGTCAAAATTTTCCTCGGAGAACAAGGTCAATGCCAGTTTAATTGAAAATTTTCTGGACACCGTGCAAACCTCGGGAGAGAAGATCGTTAAAACCCACTTTAATGTGACACTACTTGATACTTCGATCTCAAATTTGAAGAAAATCAAAAGTGAAGCGGCCACGGCTTTTTCCCTGATGAACTGTTTCCCTTACCAGCATACTTTTGATCTGCCGTTTTTGTTTTTTGCCGGATTGCCCTTCAGTACTCAGCTGCCCGAAACAGAACTGTTTTTGACCCAGGTGCCGCAAGCCTGCTGCCTGACCAATTTTGAAGGCGCGGTCAAGAACTCTGGTTCAACATTTACTATTCACCTGTCGGATCGGATGGAAGGCTGCCCGGTAAAAATTGACCTGTCGGACGAGCCCATGAAAAAGCACCTGATCCATAACCGCAACAAAATCATTATCGGCGGATCGGGATCCGGAAAATCCTTTTTTACCAATCACCTGCTGCGGCAGTATGCCGAAAGTAAAAACTGCCATGTTGTATTGCTGGATGTGGGGCGTAGCTATGAGATCCTGACCCGCTACCTTGATGAACGACTAAAGGAAAAAGGCGGGGCGAAAATGATTGAGTTCTCAGAGACGAATCCCATTTCCTTTAATCCTTTTGTGGTGGATGGAACCCCGGACCTGGAACGCCGGCAAACCATTCTGTCGGTTATTTACACTATCTACAAAGAACAGCTTACCGAAATGGAAAAGGATGTAATTGCTTTTTCGGTTAACCGCTATTTTGAGACAAAACGTAAAAAGAAACGTTCGTTTAACGATTACTACGAGTTTTGCAAGGACATCATTCCACGGCTTGCCAGGGAAGAATCCATAGAGTTTAACAGCAACGAATTTTTCTTTATCCTCAGTAAATACTACAAGGGAGGAGAATACGATTACCTGCTGAATAAGCCCATGCAAACCGATGAGTTTTTCTCGTGCCCATTTCTTGTTTTTGAACTGGATGCCATCAAAGACCATCCGGTAATTTTTCCGGTGGCCACGCTGATTATCATGGATATTTTCCTGCAGAAGATGCGAAAGCTGAAACGCACGCGAAAAGTGATCTGTCTGGAAGAAGCCTGGAAAGCCATTGCCACGCCACAAATGGCCGATTACCTGAAGTATTTTTTCAAAACCATCCGAAAATTTTTTGGTGAAGCCATGGTTGTAACACAGGAAGTGGATGATGTGATCTCATCACCCATAATCCGTGATGCTATTATCAACAATGCCGATACAAGGATTTTGCTGGACATGGGCAAGTTCAAAAACAAGTTCGATGAGATCAGCCGCTTCCTGGGATTAAATGCTTTTCAAAAAGAACAAATCCTGTCGATCAATAAAAATCTTCCATCCAACCGAAAATTTAAGGAGGTATTTATCTCGCTTGGAGAATATTCCCGTGTATTTGCCCTGGAAGTTAGCCGGGCTGAATACTATTGTTACACCACCGAACAAACCGAAAAGGAACAAGTGCTGGAACAACTGATTGCAGACCAATCTATTCTTGAGATCTTAAAACAAATGTAAAACCATAAAAACAAAAAGAACATGAAAAATCTAATCGTCTTCATTTTAATTGTCATTCTTGCAGTAGCTGCAAGTACAAGCAAAGCTCAGACTCCGGTAACGGATGTCGGAGCCGGAATACAACGCGAAGCCCTCTGGACACAGGAAGAAGGAATCCTTTCCAAAATCAACCTGTACAATGTGCTGATCAAAGCCCTGAACGGTGATATCAAAGGACTTACCGGAGAAATATTAGGCATCGATCAGAAAATGCTGGAAAGCCTGGAGAAAGTTTCCCTGCTGATCAAAGACTACAAACGTATAAAGGAGACCAAAGATATCCTGCAGCAGATCATCGCTATCTATACCGACAAAGTGCCTCTATTAGTACAGGACGGAAATTTTACCACCCAACAGGCGGCTGCCATTGTGCAGAGTTTTGACCTGATTCTGGATGATAGTAAAGCATTGGTCACATCGATTTTAAATATCATCGTTAAAGACAACCTGTTTATGATGGATGATAAACAGCGCTACGATGCCATTAACGGAATCTACCTGAGTGTAAAACAACACTACGGAACCATCTGCTACCTGCACAACAAATTGATGTATGCTTCCTACCTGAAAAGCTATGACAGCGGCGACCTGGAAGGTTTTGCCATGTATTACAGTCTGTATCACTAATCAACTTAGACACAATGAAACGAATAACAATACTGCTTATGATGGTTCTATTGCTTTTTGCGGCAGCAGAACAGTCAAAAGCACAGCTGATTGAGATTAAACCCTGGCACGGTTACTATCCTGAAATGGAAGGAACTTATCCGCTGACTTTTATTGCCTTTACCGGCTGGTTGATACCTATACCTCATGTTTTTGTACGTACCTGGCCAACGCATTATTATGTGGAAGTAGGAGCACTTCCGGTTACCGATGGAGGAGAAATTGCGGGAGAGCTCAAAACAGGTCTTTTACGAATTGTCGCCAAGGCCATCGAACGCAGCCAGATGAAAGGCAGGCAGGAAGAAACAGAAGGAATAAAAGTCAATACGGACTTTACCCAACAGATAAGTGATAAATTATTTGATGCCCGCTCGGACGAACTGAGTGATATCTACAAGCTGGCAGCACAGTTTCTCAAACTCTATCAAAAAGTGAATAAGCTGGGAAGCCTTAAGAACTCAGCAGAAATTCACTCAATCTATGAGGAGGAAGCTGATCAGCTATTAATGCAGTTTATAATGGTCAACCTGTTTCAGACCGAACATGGAAGCAAACTGGATGCTTTTACCAGCATCAGCAGGGAGATGTGGAACCTGCTGGGAGAGCTGGATTATACCCACGGCAAACTGCTCTTTTTTAACAGCTACAACAGCCAGCCGCTGAGCTATTCTTTTTTGAGCAAATAAATATTAACCGATTAACAAAAAAGTATGCTATTACAAGTACTGACAACCAATGATTTTTTTGCTTTTACCGATACACTGGTGGACTCCGGTGTTAACCATGCCCGTATACTGGTAGATATGGCACGAGCCATTGGCGGGATCGCAGCTTTCTTTTACATCTCTAAACGGATTTATGAGCAACTGATCGCAGATAATCCGGTATCTATTCTTCCATTGCTACGACCTTTTGCGCTGGTGCTGGTGATCACCTTTTGGGGACCTTTTGTGAATATGCTACTGGCACCCACAAAAGGATTGACCCATTTATCGGAAGCCGTTTATGCCGATAAAAAGCACATTGTAAAAGAGCGGCTGGAGGACAAACAGCAGGCTATTCTAAGCACTGATCTTCCCCTGTTTTATGAGAACGAAGAGAAGGAAGCCGATCTCTGGGACAAAGGGGTGAACCTGATCCTGACCACTTACAACATATTTAGCGGAAGGGCGATTCAAAACCAAATCAACTTTTATATCATGGATGCCACCCGGCAACTGCTGGAATCCTTTTTTGAAGTGCTGGTTTACCTGATTGCTTTTTTGCGAACGGTGTTTTGCGTGTTACTGGTGATCTTTGGACCGCTGGTATTTGCCCTGTCCATTTTTGATGGTTTTCAGGACAACTACCTGCAATGGATTGCCAGGTTTATCAATGTCAACCTTTATTTGCCCATTGCTTTGCTGATCCTTTCTATCGTGCAGGAGATCCTGATCTTTGTACTGGAAATGGAAATTGCCCAGATCAACGCCATGCTGATTTATGAGCCCAAACTGTTTTTTGTTTCCAACCTGATTGTTCCCGTTTGCGGAATCATCGGAATGGCCATGGTACCCAAGATCTCATCATGGATCATCCATGCTTCAGGAACCAATTCCGGTGGAGGCAGACTGGTGCGAACAGCAGCGGTGATGGCTATTACCAAAGGTGCCATGAAGTAGCAGGCAATGCCTGTGATATTTAATGAGGGACATTTGAGTTTCAATCACGGCAGGAAACAAACAGGAAAACATTAATCAATATTAAAAAATGCATAAACAATTTGATATACAACGTAAGTTCCGCTTTATCGTTTACGTGCTGGTTTTAATCAGCTTCTCGCTGATCGGTGTAAGCAGTTACATTTTTTATGAATCTGTACAACTGGTGGAGCTTTCCAAAGAAAAAATCTATGTGCTGGATAACGGTAAATCGCTATTGGTAGCCCTTCGCGAAGATATCAGTGAGAACCGTGATGCCGAAGCCCGGGATCATGTAAAACGATTCCATGAACTGTTTTTTACCCTGGAACCCGATAAAACCTACATCGAAAACAATGTTCGCGAAGCATTGTATCTGGCCGACCGGAGTGCGATGGAGCAATATCAGGCTTTTAAGGAGAACAACCTGTATAACCAGGTGATCGCTTCTGATATCAGCATGACCTTACAGACGGATTCCATTCGGCTGGATTTTTCAGCATATCCCTATCGCTTTACGTTTATCGGAAAACAAAAGATCGTTCGTAAATCCAACATCACCATTCGCAGCTTAAAGACCTCCGGTTACCTGAGAAACATCTCCCGTACGGACAATAATCCGCATGGCTTTCTGATGGAAAACTGGCGGATCGATGAAAACAAAGACCTGGAAAGCATACGCAGAAAATCTTTCTAAAAACTTCAACAATGAATAATCAAAACAACATTCCAAATCCGAAAGATCACAGCCGTTTTACCCGCTGGGTAAACGATCTGGACGATAAAGACAAAAACCTTGATCCTCTGAAACGAAAAAGCAAATGGATTTTGATTACTGCTTTTCTGTTCGCCCTGTTCGCCATCTCTTTTATCTGGTTCCCGACAGGAAAGGTAAAACCACAGAAAGTGGAAGCACCAATAGCCGGACCGTTAACCGATGCACCAACAAACGGTGGCCATTCTGCTTTTGAACTGCCCGTTGATTCATTTGAAAACCAATTAAAATCGTACATCAATGAAAAAAATTTTGATAAAGAATAAAGCGCTGTTTATCCTTCCTCTGGCATTATTGCCCTTTGTGATTTTGATCTTCTGGGTATTGGGTGGAGGAGGAGCTTCAGAGGAAAAAAAGAAGCTTGCACAGTCACCGAATAAAGGAATAAACTATGACCTGCCGGATGCCGATAATTCCATTGAAATCTATGATAAAATGGAAGCTTATCAGAAGGATGAATCACAATTGGCACAGGTGCCTGAAGTTGACGTAAATGATACAACGAAGCAGGACGAAGTCAGTAATCAGGATACAATGAAGCAGGACAACACCATGTTGGATGAAAATGCCAATCAGAATGAAATTCTTGCTCATATCCGAAATAAAGAAAAGCAGGTGCAACAGGAACTGCAAGGAAAACCGGAAGTTCGAAAGAGTGGGAAAAAACCATCTCCCCAATACCAGAATAAGCCTATTAAACCTGTAGTTAAGAAACAGGCTGAAACAACAAAATCAGTTACGTCGACAGAACCAACAACAGGCATTGAAGAACTGGATGAGATCATCGATGAAAACATCGTGCTTAACCGAAGAAATGATTCTCTAGAATATACGCTTCAACAAGCGCAGGGACGCTTGCAACGGATCGAGGCCATACAAAACCGGTCCTTTACCCTGGAGAAGAAAAGGTCATCCGGATTTAATCCAAAGGAGACGCCGAAGCAAGAGCTGATCAAAGCAGAGATTTATGAAACCGCAACGGTGTTGAATGGTAACCGGGTAAAACTTCGTCTGCTGGAAGACACCTGGATCAATGCTCAGAAAATACCACGTAACACATTTCTATACGGGATCTGCAAGATCAAAAACGAACGGCTTCTGATCGAAATCACCCAAATGCCTGTTCAGGAAATCTTTGTCCCGGTAAAACTCACGATCTGTGATCTGGATGGACTGGAAGGGGTGTATGTGCCGGATAATGCTGCCCGCAAAGTCTACCAGGAGGTGGGAGCTTCTACCAATACTTCTTCACTGATGGGAGTTACAAACAATCCGCTGACCTATACAGGAATCCGTGCAGCCGACCGGGCTGCCCAAACCATGCTCAAACGGGTACGCCTGAAAAAAGTAACCGTCAAGAAAAACACACTTGTTTATATCATCAATCAAAAATAATCGTCATGAAACAGTCACTATTAATTATCGTATATTTTTTCTTTTCACTGGCAATAAATGCCCAGAACCAAATAGAAATCTGCCAAAACAAAACAACACACCTGATTGCAAAGGAGAAGATCACCTATGTACAGGTTGGAGATCCTGATAAACTAATTGCGGAAGTCGTTCCCGAACAACCGAATATGGTCCGGGTAAAAGCTGTGGATGATTTTGAGGGAGAATCCTCGATAACGGTAGTGAGTGCCAATCGCTCGTATTCCTTGTTTGTAAAATATTCTGATGCGAATAAGATTTCTTATCAACTGGAAGATTTTATCGGACAGATTGCCGGAAATATAAATATAGGACCGGTACCGGAATATCTGCTAAAAGAATTGTGTGGCCAGATTCTCAATGATTGTACGCAAAAACCGATTCAGACAAAAAGCAAAAAAGACGGTATTATTTTTCGTTTGAGAAATCTTTATCTAAAACAAGACCTGCTATTCTTTGAGCTGGAAATCACCAACACCACTAATATCGTTCTGGATATGGAGGCCATTCACTGGTGGATCGATGACAGGAAGCAGGTAAAAGCCACTAATGCGCAGGAATACCAGGTGAAAGAATTGTACCGGCATTACAAATGGGAGCGCATCCCTGCTAAAACCACACTTCGGGAGGTTGTAGTATTACCCAAGTTTATTGTTCCCGATAAACGCATCTTAAAGATCGAACTTCTAGAAAAAGCATTGGGAAACACCGGACGCAAACTAACGTTGGAGGTGAAAAACAAAGCCATCCTAAAAGCCAACTCATTCTAATCAGGAAAAATGCAAAACGAATCCAGGGAATTACAACGTCTGCACGAGGGCTTCAGGTTCTTTTCTTACCTGCTGCTCTTTGTGGCACTTTATATCAGTCAGCTTCCTTTTTTTATTGAGAAAGGATTGTATATCCCTGAATTCTCTCCGATAACCGAAAAGCTATTACGCATCCGCTTTTTAGGAGACACAGTGCTGGCAAAGACGGTGTGCCTTGTTTTTCTGGTAACAACCTGTATTGGAACCAAAGCTAAAAAAGACCGCGATCTGAAAGTTTCCAGTATCGTGATTCAGATTTTGATCGGACTGGCAATGTATTGGGGAAGTTTACTGATTTTAAAAACACCACTTATGTATCTGTTACTTTCCTTCTTTGGCTTTGTACTGCTGAACATCGGTTTTGACAACATCTCCAAACTGATCAATGTGAATTTGATGAAAGACCGCTTTAACCTCGAAAATGAAAGTTTTCCGCAGGAGCAGGCCTATGAGGGCAATGAGTATTCTGTCAACCTGGAAACTCTTTATCAATACCAAAACAAACAATACGAAGGCTGGATTAATGTGGTCAATCCTTTTCGGGGAACCATTGTCATCGGTACGCCGGGATCCGGAAAATCCTATTCCGTAGTGATTCCTTTTATCAAACAACATTTGGAGAAAGGCTTTGCCATGTGCGTGTATGATTTTAAATATCCCGATCTGTCGCAGGTAACCTATAACTATTTTCTTAAAGCCAAAAAGGGAAAAGCCTTACCGGAATCTGCCGGATTTTATGTGATTAATTTTGAGAACATCCGCAAATCCTTTCGTTGCAATCCGCTGGCACCGGAGCTGATGGAAAGCCCTATTGATGCTTTTGAATCTTCACGAACCATACTCTATAACCTGAACCGCGAATGGATCCGCAAGCAGGGAGAGTTTTTTGCCGAATCAGCCATTTCTTTTTTTGCAGCGGTAATCTGGTTTCTGAAAAAGTATAAGAAAGGGGAATATTGTACCCTGCCTCATGCCATGGAGCTGCTTCAGTTGGATTACGACGATCTGTTTACCATTCTGGCCAGGGAAAAGGACGTGGAAAACATCGTCAATCCATTCGTGAACGCACATAAACGAGGAGCGATCAAGCAGCTGGAAGGTCAGTTGGGAAGCCTTAAAATAGCCATCTCCAAGATTATCAGTAAAGAAATTTACTGGATCTGTTCAGGCAATGATTTTTCACTCGACATCAATAATCTCAAACATCCCAAAGTCGTATGTCTGGCCAATAATCCCCTTCGCATTGAAATGTATGGAGCCGTACTGTCACTGTTTATCACACGGATGATGAAAGTAATCAATCAGAAAGGGCAGCATAAGTCATCCTTGATCTTTGATGAGCTTCCGACGATTTATTTTCGGGGACTGGACACTATGATAGCTACAGCGCGCAGCAACAGAATATCCACACTGGCAGGGCTACAAACTATTGACCAGTTGATCCGGGATTATGGAAAGGAGCAGGCCAACGCCATGCTCACCAATATCGGGAATGTTTTTGCGGGGCAATCCATTGGCGAAACAGCAAAATTTATACAAAACCGGATGGGGAAGATCCTGCAGGAACGTCAAACCATCAATATTAACCGGGAACTCCAAACTTCAACCTTTACAACCCAGATGGATTTTCTGGTACCGGAAGGAAAGATTGCCACACTACCGCAAGGATATATGGTGGGGCAGGTGGCCGATAACTTTGGTCAGCAGGTGAGCCAGCGCAATTTTAACTGCCTGATTGATGTGGATACCCAGGCCATCGAAAAGGAAGAGCAACAATTTAAAGATATCCCGGACATCTACAGTTTCGACAATATTGGCAAGGTGCTGGAAAACAACCGCAACAAGATCTGCAACGATATAATGGAAATACTCCGGGATGAAACCTGGTAACACCAGAGACAGCCAATTTATTAATCATTTAAAAATTTAATTATGGAACAAAGTACCCGTATTAAAAAAGAAGAAATCCCCTTTGACAAACTGGAAAAGGTAGGTGTAAACAAAGATTTTGTGAATCGCATGGATGAGAATGAGCTCAAGGATTTTCTGAACGGATTCCGTTCTCAAAAACTTTATACCATTAATGCCACCATTAATGATGAACAGAAGCGTATTCCAGCCAAACTTCGCTTAAAAAAAGAGGAGGACGGAACCATCAAAGTAAAAGTACATCCGATTCAGCGTTTGAGTATTCCCGAGAAATACATGGGACATAAATTTACCGATGAAGAACGGAACAAACTGGTGGCGGAGCGTAACCTGGGGAAAACCATCGAGCTCACCGGCAAGAATGGTAAAAAGGACAGTTATTACCTGGCACTCGATCCGAAAACCAATGAGCTGATTCCACTGCGTACAAAAAACATCAAGGTGCCGGACAAGATCAAAGGAGCAACACTGTCGGCCGAACAAAAGCAAAAACTGGCCAGGGGAGAAAAAGTTTATCTCGATAAAATGACCGGAAGAAACGGAAAGCAATTTGGAGCTGCGTTACAGGTGGATGCCGCGAACCGAACCATTAATTTTTCGGAATTCAAACAGGAAAAAGCCCAGGATAAGAAGCTGGCAAAAAGCAAAGGCGTACAACAGGAGATGGGGTAATTCCACGACCTGAAATGACCCCGGAATCCACTAATGAATAACTACGGGGGAGGGGAATGCAAGATGTGCATTTGTATATACAAATGCCTTGTCATCTTGCCCGGCAGGGGCCGGACGGTTTTTCCAAAACCGACAAGGATTCCCCTCCCCCTAAAACAATAATTGTAGCTACGAATGCCAACAAAATCGACTGAAAAAGACAAACGGGATCAGATGCTGCTCGTAAGGGTAAGCAGGGATGAAAAGCTTCGGATAAAGGCCTTGACCCGATCCGAAGGTTATCCCTGTATGAGCGATTATGTACGATCCCGGATCTTCAGACGATTGGACAAGAAGGTTATTTCGTTGAATGAAAATACCAGTCAGCAACTGCAGGAATTGGATTTTGAACTCAATAAAATCGGTGTCAACCTAAACCAGCTTTCCAAAAAAATGAATTCTTTTTCCGGCTATAATGTTGGCGATAACGACCGGCAATTGCTAAAACAAGCTTTTCAGATGATGATGAAATGCCTTGCTTTTCTGCAAGAGCAACTTAACTAATCCTTGCTATGGTTATCGTAATCCATCAGTCGTCCAGTACACAAAATGCTTTGTCCTACAATGAAAAGAAAGTGGAACAAAAGAAAGCTGTATTTTATAAAAGTGCCAATACGCCAACCATCAATCCTTTTGCCGGAACCAAACAGAACCGCTTGAATACCCTTAAAAAGATTGAGGATATGAATACCCGTGTAAAATGTAAAGGACTGCATATTTCTGTAAATCCGACGGTGACAGATCTGGTAAAACTGGGAGACACTGGCATCCGTACCGAAATCGGAAACCTGATGGAACACCTGGGCTATGGTAACCAACCTTACTTTGTATATAAACACACCGATTTGGACCGGACACACTTTCATATTGTTTCCACGCGTATTGACAAAACAACGTTCCGAAAGATCAGGGATGATTACGAGAAACAGAAGACGCAGCGGTTTATCAAATCGCTGGAACAAAAATACGATCTGACGAAAGAACAAAGCCAGGTTCAATCCAATCTGAAATTTTCTGCAGGAAGCAGAAACCTGAAACAAAACCTGGAGAGTTTGTTTTACCAGCTGAATCAGATTGATTCTATAAGTACTAAACAACTTTACAACAAATCTCTGGAGCTTTTTAATGTGGAAGTCCGGAAATCGGGAAGAGGACACGTTGTTTTTATTACCGATGAAAACGGAAGCCCGATTCGTTATCCCATTCGGCTTTCTGAATTTGAAGAAAGGCCACGATTTCATATTTCACAAAGTGCTGAACAGGAGCAGCAAATTGCTTCGCCCATGATTGACGAATTTCAGTTGGCGCAATGGGCAAGGGATGTGAACCGGCTGATAGAGCGGAGTAACCGGCGTAAAAAGGAACCAACTATGAAATATAAGGTGAAGAATAGGGATAAGGGTATGAGCCGGTGATGATTTATGTTGATGAGATTTTGAGTATTGAGTAAGCCTCTTAATTCTCATCTATTTAACTACTTAGATAGCCTAGTTTTAATTCAATTTGAGACTTCCTTTCCTGTGGAACTTTTAGCCAATACAGTGCTGGTTCTAATGCCGAAAAGACTTGGTACTTTGAAGAATGTTTATAGCTCCTAACATACTGTACGGCTTTGTTGAGCAATGATTCGGAAGTAAGAATGGCAAATTTATTCAATCCCGTATCATCAATATTATCAAATACAATATGGCTAAGATCTTCAATTTCTTTAAAATTTAACTCGGTACTTGCGTTTCGAATATCAATTAAGATAGAATATTCCTTCTGAAAAAATGGATTACTTTTTAAATTGTTAATTACTCTTTCAACACTTTGCTGATCGAGTAAATTGTTATGAGAAACAATTATTAATCCTAGACTTTCAACGATATGAAGATTCTCACTTGAAGACAACATTATTTCTTAATTGGTGATATCGGGGTTAAAGTAAGCGATTTTTTATAATTGAATCACTGTAAAAAGTAATAATAGGTGGAATATTGCCACTAAATCCTGTCAAAGTTATTTCACCGTCCGGGAAAGTCAATGGCGGCTGAGATACCTCATTTTTAGCCAGCCGCCCTTCGGGTGCGTTCAGTTTTTTGTTGCGTTAACTTCACAAAAAACAGACATGCACCATTGACAAGAATCCATCCGGCTCAATGGCATGCGCCAAAATTTAATGGCGTGCCAGAAGCTGAAATAAATCCGCAGGGCAGCGGTGGATTCAATGAGTAAATTTGATATTTATGAAACAGTAACTAATTTGATTGTAGAACGTCTTGAAGCAGGTGTAGTACCATGGCACATGCCTTGGAAAACTGCCAGTGCCATTCCTCGTAACCTGGTTTCCAAAAAGCCTTACCGGGGATTTAATTTCTGGTACCTGCTTAGCTTTGGTTTCGAGAGGCCTTATTTTCTTACTTTCAAACAGGTTCAGAATCTTGGTGGAAAGATCAAAAAAGGATCTTCATCATTTATGATTGTATTCTGGAAAATGGTGGAATACGAAAAAGATGATGAAACCAAAGAAATTCCTATGCTTCGTTATTACCGGGTATTCCATGTTGACGATGTGGAAGGCCTCGATCCTGACAAGATTCCTGAGAATACAGCTCACGATCACGAGTTTGATCCGATTGCTTCATGTGAGCAGTTGATTGAATTTTGGTACGATTCTCCGGTTATTAAAACTGGAATGCAAAAGGCCTGTTATATTCCAGCTTTGGACGAAGTTCACATGCCTGATCCTCGTACATTTTTCAAGGATGAAGAGTATTACAGTACGATTTTCCACGAACTATGCCATGCAACAGGAGCTCGCAAGCGTCTAAATCGCCACGAACGGTTCTCAAGTCTGAACTTCGCGGACTCTGGATATTCTCAAGAAGAGATGGTTGCCGAGATGGGAGCAGCTTACCTCTGCGGTATTTGTGGCATTGAAAATTTCACTATCGATAACAGTGCAGCTTATATTCAAGGCTGGTTGAAGAAGCTGAAAAGCGATAAGAAGTTTATCGTAATGGCTTCTGGATTAGCTCAAAAGGCTGTTGATTATATTCTGGATCATCAGGATTCGAATTCTAAACCGGTTCTTCCTAAGCCTAAAAAGAAGAAAAGTAAATCAGCTTCTCTTTCCATGAATTTCTGATTATAAGCTAATGTTACCCTCCAATTTTTAATTTCTTCTAAGCTTATATGTGTAAATAATAGAGTGTGTTAGATTGTCATCTTGCAGGTTTTACTAATATTAGCACAACAGAAAAAACTAATCATGGTACGTGTATTAAAAAAATCAAAATAGGATTTTAGAAAAAGAAATAATCGGAAGTTACCATATGGGGTAACTTTTTTTGTATCTTTGCAATAATGAGAATTATTAAAGAAAGAACTCTAACGGATTATTGCAAATCAAGTAAATACAAAAGTGCGGAAGAATCTTTGAAGGCATGGATTTACGAGGTTAAATTTTCTGTTTGGGATAATGCAAATGGGCTAAAGGCAAAATATCGGAACGCCAGCATTATAAGTTCTAAGCGGGTTGTGTTTAATATAAAAGGAAATGATTATAGGTTGATTGTGGATATTGAATATAAACTCAAGATTGTTTTTATTGTGTGGTTTGGCACACATAAAGAATATGATAAAATTGATGCAAAAACAGTAAGTTATGAAAACTAAAATATTAAAAACAGAGGAAGAATATAATAAAGCATGTGAAAGAATTTATTCACTTATTAATGCTTCAGAGGATGCAGTTGAACCAAACAGCCCGGAAGGTGAAGAAATGGAGTTGCTTTCATTGTTGGTTGAGAAATACGAGCTGGAAAATTATCAGATGGACGCTCCATCGCCAATAGAAGCTATTAAGTTCAGAATGGAGCAAATGAACTTGAAACAAATGGATGTGGCTCCACTTTTTGGAGGGAAAACAAGAGTTTCTGAAGTATTAAATGGAAAACGAAATCTAACCCTGAAGATGATAACCTTATTAAACAGATACCTGGGTATTCCATTGGAATCTTTAATGAGTGGGAATAGAGAAATAAAGTTGGATGATGATAAGAAAGAGAAGTTACTTCATATATCTTCCATTAGGGAGTATTTAAGCTCAGGAAGAGCGGCAGTAATTTAATTTTTAATATTTAAGTGAAATATAAAATGAGATAGTAACGAATATTCAGAGAGAGACCCATTGGAGACCTAAAGATTTATGTGTTTTTAAAATATTGGTAATCAGTTCAGTACGGAGGAGGTTCTGCCCCCAGCTGAGTCACACCACTAAAAAGCTTCGAAGAAATTCGGAGCTTTTTTTGTTTCCCAAAATTTTAAATTGAATTAAAACAAGCATCTCAACCAGTACTTGTTTAAAAAGAAACAGGAAATAAGAATGCAAATGCAAGCATCCGATTCATTATTTCCTGTATCCGATTTATTTAGTTTTTACCTGAATAATTGAGAACGGGCCATTGCCATCTTTTTAAAACAACTCCGAATAGTGTCTCAGAAACACTTCCATTTTTTAAGGTAACCTGGTATTCTCCTTCATTAGCTCTGAAGGTAGGCCAATATATTTTGCTGATTCCCGATTCTTGTGGTAAGCTTTTTTCGAAAACCACTTCCCCGGTTTTGTCTTTAATCTCAATTTTAGTTTCCCCTTTCAATGTTTCTCCAATCTGGTACCAAATTTCTAAACCATTGGGTTCGTTGGGGGAGTTTAGATGATTGCTTCCGGTCATTTGATAATTTCCCCAGGTTGCCTGCTGCGAGAAGTTCATTTGAGGTTTTGGTTCAATGTCGAATAAATGCAACTCTTTCTTTTCAACGTCGGAAGTAAGCTGTTGTAGCGGACTGATATCGGTGATCCACGCCGCCCGGCCGTAGGTGCCAACAATCAAGTCGTTTTCCCGCGGGTGAATCAACATGTCTTTTACAACCACATTGGGCATATTGGCGTTAAACGACGACCAGTTTTCGCCTTTATCTGTCGAGACATAAACGCCCAAATCATTTCCTGCAAAAAGAAGATTTGGATTTTTCGCATCTTCAATGATAACATTAACCGGAGCATCAGGCAGTCCATTCGTGATCTTCTTCCATGATTTTCCATAATCGTAGGTTACATAAATGTGTGCGTCAAAAATATCATCAGTAAAACCACATTTCGAAATGTAAGTTGTACCCGCGTCGTGGTTAGATGGAAACACTTTGCTGACCCACATTTTGGCAGGAGCTCCTGCTTTTTCAAGATTTGAAGTCAGATCTGTCCAGGTGTGTCCAAAATCAGTTGTCAACTGAACATGGCCATCGTCGGTGCCCACCCAGATTACGCCTGCTTTTAGGGGAGATTCATCCAGAGTGGTGATAGTGCAATATTGAATATGTCCTTTGCCGTGAATTTTTTCCGGATCATTGTCGGTCAAGTCCGGACTGATTTCTTCCCAGTTTTCGCCGCGATCCAGAGATCGTAATACTTTTTGTGCTCCGGTGTAAATTATTGCGCTGTTGTGCGGCGAAATCGCCAGTGGGGTGGTCCAGGTGTAACGATAGCGTTCGCCTTCTTCTGGCTGCGGAAGAATTGACTTTCTTTCGCCTTTTTCCTGGTTAATTCTAATATGAGAGCCAAACTGCGTTGTTGAATAGATCGTTTTATTGTTTTCCGGATCAACTTTCGAGTACATACCGTCCCACATGCCAGTGATAACCCAATCGGCCGGCGTAATTTGCCCCGACCAGCCATTCGATGGCGCTTTCCATGTTTCATGATCTTGCAGGCCAATATAAATGTTGTAAGGCGTTTCATTATCCGCTTCAACCGTATAAACTTCGCCGAGTGGCAGGTGGTAGTAGTGATTCATAGTTTTACCGCCATCGAAAGTGGAATAAATCCCACCGTCAGATCCGAGCATCATGTGACGCGGGTCTTTTGGATCGATCCAGAAAATGCGGTTGTCACCAAAGTTGGTTTGAAACAATTCCTGTTCGCGGTATTCAGGCCATGTTTTGCCGCCGTCGAGCGTGTAAAACATATTTACTCCGATTACATATATTTTGTCGGGATCAACAGGATCGATGGTGATTCTGTTAAAACTGTATGCTGCTTTTCCACTCACATCGTTTGTCTCCGGATCGTTAATCCGTTCCCAGCTATCACCGCCATTTTTTGTAATGTAAACTTCACCTCCAATCAAATTGTCGAACGAGTGGTCGGTGTATTCGTCAAATTCTGTTGCAGCATTTGGATCAATTCCTGGTTTTACATTCAGGTTTTGAATAACAGCGACAACTATATCTGGATTGGCGCGATGAATATCGAGTCCAATTCGTCCGAGCGGACCGTTTGGTAAGCCGCCTTCAAGGATTTTCCAGCTTGTACCACCGTCGATTGATTTATAAATTCTGCTTTTCTCACCACCGGGTTCGTAAGTCCATGCCGTACGTGTTTTCTCGTAGGTCGCAGCATATAAAATGTCAGGATTCGAAGGATTGATCACCAAATCTGTAACACCGGTTTCGTCGTCAACATACAAAACTTTATCCCAGCTTTTTCCGCCGTCGGTAGTTTTAAATACTCCTCTTTCTTCGTTTTTCGAAAACAGGTGTCCCATTGACGCCACCCAAACAATATCGGGATTTTTCGGATGGATTACCACTTTTGCAATGTGATGCGAATCGTGTAAACCCATATTTTTCCAGGTCTCGCCGGCGTCAGTCGATTTCCAAATTCCATTTCCGTAATAAGATGAGCGTGCATTAAAAGCTTCGCCGGTTCCTGCCCAAATAACTTCGGGATCGGAAGGGGCAACAGCAAAATCGCCAATGGAAGAGGTTTCAAACGAGTTGGAAACACATTCAAAGGTGGTTCCGTTGTTCACCGTTTTCCAGATTCCGCCACTTCGCGGGCCAACATACCACGTGTATTTGTGTTTCTCTCCCGGGTTTTCGGGAACAGCCAGCGAACCCACCCAGGCGCTTATTCTGAAGGCACCGAGATTTCGGTATTGGAATGCATCATATTTTTTCGAAGAAGAGTCCTGTCCTAAAACTTTTGTAATTGGAGAGGCAAGAAGAAAAAGGACAATTAGTAATTTGAAGAAATCCTTCATGATAAAATGCTATTTATGATATTGGATAATTATACTTTATGGTTCAGGTTCATATCTTCTGCGGCGTGTGAACTTTTCTTTTTCGTTGATTGGATTTGCATCCATAACAAAAACACCGCGGCCATGTGTGGCAATAATAAGCATGTTATCGCGTGGGTGAATTTGAAGGTCGTGCACATAGGCAAATGGCAGGTCGCCCAATACATTCCAGCTTTCACCTTTGTTTTTGCTGATGTAAACTGATGCGTCGGTGCCGAGGTACAAAACGTCAGGATTGAACGGATCTTCGCGAATAACATTTACCGGCCCCACAGGAATTTCTCCCGAGATGTCTTTCCATGTTTCTCCAAAGTCGGTCGATTTCCATACATAAACCTGAAAGTCGTCATCGCGTCTGCCGGTTTGTGTCATGTAAACCGTTCCCAACTCGTATTTCGATGCAATTATTCTGGATACCCAGCGATGAGGCACAGCTCCGCTTCTGATTTCATCCCAGTTTTTACCTCCGTCTTTGGTTCTCCAAATCCGGCCATCATCAGTTCCTGCGTAAAGCAGGCCAGCCAGTAGTGGCGATTCGTCCAAGGCCTGAATTGTCTGGTAGTTAATGTCGCCAAATTTATCAGGATCGTTAAAGGTTAAGTCGGGGCTGATTTTTTCCCAGGTACTTCCTTTGTCGATTGATTTCATAACGTATTGGGTCCCGAAATAAATAATGTCGTTGTTGTGTGCTGACATAACTATTGGCGAAACCCATTGTCCGCGTAAAGCCGGCTCATCGGGGTAATTCGGTGGAAGTACCTGTTTGGTGCTTGCAGGATAACTATTCACTTCGGCACGGGCCAGATTTCCGTAATAAACACTGGCGTAAACGGTGTTGTTATCGCGCGGATCAATTACGTGTGTACTTCCTTCGGCTCCCAATGTATGTTCAAATTCAACTTGCCGGGCTCTGTCTCTTCCGTATGAAAGATCTACTGTTCCGTAATAACTGTGATGATCCTGTATCGATCCTAAAACGCGAAATGGAGTGCTGTAATCGAAAGCTACATTATAAAATTGTGCCAGTGGCAGTGGTTCAATCGGGTGTTTCCACGTTTCGCCTGCGTCGTACGAAATGGAAATACCTCCGTCTTGTGCATCAATAATGTAATTCGGATTGTTCGGATCGATCCAAAGTCCGTGATGGTCGGCATGTGGATCGCGAATAGGAGTGAATGTTTTTCCTCCGTCAGTCGATTTATTTAGCCAGATTCCTAAAGTATAAATGGTATTCTCATCTTTCGGGTCAACCCTGATTTGTCCGAAAACCCAACCATAAGTTCCCGAGTGGTTTTCCATATATACTTTTGTTTCAGGAGTTAAACCGCTGGTTTGTTGCCATGTTTCGCCGGCGTCGGTCGATTTGTAAACGGTGGCACCTTTTATTACGTCTTGTTTCTGTCGGTTGTACGAATCCAGTTCTCCTTTTTTTGCCTGGTAGGCAATTTCGTAATTGTCGAGTAAAGCGTAAAGAACATTCGGATTGGTTGGTGAAACATCAATTCCAATGCGGCCACGATCTTTCGCTTCGGGCAAACCTGTGTTGATTTGTTTCCAGTTTTCTCCTCCGTCGGTTGATTTCCAAATGCCGCAATTTCTTGTTTTTTCGAATGTTCTTGGATCGTTCCATTTCAAACGCATTCTTTCCCAACTTGTAGCGTAAATCGTCTCCGGATCGGTAGGATCGAGCACAATATCGAAAACCCCGGTGTTTTCATCTATTTCAAGAATTTTATCCCATGTTGCTCCTCCGTCTGTGGTTTTGTATAAACCACGCTCTTCATTTGGTGTCCATTCGTGGCCGGTTGCTGCCACATAAACGATATCCGAATTTTCAGGATGAACTCTGATTCTTCCGATAGTGTGAGTATTCTCCAAACCCATCACTTTCCACGATTTTCCACCGTCGGTAGTTTTGAATACTCCGCATCCTGCATTTGAGCTTCTGAAAATGTTGGCTTCTCCGGTTCCTACCCAAACCACGTCCTTGTTTTGAGGATCGATGGCAATGTCGCCAATCGAAGCTGTTGGCATTTCGTCAAAAACGGGCTCAAAAGTCGTTCCCTCGTTTACCGATTTCCAAACGCCGCCTGTTGCCGATCCAACCCAAATGGTGTATTGGTTTCCTCTTGGTGAAATCGCTTCAACATCAGTGCATCTTCCGCTAATGTTTATAGGGCCAATGTATTGCCAGTGATTGTCTTTGTAAGGCGATGTTTCAGCTAATTCCTTTTGCTTGCTGAACATTTTAATACGCTCTTTTCCTGATAAAACGGGCTTCTTCTCCTGTGAATAGCCGGCAAAGGAGGCAAGGAGAAAAAGGATTGTAAGTCCTTTTGTAAAGTTGGTTTTTAGATTGTTTCTCATTGATGATATGCTTTTTATTTTGGAAATACGTCTATTGAAAACACATAAAGATAATATCTCGAACATGAATTCGTCATAGTTTTAGTTGATGTGAAAATGACAAGGTATACAATATTTATATAACATTTGGTCGGTGCATCAAGATATTGAGCATCATTATGACAAATGTTATAAAGATGATAACCTTTATTCTGCCGGAGGAGATAGTAAATAGTATTTCGAGTTGTTCTGAAGCCCTGCGTAGAATTGACTCGCAATGAAAGTCAAACCACTTTTAAATGGTTAGAGTAGCAGATGCAATAGGTGAAAATTAGGCATAAAAAATGCCCTCCCGGGCAAAAAGGAAGGGGAAAGCTCTATGGACGCTTTTTGAAGATGATTGATAATTTACAAACCCCTAAACACAAAACCAATCATAAATACAGAAGTCGCTTTCCCCTTTTAAGTTTTACTTATTGAAAATAAAACCAACCATTAAATCAATAGCAAATATAAGGAAATGATTAATTCATAAAAGCCTTATCGAACATAAAATCACTTTTGTGCATATAAAAAAGGTTGGTTTTCCCATATTGGGAAAATCTATTTTTATTTGGGAAATGACACTGTAAACAAAGATGATGCAGTAATGAATATTGAATTATATTTGCGCAAAATTAGATAGCTGTGGGAAGAAGAAAAAGAAATAAGCCGTTTTACGAGAATGTAAGAATTGAAGATATTGGTGCCGAAGGAAAAGCCCTTGCACGAGTTGGCGACGTAGTTGTTTTTACCAAACTAGCCATTCCCGGCGACGTTGTAGACTTACAGGTAACAAAGAAAAGAAAACGTTACCAGGAAGCCATTATTAAAGAATTTAAAGCATACAGCGAAGACCACGCTGAAGCTTTCTGCGAGCATTTTGGTGTTTGCGGAGGATGTAAATGGCAAATTCTTCCTTACGAAAAACAATTGTACTACAAACAAAAACAGGTTCAGGATCAGCTTTCAAGGATAGGGAAAGTGGAAATGCCTGAAATGATGCCTATTCTTGGTTCGGAGAAGAACACTTTCTACAGAAATAAAATGGAATTCACTTTCTCGAACAAACGTTGGTTGAGTTACGATGAAATTGAACGCGATGAAGAAATAAAAGATCCGAATGCGCTTGGTTTTCATGTACCCGGCTTGTTTGATAAGGTGGTGAATATTGATAAATGCTGGTTGCAGGACGATCCGTCGAACCAAATTCGCAACTTTATTTACGATTATGCTATCAAAGAAAAACTATCATTCTTTGACATTCGCGAACAAAAAGGATTTTTAAGAACGCTGATAATCAGAACTACATCAACAGGCGAGTTAATGGTAATTGTAAGTTTCTTTTACGAGGATGAGCCGGCCCGCGAACAGTTGTTAAAGGCGGTAAAAAATGAGTTTCCGGGAATTACTTCGCTGATGTATGTAATTAATACAAAAGGAAACGATACGATTACCGATCAGGATATAGAAGTGTTTTCGGGGCGCGATTATGTGCTGGAAGAAATGGAGGGCCTGAAATTTAAGATCGGCCCAAAAAGCTTTTATCAAACCAACTCTGAACAGGCTTACGAGTTGTATAAAGTTGCCCGCGACTTTGCCGAACTAACCGGAGATGAGACAGTTTACGACCTGTACACCGGAACCGGAACGATCGCCAATTTTGTGGCTAAAAAGGCGAAAAAGGTGGTTGGTATTGAATATGTTCCTGAGGCGATTGAGGATGCTAAAATAAACTCGGAACTGAATAACATCGAAAATACATCGTTTTTTGCCGGCGATATGAAAGATGTACTTAACGAAACATTTATTAATGAACACGGCACGCCGGAAGTGGTGATTACCGATCCGCCAAGGGCCGGAATGCACGCTGATGTTGTGGACACCATTTTAAAAATGGAGCCCAATAAAATTGTTTATGTTAGCTGTAATCCTGCTACGCAGGCACGCGACCTTGCAATGTTCGATTCGTTGTACCAAATTGAGAAAATTCAGCCCGTAGATATGTTTCCCCACACACATCACGTGGAAAATGTGGTAATGCTCAGAAAAAGACTTGATTAATTACGTAAAATAGCCTAACTTGTTGTGGCAAATTGCAATTAAAAGTTGCAAAAAATAAGGGTCGTATTAAGAAGCAGGATGCTTTCTTAATATTGTTATATGTATAATGTTAAACAAGTTTTCTGAAAATCCTAAATTCAAATAATTATGAAAAGAGTATTACTTTTTCTATTTGCATTTGTTCCAATGTTGGCATTTGCTCAACAAGAATGTGTCTATTTTAAAAAAATGGTCAAACTCGAGACTGAGAAGACCGACCTCAATACAACTCAAAGTGATTTTGGCCCCGGATTCGTGGGCGACGAGCTTTGGTACTCGGCATATACCGATGAGGAGATTGAAAAGTTAAATAGTGGTTCTGATAAGGATATTTATTATAATCTGTATGCTACTCCTACCGACTCAAAAGGAAACGTAAAGTCGGGCAAAAGTGTTAAGCTGGCTTCGGCAAGCGAAGGTTATCACGCAGGGCCGGTATCGTATTGCGAAGCCACCGGAGAGCTCTTTGTTACCTTAAGTAACTTCGAAAATCCGGAGGTGCGCAACAAGGTTTATCAGAAGGCTGATATCCGCCTGAAAATTATCATTGCCAAAAAGGTAAATGGCGAGTGGCAGAAAACCGGCGAATTACCATTTAATGATCCAACATATTCTGTTGGTCACCCAAGTGTTACTGTTACTGGCGATACCTTGTATTTTGTTTCAGATATTCCTGAAAAGGGATTAGGAGGAACTGATATATACATGTCGGTTCGTTCAAGTGGAACCTGGGGCGAAATGCAAAACCTGGGCGACGCTGTAAATACGGAGAAAAACGAAATGTTTCCGTTTATTCATAAAGGCAAATTCCTGATTTTCGCATCAAACGGAAGAGGGTCGGGTGATGATCTGGACCTTTATAATGTTGGGTTATTTGGTGATAACATTACCGGAGTTGCTGAACTAACTGAGTTAAATTCTGATGGTGATGATTTTGGTTTTGTAATTCACCCCGATGAGGAAGTGGGGTATTATTGCTCGAATAAATCAGGCGGAATGGGAAGCGACGACATTTATAAAGTGTTGCTCGAAAAACAAGGATCATATGATCTTGAGCTGGTTGTTATGAATAAGAAAACAATGGAGCCGGTAAATGATGCTAAAATTACTTTCGGCGGTGTTGTTGAGTTTATAGCTGGAATTCTGTTTAAGAAAGAATTGGAAAAAGATAAATCGTATTCTGTGGCTACCAATATTGATGGTTTCATGAACGATTCGAAAACTATTTCTACCGTTGGAAAACCTTTTGGCGTAATTCGCGACACTTTGTGGGTTGAGAAAGTAGAAGTAGGACAGAAGTTTGTTATGGAGAATATTTATTACGACTTTGACAAATGGGATATTTTACCGGCATCGGAAGTTGAACTGGATAAGTTGGTAAAAGTAATGAATGACAACCCTGACTGGAAAGTTGAATTGGGATCACACACCGACAGCCGTGGTAGCGATGCATACAACAAAATACTTAGTCAGAAACGTTCGGATTCAGCGGTTAGTTATATTGTGAGTAAAGGAATTGATGCCGACAGAATTACAGCCATGGGATACGGCGAATCGCAGTTGGTAAACCAATGCGACGACGGTGTTCCTTGTTCAAAAGAAGAACATCGTAAAAACCGTAGAACTGAATTTAAGATACTTGAAATGAATGGAAATTAGTATTAAGTAATTTATATACCAATCATCTGAAAGCTGTTCTTTTTAAAAGAGCAGCTTTTTTTTGCCCAGAAGTTTGGACTTGTAGTCTAATTTTTAATGGATAACGGGTTATTACAGCGAAATAAGCTGATTTTTAAACGCATAAATAACCAGGTTTACGGTGTTAAAAGTTTCGGTTTTTTGGAAGAGGTTGCTTTTGTGTTTTTCCACTGTTTTAGGGCTTAAATGAATGAGTTCGGCAATTTGCTCATTGTTTAGCCCTTTGCAAATCAGGTTAAGGATTTCTTTCTCGCGCGAAGTGAATTTATCGAGAATTTGTTCGCCCGATTTGCGTTCTTTGTCTTTATACAAATTGCGCGAAATTACTTTTATAATTTCCGAAGAGAAGTAACTGCCTCCGTCGGCTACTTTTTTAATGGCTTTTTCAAAGTCTTCAATGTCCGAGCGTTTTAGCATATAACCTTCCACACCGGCCGAAATCATTTGCTCAATATATTCATCGTCGGCAAACGATGTCAGTGCAATAACTTTTAGCTCAGGATATTTTTTGAGTGCTTGTTTTGTGGCTCCAATGCCGTTCATTTTCGGCATATTAATATCCATTAAAACGATGTCGGGTTGCACATCCTCAATAAGTTCCAGAAACGCTTCACCATTTGCTGCTTCGCCAGCAACCGTCACAAAATCGAAATTGTTTAACAGCATTATTAAACCATCTCTAAAAATTTTGTGGTCGTCAACGATTATAATGTTTGTGTTCTCCATGTTCGTGAATTATATCGTGAAACTTAGCTTAATTTCTACTCCTTTTCCTTCGCCGGTGTTAATTTCGTATATGCCACCAAACGACTCAATACGGTTGATAATATTTCGCAGTCCCATTTTCTCTTCGTCCGATGTGTGAATAAGCTCAGGATTAAATCCTTTACCATTATCACGATACAATATAACTACTGTCTTTTTAATTTGTTGAATGTCGATGAATAATTTCGATGCTTCGGCGTGTTTAAGCGTGTTGTTGATCAACTCGTTACAAATGCGGTAAACGTTTAGTTCCATGTTGGGGTCTAACTTTATTTCAGGATTTGTTGAGTTAACAACGCAGGTAACTTGTCCTGTGTCATTTATCCTGTCGCACAGAATTTCCAGCGATTTTAGTAATCCGTATTTGTTTAAAATTGATGGATTAAGGTTGTTTATCGTGGCTTCCAGATTTTCTAAAGCTATTCCCGATAGTTCTTTAACCTGAACCAGACTTTTGTTTTCTGAGTTATTCGAACAATCTTTTTCAATGAGTTTAATGAAAAGTGCAATGCTCGACAGAATGGAGCCCAGCCCGTCGTGCAGATCGGCTGCAATTCTTTTGCGTTCTTTATATTCAACTTCAAGCGCCCGGAGTGCCTGTTGTTTTTCAATGGTGTTATACGAATTGATGATTCGGTAAATTAAAAATATACAAACCAATAACAGAAAAAAGGTTAACAGCACGAGCGTAAATACCCGTTGTCTGAACCCTGTATTTTCGCGCAAAATATAATCATGAATCGTTTTGTCCAATTCCTGGTAAGCCAGTTGAAATTCACGATATTCATTTAAAATACCCACGTTAAAATCTTCGGCATTATTTTGAAGCGATGTCGCCACCTTGTTTTGCAACTGCTTAACCTGTCGGTCAACTTCTTCCAATGTATTTTGAAGGTATTCTTCGCGGCTTCCTTTATATTTCTCAGAAATAAGTGAATCGAGAGAATTGGTGTAGCTGTTGGTTTTTGTAAAACAATTTAAGATCGTTTCTTTTTTAAGGGAGTCGTTTAACAAAAAATAGTCGTCCAGAAAGATTCGGCTGTGTGAGATTTCGAGGTCGATGTTTTTCGAAAGTTCCAGTAATGAAAGGTGTTCACGATCGAGACGCAAACTTTTTATGGAGGTGTAAATAATTCCGGTACAGGTAATTGTAGTGAAGATAATAATGGCCAGTAAGACCCTTCCGCGAAATAGTATTTTTAAACTCATCTAGTAAATTCAACGATTTCTTTTGATAAAGATATTCAATTGTATTTACATATATAAAATAAAAATCCCCCGCCGAAAAACAGCGGGGGAATATTTTTTTGTCATGTTTTGCGTATTAAGCTCCCGGAATGCCTCCCATACCAAATACCATGGCAAGCAGTGCCACCGTTTCGATGATACCCATGGCTCCAATGTACATACCCGCTCCTTGTTTCGAATCAACAGCTAAATTGGCACAAGCAGCTGCGCCAACACGTCCCTGCATAATTGCCGAGGCTGCAATAGCGATACCGATGAAAAATGCCCAAATCATTTGGTTAGAGTAGCTGTCGGGACTAAGGTTTGCCCCGATCATTGAGTTCATAAAAATCATACCATAAATTACCTGGCTCAATGGCATACCTACCATTGCCAATGCCAGCGACGGAAGTTTCTTTTTGTCTCTGATTGATTGTTTCCAAAGCCCTAAAGCTCCCATGCCTGCAATACCGGTTCCAATTGCCGAACCTACACCTGCAATACCCAGAGCAATAGCGTGTCCGCCAAAGCCTGTAACTGTTGTTGCTAAAATTGTTGTTAAAGTCATTTTTATACTATTTTAAAAATTTTATTGTTTGTTGTCCTTCAAATTGAAGGGTTTATATTCATTTCCTGAAAACTCAACTTCGGCGTGGCCGGCGTACTCAAGCATATTCAATCGTACTCCGTGTACCAGCACAGCCATTGCCGCCAGAATCATATTTAGTCCGTGGCCGAGTATTAAAACCAGCACTGCTCCAATTCCGGAAGCCACAGTAGTTATACCGTCGCCAATGGCCATTTGATTAAAACTTGCCGCCATTAACACCGTTGCCAGACCAACTGCATACAATCGGATGTACGAAATAATGTCGGAAAAGCCATTGATTATACTGAGTGGTAAACTACCTATTGACGAAATCATACCTTTAAAAAAGCTCGTTCCCGGTTTTGAAAACAGGGCCACCAGCACAGCACCTCCAATAAATAGCCAAACCATAAATGCCGGAGCTTCAATCCCTAGTACCATCTGATTTACAATGAGGTACAATCCCCAGATAATTGCAATCCAACCAAACTGTGCAAAAGCTCTTACGCTGTTACTAAATTTCCATGCAACCTGCAGGTGTCCAACGGTAAGGTGAATTGCACCAACCAGAAACATGATTTTTTGTATAATAAGGCTGTCTCCACCAAAACTGGCCAGCGCGTCAATTTTTAAGCTGCGCAGTACCGGCCATTCGGCAATTGCTTCTGACCCGAAATAGGTTCCGGTTAATACACCCCAAAACATAATCGATACCGAAAGTGTATAGATCAAACCAAACTCAATTTGTTTGGCAAACTTTTTCTTTCGGTGTGCCAGAAATGTGATCAGCAAGAATACCAGTCCGTATCCGGCATCTCCTACCAAAATTCCGGTAAAAAAGGTAAAGAATACCATAAATACCCGTGAAACATCCATTTCCTTGTAGCCGGGGACCAGTCCCATAAAATCCATAACCGGCTGAATACGTTGTGCCCATTTTGGCGTTCGTACAAGGGTAGGGACCTCTTCCTCTTCTTCCGGTAAAGGATCTTCGATCACATATCCCCAATGACGTGCTTCAGCTGTTTCAATGAATTCATCGACATGTTCCAACGGAATAAAACCTTTCCAAAATCGAACATGTTTATCCACTGCAATACCACCAAATTGCACATTACGAACATCGTAACGACGCAAGCGTTCTTTCAATCCGTCCACCAATACGGCTTTCTGTTCGTGCAACTGAAGTAAAAACTCCTTGTTACTTTCCAGGTCGTTGTTGGTTGCAGCTAATAACTCTTTTGCATTTTCAAGCTCGTTTTGCGGAAATGGAAGTTCTTCCATATCCAGCAATCGTTCGTTGGCATCTTTGGTCAATAAAATTACCTGATTCAGATCTGAAAATTTGCCTACTACCTGAATATCGTCCCGGTCAGCGACTTGTTTTAACTCTTTGTCGCCAAGAAGGTAGGTTTTTATCCAAATCCCTTTTTCGTTGAGGTCTTTAATATCCTTTAGTGTAATATTTCCCCAATTCTCAAACCATCTTATGTCGCTGGTTAAGTTGAGCTTAATATTTTCCAGTTCCTGCCGATGGTGTGCTGCATCCAGCACCTTTTCCATAAGAAAAACTGCTCCTCGTTCAAGTTCAGAGTAATTCGGAATTTCATCATTTTTAGCACCGGAGTATTGCTCATCATCATACTGACTGAGAACCGAAATGGCTTGTTGCAGTTGTTTTATACGTGCATCAACCCGTTCAATCGATTCGTGTTTTGCCAGTTGCAGCGGAGCAATGTGTATTACTCCAAGCTCTCCCAAAGCCGTAAGTTCGGCATCAATATCATCGGCAGATTCGGGCATAAACAGCATTAATTTCTTCATTTCTGCTATCATAGGCTGCCCTCCTTTTGTTTGCTTGTTTTTACCACTTTTGCTGTTGCAATTGTCAGGCGCTCGTCGTCCTGCAATTTTTGCCCGATTTTACGAATGGCCAGTTTTGCATTCGGAATGCGGCGATTCTCAAACAGTTTTACACGTGCACGTACATCCAGTAACTCTTCTTCCAAAAGATCAATTTGTTCTTTCAAAACTTCGATTTCGGCCAGCAGTTGCAATTGTACCTGCATCAGTTCAATAGCATCGTCAACCCACAAAGGCGTTTCATCGTTTGTGGGCATTACGTTAAAGTCAACCTTAACGAACTGTTGAACACGAACACCGGCCACATCAACGGTTTTGGTAACTATTTTATTCACCGAAATAAATTCATCGATGTTCACCCACGAATCGCTCATTACGGCCGTCCAGGATTCTGCTGCCTTTCGGTTCTTTTCAATCTCTTCACGGATTTGCTCAATCCTTTCAGCGATGGTATTTATGGTTGCCATCAACGATTTTTCCATCGCTTCAAACAAGGGCAGCATCCTTTCCGAAACCTTCAGAATTTTCTTCTGCCGGGCCCGTTCCGTTTTTGTATATTTTATTTTTATACCTGCCATTATTTACCCTCCTTGTTTTTTCCCGGATTTACCACCGATGCTAATACTTCAGCACCTTTAATTTCGTCGAAGGAATACAATCTTTCTACCAGCTGAAGTTTTAGTTTGTACACCAAAACTTCGGTTAACGAGAATGTTTTTCCGGCCTCAATATCCTGCAATTCTTCCCACTGCCACTGCAAAATATTCATTTCGCGCTCCATTGGATTTCCCCGCAGCAATGAATTTGGCATTCGCTCCGGCTTCGCCTGACGGTTTTGCGCTTTGGCTGCTCTAACTTCTGAAAGATCTTCCTTAATACTGTTTAAAAGCGAGGAAATGCTTTTTACTCCAACTTCCGAATCCAATTTTTGAATATCAGCCGATTGAAGCGCCTTAAAATGCCGGGAAGACAACTGGCGTTTTGCGTCATCGTTAAATTCATCAATTGTAATCGGAGGAGCCTCCCTCAGGGACAACGATGGCAAACTGGTCATTAGATAAACCATGTTTGACATATTTAATCCTCCTGACTTTTAATGATTCTATCAACCAAATCCTTGTTGAGTAAAGAAAATAAACCGCTCTCAATTTCTTTTGAGCTGACCACGAAGCTAATTCCGTCTTTGTCGGTCGATTTCACTTTTATTTTGGCTTTACTCGCTGAAAGTGGTTTTAAAGTTACCTCTTCCTGAAGCGCTTCTTTCAGTAGAAAAGCTTCCATTTCTTTGTGCAGCTCCGGCGGTACTTTTATCGATTTTTTTCCTGAAATAGAATCGATCACAACTTTTAGCAACTCTTTCAGGTATTCTTCCTGGCGGAATAAGGTTTTGCATTCTTTACCAAACACCGTTTTCAGGTGGTTTAAAATGGTAATTTTTGTGGCTTCAACCATATCGCGCGAAGCCTGTGCAATTGCTTTTTCTGCATTTTTTTCGGTTTGCGAAGCTTTTGTTTCGGCCTCTTCAACAATTTTTTTGCTGGTAGCCTTTGCTTCGGCAATCAGCTTTTCTGCTTCCTGCTTTGCATTTTCTATTATCCGTTGTTTCTCAGCTTCGCCGGCATTAACTCCCTGCTCTTTTAGTTTGGAAACAATTCCTTCCAGGTTTTCTTTATTTTTTGTCATCTCTTTTTCTGATTAGTGGTTAGTTCCAATATTGCTCGATCAGTTTTTTACTCAACCCGGTTTCGGTTGGTTCAAAATGTCGTTTTAAAATATCCCAGCATTTGTCTAATGCGGCTTCCAGCTCAATAGGTTCTCCAAATGGTTCTTCCATATTTGCAATAAAATCTTCACGGTAACGCAGCAATTTTTGCGAGAATGCATCGTTTGCGGCACCAACTTCAGCAGCCTCGTATGCTTTTTCTGCATCGGCAAGTAACGACGCCATCACCGTCATAATAGGGCGGTGGTCGTTTCGGGTAGTGTCGTTTACCTGCTGCTTTAATCGCGAAAGCGAACGTGCCAGTTTCAGCTTACCATTGTCAAGGAAAAACTGTCCCTCGGTAATGTACCCTGTGTTATCGGGAACCGGATCTTCAAGCGATTCAAGCGTTGTTGCACCGATAATGGTTATCGAACCTGCACCTTCAATATCGGCAGCCACCTCGTAACGTTTTGCCAGCTCTGAATACAACGAACCGGGGTAACCTTGCAACGAAGGAATCTGATCCTGGTAGTTGGCTACGTTACGCAAAATATTCGACCAGTTGGTCATGTCGGTTAGCAGCACCAGCACATCTTTTCCCTGGTCGGCAAATTCGCGCGACACACTTAATGCCACATCAGGTAGCATTAAACCTTTAATCTGCGAATCGCCGGCAAGGTGGGTAAACATGATCGTTTTATCGATATTACCCGATTGCGACAGCTGCTCTTTGAAATAGTGGTACTCATCGAATTTCAAACCAATACCGGCAAAAATAATTACGTCGGCCTGTGCACCTTGCGCAATTTGCGAAAGCAAACGGTTGTACGGCTCGGTAGGACCGGCAAAAATTGGAATCTTCTGCGATTTTACCAGTGTATTAAATACATCGATCATCGGGATACCTGTCCACAGCGGTTGCTTCGGTACCAAACGAACCGTAGGATTTAAAGTATCTAATCGTGTTGAAATTTGTTTGTCGAAAATAATTTCGGGGCCACCGTCGGCCACATCGCCAATTCCATCGAAACTACGGCCAAGCATATTGTACGAGAAACCCGCCGTTAGCGGAACCTCGTGCATGCGTATTTTTGTTTGCGTGCTCAATCCCTGCGTTCCGTTAAACACCTGGAAACGCGTTGAGTCTTCAGTAATATTAATTGCTTTGGCAAACGAAAGACTTTGGTTGGTTCCGGCTTCCAGCAATTCTACCACGTGGTTGAGTGCCACACCCGGATTTCCTTCAACCGAAATCAGTGCCTTACCAACTTCGCTAATTCTATTTATTTCTTTTCGTATCATAGTGTGTACTCTCCTTGTAAAATAAATTGTTCAACTTTCTCCGGAAGAACGGCCATTTCATCAATCGTTTGAGCCGATGTATTCCAGTCTTTCCACCACTGGCGCAATTCATCGAATTTTGCTTTTATCGTCTCTTTTACTTCTTCATCCTCCTTGTCGTCCTGAGCAAAATCGATCGTTCTATCGATGAGTTTCTGAACGGCTTCGTTAATAACAATCAAACGTTCGGGGCGGGTACATGCATCAAGCTTGTGGAAAGCATTTTGCTGCATTACACAGAAATCGATGGTGAGTCCTTTTTGATAAAGCACATATTTCTCTACCGGAACCTTTTTCAAACCAATGGTACTGATGGTTTGGTCGATACCATTTGCCTCGTAAAGTGTTTGAAGCATTTTGTTGCGGTCGTCCCACGAAATAAAACTGTCGTAAACCGATGATGTATAAGAAAGTGGATCGATTGCCGGATATTTTTTAGCATCGGCGCGGTCTTGCGATAAGCCCCAAAAACCTCCGGTTGCATCCATTGTTGCCTGAGTTACCGGCTCCTGGAAGTTACCACCTGCAGGCGACACCGTTCCGATAAAAGTTAAGGAACCACCAGTTCCCTGATCGGCACCGGCACGTTGGTACATCCCTTTAATCTGATCCGGGATATCCATTGGGAACGCCTCCGGACCCGGAATATCTCCCTGGCGGCCACTACGCTCGCGAAGTGCCTGTGCCCAACGCGAAGTTGAGTCGGCCAAAAGTACCACACTGTAACCCTGATAGCGATAATATTCGCCCACGGTTAGAGCAATAAATACACTGGCCTCACGCGCTGCAACCGGCATCGAACTGGTGTTACCGAAAATACACATCCTATTCATCAGCGAGTCGCCGGTTGACGGATCTTCCAATTCTGCAAAATCTTTAAACACCTCAACAGCCTCACCGGCACGTTCGCCGCAGGCAGCCATAATAATAATATCGGCTAAAGCATATTTACACAGCGAGTGCTGCAACACGGTTTTTCCGGCACCAAAAGGACCGGGGTTTCCTACTGTTCCGCCATAACTAACTGGCGCCAGCAAATCGATAACACGCACCCCGGTTGAAATGGTTTTACTCGGAATGGCGCGCTCTTTAAACGGAATCGGAGATTTTACCGCCCAGCGAAATGCCAGTTTTAACTCGTGTTTTGTGTTTTGACTATCAGAAATAACAGCAACCGTTTCGGTAATATTTACCTCGCTTTTTTCGATAATGCTTTCCACTTTGCATTTTCCGAAATTAAAAGGCACTAAAATGCTGTGCGTCAATCGTCCTTCAGGAACGGTACCGATGGCATCGCCACCACTTACTTTGTCTCCAACAGCTACAGTAGGAGTGAAGTCCCACAACTTTTCTTCATCAAGCGCCGGAGCTTTCATTCCGGGCACGAGGTACGGATCTTGTTCACCCAATTTGTATAGCGGATTTTGAAGTCCGTCCCAAATACTGGTTAGCAGTCCCGGACCCAAAAGTACCGATAAGGACTTGCCGGTAAATTCAACCTGATCGCCAATTAAAGCACCTGTTAAATCCTCAAAAACCTGCATTTCAACAATCCCTGCATCCGCATTTTTCGGATCGGGATCGATTTGTAATACTTCGGCTTGTAACGACTTACCATCTACTATAACATTGGCAGTTTCACCCATGATCACATTTCCGTAAAATCGTGCTTTTACAAGCGAATCCTGAATGGATATGAGCTGACCTGTTCGCGTTTTATTATTATTCATATTGTTTTATGTAGAATGTCTAAAACTCTTAAATTATATTGTTTCTTAAATATCGGGTAATCTTTACTATTTAATCGCGTAATATTTTAATAAATCTTAACGTTTAAAAGGTTATTGTCAGTATGACACTTTGGTTTGTTCATAGCATTTTTATCTCAATAAAAACTAGTCATAATCAGTGTTTGAGCGCTTATTTCGTCATCATTTACTGAAATGGAAAAGTTCTTCAGTGTTAACGTTAAAGCTTTGCAATTGGTTGGCATAATTTTGACTTTTTATTCGTTTTTTACAGAAATAGCGAGTCGACAGGATTTGGCGTATAATTGACCGTAAAGACAGGCAACTTACTTCCATGAACTATTTCGGAGACAAATTTCCCGATGTTCGAATTCGAGAATATCGATTCCTGGTGCGTTCGGATAATTAGCAATTCCGGATTTTCTTCTTTTACATATTCAAGAATAACCTGGTGCGAATCTTGATTGTACACTTTTAGTATTTTAATATCACATTCAATGTCGTGCTCGTTTAGTAACTGTTGAATCTTTTGCGCATTTTTTAAGGCAAGGCTTTTTTCTACATCGATATTTGCTTTTAGGGCCGACAGAATCGTAATTTTTGCATCGTGCTTTTTAGCTAAAAATTGCGCCCATAAAAGTCTTTTCTTGGTCGATTGGGTAATGTCGATCGGGATAGCAATATTTTTTATCTGCGGAACACCAAAGTCTTTATTTACCGTTAATACCGGGCATTTCGACTGGCTAATTAATTCGTCGACTTGTTCTTTTGTTAAAGCTCCCGGATAATTGGTGTCGCTTTTATCAATCAGCAAAAACTCCAGGCTGTCGGTTTTCGACTTTTCCAGTAAAACTTCTACCGGATTGCCGGCCCGCACCGAAATAACAATATTGTCAGGTATTTCCTCTCCGAGTACTTTTTTAACAAAGCTGGTCAATTCTTCTTTGGCTTCTTTTATTGCTAATTCAGTTTCTTCGGGCTGAAAATTTCGCTCAAAAAAACCGCGCTCTTCAATCACGTTCAGTATTACAAGCTTTACCTCAAGGGTGCTTTGTAAATACAGTGCTTCCTTTAAAACTGTTTCTCCTTCTTTGTTTGGCGAAATAAGTGCCAAAATGCTGTATTCTTTCTGTTCCATCGCTATTGTTTTAGTCTGACTGCTTTACAAAACGGTCAATCGTTTTCAATTACAATTAAATCGCGGTTTGTATGATTCAGGTAATTATTAATTCCCTTACATTTTGTTTTATATTCTGTCGTATTCAACGTTGTATCAATCTCTTTAAAATATTCGTTGATGTACGTTTTTACATCCTCGTTTATCTTTTGATTTTGCGTTTTTAGTACGAAAAGTATTTCCAGGTTCGATTGGGTTCTGTTGCATATTTCAATAACCTGGTTGCACAATTGTTCCGATGGTTTTTGGTCGGGATTTACTACAAACAGTATATTTTTCGACGTTTCACCTTCAAAGGTTTCGGGTAAAATAAACAGTGGATGTTGAGCCGTATCGATAATTTTCTCCAGGCATCCGTTTTGTCTTTTGCACGAATCCTCGAAAGAATTGTGTGTAGACAAAACAAGATTGTGCTGGCCTTTAATAATTGGTTTAAAATTCAGAACTGAGTTCAATTCGCCTTCAATTGAAAGGGTATTAACCTTCTGTTTTTCGATACTAAAATGCTTTAGTAGTTTCTTCTTTAAGGCCCGTAATTCGTTCCTGGTTATTTTTTTTAGATGATGGCTAAGTTTGCGCATCATTAAGTGCCCCCAGCCCGGATTCTGATACGTTTGTAAAATGGTAACCGGCGATTTTTCTTTGTAAAGAAATTGCATGGCAAACGAAGTAGCGTGCCAGCTTCCGTCCGAAAAATCTGCCAGTATTAATATCGAAGGTTGGTTATTTCTAAATCTTACACTCATAGCCACGATCAATTTTGTTTCTTACAAAATTACCCCGGATACAGAGGAATTACTACAGGTGAAAACCTACATCGGGGGAGGATAATATCTAACAAAAGGTAGGGAAATCCCTACCATGAGTAGAAATGGAGTTGTGCGATGCTGTGGAAATTTGATAACGGTATTTTTAGAGGTCACCGGATAGGTCTCAATTTGGGTGGTTTTTTGTGGCTTGTTTTATAGTTGTGGTTTATTTGAGAATTGACAGGATTTATTAAAATGAATCCTGGATTGGGTGGGATGCTCAACCTAAAACCTTTCTCTCACTGCGTTCGAGGTGTTTTCTTTTTGTTAAGATGTCAGGATTTACTTGTAGTGAATCACAATGGGGGAGGGATGCTCAAAAGAAAAGCGAACTCACTACGTTCGTATTGGCTTTTTGTATTTAATACATTGCTAAAGGATTTATGCTTCGAATTAAAAACAAAAAGCCTCTTCAAAATTTTGAAGAAGCTTTTCTTTTGTCGGGATGACAGGATTTGAACCTGCGACCCCTGGTCCCCCAGACCAGTACGCTAACCGGACTGCGCCACATCCCGATGATTATTCTTTTTTTTACAGGCTTTCTGAAAGGTTTTTGGCTACTTTCAAACTGTAATATTTTTCTATGTTAATCCCGATTTTCTAAAATCTTTGATTTTTATAGAAAATCGAGGATCCTCGAACTTTGTTCGGGACCGGACTGCGCCAAATCTCCCGATGCTTTCGCATCGAGGATTCTCGGTGTAACCGGAACCGAAACTGGATTGCAAAAGTACGCTTAGAAATTATTTTTACAAAACTTTTTTCTTTCTTTAATCTACTATTTTGAGGGGAATATAGAATTCGGTTATATTGCTTCATTATTATCGATTAAATTTATGTCAATCGATAAAGTATGTTTTGTATTTTTGTGCAACTAAAAATTTAAATGATGTTTAAACCACTTGATATTAACGATAGCAACGAAAATAAAAACGTTGAACCAACCGACGTAGAAAAAGTAAAATGTTTGATTGTAGGATCGGGGCCTGCAGGTTATACCGCTGCAATTTATGCTGCTCGTGCTAACCTGAGTCCGGTAATGTACGAAGGACTTCAACCGGGAGGACAGTTAACAACAACTACCGAAGTTGAAAACTATCCGGGTTACCCGGAAGGTGTTACCGGCCCGGTAATGATGGAAGACCTGAAAAAACAGGCGGAGCGTTTTGGTACCGATGTGCGTTGGGGAATGGCTACTAAAGTTGATTTCTCGGGCGGTGTTCATAAAGTTTGGATCGACGACTCGAAACTCATCGAAGCTGAAACCGTGATTATTGCAACCGGTGCAACAGCCAAATATCTGGGACTTGAAGACGAAAAGAAATATGCCGGAGGTGGAGTTTCTGCCTGTGCAACCTGCGACGGATTTTTCTACAAAGGAAAAGATGTAGCTGTTGTTGGTGGTGGCGATACTGCTGCTGAAGAAGCCATGTATTTGGCCGGTTTGTGTAACAAAGTTTACTTGATCGTACGTCGTGATGTGCTTCGTGCATCGAGAGTGATGGCCGAGCGTGTAAAGAAAACACCAAACGTAGAAATACTGTGGAAACACCAAACTAAAGGATTGATTGGCGACAATGGTGTTGTTGAAGGCGCAACATTGGTTAAAAACCTTGGAGAAGAAGGAGAAGAGGAAGTTAAAATTAAAATTGACGGATTCTTTTTGGCCATAGGTCACAAGCCAAACTCTGAAATTTTTGCCGACTATGTGGATACAGATGATGTGGGTTATATTTTAACTACACCTGGAACTTCAAAAACAAAAACTCCGGGAGTTTTTGCCTGCGGCGATGTTCAGGATTCGCAATACCGTCAGGCGGTAACTGCTGCCGGATCGGGATGTATGGCTGCAATTGATGCAGAACGTTACCTTTCTGAAAAGCATTCGTAAAAAAAAAAGAAAATACGCAATAAATAAAAAAGCAGGATGATTTTTCATCCTGCTTTTTTTGTATCTGTAATTTGTGAATTTTTAATTTAAACTGTAAAGTACCGAGAAAAAATGCATAATACTTCCGGCCAAAACAAACAGGTGCCAAATTCCGTGACCGTATTTTAAACCTCGCCACGAGTAAAAAATAACACCGATTGAATAACAGGCTCCGCCAATAAATAAAAAGGCAATACTTGATGTTGGCAGGTTTCTAACAATTGGCCCGATGGCCAGTAAAAACATCCAGCCCATGGCCAGGTAAATACCAACCATTAACTTGCGGAAGCGGGTTAAATAAATCGAGCGGATTACCATGCCGGCAATCGCCAAACCCCAGATGACTCCAAAAAGAGTCCAGCCCAAAGCCCCGCGAATAGTGGTAAGTACAAAAGGCGTGTAGGTACCGGCAATTAATAAAAATATAGCTGCATGATCGAAGCGAACAAAAAGGTTCTTCAATTTTTCGCGGGTGAAACTGTGGTAAAGTGTCGATGATAAATAAAGCAATACCAAACTGCTTCCGAAAATACTGAAACTTACCACATGCCAGGCGTTACCTTTTATGGCCGCAAATACTACCAAAAGTACAAGCGCGGCAATGCTTAGCAAAGTCCCGATTCCATGCGTGATACTATTAAATATCTCCTCTCCAAGTGATAATGTGCGATATCCGGCTTCAACTTTTTTTCTCATAACAGTTGCGTTTCGAATAAAACTTAATTCTGTTCGAAATTACTCAAAAAAATCCTAGTTTGAACAGAATATGTTTAATCCAAATAACTAATAACAATAACGTTTTGTTAGCGAGATTGTTATTGAAGTGGTTTTAATAAAATTTAGAATTGCGACGAGACTATTTTGGCCCGATCAGCTCAATAAAAGTTCCATCCGGATCCTGAACCAAGAGGAAAAAACTATTTTCTCCGTTTTGCGATGGTTTGCCGCTTAACACTTTTACTCCATGTTTTTCCACGCGATCCAGAACTGGCTGCAGGTGTTTTACCATCAAAGTAATGTATTGCATTCCGGTGTCGTCGCTCATAAATTTCTGTTTTGGGTGTTTGGCTTTTGTTCCCAAACTCATCAGCTTCCATTCACTGGCTTCTTCAGTGTTTTCCAGTTTTAAAATGGTAACATCAAGTTGGTAACTGTCGGTTAATCCGAGCTCGGTACATTTTTCTTGTGAAACCGAGAATCCGCCGGTTTTCACCATTCCAATAACATTGGTGTAAAAATCGATCGATTTTTCGAGGTCCTCAACAACAACGCCAACGCCAATTGCGGATTTGCTGAAATTGCTTTGTGCAACGGAGAATAAAACAAAAAGAATTAAGGTAAATGATAAAAGAATTTTTTTCATCGTTTTAGATTTAATTGATTTTAGTGAAGGTAAATTTATAGAATTAAAGACAATAAATAAATTGGCGGGAAATAAAGTTGCCTATCTTTATAAAAAGAACAAAAATGAAACTACCTGTTGTAAATAATACCAACCTGGAGAATTTGATGGATAAAGCTGAAATTGTTCAGCAAACGGCCGAGCAGATCATGAAAGATTTTGGAATGTTTGGTGTTGAAATTACTTTTTCAGGAGACATCGATAATGCTTACCAGGAGCTGCATCAACAACTGATTGACCAGATTACGGGTTTGGTGGAAACGAATTACGACTTGTTGTTATCGGTACTTTACCAGGTTGATATTACGAACCGCGAAATCGTGCAGGCTGAGCACGATCTTCCGCATTATTCGCATATCGAAATTATTGCCCACCAGGTTATCGCCCGCGATTTGAAAAAGGTTTTGCTACGCCGATATTTCAAAATGAAAGACCAGGAAGGCGGCATTGAAAAAGGAATTGACAGGACATAAAAAAAGCGTCTCTCGACGCTTTTCTATTATTTAAATTACTGTTATTGTCCGAATACGTACCTGACGTTAAAGCCGAAACCCTTGGCATGAAAATCAGTGTCTTCAATAATACTTAATGCCGGACGCCAATCGATACCCAAAGCAATAGGAATACTGTTAAAATGGTATTCCAAACCAATTTCACCAATTGCTCCCAGCCAAAATGGGTCGTCAATTCTCATGTACGGTCCAACTCCAACATACCAGTTGAAAGCTTCTCCTGAAAGAGGTCGGTAAAGGAAATCCCATAACAGGTCAACTCCAACACCATCTCCGAATGATACATCAGCGTGAATACGGCTGAACTGTCCCGTGCTAAAAATACCATCGATAGCAACATTTCCTCCGGAAACATCACCAAAGCGAACACCAAGTTCCTGTGCATTTGATGAAACTACACCACCAATTACTATAGCCAAAACAGCTAAAATTTTTACCATTGTTTTTTTCATAATTTTCAATTTAATGTCATGTGTTTTTGAATTTAAAGAACATAAGTTACGGATAAAATATGTAATTTATTCAATCAACTTAACAAAAAAACACAAGAATGGTTCTTTCTCAGAGCTTATATTTTAGGGGCAGACCTTATTTTTAGGATGTTACAAAGGGCGGGCAATCATTATGCCTGTGGCTGATTTCCGGTTGCTCAGGTATTCATAAAGCGTTTCTTCCGATAGAATTACTTTTTCGGCTTTTGATGAAGCATGCATAAAATGAAGTTCGTTGCCTTTAAAAAAGGCAATGCCAACATGAGTAATGTCCAGACCGTCAACATTTGTTGTGATGCCAAAAATATCACCATCCTTTATTTGAGTTTTTAACGCTTCAAGTTTATCGGTGGGAATGTAGTACAACTTGCTTTTTGTTAATTCCTGTTCTTGTTTGTTAAGGGCTTCAATAAATACAGCATTGTTTTTTAGTGGTTTGTAACTGTCGGGGTGCAGGCTCATAAAGTTGATCGTTTTTTCAAACTCGATATTACTGATCGCTTGCGAAACCGATTCAACCGTTTGTTTTTTGTCGTTATCCAAAATCCAGTCGCTGAAATAGTGCAAGCGCGACGGGTAGTCGTTTATTTCTCCTTCACGATATCGGATGAGTAGCAGCTCGTTTTTAAAATGTTTAAACGATGGTTTTTTTGTTTTGGCAGTTCGTGCCAATGCCAGGCAATTTTCGGCATAGGTAGTACAATCCAGTTCGCGCAGATTAACGATTAATTGTTCGGGTTCAGTTTCTAAAGTATGAGCAACATAGGGTGTGTTCATCAATAATTTTCCTGCTTCAACAACAAGTTCTGCGGTTGGTTTTTCGCTGTGCTGCTGCAATTCAGAAAGAATATTTTTGCAAATTTCTTCATCATCTCCGGCACCATTCTGGGCAAAAAGCACAGTAAAACCAAAAAGCAGGGCGCTAACCAGCAGAAAAATTTTCTTGTTCATTCTTGATACAATTTTTGATGCTTAAAAAATAAAGGTATGATTTTTTTGTAAAAACGGTAATCCATTCGGTGGGCAGCAAAACTTTATAATAGCTCGATGAGGCGGAGTCCGAACCAAATGGTTAGAAAAAGCAATGCAAAAGCAAAAAACGAATACAAAATTATTCGCATTTTACGGTTGCCTTTGTTTTTTCGTTCACCCATATTGTTACTATAAGTTTTTAGCTGTTCAGTTGATATACGAAAAAAAGGGTTTGAGGTTCAGAATAATAAAAAAATATGCAGCGAAATTGAAAAAGGTAAAAAAAACTGGTATTTTTAGAAGCAACAATATTTAATCAACTTCATGAAAAAATTAATGCTTTTGTTCGTGTTTATTAGCTCCTTTGTAGGATTGAGCTTTGGGCAGATGTATCTGTCCGATGTTGAGTTCGACAAGGTGGGATGCGAGCAAGTTGAGCATTATGTGCAGGGGCAGATTAAAAACAATACCGAAACTTTTGAGGATGTAAAACCCTCGTTGGAACCGACGGCCAGCACTGCAGGTTTTCGTTTTCACGAACGCGAATATTTTATAAAAGACAGCTTGCCAAAAGTGTGGTCGTTTTACGTGCATACAAATCCGTCGATTGCCTGGAATGCATCACGTTTTTCATTTGCCATGTTGTTTTCGAAAACGAATAATGAGTTGGTTTACCCAAACGAGCATGTGGATGGAATCGATCCGGGGCAGATAATTTATTTAAACCTGAACGTGCTAAAAATTAAAAAGCTGGCCACCGCTTTTGAGATTACAACGGTTGATGACAACAAGAAAGTAATTGAATTTAGTTATGTGGAGGATAATATTACGCATGGCAAGCAGCAATTAACTTTTACACAAACGCGAAAAGGATATACCAAAATTATACATCGCACGTATTTTAAAAGCGAGTCGACTTTACGCGATCACTTTTTGTATCCGTATTTTCATACGCGTTTAACCAACACCTATCACCGTAATATGAAACATTTACTTAAAGCTTCAGAAAATTAAGCGCTGCTTTTCAATCTAAAAGTTTGTGGTAAATGTTGTAATTCTCTTCATCGAACACACAAAAAATTAATTCATCAAATTGGGGATTGTTAACCAGAAAATCTTTCACGGTTTGCGTGGCAATTTGTGCAGCCTCCTGTTTTGGGTAGCCATAAATACCCGTGCTGATATTCGGAAACGCAACGGATTTCACACCGTTTTGCAGCGCCACTTCTAAACTTCGGCGGTAACACGATGCCAGTTTTTCGGCTTCGTTGTATTTGCCTCCGTTATAAACCGGCCCAACCGTGTGGATCACATATTTTGCCGGAAGATTGTATCCTTTAGTAATTTTTGCATCGCCGGTTTCGCAGCCGTTAAGCTGGCGACATTCTTTTAAAAGTTCAGAGCCGGCTGCCCTGTGAATGGCTCCGTCAACACCTCCGCCACCCAGCAGCGATTTGTTGGCAGCATTAACAATAGCGTCAACTTTAAGTTGGGTAATGTCGCCCCGGTGTAATTGAATTTTACTCATAACTGTGGCTTTTTCTCTAAGATACAAAGTTTTCAATTACATCGGGGCAAACGGTGCTAGTCGTCAACCATATCTTCAATATTTTCGTCCGATTCGGGAACGGCCATTTCAGCGGATTTAGCCCGGACACCGTCGAAATTCAGCTTTTTACGGGCGGCTTTAACTACCATACCAATTACAAATTTTATGGCGACATGTTCAGCCACTTCCGGTAGGTAAGGAATATCAATTTTGTCGTTGGCGAGGCGTGTTAAACGTCGCACCAAACGCTTGGCTTCCTTTTTCGAAATGCCATGATCGGTACTTCGGATAAGGTCGTAAAATTCGTTGGGTAAATGATCGTATAAAAACGTGTCGATTTTTAGGATCACTTTAATGAGTATTTTTTCTTCGCCACTTTCTTTTATAAAAGGAACATCAATTCTTTCATTTAATCGAATGGCGAGATCTTTAATTTCTTCTTGCGACATTTTTTGTCGTTTTATAGGTTCTGCATAAAAATCATCCAGAAGTGCTACAAATTCATCCGGAGTAAGATCGGCTACTTTTGTTGTCATAATTTTTTGATTTAATGATGAGTAAAATGTGTAATGTTTAGTTATGCCTGAAACAATGATTCCAGGAGATCGCGGGTTTCGTTGTTATACACGCCGTTTATTTCCAATTCAGGCTTGCGTGTTTGCAATTCTTTAACGCCGTTTTCGGTTTTAGGGCCAAAATCACCGTCGGAAGTTCCCACGTTAATATTCAGAAGTTTCAACGCATCCTGCAAGGCAACCACAGCCGCGCCTTTACTGCCTTTTTCTAATAATGGATCGGGAATAATGAGTTGCTGCTGCGCCGCCAAACGTTGATAAGACAAAACGGTATTTATGCGATAAGCCGAAACCGAAACACGGTTGCCTTGGTTGCCGCCCAAACAGTAAACACGTTTTTTGTCGGTTGAAACACCAAGGAAAAAACCCACATGTCCTTTCCACGACTCCGGACTTTCGCGCCAGAAAACAACTACATCGCCCGGCTCGGGATTTATGGTCTTTACGCCAACATTTAGCCACGAGCGCGCATTGGCTTTTTTCGAGTACTCAAGACCGGCTTTCATGGCCACCCAGTTTACAAAATTGCTGCACCAAGGAATTTCGTCGGTGGTGATGCCCGAAATGCCCGATTCTTCAGCGTATTTTAAAACTTCCGGGTTGTGCTCCGAGCCAACAATCTCTTCGGTTCCCAACTCGGCAAAGGCTATTTTTAAAAGATCTTCCATTTCAATTTGATTTACGGGTTTATACTTAAGAATCGTTTGGGATTAGTGCTGGCAATGGTGTCGAAATCATCGCCAAATGCTGTTTTGAAATCAGAGAAATACTGTTCCATGCTCGGCCCAAAAAACTGGGTGAGGTAATAATCCGAGCCATAAAGAATTTTCGATTTTTCGTAGTCGGTAAGTTTGTCGAAAAAGCTGGTTTTAAAAGTGCTGAGTGTTTCACGGATGCTAAATACCAAATCCTGACTTGCTGGCGATTCAATGACTGTTCCTTCCGAAAAACAGGAGAGATCGGTATAAGCATTCGGATATTTTGGATTCTTTACAAGATCGAAAATGGCCTTTGCCCAGTTGTCGATAAAGCCGGTTCGGTAAAGTGCATTCCACACTTTGGCACGTTCGGCGATGGTGAGGTCGTCGCGCAGAATTCGTTTTTTACGTTTTAAGGTGTAGGCTTCCCGAATAATTTTCTTGTCTTTATTCGACAGCGACATAATCGCATCTTCAAATTCCTCTTCATCCACGCGTTTTTGCTCTTCGGGGAAATTGTAATTGATGTAATCCATTATCTGGCCGCTACCGCCAAAATGGGCGAAATTGATGGTCAGGTTTGGATACTTTTTTAGCACCAGTTCCCACAATTGGGGGTGATTTAGTTTTTTCGCCCTCTCGGCAATGGCTTTGTGCACTTTGCGGCTAAAAAAGCGGTAGTCGAAAACAAGCGGCTTCTTCGGTTTTATGGTGTTGCCGTTTAAAAGAACATCACCGCGCACCTTTAGCACCGACGACAAACAGGCAAATCCGCTGTTTGAATTGTGCACCGTAATCGGAATATTATGTTCCTGGCACAAAGCATAAATACCGGGAGTGTTGCGGGTGCCCATTAATACCGGATCGGTTGGCGAGAAACCCGCCGGAGCATACAATTTAACGCCGGCAAACCGACCATCATCGGCAACAATTTTCTCTTTTAGCTTGTCAACCAGGTTAACATTGCCTTTGTATTCGCGGCGCGGATCGACACTAAAGAACGGTTTTATGGTTTCATATTTACCCGCCAGGTATTCCAAATCAGCAATTTGCTGGGCGTAATTGGCATTGTCGAAAATTTCCACTTCTTCGTCCGATTTCCGATCAAAGCTGTCTTCAAATTGTTTTACGTTGTCTCTGATTTTGTCGAAAGCTGCGGCCAGCTCATCACTTTGAATTTTACGGTTAATTCGCCTTTTTATAAATGGTAGTGCCACCGACAGTAACCAGAAAATCCGTTTTATACGTTTCCGGTAACGTTTGTTCTGGTTCTCGTCATCGTCGTTGTCGTCGGCATAAGTCAGGTCAAACATCAGGGGAGTGGTAACCACATTTCCCTGGTAAACTTTGTCGAGGGCTTCAAAAACATCTTCGCTCGAAGGCTGCGTAACTTCTTCCAGCGTACGGTTAATCCCGTCAATTTTAAACTTCAGTTCGGCTGATGAAACACCTTTGTCCACCAGATCTTTAATGGCCAATAACGATTGTACCACATTTACCAGCTTGCGTATTATCACGTCTTTGTTAAAAATGTGGCAGTGAATGTCGTAGTAAGTTGTCATAATTATGGGTTTAATGATTGTTATGCTTTAGGTGATGGCAATGTCGAAGCCGGGTTTCCATAAGAAACCGAAACAAATTGACAAAAGCCTTGAAATGTTTTTCATGCGTCATTGGTTTGTGTTTGCAATCTCCGGGTCACAACTTAGGGACTTGTAAATTAATTGGATATACAAGTTATGAAATGAGCAGAAAAATAACAACTAAATAGTATTATTTAGAAGGATTTGGGTTGGGGCAAAAGGATTTATTCGCCGAAATAATGGTAATTATCCGGCAGCGTTTGGGGGAATTCGCGAGTGTATTTTTTCGAAAATGTTCGGGCGTCTATCAGCCCATAAACTTAACCGGTGCAAAAAACTCAGGACGGTGATAATCCGGATTTTCTGTGTTGATAGCATTCCAGGTTACAAAATGAGGATCAGAAGTTTCGTCGCCACATTTGTAGAAATTGGCTGTTGCTTCCAAGCTGTTTAAACTCTGCACTTTGTCAAATGCCAAACATTGCGTTGGAATGCAAATCATCATTTCCCACGAGAAATCGCCCGACTTTTCACTAAAAGGCTGGTTGCCAAGGCTCGATTCAATATCGATTTGTTTTACCACTTCCGGTAAAATTGGAGTGCGGTTTCCACGTCCCGGGCCATAACCTACGTGAGGTGTGCCAATACAGTTAAACTCAAAATTGTAATAATTCTTACCGTCAATCGAAATAAAAAACTCAACCGTACTGTCTTTGTAAACGTCGCCGTTTATTTCGGTTTCCTGTGCCAGAATATTTTTTTCCTGAACGTAAAATTTCAACCAGACTTCGTTTCCGGTGTGTGCAATCCTGAATTTAATGTCGGGTTTGTAAGGAAAAGCTTTTTCCCAATTCAGAATGTCAATGGCTTCAGTGTCAGTGTTTTTTTCTAAAAGCTGCGCTGCTTCCTGTATTGATAGCGAAGTTGTTGTATCGATTTTCTTAACGGTAAGATTTTTCATGCTGTATGTTTTATGCCCGTAAAGATGTTATTTTTCTTTGAACATTATTGCTGAATAAAGTCAGGTTCACAGCCAGCTTTTATATATTTGAGGTTCTTTTATTACAACCGGTACGCCGACCAAAACAGAAAATTGAAGTGCGTATCTTTTTTTTGAAGTATTTAATGGACCGATTTGAATTCATAATAGCCTTAACCGAGCACCGTTATTTGGGGCTGGTTTTTCAGCCTTTTTTAATTGAAAAGAAGGAGCGTTTTTATTCCGTGGTGCGATTGGTAAAACCGCACGATCTTAACGATCCGGAATATTCGTTTAAACCCTACGAAAAGGAGCTGGTTCAGCTGATTGAAAAGTACAGCGATGAAGGACTCACTAAAAAGTTTTCGCGTGCCGCAAGTGTGTCCGATTTTTATGCATCGTTGCGCCCCGGTTATTTCGAAAAGCAGGTAACGCCTTTTATCGAAAAATGTATGATGCAGGTGTGCTCCATTTTAATGCTCAGCCCGGTGCGTTTGTTTCGTAAAGAGGCCAAATATTCGAACCTGTACGACGAGGATGAATTGAAAGTGCCACCGTTTTTTGCCCGGCCCGAATTCGAGTTTGAGCGCACCGAAACACAAACCCGTTATCGGTTACGCATATTTCTCGAGGAAAAGGAAATGCTGCTGTCGGGGCGGTCGGTGGAAGTGGTAACCAACGACCCGTGTTTGTTGATTTATCGAAATCAGTTGGTGGCATTTGAGAAGCTGAATGCCAAAAAACTGATGCCCTTTTTCGAGAAAGAATACGTTACCGTGCCCAATACCATCGAAGACAAATATTATTCGGGATTTGTGCTGAATACCGTACGCGATTACGATGTAAAAGCAAAAGGTTTTGAAGTCGTTCATGCATCATCGGGTAAAAAAGCTGTAATGTCGCTCGAAAATAATTTGCAGTACCGACCGTGTTTGGTACTTAATTTCGAATATGGCGACGAAAAATTTCTACCCGATTCGACACGTGAAATGGCGGTTAGCGTAAAAAAGCAAAACGGCACTTTTGTGTACTATAAAACCACGCGCGATTTTGCCTGGGAAAAGAAGATCGTAAATGTGATTAAAAAGAGTGGTTTAAAGGATGATAACGGATCATACTCGTTACCAGGCGTATCCTTGCTTGAGCCGCAAAATGCACTGTACTTTTTTGTGAACTGGCTAAACGAGAAACGGCCACAGTTGGAAGAAAAAGGAATCGAAATAAAGCAGGAACAGCTGGAAAAAAAGTTTTATACAGGTAGCCAAAAACTGGAATTAAAAACCCAGACAAAAGGCGACTGGTTTGATGTTTATGCGGTGGTGAAATTTGGCGAATTCAGCATTCCTTTTATTCAGCTGAAGAAATACATTTTGAATGATATCCGCGAGTTTGAACTGCCAAACGGCGAAGTTGCCGTGTTGCCCGAAGAGTGGTTTGCCCGTTACAAAGGACTTTTGCCTTTTGGCAAACAACAGGGCGAGCACATCAAGTTCGAAAAACACCATTTTACTCTGCTGCAAAACTCCATTCAGGAAGTTGATAAGGAAGTAAAACAAAAATACGAGAAGTTGATGAACGCCGAAATGGAGAGTCCGGCGTTGCCCGCAGATTTAAAAGCCAAACTGCGAAATTACCAGGAAGAAGGTTTTAACTGGATGTACGGTTTGTACCGAAACGGCTTGGGTGGCTGCCTGGCCGACGATATGGGATTGGGGAAAACGCTGCAAACACTTACGTTGCTGTTAAAGCTAAAACGTTTGAAACAGGAAATTAAAATTCATGATCCTGTGGATGCAAGCGGGCAGCGCGATTTGTTTGCCGACGAAACAAAACCGGAGTCGGTGGTACAACCGGCAAGTTTAATTGTGGTACCTACATCGTTGGTGCATAACTGGAGCAACGAGATCCGGAAATTTACGCCGGCCCTAAAAGTTTATCAGCATGTGGGAACGCAGCGTAAAAAAGCGGAAGAATTGGGGAAAGTCGCATCATACTACGACATTATTATTACCACTTACGGAACGGTTCGTAACGATATCGACAAATTGCGGGGCACCGAATTCTTTTACCTGATTCTGGATGAAAGCCAGTCGATAAAGAATTCCAGCTCGAAGACCTATAAGGCCGTAATGGATATTAAAGCGCGCTACAAACTGGTTATTACCGGAACGCCGATTGAAAATTCGCTGTCGGATTTGTGGTCGCAAATGAATTTCCTGAATCCCGGCATGTTGGGGAACCTGGCTTTTTTCCGCCGGACATTTATTACGCCCATTGAAAAGCATGCCAACGAAGAGCAAATGGATAAACTGCAACTGATGATCCGTCCGTTTGTTTTGCGCCGTAAAAAAGTGGAGGTGGCCAAAGATCTTCCGCCGCTGATGGAGGAAGTAAGAATTTGCCCGATGGTGGGCGAGCAACAACGGTTATACGAGCAAGAAAAGTCGGTGATTCGAAATACCATTTTGTCGACCATTGAAAAGGAGGGACTCAAAAAATCGCAGTTTGTGGTTTTGCAAGGACTCACAAAGTTACGTCAGTTGGCGAATCATCCGTCGCTGGTTGATGATGAAGCATCAGAACGATCAGGTAAATTCGATGAGATCTATAGGATGTTAAGCAACCTTGTTGCAGAGAAACATAAAGTTCTGGTATTCTCTTCGTTTGTAACTCACCTTGAATTGCTGGAGAGCAAAATTGAAGAGGAAAAATGGAAGTACAGTAAACTAACGGGGCAAACCACCCATCGCGAGAAAGTGATCAAAGCTTTTCAGGAAGATGAGGATAACCGGATTTTCCTGATCTCGTTAAAAGCGGGTGGAGTAGGGTTGAATCTTACTGAGGCCGACTATGTTTTTATTATCGACCCGTGGTGGAACCCGGCAGCCGAAAACCAGGCGATTAATCGTGCACACAGAATCGGTCAGGATAAACACGTTTTTGTGTATCGTTTTATAACTGAAAACTCGATCGAGGAAAAGATTCAGAAACTAAAAGACCGGAAAAGCTCGCTGGCCGATAAATTTATTAATTCCAATAATCCGTTTGAGCAGGTTACACAGGAAGAGATTGTGGAGTTGTTTAATTAGGAAAAGGCAAAAGTAAAAAGTAGAAAGGCAAAAGTGAGTGAAAAGATTGATGTAGATTGAAAAGAGCTCGTAGTTCGAAACCTGTTTTTCAGATCAATCTATTTCAATCTTAAAATCAATCTAAATTTCAATCTGTTTTAATGCAGCTACCGTTTCTTATTCCGCACGTACATCAGTTTATATTTTCCCTGGCCTACGCGCTGATCGATTTCAAATTTTCCGGTGGAGTCGATCAGCGGCGTCAATTTCTCGAAACCGTAGTTTCGTGAGTCGAAATTAGGTTGTTTCTTTTGCAGTAAACTTCCCACATCGCCCAGGAAAGCCCAGCCATCTTCGTCGGCCAGATCTGATATGGTATTCGAAATCAATCGGATTACTTTGGGCGTTACTTTGTCAACGCCACCTTTTTTGCCCGATCTGCTGGTAGTAGTACTTTCGTTTTCTTTCGAGCGGCTTTTCAGAATCTCGATGTAAATAAAACGGTCGCACGAAACAATAAACGGATCGGGTGTTTTTTCTCGCCAATACCAATTACGTACATCCCGGCTTCGCGAAGGCGGGTTGCCAGCCGCGTAAAGTCGCTGTCGCTCGATACCAAACAAAATCCATTTACTTTTTCGCTGTATAGGATGTCCATGGCATCGATGATCATGGCCGAGTCGGTGGCATTTTTACCGATGGTGTAGCCGTACTGCTGAATGGGCGTAATTGCATTGTCGAGCAGCAGGGCTTTCCATTTCGATAAACCGGGGCGGGTCCAGTCGCCATAAATGCGTTTAATGGTAGGATTGCCATATTTTGCAATCTCTTCCATCATTTCTTTTACATATGCAGATGGAATATTATCGCCGTCGATAAGTACCGCTAACTTTAAGTCTTTTCCCATCTTGTAAACTGTTTTTGGCAGAAGTTACCGTTTGTTTTGTTGAACAGATTAACCCGAGATTTTCACATTCATTGCAGCCGGTCCTTTTGGGCCTTGTCCTTCTTCGTAGGTAACACGGTTTCCTTCTTTAATCGTGCCTTCTACTTCGTTAATATGGACAAAAATATTTTGGTTGTTCGCCAGGTTGCGAATAAATCCGTATCCTTTTTGTTCGTTGAAGAAAGTAACTACACCTTGTTTTTCTTTCGGCTCTGCTTCGCCGTAACCACCTTTTGGTACACTTACATCAATGTCTTCAATGTTTACTTCTTCTTTTTGTGTTTCATCGGGCGGAGTATCGGTAATGTTACCAAATTCATCAACATAGGCGATCATATCGTCCAAACTTGAATTTCCTCCATTCTCTTTACGAGCCTGTTTTCTTGCTTCTTTTTCTTTTCTCTTCTTTGCTTGTTTTTTTCGTACTTCCTTTTTACCAAATGTTTCTTTCGATCTTCCCATATGATTATTAATAGTGATTTTAGCTTACTGACCTCGAATTTAATAAATATCAGTAGCTATTTAAAAAGTTTTTCATGTTAAGAAATGAGATTTAAAGAAAAGTCAACTATCCTAAGGCGGGGGAGTAGGAGGTAAAATCAAAATTCTTAAACCTAAAATCTGGCACAAAGGTACATTAATTTTAAACACTACATAAATTCGGTATAACTGTTTGTTGGCATCGTGGGTTGATAACAGAAGTCATATTTATAAATAGTTACTTTTTTTGCACAAATGAGGATATACAGGTCTTAAGTTCATTATATTCTTCAATGTGTATTTTTCACACAAAAATTACTTCAAATCTAACCTTAATGTTAACTGCTTGATATTTATGTTGTAAAGCAGGTGGTCGGGAAACATTTTTTTTAACACTGTATAACCTATTCATAGTTAAATATTTGCATATGTAAAAAGAAATAATTCTTTATTGCAACTTTCAAAATGATAGTAAAACGTTAAAAATGCTTACAAAATGAAATTAAAATGATTCGCTATCTGATAATGAAATATATATTTGCAAGCTTTAAAAAATCAATTTAAACAAAAAACACAAAAATGAACGAAGCTTTAAAATTGATGCTAACGGGCATGAGCACCGTATTTTTTATCCTCATTATGGTGGTAGTTTTGGGGAACATAATTATTCGTATTACCAATCATTTTGCCGTTGCTGTTGTCGATCTTCCGGGGGCTGCAGCGCCGTCGCAACAAGAGATAAACCCATCGAAACTGGCTGCCATTGTTTCTGCTGTAGAAATTACTACCAAAGGAAAAGGCAGAGTAACATCGGTTGAGAAAATGAAATAGTAGTTAACGGATATCAACTTCTGAAACCTTTTCCGTGGAGGCGATTCGATGAACCAGAGAGAATAGAGCAAACGAAGGAAAAAAACGGCGACGAAGTAAAAGGTATCTTTTTATCCAATAAACCAAAAATAAACAGAAATGAAGAAGGAGATCAAATTTAGCTTGCTGTATAGAGATATGTGGCAGTCCTCAGGGAAATACGTTCCCAAAGTAGAACAACTGGAAAAAGTAGCACCCGCAATTATCGATATGGGATGTTTCGACAGGGTCGAGACCAACGGTGGTGGATTCGAGCAGATCAACCTTTTGTTTGGCGAAAACCCAAACATTGCCAACCGCAGATGGACACAGCCTTTTAACGATGCCGGTATTCAAACGCACATGTTAGAGCGTGCTTTGAATGGTATTCGCATGAGCCCGGTTCCGGCCGATGTTCGTAAGCTGATGTTTAAAGTTAAGAAATTACAAGGTACCGATATTGCCCGTTCTTTCTGCGGATTGAACGACCCGCGCAACCTTGAAAACTCGATTAAGTTTGCCAAAGAAGGCGGAATGATTTCGCAGGCAGCTTTGAGTTTAACCATTTCGGAAGTGCACACGGTAGAGTATTACACCAACCTTGCCAACACCTTAATTGAAATGGGTGCCGACGAGATTTGTGTAAAAGATATGGCTGGTATCGGTCGTCCTGCATTCATCGGAAAAATTATCAAGAATATAAAAACTGCACATCCTAAAACTACTGTTCAGTACCACGGTCACTCTGGTCCTGGTTTCTCAATGGCAAGTATTTTAGAGGCAGCACGCGCCGGAGTTGATTATGTTGACGTAGCTATGGAGCCACTGTCGTGGGGTACAGGCCACGCCGATGTTTTGGCCGTGCAGGGTATGTTAAAAGATGCCGGTTATGCAGTAAAAGAGGTGAACATGAAAGCTTACATGGAAGTTCGCGCGATGACTCAGGAGTTTATCGACGATTTCCTTGGCTACTATATCAACCCTAAAAACCGTCACATGAACTCGTTGTTGATCGGTTCAGGTCTTCCTGGCGGAATGATGGGTAGTTTGATGGCCGACCTGGGTAACAATCTCGAAAGCCTGAACAAGTGGCTGACAAAACGCAATAAACCTACCTTAACTCAGGACGATCTGCTGATTAAACTGTTTGAGGAAGTAGAATATATTTGGCCTAAATTAGGTTACCCACCGCTGGTAACTCCATTTAGCCAGTACGTTAAAAACCTGGCACTGATGAACGTGTTGCAGGTAATTAAAGGCCGCGAGCGCTGGAGTATGATTGCCGATAACATTTGGGATATGATCATCGGAAAATCAGGAAAACTTCCCGGAGAATTGGCTCCTGAAATTGTTGAGCTGGCCAAAGAAAAAGGAAAAGAATTCTTTACCGGCGTTCCTCAAGAGCAGTATCCTGATAACCTGGATGTGTTCAAAAAAGAAATGGACGACAATGGTTGGGATTATGGTCAGGACGACGAAGAGTTGTTCGAGCTGGCGATGCACCCAGAGCAATACCGCGCTTACAAATCGGGAAAAGCTAAAGCCGATTTCGAGGCCGACCTTGCTGAGAAGAAGGCTGCTGCCGAGCCAAAACCTGAGGTAGTTGAAGTTCCTGCCGCCGCATTCGAGCCAAAATCGATGATTGTTGATGTAAACGGCGAGAAATTTAAAGTGGGCGTTAGCTACGACGGTGCTGAAGCTGCCCCGGCTCCTGCAGCCGCTGCTCCTGCAAAAGAAGAAGCTGCCCCGGCAGTAAACGGTAGCGTTGCTTCGGAAGTTATTGCTCCGCTGGAAGGAAAATTCATGTTAACAAAAGATACATCGGAAACCGCGCTTAAAGTTGGCGATACAGTAAAAGAAGGCGATTTGGTTTGCTACATCGAATCGATGAAAACCTACAACGCTATTGTTGCCGAGAGCGATGGTACTGTTGCCGCTATTCTAAAATCAAACGGCGACAGCGTAGATGAAGACGATGTATTGATTCAACTGTCATAAAACAGATTTATGGATATTTTATCAGAACTGTTTAACATGACCGCGCTTGGCGAGATCACCTACCAGACTTTGATCATGTGGGCGATTTCGTTTGTGCTGCTTTATCTTGGGATAAAGAAAGGGTATGAGCCACTGTTGCTTATCCCGATAGCATTTGGTGTGTTGCTGGCCAACTTTCCGGGGGGACAAATGGGAGTTGTAAACCCCGAACTGATTGAGCTGGAAGGACACCGATATATGAACCTATTTGAAATTGCGCACGATTACGGGATTATGAATTACCTGTATTATTCGTTGATTAAAACCGGTTTGCTGCCTCCTGTAATTTTTATGGGTGTTGGTGTATTAACTGATTTTGGTCCGATGTTGCGTAACCTGAAACTGGCATTGTTTGGTGCCGCTGCACAGATCGGTATTTTTTCGATCTTGATTGGAGCCATCGCTGTTGGTTTTACGCCTAAAGAAGCTGCTTCGCTGGGTATTATTGGTGGTGCCGATGGCCCAACCGCTATTTATACTACCATTAAACTGGCTCCGCACTTGCTTGGCCCTATCGCTATTGCTGCGTATTCGTACATGGCACTGGTGCCTGTTATTATTCCGTTGGTTTCTAAGTTGTTTATCACGAAGAAAGAGTTTACCATCAACATGAAACAAATGGAAAAACAGTATCCGGCAAAATACGAGATCAAGAATATGAAAGCTGCCAAAATTATTTTCCCTATTGCTTTGGGAACACTGGCTGCTGTTCTGGTTCCGTCGTCGGTGCCGCTGTTGGGAATGTTGTTGTTTGGTAACCTGATTAAGGAGGTTGGTTCGTCGACAAGCCGTTTGGCCGATGCTGCACAAGGACCGATCATGAATACCGCAACTATTTTCCTGGGGCTTACTGTTGGAGCAACTATGACTGCTGAAGTTTTCCTTTCGGCAAAAACACTGGGTATTGTGGTAGGAGGTTTTGTAGCCTTCGCCATTTCGATTGCCGGTGGTATTTTTGCGGTGAAACTGGTAAACATGTTCAGCAAGAAAAAGATCAACCCGCTTATTGGTGCAACCGGACTGAGTGCCGTACCAATGGCGTCGCGTGTGGCTAACGAACTGGCATTGAAATACGACAAAAAGAACCACATTTTACAGTACTGTATGGCCAGTAACATCTCTGGTGTAATTGGCTCGGCAGTTGCTGCAGGTGTGCTTATTTCGTTCTTAATGTAGACTTTACCAATACATTAGTTATAATATAGAATTTGATATTGGGGGAGGCCGTAAGGTTTCCCCTTTTTTTGTGCACTATTCAAGGTGCAATTGAGCAGGTGACTTCAAGTCACCTGCTCAATCTGTTTAAAAAGAATCCGGCGGATTCAACTACTTAGAGCAAATCGATTTTATGAAAAGGATACGACTCCGGCCGGAGTCGTAAAATTTATCGGCCATTTTTGCTATAATTATGCGATGCTTCTGGCATCATATAAATCAGTGCAGCTGCCCCTCGTTTGTAACAAGGGGGGTAGCATTTGTATTGCTATTTCTGAGGTCGTTAAAAACGACAAGATTAGAAACCCCTCGTTGGGTAGGGCAAAGTCACCTGCTGAATTTGTTTAAAACATTTTTGTTGGTACTTGTTATAAAAGGTGTAACATCAAAAAACACCAATGAAGATTCTGTCGCTGGAATTACCAACAAATAATCTCAAACAAACCGAGCGCTATTACTCTGATGTTCTGGAATTGAAAATCCACGATTTGTCATCCAATTCGGTTTCATATTCAATCGGGCACTCTGTTTTGCATTTTACCGAAAAAGAGGAGGCGGGCGCTTATCATTTTGCGTTTACTATTCCTTGCAACAAAATTAATGAGGCTTTACAATGGCTTTCATCAAAGCTCGATTTGATGAAAAACAATGCTGGCGAGTACATCACGGATTTTACTAACTGGAATGCAGAATCCATTTACTTTTTCGATAACAATAATAATATCCTCGAATTTATTGCACGTCACGATCTGCAGAACTCATCGGATGAACCGTTCAGCGGTAATTCCATTTTATCGGTAAGCGAAGTTGGTATTGTTTCCGAAAAGCCAATCGTGCTAGCCGAACAGCTGATTAATGAACACGGTCTCTATTATTTTGTAAAAGGGACAAAACGAGACGACTTTGTGGTTCTGGGCGACGATAACGGACTGGTGGTTATTTCCGGCACCGACAGAAACTGGTATCCGACCAATCAGTTGGCAAAACGACAGGAGCTTAAAATGAAAGTTCAGGTTAATAATACTTTTCGGGAAATTACAGTTGACGGATAAAATCGCTGAAAAAGAATTACTCGGCTAGCAACTTACTGGTCGAATTCAAATGTTTATTAATAATCGCAAGCAACTGTTCACGCGTAAGCGGTTTTCCTACAAAATCGTCGCAGCCGGCTTCAAAAGCTTTTACTTTATCATCGTCGGAAACATAAGCCGTTTGTGCAATTATCTTAATTCCGGGAGCCGACGACTTTATTCTTCGGGTAGCTTCGTAGCCACTAATATCGGGCAGACCAATATCCATCAGTACCAGTGTCGGCAACTTCGAGCAGGCTATTTCAACAGCTTCTTTTCCGTATTCGGTGTGCAACAGTTTGAGGCCGGTATCAGCAAGCATTTTTTCAATCAGGCGCGTATTGGCAAAGTTATCTTCCACCAGTAAAACGGTTTCTTCGTTAAAATGGTATTCTTTTCCGTTAACGGTGGTGCTTGTGTCAACAGCTTTTGGCTCGGCTTTTTTATACGGAATGCTAAAATAAAAAGTAGTTCCGCCGCTTTGTCCTTTTTCCCGGTTCTCTTGTATCGACTCCAGGCGGATTGTTCCGCCCAGCAGCCCCAACAAACCTTTTACAATCGACAGTCCCAAACCGGTGCCACCGTATTGTTTCTTCTTATCGGTATGCAACTGCGTAAAGCGTTCGAAAATAGATTCTTGTTTGTGGGCCGGAATACCAATACCGGTGTCGCGCACATAAAACTCAATTTTCTCTTCGTCAACCACCGAGCAGCCGCCTTCAATTATTCCTTCGTCGGTAAATTTATAGGCATTGCTGATCAGGTTAATCAGTATCTGCCGCAGTTTGCCTTTGTCGGTAATAATGGTATCGATATGGCACGAACAGGTTTTTAAATCGAACTGCAGCTGCGGTTTGTTCAACTGGCGCTGGTATTCTTTAAAAAAGGTTTTCAGCTCGGTAAACAGTTCGTTTAAACTAAAGGCTTCTTTAAACAGCGGCAGTTGTCCCGATTCTATTTTGGCAATTTCAAGAATATCGTCGATAATACTCAGCAGGTTGTTCGAGCTTTGAGTAATTATATCGGAGTATTGTATCAGCTGTTCTTTGTTGTTGTACGAGTGCGGCAGTAACGACGAGAATCCCATAATGGCATTCATTGGGGTGCGAATCTCGTGGCTCATATTCTGCAAAAATGCGGTCTTCAAACGGTTGCTTTCTTCCGCCTGCTCTTTAGCAACGATTAATGCCCGGGCGGCCTTTTTTCGCTGTGTTATGTCGTGAATTACAGAGTGAAAAACGAATTTGTTGTCGATCTCAACCCGGCTGCTGAACACCTCCACATCGCGAATATCCCCATTTTTTAACCGGTGCCGGAACTCAAAACGGATAGTTCCCTTTTGTTCCAGATTGATAAATTCTTTTTTGATCTCTTCGGTTGAGAGGGTGTTAATTTCGTTAATCGTCATACTACGAAGTTCGTCCTGCTTCCATCCATAAAAACGGCTTGCGGATTTATTGGCATCGATAATGCGCGATGTTTCCGGATCGATCAACAATTTTATGGCCGAATGATCTTCGAATAACTTCCTGAATTTCTCTTCGCTTTTTTGTAAAGTCTTTTCAGCTTCCCGTCGTTTGTTTTCAACTTTTAAAACATTTCTGACTTTGGCCAGCGAATAAAAGTAGAATCCCAGGGCAACAAGTAAAAGAAAAAAGGCAATAAAAGAGTGGTTGCGGAAGCGGGTAAGTGCATTAAAAATGTCTGCTTCGCGCGACGAAATAAGAATCGTCCAGTAAGTATTTCCAAGCGGCGTGCGGTAAAAAGTAACGTACTGTTCTTCAATTACTGCTTCTCCGTAACTGGTGTCGGCACTGTGGTAGCTTTTAATAATTCCGCTGCTGTCGCGACTTATATTTGTCATCAGGTTTTCAGAAAGTTCCTGGTGTTGGTTGTTATCGATAAACGTTCTTCCGGTGTGTTCTTCAACCGAGCAGTAAATCTCGGTTCCGTTTTCGCTAAGCAGCCAGGTTTGCCCGGTGCCGCGGGTTTTTATATTGCCCAGGTACACTTTCCCCAGTTCATCCATTGGAATAAGAATGGCCAGGCTGCCCACAAAAGTAGATCCGTTAAACACCGGAACATGGTAGGCAATGCTGAGGTAGCCCTGCACCGACATAAACACATCGCTGATGACGGGCTGGTGTGTTTTCATTACCTGCTTTACGTGGTCCTGGTACGAAATATCGTTACCGATTACAGATGGGTTTTCCGGGTAGGTAGCCAGGATTTTGCCCGTGGAGTCGATTCGGGTGATAGCCGCTAAAACTTTGCCGTGGGCATCATAATAATTCTGAAGTATTTCTTTGCTGTCGTCGGTTACGTTAATAACATCCTCAAGGCTCGACAGGAACTGTAAATCGGCTTCTGAGTCAGAGAAAAACGAGCTGATTCCCATCGAGGCTGTTTGCGCCAGGATAAGTTGCTCGTTATTGAATTCGTTTATTGTGGTGAGTTTAATGTTGCGGTATACCAAAAAGAAAACGATGGAGAACAACGTTAGCAGAATCGGGATGAACAGGTAACGATGAAACGATTTTATTTTTGTGATTAGTGAATAATTCATGGTCTCTGTTTCTTTACCCACCGCCGGGCAGTTTTATGGGTAACGGGTTGTTCTTTAGCTTATAAAGCTATATAGAATTCTTGTGGTACACAACACCGTGTAGATAAAATTTGTTTAATACAGAGGTGTGGGCTAGAAATTTAAGGGCGGTATTTAATTATAAAGCCCGCTTTTTAAATTGCATTTTGCGATTTTGTGCGAACAGAACAGCTGCCGATCTAAATGACGCCCCGGTTATTTTGAAGAACCACTCATCGTGAAAACCAGCTCGCCACCATCCAGAATTTGTTGATGCGTAATATAGTTTTCCGAGAGTGTTTTCCCGTTTAACGAAACCGATTGTACATACACATTTTCCTTGCTGTTGTTTTCGGCTATTACAGTAAATGTTTTTCCGTTTGGCAGATTAATTACAGCTTCATCGAGCGACGGACTGCCCAAGTAGTAAATACCGTTTGCCGGGTTTACCGGGTAAAATCCCATTGTGGCAAAAACATACCATGCCGACATTTGTCCGCAGTCTTCGTTACCGCAATATCCATCGGGTTTGTTAGAATATTGTGTGTCGATAATTTCGCGTACATATTTTTGCCCTTTTTCCGGTTGGTCGGTAAAGTTGTACAGGAACGGAACATGATGACTGGGTTCGTTTCCGTGTGCGTATTGCCCGATCATTCCGGTACTGAAAATTGGCAATTGATCATCAGCGGTTGGGTAGTAGGTAAACATACTGTCGAGTAATTCGGTGAAACGTTCTTTACCCATCAAATCGCGGAATCCTGCAATATCGTGCTGAGCCGCAAACAGGTAATGCCATGCATTACTTTCGCAGTATACGTTTGTATATTCTTTTGAAACAAAAGGCTCAATAAAGTTCCCCTGCGTATCTTTCGCTCGGAAGAAATTGGTTTTTTCGTCGTACAGGTTTTTCCAATTGTTGGCTCGTTGCGAGAACAGTTTGTAATCCTGATCTTTTCCCAAAGCTTTTGCAAATTGTGCAATGCACCAGTCGTCGTAAGCATATTCCAGTGTTTTCGATACCGACCAGTTTTCGCCTTCTTCGTTAAACGGAACGTAGCCGTATTTTCGGTACAATTTCATTTCTTCCGAATCGTTCATCCCCGAGGCGAGGCAAGCTTCATAAGCTTTTTCTGCGTCCATTGGCAGGCCTTTAAAATACGCATCAACAATCACCGGAACGGCGTGGTAACCGATCATCATATTGGTTTCGTTTCCGGCCATCGACCAAACAGGTAGCAAACCGGTTTCGTCGTAATGCGCCAGCATCGATTGGATCATATTCTGCACTTCATCGGGGCAAACAATGGTATACAGCGGATGCGCTGCGCGGTAAGTATCCCACAACGAAAAAGTGTCGTAGCGTTTAAAGCCGTTGGCAACTTGTGGCTTTTGATCGGCTCCTTTATAGGCTCCGTCAACATCGCTCAACAGACTTGGTGTTAAAAACAGGTGATAGAAATTCGTATAAAAGACTTCTTTCTGGTATTCGCTTCCGGCAACTTTTATTATTGAAAGCTGCTCTTCCCATTTTTTATTGGCTTCGGCGCGCACCGCATCAAAATCCCAATGATTGAGTTCGGCCTGCATATTTTTGCGTGCTCCCTCAACCGATGAGGATGAAAGTGCAACTTTAACCAAAATCTGTTCGCTTTCGCTTGTACTGAAAGTCGTTTCGAAACGTGCATTTTTTCCGTTCACTTCCGACTCGTTTTGCAAATCGTTTTCAGGAGTTAGCGCAACATCTTCAAATGGTTTTGAGAATTCGGCAACAAAAAATACATGCTGAACATTGGCCCAGCCGGTTGATTTTCGCACTCCTGAAATTGTGTGGTCGTTTTCAATTTTTATTGTGGTTTCGGTTGGTGCATCCCAGTTTAGTGCGTAACCCAAATCAAGGATGATTTTGCTTTTGGCATCTTCAGGGAAAGTGTAGCGGTGCATTCCAACACGCTCGGTAGTGGTCAGTTCGGCTTCAATACCTGAACTTTCCAACAGTACTTTATAATAACCGGGCGAGGCTTCTTCGTTCTTGTGACTGAATTTGGAGTAGGGGCGATAGGCTTTTTGATCGGGCCACAGATCGTCGGTAAATCGCGAGTTGGTGGGGAACAACAACAGATCGTACATATCTCCGGCGCCGGTGCCGCTTAAATGTGTGTGGCTAAAGCCTGCAATGGTGGAGTCGGGCCAAAAATAACCTGCTATGCGATCCCAGCCGCCAATACCGTTGTCCGGACTAAGTTGAACCATCCCGAACGGAACAACAGCTCCGGGGTAAGTATTTCCCGGTCCGTCGGTGCCCACAAAAGTGTATACGTATTGTGTAAGTTTTTCAGTTTTTGGTGTTTCCTTTTTTGTGCAGGCAAACAAAGCGATTGCCAGAAATAGTATCGATAGTTGTTTCATTGTTCCTGTTTTTCTGTCATTTCGAGCCGTCAGCTGACGGAGAGAAATCTGTTCCTTGATGTTAGAGATTTCTCCTCCTGCGTCGTCGAAATGACAGGTGTTTGTTACTGCTTAATCTCCAAAACTCCACCTTTTACCAAATCTGCATGATTGATGAAGAACGATTTTTGCTTTTTACCGTTTAGTGAAATACTGCTTATTTTATCGCCTGAGCCGGATTTTTTGATCACAAGTGATTCTCCGGGATAAAAGTTTTGATCCAGCTGAATTGTTACTTCATCAAAAACAGGCGTGGCGATGGCATAATTCATATCGCCCGGTAAAACAGGGTAAATTCCCATCATGGAATAAACGATCCAGGTCGACATGGTTCCGGTATCGTCGTTACCCGGCAAACCGTCAGGCGCATTTTTAAAGTAGGTGCCCATTAAACGATTCAGTTCTTTTTGCGTGCGCCACTCTTCGCCTCGTATATAGTTAAAAAGCCAAGGGTAATGAATATCCGGCTCATTGGCCATATCAAAATGACCATCATCGAAAATGGCCTGCAGTTTTTTTACCAATTCCTTTTTGCCACCATTCAACGCTATCATCCCATCCATGTCGTGATGTGCACAGAATGTATATTGGTAAGCATTTCCTTCGTGGAAACCCGGACTTGGCTCAAAATTCTCTCCCTGACGTGGGTTAAAATCAGGCATAAATTCCCCATTCTCCAACTTCGGACGAATGATTCCAAACTCCTTATCGTAATAGTTTTTGTAGCCTCTCGATTGTCTCAGAAAACGTTCGTAATCGTCATCTTTCCCCAGTTCTTTAGCCATTTGTGCCAGGTTCCAGTCGGCAATGTAATATTCCAGTGCATGCGACACCGAATTATCATATTGCTCCTTTAAGGGCACATAACCGTGCGAAATATAATGGTCGATATCCGGGCGGATTTTGTTTTCAGCGCCGGGAGTTGTTGCCGATTTATACATGGCCTCGTAAGCTTTTTCAATATCAAAATCGCGGATGCCACGAAACCAGGTGTCAACAATTACCGGTAAAGCCGGGTCGCCTTCCATAACATGTGTTTCTGTGCTGTTTAATTCCCAACGTGGCAGCCAGCCACTTTCGTCGTACATTTCAATCATCGATTGTACAACATTTAACTGCTGTTGCGGGAATGCTAAACTCATAAAAGGGTGCAGATTTCGGTAAGTATCCCACAGCGAAAAAGTGGTGTAGCGCTCGCCGTTCGGATGAGTTTTTATCTCAAACGATTCCATTGCCGGATACTGTCCGTTTACATCGCTCAAAATATTTGGGTGGATTTGAATATGATACAAACCGGTATAGAAAACTGTTTTCTGATCATCGGTTCCACCTTTTACCGTAATAGTTGAGAGTGCTTCATTCCACTTTTCCACCGCTTGTTTGCGGGTAGCTTCAAAGTCAAATTTTTTCGATTCAAAGTTCAAATTCAGTCGTGCATTATCGATACTTACGTAAGAAATTCCTACTTCAACCAGAATTTCTTCGTTCGCTTGGGTATTAAAAGTAAACCAGCTGCCAATGCTGTCGCCGGCCATTTCTGCCTGGAAGTTTTTGTAGTATTTTATTTTGTCGCTGGTAGCCGACCATGCTGCTTCCGGCCCCATTTTTGGCATCTTTTTCCATACGCCAAACTCTTCAGCCGGTTTACTAAAACGCGCCACAAAATATACGGGGCGTTCGGTGCCGTCGTTGTAACAGAAAGTACCGGTCATTCGCCAGCCTTCTATTTCCTGGTTATTCACAATTTTTATTGATGCGCCACTTTCATTAGTCAATCCGTTACCAAGGTCGATCAGGATATTCGATTGTCCGGCCGGAAAAGTAAAGCGGCTGATTCCTGTACGTTCCGTCGCCGAAACTTCAGTATTAATGTCGTATTTATTCAGGAAGGTAGAATAATACCCCGGGTGAGCCACTTGTTCACTCATTTCTGAGCCGTATTCGCGGTGATCACCATTAACGTCGCCTGTTGTTGGCATCAAAAGAATTACACACAACTCGGGGCAGCCAACACCACTGAGGTTCACGTGTGAGTAGCCTGTAAAATATTTGTTGTCCCACGAATAGGGCGTCGACCACCAGCCATCGTCTTTGTCGCGAGCGTTTAATGGCGAGTTCCCGCTAACATTAAAAGGCACCACTGAAACCATTCCACGCGGAACTACAGCTCCCGGATTGGTTGTTCCATAGTTGGTTGTCCCGATAAACGGATTTACCCAATCGGCCGGAGTTTGAGCCGAAATGGTGTAAGCGCAAAACAAAAATGCGAACAATTGGAGGGCTATCTTTTTTAGATTATTCATTTTGGTGTCGTAGTTTTTAAATATTTTACAAAGTGCAAATATAAACATATCTTTATCCCAATATATCGAAAGCGTAAATTATCATGAATAAGTTAATTACATTTTTAATTGCCTGTATAATTTTTGTTTCCTGTGGTGTGCAAAATGGGGCGAAAGACGAGTCCGCAACAGCAGTAAACGTTATGGCGTACTATGTTCCGCGCGAGGGATACATGCCCGATGAGTTGCCGCTGGATCAGTTAACACATATCATTTTTAGCTTTAGCAAAGTTATTGATGGGAAGATGCAATTCAGGAATGAGAACGCCGATGCAATTATGAAACAGCTGGTGGCGCAAAAGGAAAAATACCCGCAGTTAAAAGTAATGATCGCTTGTGGCGGCTGGACGGCCGATGGTTTTTCAGATGCAGTTTTCACTGAAGAAAGCCGGACAAAATTTATTGCCAGCACCATCGATTTTGTTGAGAATTACCAGTTGGATGGCGTTGATATTGACTGGGAATACCCGGCCATTCCTGCAGGCGGAACAAAAGCGCGCCCTGAGGATAAGGAAAATTTTACTCTTTTGATGAAAGGTTTGCGTGAGGCCCTGGATCAACTCGATCGCCCGCAAACACTAACTTTTGCATCTGCAGGATGGAAACGTTACTATAAAAATGTGGAATTGCTGGAGGTAATGAAATACGTTGATTATATGAACGTAATGACTTACGATCAGGCGGGTGGAGCAACAACATTTGCTACACATCACACCGCATTGGGGCACCGTTCGCTGGATGATATTTCAGAAACTCCACTTGGCGTGGCTATGACACAACAAAATGCCGAATTACCCGAAGGTGAAGATTTGTGGGAACCGCAGTCGGCTGAAGAGATTATTCGCTTTTGTGTGGATAAAGGTGTCGACCCGAAACAAATCGTAATCGGTGCAGCATTTTACGGCCGCGGCTGGAAAGGTGTTCCGCCCGAAAACGATGGTTTGTACCAACCTAATACCGGCCCCATCAGCGGAGGTACTTCGTATTCCGTTCTGTTAACTGATTTTACTGAGAATGATGGCTACGAAAAACACTGGGATCCGGTAGCCAAAGCTCCGTTTTTGTATAATCCTAACGACAGCATATTTGTTACTTACGACGATACCGTTTCGGTAAAACTAAAAACACAATACGCCAAGGAGAATGATCTGGGTGGAATTATGTTTTGGCAACTCAGCAGCGACAGCAAAGACGATGCAAGTTTGTTGAAAGCCATCTTTGCCGAGGCATCAAAAAAGTAAGTTCAGGCATGGCACATCGGTTTTGATTGTTAAATTTGTGGCAGAAGCGATAGCCACATGGAGGACTTTTTTGTACTATATTCTTATTTCGAAAAAATTGGTAAACGCGAGCTGACTGATGCCGAAAAAGAGGAGATATCGTCGGTATTCAGAAAAGAAACGTTTAAAAAGAAACAGCGGATATTTAATGCCGGCGAGGAAAATACGCGTCATTATTATATCGAAGAAGGATTGCTTCGCATGTACATTATCGACCAGAGCGGCAAAGAGTTTAACCTGCTTTTTGGCAAAGAGCGGCAATGGCTTGGCGATTTGGGAACCCCGGCAACTACAGCATATTATTTAGAGACGGTGGAGAAAACCACTGCGTTTTCCATATCGGAGGAGTCTTTTTCTGCGATAATGAGTAAGTACACCGAACTGAGTTCCAATATCAGGCGCTCGTATATTTTTCTGCAAAAACGTTTTGTGGCTATCCTCTCGAAAACCGCCGAAGAGAATTACGAGGAGCTATTACAGAACGATCCCGACCTTGTTCAGCGTCTTCCGCAATACCACATTTCATCTTATCTGGGAGTAACTCCCGTGTTTTTAAGCAAGATTATTGCCAAAAAAGCAAGAAAAAGAGATTAAAAGGTGTTTTTCTTAAACTAGTTTATTTTTTTCGTTTCAAATCCCCTGTATGTTTGCATCAGAAATTATTAGTAAACATTAAACAAAAATGAAAATGAAAAAATTAGCTACTTTATTAGTATTTGCAATCGCAATCACAACAGCAAGTTTTGCATCGAACGGAAATGGCGATAAGACGACTTACAGCGTTGACACAAAAGCCAGCAAAGTATATTGGACAGGTAAAAAAGTTACAGGTGAACATACCGGTTACATTAATTTGGCCGGCGGAGAAGTTTTTGTAGATGGTACAGCCGTAACAGGCGCTAACCTGAATTTAGATGTAACTTCGATTGAAGTAACCGACCTTCAGGGCGAGTGGAAAGACAAATTGGTAGGCCACTTGAAATCAGACGATTTCTTTTCAGCAGAAAAGCACCCGGTTGCCAACTTTAAAATTACTTCGTACAAAAACGATAAAGTTACCGGAGACCTTACCATTAAAGGAATTACAAACGAAGTATCGTTTCCTGCAGAGGTGAAAGTTGACGGAGATGCTTTAACCGCATCGGGTACAGCTTCTATCGACCGTACAAAATGGGACATTAAATACCGTTCAGGAAAATTCTTCAGCGATCTTGGAGATAACATGATCCACGATGAATTCGAAATTAAATTTGAATTGAAAGCTACTGCTTCTGAAGGTGCAACTTCGAGCAAGTAAGAATAATACGCCATACGAAAACAAAAAAACAATAAGGTTCGGAAGAAGGGAGTTAGTGAGGATTTTGTGATGGAGAGAACCTTGGCCGGTGTCTGTATTTGCTGAAAAGCATAACCGGGCACCGGCTTTCTTTTTAAAGAAACTCAAAAGAAACTTCAATATTATACCCATCCACTTATCCTTCCCTGCCAGCAAGGAAGGACGATTGGCCAGATTATTTTTGCCAGTCCGATCATTTACTGAGCTATACGTAGATGTACTTGGCGGTTGATCGTCTCTCCATTTTTAAGGGAGAGACAGGAGAGAGGGTACAGCAGTATTTTAGAAAAACAACAAAGCAATGAAAACAATTATATACAAAGCAGATTCAAGAGGATATGCCAACCACGGTTGGTTAGAGGCAAGGCACAGTTTTAGTTTCGCAAATTATTTCGATCGCGAGCGAATGAATTTTGGTGTGCTTAGGGTGCTGAACGATGATGCGATTGCAGGCGGACAGGGTTTTGGAACGCATCCGCACGATAACATGGAAATTATTACCATTCCGCTGGAAGGCGATTTGGAACACAAAGATAATATGGGCAATCAGGCTGTAATTCACTCGGGCGATGTGCAGGTGATGAGTGCCGGAACAGGTGTTTACCACAGCGAGTTTAACCACCATCCGGATAAAACCTTACGACTTTTCCAGATTTGGTTGTTTCCCAACAAGCAGAATGTACAACCGCGTTACGACCAAATTTCAATTCGTGATGTAGAAGAAAAGAACAAACTGTACCAGGTGCTTTCGCCCAACCCTGACGATCAGGGCGTGTGGATCCACCAGGATGCCTGGTTTATGCTGGGTAAATACGATGCAGGAAAAACCGATTCGTACACCATAAAGAGACCGGGAAACGGTGTTTATGTGATGGTGATAGAAGGGGAGGTAAGCATTTCGGGAAATGATTTGTCGAAACGTGATGCCATTGGAATCTGGGATGTTGATTCGGTAGAGATTACCGCCACATCAGACGCCCGGATCCTGCTGATGGATCTGCCCATGCAGTTGAACTAGAGATAAAACCAGAGATATAGTAATATGGAAGTTATGACGAAGTATGAGATCCATCCTTTATTGGAGAAACGATGGAGTCCGCGGGCTTTTTCGCCCGAGCCCATTGCCGAGGACGATGTAAATGAAATTTTTACCGCTGCCTCGTGGGCGCCAAGTGCTATGAATGAGCAGCCGTGGCAGTATGTTTATGCCATGCGCGGCACGCCGGGTTTCGATGCGCTTTGGGATTGCCTGGCAACAGGAAACAAACCCTGGACACAACATGCGGCCGTGCTGTTTGTGGCCATAAAAGTTGATACGTTTTCTGACAACGGCAAACCCAATAAATGGGCAATGCACGATGTGGGGATGGCCAATGCGCAGTTATTACTTCAGGCAGCCAGCAAAGATATTTACGGTCATCTGATGGCCGGTTTTGGTGCCGAAATGGTGAAAGAGGTGTTACAGTTGGATGAGAATCTTACTCCGGTTTGTATGGGAGCGCTGGGTTATTTAGGCGATGCCGATTCGCTGGATGAACCTTATCGTTCGCGAGAAAAAGCACCACGGAAAAGAAAAGATTTAGAGGAATTCGTGAGGAGGTTCTAAAAAGGGAGAAGGTAGTTCTTTACGAAAAATCCCGGCTTGTTTTCAAGCCGGGATTTATTTTGGTCTAAATAAAGTGTGTCTTTTTTATAATTTCCGGATTTTAACGTTGCGGAACCAAACAGTATAACCATGATCCTGCAAACCGATAAAACCTTCTTTTGAAATTCCTTCCTGGAAACCTTCAAAGTCTTTGAATTTGCTGTTTTCCACCAATTGGTCCCACTCATCGCTCCAATGGCTGTACGAAACTACTTTAGTTCCGTTCATCGATACGGTAACTTGCCCGTCTTTAACTTTTATTACGCAGGTATTCCATTCGCCTGCCGGATTAACTGTTTCAGGATCGGCGGCAATCATGTCGTACAACGAACCGGCCAGGTGGCTGTCGATTTTATTGTCGGTAGCATCTTTATTGTCGAGCACCTGAATCTCGGGCGCCGCATAATAAATTGGTTTCCCTGGTAATTCTCGTACATAATAGAAAATTCCGGAGTTAGCCATTTTACCTGCTTTCCAGTCAATCGAGAATTCAAAATCCTTGTATTTCTCGTCCTGGAAAATAATATCGCCATTGGCTCCTTGTCCGGGCTCTTTACCTTCTCCGGTAAAAACTTTCATGGCTCCGTCTTCTATCTCCCAGTTGGCAGGCATGGCCGTTCCGCTGTATTGACGCCAGCCGTCGAAATTTTTGCCATTAAACAGCAAAACCCAGCCGTCTTTTTTCTCTTGCGACGACAGTTTGTTTACTTTTTTCGAAAACGCAGGATTAGCAATCAACAATGCTGCCATCACTGCGAAACTGTAAAAAATACTTTTTCTCATGATAAATTATTGAAATTACGGTTTAATTGATTGCCCTAAAGATAGGAAAAACAATTGCTGCCTGCGAAGAAGAAATGGCCTTTCTGTCGATAAATATTTTGATCACGAGTAATTTCAGGAGTTATCGAAAGTTAGCGAATCCTGAAATTACTGTTGTCTTTTTTGTACTATTATCATGATCTCGCTTACGCCGGCGGTAAACATTTGGTCTCTTTTAGCTTGCAAACCACGTGGTATTTGTTTTCGCTGCAAATGCACAGCAGCCCCGACTCTTTAATTTTTTCAATGGTAAGTTCGCGTGGCTGATGACCGTCTTCAATAACGATTATTCCGTGAAACATGACGATGCGAGCCAGTTCGCGGATCAGTTCCGTAGGTTGCTCGATCATATGAAACATATCGAGGGCATAAACCACATCGGCAATACGGTTGGGCAGAGCGCACGAATAACCATCGGCCTGAATCGCTTCCACGTTTGTGAGTTCGTGTTTCTCGATTTTGCGGTTTACGTTATCGATGGCCATGGGATGAATGTCAACGGCAAAAACCTTTCCCTTGGGACCAACCGTTTCGGAGGCATTTTGTATGTAGCGTGCCGGCCCGCAGCCGTAGTCAACCACAATTTGCCTCTCTTTTATGGGGAGGCGGCTAAAGTTTCGCTCCGATTGCCCGGCAAATACATCGCTGAGTTTCATAGCAAAACTCATCATTTTAAAAAACAGGTTGGGAATGTTCTCGCGGCCGTAGCCGGTAATTCTGTTAAGGTGTGTTGTGTGTGTAGTTTCCATTATTTCTATTGTTTTTTGTTTTTGGCTGAATCAAAGGTAGGAAAGTCGGCCCGGCCATGAATTATTTTTTGGTTGAACGGGGGAGATTTATCGGTGAATGAGTTGTGATGGGTGGTTTGCTTGTGATTAATTCAAGGAGTTGAGGTTGAGGGCTAAAGCCCGTTCATGATGGTATTGTTTGCCCCCAGGCTAAAGCCAGGGGTTAGTAAACCCCGGAGGGGTGAAATATCTGTAGCCTCCTTGTTTTTATGTGGACGGTTTTTTACCGGTTTATCGTCCCTAACGGGACTTTTTTCTGTGGTTCATTTAACCCCAGAGGGGTGGAATATCTGTAGCCCCGTCTTTTAAGGCGGGGTAATGAGCGCAGCGAATAAATCGGTGCAACTGGGAAGTTGTTCGGGTTTGTTGGTGGTTTGCACCGCAATTTTGGTGAGCTTGCTTCGGTCGTTCCTCGCTGAGATGGCAAATATTTACCACCCCACCGCTGTAAACGCGGTGCCCCCCTCCTGGGAGGAGGGGAAATTGGGCTTGTGGTCAATTAGTTTTGTAATTGAGATATGAAGGTGAGCACGAACATTTCTCCTCCTCCGAGGAGGAGTACGCCCCGACGAGTCGGGGTGGGAGGTGGTGTTGCTGCGCGTACCGAATCGGGAGAAGCAATCTCTTTTCAAAAAGTAGGACAAGCTGCCGCGCCCCTGAAACATCGGGGTCCGGAAGCAGGGGCATTATCTGGAATGGCTCAAAATTGAATTCAAAAAAAGAAATGTTTCCCAAATAGAGAACGCTGCCAATTTTGAATATTTTGTTAAGTTGTTAAAGGTCAGTACATATTCCAGAATGGCCCGTGATTTGAAAGAAGATGGTTAGGGGAAAGCGACTTCTGTATTTATGATTGGTTTTGTGTTTAGGGGTTTGTAAATTATCAATCATCTTCAAAAAGCGTCCATATTGCTTTCCCCTTCTTTTTTTCTTTCATCCGATTATTAAGCGTATAGTTATTTTGTGTATTGCGGCAGCGACAGAGATTGCTTCTCTCGTTCCTCGCTGAGATGGCAAATATTTACCACCCCACCGCTGTAAACGCGGTCCCCCCCTCCTGGCAGGAGGGGAAACAGGGTCTCTGGTTGATTGGTTTTGTCATTGAGATATGAATGAGAGCACGAACATTTCTCCTCCTCGGAGGAGGAGTACGCCCCGACGAGTCGGGGTGGGAGGTGGTGTCGGGCAGCGGACAATGAACTAATTCATTTCGGCACGATTCACTACTGTCCGCTGCCTTGTAGCAATAATAAATAGGTCATTGCGATACCGATGAGTGAAACGAATCGGGAGAAGCAATCTCTTTTCAAAAAGTAGGACGAACTACCGAAACTTCGGGGTCCGGAAGCAGGGGCATTATCTGGAATGGCTCAAAATTGAATTCAAAAAAAGAAATGTTTCCCAAATAGAGAACGCTGCCAATTTTGAATATTTTGTTAAGTTGTTAAAGGTCAGTACATATTCCAGAATGGCCCGTGATTTGAAAGAAGATGGTTAGGGGAAAGCGACTTCTGTATTTATGATTGGTTTTGTGTTTAGGGGTTTGTAAATTATCAATCATCTTCAAAAAGCGTCCATATTGCTTTCCCCTTCTTCTTTCTTTCATCCGATTATTAAGCGTATAGTTAATGTTTTACCGGGATAACGTCCCTACGGGACTGGTTCATTCAACCCCGGAGGGGTGGAATATCTGTAGCCCCGCCTTTTAAGGCGGGTAATGAGCGCAGCGAATAAAGCGGTGCAACCGGGAAGTTGTTCGGGCTTGTTGGTGGTTTGCACCGCAATCTGCAGTTTATGTTCTGGAATAGCTGGAAATAGACGTTCTCCCCAAGGGGACCATAGATATTTCCTAAGGGATTACCTTGATTACTTAGGGAATATCTATCATGCCCAAGGGGATCATCGTTTTCCCCTTGGTAATTGCTCTTCTACCCAAGGGAATCATAGAGATTTCCTAAAGGATTGCTCTGATTACTTAGGGAATATCTATTATCCCCAAGGGAATTATCCTTATTACCTCGGTAATAATTGTTCTACCCAAGGGGATTATTGCACCGACAAGGGCTGAATTCCTTTGTTGATGGGGATTGCGAGATTGCTTCTCTCGTTGCTCGTTCGCAGTTGCAATTTATACCACCCCACCGCTGTAAACGCGGTACCCCCCTCCTGACAGGAGGGGAAATTGGGTCTCCGGTCGATTGGTTTTGTACATGAGATTATATTTTTTGCACGAACATTTCTCCTCCTCCGAGGAGGAGTACGCCCCGACGAGTCGGGGTGGGAGGTGGTGTTGCTGCTGCGCTCGAGAAATCGGGACGGGCTTTTAAAAAAGGAGGACGAGCAAGCCACCTAATCCGCCGGATTTTGTTTGGTTTTGCTTTTTAAACATAAGATGTTTACATTTAAGCCACCAAATAGTTAAACCGTTGAATATGCATGCAGATAAAGAATTTAACGGGAAGTTGGTTTAAGCGCTCAAATCACTGGTGAAATGCAAGGTGCTAATAGTTTTAGATGTAGTAACGTATTTATACATATGTTTTTGACAAATAGAATTAACTCTTCATACTCCCATTAATGTTATCAATGAATAGAGAAGAACTGATAGAATATTTTAAAGTAAATGATGAGATCGATATTTATTATGAATATCTGTTAGGACAAAGTGTTTGGTATTTTGAAAAAAACAGTCAAGATTCAAGTAACGTCTATGATGATTTTAAACGTTTCATTTCAAGAAAATTAAATGTTCCGTTTAATAATATATCTATTGTTGGTAGTGCAAAAACAAAATATAGTTTTTCACCTAACAAAGATTTTTCTGAATTTCATGAAAGCTCAGACTTTGATTTAATTATTGTTTCCAGTAAAATCTTTCATTCTCTTTGGCAAGCATATCGAATTATAGCTTCTTCATCTCATTTAAATGGCTATGTTCATATAACTTCGAATATTTTTAACAATTTTATCAGTGTAAAAGAAGACGACCCGAATTATGGAAATAAAATAATTGAGGATTGGCAAAAAACATTATTAGAATTTAAAACAGAACTTCAACTAACATTTGAAATTACACACGAAATTAATTATAGAATATATTCTGACTGGGAATCTGTAGAGGATTACCATTTAAGAGGTCTTAGAAAACTTAAATCCTTGATATATGAAACTTATTGAACAGATAGATATACAGCCACAAAGCACGAAATGGTTATACGACCTAAATAAAAAAGGATTATTAGAGGTTGATAATTCATTTCAACGTAACTATGTATGGACCAGTAGGCATCAAGTTAAATTAATAGAGTCAATTTTATTGGGTTATCCAATTCCTGAGATTTATTTATGGAATATTGGGACAGATGAAGATACTGGTGATACAAAATATTCGATTATAGATGGTCAACAAAGATGTGGTGCAATTTTTCAATTTATTGCTAATACATATAAACTAAGAGAAGGCTATCTTGGTAGTAATGGTGCAGTTTGTACAAGAATAAAGAATCGCTTTTTTCGAGATCTGGAGCCAGATGACAAGAAGTCTATTTGGTCATATTTGTTTTCAATTAGATTAGTTCGAAATCTAGTTCACCGGTCTGATATAGTAGATATGTTTTTGAGATTAAATAGCAATAATATGACCTTAAATCCTCAAGAATTAAGAAATGCGGAATTTGAAGGAGAATTTATGACTCTTTCTTCTACTTTATCTGAACTTGAGTTTTGGACAGATATTTTTAGTATTTCAGATAGAAGGCGGATGAGAGATATATCTTTTATTAGCACTTTATTGGTTTTCATGAAAAAAGGAATTGAAGAAGAAATTAGTAATACTAACCTGAATCTCATATATGATCTTTATAATGATGAGTATCCAGATAAAGATGAAGACGAAAAACGATTTAAAGAAGTTATTGGTGAAATTGATAAAATAATCGCACATAACAGCGAGAGAATTAAAATTCTCAGAAGACAGGTTCATTTTTATTCATTATTTACAATAACTTACGAGTTTACCATAGGTGGAAAAAAACTGACGAATAAACAAATAGACAATTATCAGAAGTTTATAGACAATTTTGATAACGATGATGTATTAATGAAATACTTTCCTAATGCGATGGAAGCGATTAATAAGTATAAATCGTTGTCTAAAGAAGGGACAAGACAAAAAACAAATAGGTTTGAAAGACACAAGTGCCTAAAAAGTATCGCTAATTATGTCTGATTTTTTAGACAGTTGTAGGAAATGCTAAGTTTTAGGTTAGTAGTGCGCCCCCGTTCCCGCTGATTTGCAATCAGTGTGCAACTCGAAAGCAGCAAACAACACTTCATAAAAACAAAAAAAGCCGGCAAAACCGGCTTTTTCAATTATATCATTGCAACGTATTAGCAATTTTCTGTTCCTTTTCCTTCAGCTTGTTCTTTAAACCAGCTTAATGGGTGCGAAGTTGGGCGCTCGATAGGCATTCCGTAAATACGGTCGTTAACCAACGATGCCAGTACTCCCAGCGCACGCGATACACCAAACATTACGGTGTAGAAAGTGTATTCCTTAATTCCGTAGTGGTACAGCAACGATCCGCTGTAAGCATCAACGTTTGGCCATGGATTTTTGATCTTTCCAACAGAACCCAGAATTGGAGGAACTACGCGGTACAACTGGTTAGCCAGGTTAATCATTTTGTCGTCTTTGATATACTTGTTGGCAAATTCCTGTTGTGCGGTAAAACGTGGATCGGTTTTACGCAATACAGCGTGTCCGTAACCCGGAATTACACGGCCGCTCTCCAATGTATGTTTACAATACTCGGCCACCTGCTCGTCGGTAGGAGTGTCGGTATCCAGTTCCTCGATCATTTCGAAAATCCAGAAAATAACATCCTGGTTCGCCAGTCCGTGCAATGGTCCGGCCAAACCGGTCATTGCTGCAGCGTAACAGTAATATGGATTACTCAGTGCCGATCCTACCAGGTGCGCAGTGTGTGCCGATACGTTTCCACCCTCGTGGTCGGCGTGGATGATCATGTACAGGCGGAACAAACGTTTAATTTCTTCCGAGTCGTGCCCCATCATGTGCGCCAGGTTACCGGCCCAGTCTAAACGCGGGTTTGGCTCAATGTGGTCGCCGTTAAAGAACTGACGACGGTAAATGTAAGCTGCAATACGCGGTAAACGTGCAATCAGGTTCATTACGTCTTCGTATGTAGCATCCCAGAAATATTTTTTATTTACACCGGCGCGGTATGCTTTCTGGAAAGTCGATTCAGTAGCCATTGAAAGGATTGCAGCGCTGAACTGTGTCATCGGCTTCGATGTTTTTGGCATCGCATCAATTACGTCGAAAGTATGTTGTGGTACGTGTGCACGTGTTGCCAGGTCTCTCGACAGGTTCATAGCATCTTCCTGCGATGGGATCTCACCGATCAACATCAGGTAAAGCAGTCCTTCAGGAATTGGTTCGCCATCAGGATTTATTTTTGGAAGTTTTTCCTGCAATTCAGGAATGGTATATCCTTTAAAACGGATTCCCTCTTCCGGGTCGAGTTTTGAAGTGTCGGTAACCAAAAGCGGTATACCTTTCATCCCTGTTAATACTTGCCCGAGTTTTACTTCACCCAGTACCACATCGGCATGATCTTTTTTGAGTCTCTGGAACTCCTTAGCGCATTTATTCGCTTTCTGGTAAAATCTGTACTTAATGTATTCCATCTGTTATTGTTATTGATTTATTTAATTAATGCATATTTCGAATTATGGCATCGGCAAATTCAGAAGTGGTAAGCAATGTAGCTCCTTCCATTTGCGCGTGCAGATCGCTGGTTACTTTACGTTTTGCAAATACGTGTTCCATTGCATCGTAAACGTGCTCAGCTGCATCGTTCCATCCCATATATTCCAACATCATAACCGCCGACAGGATCAACGATCCCGGATTGGCTTTTCCGGTTCCGGCAATATTTGGCGCCGTTCCGTGTGTAGCCTCAAAAATGGCGTAACCACTTTGATAGTTAATATTCGCTCCCGGCGAAATTCCAATTCCACCCACCATTGCTGCCAGCTGATCCGACACGTAATCGCCGTTCAGGTTCATAGTAGCAATTACCGAGTGATCCCAGGGGTGCAACAACGATTCCTGTAAAAAGGCATCGGTGATACAATCTTTCACGATCACTTTTCCGGCTTTCCGGGCTTCGTCGAGTGCTTTCTTAGCATCCAGTTCGCCTTTTTCCTTTTTCAGGGCTTCGTACTGTCGCCAGGTAAACGTCTGTTCGCCAAATTCATTTTCTGCCAAATCGTAACTCCAGTTTTTAAAGGCCCCCTCGGTAAACTTCATAATGTTTCCTTTATGAACGATGGTAACCGATTGCAACTTCCTGTCGATGGCATATTCAATGGCGGCACGTGTTAAGCGCTCCGATCCGTCTTTCGAGATGGGTTTTACGCCAAACGACGACGACTCGGGAAAACGAACCTGGTCGACACCCATTTCGTTGATCAGAAAATCGCGGAATTTTTCCGTTTCTTTTTCGCCCATCATGTATTCGATACCGGCGTAAATGTCTTCGGTGTTTTCGCGGAAAATGTGCATGTCCACCATCGACGGGTAACGAATAGGCGAGGGTACCCCTTTAAACCATCGCACCGGGCGCACACAAACGTACAAATCGAGTGTTTGCCGCAAGGCCACGTTCAACGAACGTATTCCGCCACCAACAGGTGTTTGCAGCGGGCCTTTTATACCGATGAGGTATTCTTTAAAAGCTTCAATGGTTTCGTCGGGCAGGTAACTTCCGGTTTCGTGGTAGGCTTTTTCGCCGGCCAGCACTTCTTTCCATGTAATCTTTTTGCTCTCGCCGTAGGCTTTAGCCACAGCAGCGTCGATTACACGTTGCGAAGGCAGGCTGATATCCTTTCCGATTCCATCGCCCTCGATAAAAGGAATGACCGGATAATTTGGCACTACCAACTTCCCGTTAACTATTTTGGTTTTTTCTGTCATATTTTATTTATTTCTCACAGAGTAATTTTTTTTGTTTCACGCAGATTCCGCGGATTTTCGCAGATTTATAAGTTGTTAGCAACTCGTTGTATTGAGTTTGAAATGTTCTCGGTGTTGAAATTCACTAATATGCCTAATCTTTTGTTAGCCAATTTGAGATAAGAATTTGTCTGTTTAAAATACAGTTTCTTCATGGTTTCAACCGATTTAACTTCAATAATTACTTTGTTTTCAACTAATATATCAATGCGATATCCTTTTTCAAGTTTGTTCCCTTTATAGTTTATCGGGAGATCAACCTGCGTATTTACATCGTAACCCATTTCACGCAGTTCGTAAACTAATGCAGACTCATAAACCGATTCCAAAAGCCCCGGTCCAAGCGCATTATAAACCTCAAATATTGCACCTCTGATGTCATAAGATATTTGATTTTCACTAACCTCCATTCTTATATTTTCCAGATTCCGAAATATTTTCGGTTTTTATCTGCGTAAATCTGCGCAATCTGCGTGAACTATCTTCTTAATTCAGTTTTGCCTGTAAATTTTCGTCCAACGCTTCCAAAAACTGCTCAGTTGTTAAATAGTGCACTTCCTGTAGTTCTTTACCGTGAATGATCAAGGCCAGGTCTTTGGTCATCTTGCCCGATTCTACGGTTTCAATACAAACTTGTTCCAGCGCATGTGCAAAATCAATCAATTCCTGGTTTTCGTCCAGTTTACCGCGGAAAGCCAAACCTCGTGTCCATGCAAAAATCGATGCAATCGGATTCGTTGATGTTGGTTTTCCCTGCTGGTGCTGACGGAAGTGGCGTGTTACCGTTCCGTGAGCTGCTTCGGCTTCCATGGTTTTCCCGTCGGGAGTAACCAATGTTGATGTCATTAATCCCAGCGATCCGAAACCTTGTGCTACGGTGTCGCTCTGTACGTCGCCATCGTAGTTTTTACAAGCCCAAACAAATCCGCCTTCCCACTTCAGGGCTGCGGCTACCATATCGTCAATTAAACGGTGTTCGTACCAAATTCCTTTGGCTTCGAATTTCTCACGATATTCGTTTTCGTAAACCATCTGGAAAAGGTCTTTAAAGCGACCGTCGTAGGCTTTTAAGATAGTATTTTTAGTCGACATGTACAACGGCCATCCTTTGTCAAGCGCCTGATTCATACATGAGTGGGCAAACCCGATAATTGATTCGTCGGTGTTGTACATTGCCATTGCCAGTCCGTTTCCTTCGAAATCGAAAACTTCGTGCGAAACCGGTTCGCTACCGTCTTCAGGTGTAAATGTTATGGTCAATTTCCCTTTTCCTTTGGTAAGGAAATCGGTAGCACGATACTGATCGCCAAAAGCGTGACGACCGATGCAAATTGGCTGTTTCCAACCCGGTACCAAACGCGGAATGTTCGAAATCATGATCGGCTCGCGGAAAACGGTTCCTCCTAAAATATTACGGATAGTGCCGTTTGGCGACTTCCACATCTTTTTCAGGTCAAACTCTTCCACGCGGGCTTCGTCGGGAGTGATTGTGGCACATTTTACCCCAACACCATATTTTTGTATAGCGTGGGCTGCGTCTATTGTAATTTGGTCGTCGGTGGCATCGCGGCTTTCCATTCCCAAATCGTAATATTTCAATTCGATATCAAGATAAGGGAGAATTAATTTTTGTTTGATGAAATCCCAAATTACCCGGGTCATTTCATCACCGTCGAGCTCGACAACCGGATTTTGTACTTTGATCTTTTGCATGGTCCTAATTAATTAATTTACTGGTTATAATTATTTTATGTTATGTTCTGATCGTGTGGCGAATAGTTGGCCTGGCTTTTTGTTGCACTGCACCGGATTCGCCTTTTTATGTTTTGTAATCAGCCCCGGGCTGAAGCCCGGGGTTAGTTATCTTTCCTGGATGATCATTGAAATAGGGAAATTCAACGTTATCAAAAATTTAGTTGAAATAACGCCGAAGTTTTCATTTCAATGCTTATCACGCATTTTGTTGTTTGATAAGATTCAATGCTGATCCTGCTTTGAACCATTCAATCTGTTGCTCATTGTAAGTGTGGTTCACTTTAATGGTGTCTTTTGAACCATCGGCATGAACGACTTCAATAGTCAATGGTTTATCCGGTGCAAAATCTACCAGATCAACAAAGTTGAATACATCGTCTTCCTGAATCAGGTCGTAGTCGTTTTCGTTATCGAAAGTCAATCCCAACATTCCCTGTTTTTTCAGGTTGGTTTCGTGGATACGTGCAAACGATTTAACGATAACGGCTTTTACACCCAAATGACGAGGCTCCATGGCAGCATGCTCGCGCGACGAACCTTCACCGTAGTTATGATCGCCAACCACAACCGTTGGAATTCCTTCGGCTTTGTACTGGCGCTGTACGGCAGGAACTGCATCGTATTCGCCGGTAAGCTGGTTTTTCACTTTGTTGGTATCGTCGTTAAACGCGTTAATGGCACCAATCAGCATGTTATTCGAAATATTATCAAGGTGTCCACGGAAACGTAACCACGGTCCGGCCATCGAGATGTGGTCGGTAGTACATTTTCCCTGTGCTTTTATCAATAGTTTTGCGCCTGAAATATTTTTGCCGTCCCAGGCTTCAAACGGGTAGAGCAGTTGCAGACGTTTTGAGTCATCTGCCACATTTACTTCTACATTCGATCCGTCTTTGGCTGGTGCCTGGAATCCCGGATCTTTCACATCAAAACCTTTGCTTGGCAATTCCTCGCCTGTTGGCAGGTCGAGTTTTACCTCTTCGCCGTTTTTGTTGGTCAGGGTGTCGGTAGCCGGATTAAAATCCAAACGACCGGCAATGGCCAGCGCTGTTACCAGCTCGGGCGATGTTACAAAAGCGTGGGTATTCGGGTTGCCGTCGGCACGTTTCGAGAAGTTACGGTTGAACGAGTGTACAATCGTGTTTTTCTCGCCCTTTTCTGCTCCGGGGCGCGCCCACTGTCCGATACATGGTCCACAGGCATTGGCAAATACTTTTCCGCCAATTTTCTCGAAGGTATCGATAAATCCATCGCGTTCGATGGTGAAACGCACTTGCTCCGATCCCGGTGTAATGGTAAATTCCGATTTTGCGATCAAGCCTTTTTCTTCGGCTTGTTTGGCAATCGATGCAGCACGCGAAATATCTTCGTACGATGAGTTGGTACAACTACCGATCAATCCTACCGAAATATCCATTGGCCATCCGTTGGCTTCGGCTTCAGCTTTCATTTTCGAGATTGGAGTGGCACGGTCGGGAGTAAATGGCCCGTTTACGTGTGGCTCCAGTTCCGAAAGATTGATCTCGATCAGCTCGTCGTAATATTGTTCAGGATTTGCATAAACTTCAGCATCGGCATCGAGGTGTTCTTTTACACCGTTGGCAAGTTCTGCCACTTCTGCACGACCCGTAGCGCGTAAATAACGCTCCATGCTTTCGTCGTAAGCAAAAATACTGGTTGTAGCACCAACTTCGGCACCCATGTTACAAATGGTTCCTTTACCAGTTGCTGAAAGCGATTTTGCACCTTCACCAAAATATTCGATAATAGCTCCGGTTCCACCTTTTACGGTAAGAATTCCGGCCACTTTAAGAATAACATCTTTTGGAGCCGCCCAGCCACTTAATTTACCGGTAAGTTTTACACCGATCATTTTTGGCATTTTCAACTCCCAGGCCATTCCTGCCATTACATCAACAGCGTCGGCACCACCAACTCCAATAGCAACCATTCCCAGTCCACCCGCGTTAACGGTGTGCGAGTCGGTTCCGATCATCATTCCACCGGGGAATGCATAATTTTCCAAAACCACCTGGTGAATAATACCGGCTCCCGGTTTCCAGAAACCTATTCCGTATTTATTCGAAACGGATTCCAGGAAATCAAAAACTTCTTTATTGGCAGTTTTTGAAACGGTAAGGTCGGTTTTCCCTTCCACCTGCGCCTGAATCAAGTGATCGCAATGCACGGTTGACGGAACTGCTGTCCGCTTTTTTCCTGAGTTAATAAATTGAAGTAATGCCATCTGCGCAGTGGCGTCCTGCATGGCTACCCGGTCGGGAGCAAAATCAACATAATCTGCTCCACGTTTAAAGGCAGCTAATTCCTGCGCTGCAAACAGGTGAGAATAAAGAATTTTTTCTGCGTACGTCATCGGCTTATTCAGAATGCCTTTGGCTTGCTTCACCTTCTCGGGAAGTTCTGAATACACTTTTTTTACTAGGTCTAAATCAAACATAAGAAATTTAGTTTTTTTGAATATTGTCGGCGTATTATTTGTCGCTTTTACTAACAATAAATATCGTGAAAAGTTGACTTAATTCCTATAGAAATTTACTATCATAGTTCACTCATATCAATAAATGCCGTATATAAATAAACCATAATATAGCTTTTCTATTTGTAATCTTAATCACAGAACAGAGCTCCCGGATTTTGATATATATCAATTCCGGGAAAAGTAGCGATTTTAGGATTTTTATGTACTGATATTCAGGTTGTTGGTTGGGTGATTTGTTTCATCCCCCAATTCCACGTATTGTTATGTTATGAAACATGTTGCTGAATACGCTTAAAGGCTAGCTTAGAGCTGATTATAGCCATCGGTATTCCGGCTCCGGGAACGGTTGATGCACCAACGTAGAAAACGTTCTTGTATTTCTCGTCGACATTACGTGGTCGCATGATGCCAATTTGGTTCATATTGTGCGAAAGACCGAGTCCGGCACCACGGTGTAGATTAAAGCGGTTTTGCCAAACCTGCGGCGTGTAAATAGTCCGCGAAACAATTTCGTCTTTAATATCGGTTCCGATCCTTTCCGAGAAATCTTCAATGATGCTGTCAACGACCTGGTCTTTATCCGACCAGTCTTGTTTGAAATAGAGGTTGGGTACCGGGCACACAAAAAACAGGCTTTCGCAACCTTCGGGAGCACAATTGTTATTATGCTTTGATAATACATTTACATAATAATAGGGCTTTTGCAAGGTTCCCGGATTCTTCATCACATTCTCGGCATAGTCTTTATAATTCGTTCCCAGGTAGTAGTTGTGATGATTTACCTGTGGCAGTTTGCATTTCAGCCCGATGTAAAAGGTTAGGTAGCCCATTGTCCAGCTCATTTTGTCGAGCTTTTTGGGAGCGTAAGCGGGGCGCTTAAAAATATTTCCACGGAACCACGCCGCATCAGAATTGATCAGGTAACTGTCGGCCGACCACGATTTGCCGTTTTGGTCTGTCAACGATTGAAGTTTGCCATTGTCTTCGGTGAATCCTTTTATCTCGGTGTTGTAATGGATTTTTACGTTTTCCTTTTTGAGTATATCCACAAAACCTTCAACGATTTTATACATCCCGCCTTTTACGTTGTAGTAGCCGTCGTGTTTGAATTCGGTGTAGGAAAGCAGGCTGTAAATTCCCATGGTGTCAAAAGGAGTGCGCCCCAGGAAAAAGGCCACCAGCGAAATAATCTGTTGAGCCTGCGATGAGGAAAAATATGTGGTAACATGGTTCCAGAAACTTTTGAACAATACCGGAATATGCACCGGATTTACACGCATTAATGCCCATACATAACCTGCCAACGAGTCGAAGTTTTGTTTGATCACAATGTCAACGGTGTCGTGGAAAAGAGCACCGGCTTTGTCCATGTAGCGTTCAAACTTTTCTTTAAAATCAGGTTCGATATCGGCAAACTGTTCGGCCAGTTTATCAATGTTTTTGTTAAGGAAATAGGTTTTGTCGTCGCCTCTGAAATTTACTGTGTACAGCGGATCCAGTTCCACATATTCAAATGGAAGCTGAATGCCACACTCTTTCGCAAACTCCTCAAATTCGTACGACATGCTGAAAAAACTGGGACCGGTATCGAAAGTAAAACCATCCTTTTTAATCTGGTTTAGCCTTCCGCCGGCCTGTTCGTTCTTCTCCAGAATCTCAACTTCGTAACCGTTTTTTACCAGGCGGATTGCTGTGGCTAATCCACCGATGCCGGCACCTACTATCAAAACCTTTTTCTTCATTCTTCTGTCAGTTTTGTTTTTAAGTCAGGATAAAGTTCGTCTTTAATCCATTTAAAATCGGGTTCAAATTCTAACGCTTTTTCGTATATAAACTGCGCTTTGCCATATTCGTTCAATTCTACGTACGACTGCCCGGTTAAACTCAGTAAACTCAGGTAATTCCAGTCGTTTTTTATTTTTTCGGGCGAGGCCTCCATTTGTTCAATGGCAATCAAAAAATGTTCGATGGCCACTTCTTTCGATCCGCCAAAAACTGCCGGCATATAAAAATAGGCGTTGCCATATTGCACGTGGGCAAAGGGCAGTTTGTTGTTTTGTTCCAGCGACAGGTCGGCGTGTTTTATGCTGCGCCGTCCGTAAATTGGCGCTTTTATGGGCGACAGGCCAATTTTAAATCCCCAGAAAGCCGCTTTGTAAGCATTTATAAGGGCAGGGTTAAAATTGTTTTCCACCAGTGTCTCCAGGTTTTGTTCGGCCAGGTCAAGATAGTTTTTGGCTTCTTTTTCCTTGTCGGCTCCCAAACAATAACCAATGTAACCGTACTGGTAGTTGACCAGTTCGCTTATGAAGTCGGTACTTTCTGTTTTGTTTTGCTCCAGGCTGTCGATAATGGTTTTCCAATCATCCATGTGGTTGCCAATGTAGGCCTGATATATTTTTTCCTTGGTGGAAGCAAAAGCACCTGCCGAAAGGAAAAGGACCAAAAACAGTGTGATTATGATATTGTTCTTCCTTTCCATTGGTAGGCTTTTTTTGATTTGTTGAGAAATGCTTTTATAATGAAAATACCCAGCACCACTTGTTGAGGAATGGCCAGTAGCAAGGTTTTTAACGGATTTTGATAACTGACAATACTAATTAAAACGCGAATGGTTAACAGCATTAAAAAATAGGCTAGCACAACTGCTTTTGGTAAAGCGATAAGCACCGGAATAAATCCCAGCGTGGTGATCAGCCAAAAGAGTACAGCCAATATTCCTGAGTTTCCAAAAAACATAATTACGTTTTTGGAGAAACCATTAACGGCGTCGCTGAATGAACTGTACATTCGGCAGGAAATTGAAGGATTGCCCGCTAAACATGCAATTCGGATTTTATCCTTTTTAAAGGATTGCGCAATTGAAATGTCTTCCACTTTATTATCCCGAAAAGTTTGGTGCGGTTGTCTTTCTCGGTATGTTTTTGCATCGAAGAGCATAAATTGCCCGTTTGCAGCTGCCATCGATGAAAAGGGCAGGAGCCTGACAAAAACCAAAGGCAGCAAGCTTAGCAGAATGAAATTCATATTCGGAACCGTCAAATATTCGCCCCAGCTGCGCATCATTTGTTTGGGGAAAATGGAGAGCAAACCAAGTTGGTGTTGTTGCACTTTGGCAATTGTTCCGGCAATGATAGTTCCCGAAATTCGTACATCGGCATCCAGAAACAAAAAGTAAGTTCCTTTTGCTTTTTGGGCCAGTTGGTAACAACCATAGTTTTTTCCCAGCCAACCGTCAGGAAGTCCGTCGGAATTTAAAAGCTGAAAACGTTGATCGGTTTTTGAGAACAATTCCACAATCTCTGCGGTTTTATCGGTCGATTGATCGTTAAAAACCAAGACCTCAAAATTTTGCCACTCCTGTTGTTGGATATCCGTGAGTAAACGGCCAATGTTTTGTTCTTCGTTGCGCGCCGGAATAAGAATGGAGACCAGCGGGTTAAAATCGTTTGGGCATGGGGGAAGTGGTTGCCTGAAAATTGCATTCAGCAAAACAACTCCAAATTGTATTGCCGTAAAAATGAATATGATCCATGCCGCAATTATCATGTTAAATTTCTTTTTTGGCTTGTGCTTCCAGGCACTGTTTGTAAAAGGTGTTGTATGCGTTTTCTATTTCAGTACTATTCCATGCACCGCTGTAGTTATGCAGGTTGAAAAAAGCATTGGGTTTCGCATCGGCAAAATAATCGATGAGGTTGGCTTGAAAAATGATCTGGATATCATTTTTTGTGCGCTGCAATATCTTTTCAATTCCCTTCTCAAATACAAATTTGTTTTGGTAGATGCTTTTTATGTTACCCTGTGGAAACAGCAAAACCATGTTTCGTTCATCCGATAATAATTCCGCTGTGTAATTAAAGGTTTCAAAAACTGATTTCGATTGTTTTTTAATGGAAAAGCCGCCGGTATATTGGAAAAACCAGTTTTTTCGGAGCTCTTCTTCCAGCATCATAAAGTGGTATTTGCGTTTAAAAAGTTGCTGATTTACATATAACGTCCAAATGCCATCCCACCAACTTACGTGGTTGCAAATCAAAAGAATTGGCAAGCTTTTGTCCTGTACCACGCCATTAATGGTAAACGACTGAAAATGTCGTTTCATTTTCCACAGTACGTAGTACCTGAAAAACGGGTCGAGGACAAAATTATGTTTTGCTTTTATGATCAAAGTTCTAGTTTAAAGTTAAAAGTAAGGCAGCAAAAAATAAAGCCTGAATTCCAAAAACAACAGGCGCTATCCTGTTTTTTGTATTTATTTTCAGCAGCTTGATGACCACTGAAAAAAGCAAGGCTAAAAGAAACCAGGCCACGTAGTTTTGCACCGGAACTGCTGATTCGTTAAACTTCCACATGGAAAGGTTCGGCGCCACTTGTTCCAAAAGCACATCGTAAGCCAGTAATAAAAACGAAGCACCCAAAACTTTAAATATCGGGTTCCAGTTGGTTCTTTCCATTACCGAGTTAGACACATAAACGAGCAGCAGCCAGTTCAACCCGATAATAAGTGGCGTATTAAAAAGTTTTATGCCCAAACCGTGACCGTAATTGTAGCTGCCAAAAATAGCTCCGGTGTTTACTCCAATTAGTTCAACAATAAAGCTGGCAGCATAAATAAAAACGAAAACCAGTATTGTCTTAGCCGAAAATTTGCTGTGAAACAAGGCCACAATAAAAGAGCTTAGTAATAATGCAAAAGGTGTTAAATGCACAAAAAACGAGTGGGTAGCAGGAATAGAAAGACCGGCAAATCCTACTGCATAGAAAATGATTAGAAACAGAACAAAGTACCGGTAGTTTGCCTGGATTGAATTTGCTATGTTTTTTGTGCCAATCATTTTTTAGCGAATTTCTTTAACTGTTCAATTAGCAACATGTTGTATAAAATCATGCTGAACGCGTAAGCAAAATCTTCAACGGGAATAGTAAAAATCCGTAATCCCAGATTTTCGTCGTTGTTGTACCACACCACTTCTCCGTCGATATACGATCCGGTTAAAATTCCGTTTACGATAAGAAACGGAACAAGAATGACCAGGAAAGTGATAAAGAACGAACGTGGAATTCGGCTTCCTAAAAGCAAGGCCAGCAACAAAGCAACCGCCAGTTTTAGTGAAATGTAAAATGTGTAGCTTTTATCGGTATTAAAAACAGCGATCAGCACACTCAAAGCGATAAGAGCTGTTAGCAATCCTTTATTTAACGACTTTGGTAATTCTAACTTTGGAAAATATTCCCGGATGGATTCGTGCAGGAAAATGCTGGCGTAAGGGATAACCACGAAAAACAGGATTTCCTCCAACGGAAGAGAGAATAAATAAATGCCGGAGAGATATTCCGGGTTGAAGCCCCAAATTCCCCGGTTCGTAAAATTCACATCGAAAATGATATACACCAAAGCCACCAGTAGAATGGAAGGAAAAATAGTTTTCCACTGTTTGTAAAACTGCAGTCGTTTATCGAAACTGAGCAGCAAAGGCACTGCGCCGGAAGCCGTAAGTAGTATAAGGTACAATGACATTTATTTCTTTAAAAAACGAAATTGAAAGATTAGTAATCCATAGTTGTCAAAATCGCGAACGTTTTTTCCGCGATGGTGTGCCAGGTGTGCCTCGCGCACTGCCCTGAGGTATTTATTTTTTGTGTGGGTTAAAAATGGAATGTTCAGTCGCTGGTGTATCATTACATCGTGAATGGCAAAATAGGTGAGGCCGTATAAACTGATTCCAATGCCCAATGCAATTAGGGCTGAAATATGAAAGAATAAACCAACGAGGAGGACAGCGATTGCGGGAATGGCATAAACGAGAAAAAAATAGTCGTTTTTTTCAAAACCGGGTTTGTACAACTCGGTTTGCGATGCATTTTTTTTATGGTCGTTTACATGATGATCGCGGTGCCATTTCCATAAAAAGCCATGCATAACAAATTTGTGGTTCGACCAGGCTACGAACTCCATAAAACAAAAGGCTGCTATGGCAATTAGTATATTCACGTTTTTACTTTTAAATGTTCTTCAACGCGTTCGTAAATCTTTTTAAACCAAACGGTGTAGTTCTCCGGATTGTTCTTTACATCCTTTTTCAATTCACCGAAATCGATGTATTTCCAACTGGAAACTTCATTGGCATTTGGCTCCGGTTTGTCATCGCTAAAACCAATAAAAACACGGTCGAGTTCGTGTTCCGTCAATTGGTTATCCAACGCTTCTTTGTAGGTGAAAGCAAATATTTCCTGCAACGGCGCTTTCATGCCCATCTCTTCCATTAATCTGCGGTTTGCCGCATCAAAACTGGTTTCTTCAGGATAAGGGTGACTGCAACAGGTGTTGGTCCAAAGTCCGTTGGAATGGTATTTATTAAAAGCCCGCTGATGAATCAGCCATTCGCCTTTCGAATTGACGATAAAAACGGAAATGGCCCGGTGGAGCAATCCTTTAACATGCGCCTCCATTTTTTCCATTTCGCCTAAAACCCTGTCATTTTCGTCAACCAGAATTACTTTATCTATTTTATTGTTGTTCGTCATACCAATCTGAGATTATAAAGTGTTTTTGCTTTTACCATGATCAGCATTTTTTTGTAGTTCGGAATTCGCACCCTGTTTTGCATAATTACCGAAGCCGGTGTTTCCTTTAACTTATTTAGCAATAAACGGTAATAATAATACGCCAGCAGAACGGCCAGTTTCGATTTTCCGGGCAGCTTTCTAATACCTTCGTAAGCAGTTTCAAAATCGGCTTCAATATCTTTTATGATGCGCTTCTTTTCTTCGTCGCAAAATTCTTTGCTGCTTAATTCCGAGAAGTAATTTCGGCCCAGAGTTTCGGTGTCTTCACGCAGGTCGCGCAAAAAGTTTACTTTCTGAAAAGCAGAGCCCAGTTTCATGGCTGGTGTTACGAGCTCGTCGAACTTTTCCTGATCGCCATCACAAAATACTTTCAAACACATCAATCCAACCACATCGGCCGAACCGTAAATGTACTGGTTGGCCTCCAACTTTGTTTTATATTCTTTTTTCTCCAGGTCGTATCGCATGCTGGTGAGAAAAGCATCAACATGATCCAGCGAGATATTGTATTTTTTTACGGTATACTGAAACGCCTGAAGAACCGGATTAAGACTGATTCCACGTTTCATGGCATCTTTAAAATCTTCTTCGAATTTATTGAGCAGATAAGCTTTGTCGTTTTGATGAAAGGTATCCACTATTTCATCGGCCAACCTGACAAAACCGTAAATGCTGTAAATAGCATCCCGATGTTCTTTACTCAACAAACTGGTTGCATATGAAAAGGAGGTGCTGTAACTGGCTGTTACAACCTTCGAAATCTTTATTGAACAGGCGTTGTACAATCTCATATACATTCTGGTTTCATGTTCATTACTAGTGTAACCTACTAACAAAATCGCAATGCACTAAAATCTCAACAGTCTGATAATTCAGGTACTTCTAAAAATAAAGTATATGCGTATTATTCGTAACTTAACAACGCAGAATAATACTGTTTTGTTTACTTACAGATGAGTTAAAGTAATGGGGGATAGTAATAAAGGATAAATGCTAAATTCTCACAATGCAAGAATCGGGGAGCCATCCCTGGTTGCCGTCGGCCAGTTTAATTTCAGTCCAGCTGTCCAGCTGATCGGTAATTTCCAGTTTTAATCCTTCGTAGATCAGGAACAGGTCGGTGCCGGTTTCGCTGGGCGAACTTTTTACTGTTACACGCGGACAAAAAACGATTGCGGTGTTCCGGTTGTTGATCCTGGCTTTTTGTTGAGCTGCATGCGAAACTGCAAATACCGACAAGAGAACGGCGACAATACCAATCCAAAATGAGGCACGTTTTATGGCTACTGTTTTGCTGAAGAAAAATGCACCGAGTAGCAACAGAAACAATACAAACGACGCAATGCTGATGTATGCCCATGTATCGGCTGGGTATTTATTGATCACCGAATCTTTCCAGCGCAGGAAAAACGGTTTGGGTAATTCTTCAATTTGAGTTACCACATACTGGTTGGCCACTTGCAGGTTAAACGCGATGTCTTCGTCGTGCGGAGCCAGTACTTTGGCACGCTCGTAGTTTAAAATGGCGTTGTTAATGTCGCCGGTTTTAAAATAAGCGTTTCCCAGGTTGAAATATACTTTTGCGGACTCTTCTCCGGTGGATAAAATCTGCTCGTAAGCAGAAACGGCCTGCTGGTATTCTTCGGTGGTGTAATAAGCGTTTGCTTTCTCCCAAAGCTGCTCATTTGTTTCCTGTGCGAACACAAAAAACGGAGCTATAAGTAGTATGAATATTAGTATCTTCTTCATCGTTCTAGCGTTTAATTTGTTTTTCAAAACGGCTCATTGTGGTCTCAGCCTTCTTATACAAATCATGGCGTGCTTCCGATCCTCCCGAAGGAGCATAGCGCGCAAATTCGCACTGGTCAACAACTTCTTCAAAGTCTTTAATCACTTCTTCTGCAACATTTCTATCCTGCAGTTTTGCCACTGCGTTTTCGCGGTTCAGGTCGGCAACCGGAATTCCCAGTTTATCGCTCAAGTAGCCCCAGAAAGCTTTTAGAATCGCTTCGTGGAACGCTTCGTTGTTGTTCTGTTTCATATAACCGGCAGCCGCTTTTAAACGTTTTACGGCAACGCGGTTGGCCTTTTTATTACGTACCAGTGCAATGTTGGCGTTTTCGCGGGCCTTTTTACGGTACACAAAATACAACACTACAAACAGTACTGCGGTAATCAGGTAGATCAAATAAAAGATGGTACTTCCGTAGAACGTGTGCCCTTTAACCTGCAACATCGGTTTTCCTGATTTGATAAAGCGAATATCCTGTCCGATCAGCTGCAGATCTTCTTTGCGTCGAGAACTGATAACCGTGGTCGATTGCTCTTCCGTTCCTTTTTCAACATGCAACGTGTAAGCATCGGTTGATTTGGTTACATACTTTCCTGTTGAAGGATTAAAGTAGGCAAACCTGATCGGTGGAATTTCATAATCGCCCTCAAAACGTGGCTGGAACAGGTATTCAATGGTTTTATTTCCCGAAACGCCATTGTCGTTGGCTTGTACATTGTCGGTTGCACGCGGGTCGTAAACTTCAAAATCGCTTGGCAGGTCCAACTCAGGAGAACGTACCAAACGGATGTTTCCGTTACCCGATATTTTCATGGTAAGCGTAACCGCATCGTTAGTCGTAACATTGGTGCTGCTAATTTCCGACGAAACATTAAAGTTACCCACACCGCCCATAAAGTTGGCCGGCTCGGTTGGCAGGTCTTTAACATTCACTGAAACGGCATCGCTGGTAACACGTGCCCTTACTGTCCGGTAATTATCAAAGAAATCATCGAAGAAACTTCGTGCTTTTATCCGCTCACGAATTAACAGTGCCATGCTAAATGGCTCAATTGTCAATCGCCCGTTTTGCTGCGGGAAAAGGATGGTTTTTTTCAATGTTCCTACCTGGTAAATTTTATCGTTGTACACCTCGCGGGTGAAATTTATCTGCTGCGGAATATCAATGTCCTGGGTGTAAAAACCTTCGTAAGTAGGCAGGTTTACTTCATCAAAACCATGGATTGGTACATTCGGGTTGACATACAATTTTACGGTGGCAATAATCTGCTCTCCGCGGTAAACATTTCGTTTGCTTAAATCAACGCGCACAAAAAGGTTGTCTTTATCGAGCTCTACATTTTGCGATGTGCCTTGCTGTGGCTGCGTAGCACCTCCCTGCGACTGGTTGGGTTGCGCCTGTGCTTTCACCACCTGAATTGATAGCTTGTTAGATTCAAAAACTTTTCCATTCACCTCGATTGATCCCGGGCGGATTTCGAAAGTTCCTTCAGCTTTAGCCCGCAAAATATAGGTGTACGAAAACGTTACCTCCGAAGTCGTTTTTCCGTTAATGGTTTGGATGCTTGTTGATTGCCCGGTGCTTGGTCCCATCAAAATCTGGAAATTGTCGCTCAACCCCGGAGGAAGCTGCAAGTTTGTTCCCCTGTCGTTAAGTTGGAAGCTCAGCCTGAATTGTTGGCCCATTTCCACGGCGCTTGGTGCCGACATGGTAAAACGGGTTTGTTCGGCCCGGGCTGCAATTGCCGCGCAAAAAAGAAAAATATATATTACCAGTTTCTTCATCATTGTATCAAAGCCTACAAAATTATTGTTTTTGTTCAATTGCTTCTTTTTGTAACCGATTAATCCCAAATAATTAATCTTTCATCCCTAATCCTTAATCGTTAATCGTTCCAACTACCATTCTTTCTCCGATCGCGTACGTTTGGCTTTGGCAGCTTTCGCTTTTTTCACCTTATCCTGAATGTCGCGTTCGTCGTTCTGTAAGGCCTGCAACAGTTGCTCAGCATCTTGTTTCGAGATTTTATTTTGCTGAGGTTGTTGCTGTTGCTGCTGGTCTTTATTTTGGTCTTTGTTCTGATCCTGATTTTGCTGATTCTGATCTTTATTCTGGTCTTGCTGATCCTTATTCTGATCTTTGTTTTGATCCTGCTTATCCTTATTCTGATCGTTTTTATCCTGGTTTTGATCTTTGTTCTGGTCCTTATTTTGGTCTTTATTCTGATCCTTGTTCTGATCTTTATTTTGCTGCTGTTGCTGTTCTTTTTTCTTTTTCAGCATTTGCGCATAGGCCAGGTTGTATTTTGTTTCCAGATCATCCGGATTTTCACGAAGCGCTTTTTTGTACGACTCGATACTTTCATCCAGCTTTTCCTGCATCAGTTGCGTATTTCCCAGGTTGTGATTTACACGTGCACGCTCCACCGGTTCTTCCATTTTTTCTGCTAGCTCGCTGAATTTACCTTCAGCATCTTCGAATTTTTGCTGTTTGTACAAGGCATCTGCCAGGTTGTAATTCCACTTCAAATCATCAGGGCGTTTTTCCAACGCCTTACGGTATTCGGTTTCTGCGTTAATGTATTTTACGGTGTCAACTTTCATGGTGTCGCGCACGGCTTCCATAAACAGTTTGTTTCCGTTACGTACAAATTTTCGTTCGTTTTGCCCGAAAACAGTTACCGAAAAAACGATTAAGATTGATAATATGATTGTCTTCTTCATGTCTCCTCCTTCTATCCAAACAATTTTATCCGCTTCAAATACTTGTTTTTGCGTTCAAGAATTACAAATTCCAACAACAGCAAAAACAATCCCACTGCAAAGAAATACTGGAACTGGTCGTCGTACTCCGAATAAGTGCGCGTTTCCATTTCCTGTTTTTCCATTTTATTTATTTCGTCGAACAAAGCATTTAAACCCACTTGCGCATTATTTGCACGTACATAAATGCCTCCACCGGTAGCAGCAATTTGCTCCAGCATTTGTTCATTCAACTTTGTTACCACCACATTTCCGTCGCGGTCTTTCAGGTAATCCGTTTGTCCATTGCGAAACACCGGAATTGGCGATCCTGATGGTAATCCCATTCCAATGGTGTGCACAATTGCACCTTCATCCAACGCTGCTTTAGCTGATGCCAGTGCGTCGTCTTCATGGTTTTCACCATCGGTGATGATTACAATCGCTTTGTTTGCCTCGCCGTTTGGTGTAAACGATTTTCGTGCCAGATCGATGGCCGCTCCAATGGCGGTTCCCTGTTTCGGTACTATTTGCGTATTCACCGAATTCAAAAACAGTTTTGCTGAATTGTAATCGGTGGTAATCGGCAGCTGTGTGTAGGCATCGCCGGCAAAAACGATCAAACCGATCTTGTCGTCTTTTAAACGGTCTACCAGTCTTGAAATTGCTCTTTTTGCCCGTTCCAAACGGTTCGGCTGAATATCTTCGGCCATCATACTGTTCGACACGTCTAATGCGATCATCAACTCAACACCTTCGCGTTTTTCGGTTTTTAATTTCGATCCAAACTGCGGGCGGGCAATTCCAACAATAAAAAAGGCCAGCGCCAGCATCAGTATGATAAACTTAACAACAGGGCGGTTGCCTGAGCTGTAGGGCATCAGTTGGCCCAGAATTTCCTGCTGACCAAACTTTTTTAATGCCCGGCGACGCGAAATACGTGACCACACAAAAAACACTGTCAACAGCGGAATTATTAGCAATCCCCATAAATATTCGATATTTCCAAACCTAAACATTTCCATCCTTCTATCTTTTATGGGATACTTCTAAATATGGTTAAACGCAGGAATAAACTCAGAACCAAGAACAGTGCCCCAAGTAGGGCAAAAGGCATAAATTCTTCCGATTTACGGCTGAATTCGCGTACTTCGATTTTCGATTTTTCCAATGCGTCAATTTCTTTATAAATCTCTTCCAGCTTGGTATTACTGGTTGCTCTGAAATACTGTCCGTCGGTAAGCGACGATATTTCCTGCAACGTTTCTTCGTCAATTTTAACCGGCATGTCGCGCAACTGAACGCCAAACTGTGTTTGCACAGGGTAGGGCGCCGTTCCAATGCTTCCCACACCAACCGTGTAAACACGAATACCAAATGTTTTTGCAATTTCGGCTGCCGTTACCGGAGCAACTTCACCGCGGTTGTTTTCACCGTCGGTAAGTAGAATAACCACACGGCTGATGGCTTCACTGTCTTTCAGGCGGGCAACCGATGTTGCCAGTCCGTTTCCGATAGCAGTACCATCCTCGATCATGCCACTTTCAATATCTTTAAACAGGTTCAGCAACACGGCGCGGTCGGTGGTTAGCGGACACTGCGTAAAAGCTTCGCCGGCAAAAACCACGAGTCCCATGCGGTCGTACTCGCGCCCTGCAATAAATTCCATGGCCACATTTTTTGCAGCCTCCAATCGGTCGGGCGAGAAATCCTGCGCCAGCATCGAACTTGAAATATCAAGCGCAATAACAATGTCGATACCTTCAGTTTCGCTTTTCTCCCAGTTTCTCGATGATTGCGGGCGAGCCAAAACAACCACAAAAAAACTGATGGCGATTAGCAGGCAAACAAACACCAAATGGCGCAAATAATGCCTGATCGTTTTTGGGGCTTTTATTACCGAAGCGGTGGATGAAACCTGGATGCTTGCGGTATTTTTTTTCTGCCTGAACACATACCACACCACCATGGGAATGAGTACCCATAAAATGTGGAACAGCTCAGGGTTTTTAAATGTCAATCCTTCAAACATCTCTTTTTATTTTATCTCAACTTCTTCAACATTTTCATCATTATCGGCTTTCTCCTCAGCCTTTTTCTGCTCCTCTTTCTTCGTGTCGTTTACAAAGAAATAGGCATTTACCAGCGACAGGTTATCGTCGTCGGGCAGCGGCTGATACTTGGCAAATTTTACCAGGTCGGCCGTTTGCAGCAATTGGGTAAGATTGGCAAAGTTTTTATCGCTTACCAGTCCTTTTTGCCGGCGGAAACTTTCAACCGTTTCGTCGGTGGTTTGCTCCATTGCCCGAATGCCAAAACGATCTTCAATATATTCTCGTAGCGCGTCGGTAAGCTCGCTATAATATTGTTTGGTCTTTCCTTTCTGCCACACTTTTTCCGTTTTAATACGGTCCAGCTCGCGCAATGCAATAATGTGCGCCGGTTCTTTTGGCTTTTGCGGACGTGCAAAAATTGGCTTATTGTTTTTCTTCCGCTTAATGGAATATAAGAGGAAGAAAATAATCGCCCCAATAAGAATCACTCCCAGAATGTAAGGTGTAACTTCTTTTAGCGTTAGCGGAGCGCCGTATGGCATTTTAATATCTGTCGGGCCTTTTGTAGTGTCGATTTGCATGGTGTAAACATTCAGCGTAACACCGTTGCTGGGGATAGAATCAATTGTTCCGTCCACGTCGATTTTAAACCAGTAAGGCGGAATACGGTAACTTCCACTGTCGAAACTGGTAATGGTGTAGGCCTGAATTTGTTTCATCAACGTCTCGTCGTCCAGCTCAAAAGTATCTACACCCGAACGGCTGATCACTTCAATCAGGCTGTTGATGGTATCCGGAACCGCCGGAAACTGTACGTTTACATCTTTCGGATGATCGATTTCCAGGAAAAGTTTTACCTGGTCGCCAATCAGAATATTTGCAGAATCGAGGCTGGCAGTGGCTTTTATGCGCTGTGCTTTTGCCGAACCTGCAAGCAAAAACAGAGTAATAAATAACAGTAAAACTCCGGTGTTAATCACCCTTCGAATTCGCTCAGGATGACAGTCACAGTGAGCGGAGTCGAACTGTGCTTTCTTACTCGTTAAAATATCTTTTTTCAATTGCATGCTTCTCTATTTTAATGCCCGCTTTTTAAACAGAGTCATTAACGATTTTACATAGTCTTCGTTGGTGTTTATCGATACATAATCAACACCACTTTTTTTGAACATCACATCCAGCCTTCCCATGTGTTTAATCCACCAGTCGGCATAAAGTTTACGCGTTTTGCGCGAGCTGCTGTCAACCCAAACATAGTTGCCTTTCTCAGCGTCTTTCAGCTTTATCATTCCGATGGATGGCAGTTCCGTTTCGCGCTCGTCGTAAATATTCAGTGCCACCATGTCGTGCTTATTGTTGGCAATCGTTAAGGCCATATCCAACTCTTTGTTATCGTCCATAAAATCGGAAATAATAAAAGCCGTACAGCGCTTTTTAATGGCGTTGGTCATGTAACGAACAGCCTCGGTAATGTCGGTACCGTTGCTTTCCGGGTGAAAGTCGATCAGTTCCCGAATAATGCGTAAAATGTGGCTTTTCCCTTTTTTCGGCGGAATGAATTTCTCGATCTTATCCGAAAAGAAAATTACCCCGATTTTGTCGTTGTTTTGAATGGCCGAAAACGAAAGCACAGCAGACAGTTCTGTTATTACATTTTTCTTCAGCTTTTCAAACGAACCAAATTCGCGCGAGCCACTCACATCAATCAGCAGCATAACGGTAAGTTCGCGTTCCTCTTCAAAAATTTTCACGTAGGGATGACTGTAGCGGGCGGTAACGTTCCAGTCGATGTTACGAATGTCGTCGCCAAACTGGTACTCGCGCACCTCCGAGAAAGCCATACCGCGGCCTTTAAAAGCACTGTGGTATTCGCCGGCAAAAATATTCCGCGACAAACCACGTGTTTTAATTTCAATCTTCCGTACTTTCTTTAATAAATCAGTTGTCTCCATGAAATTTGTTTCATGTTCCACGTTTCAGGTTCAGCTATCTCGAACTTGAAACTTGCAACCTGTAACTTGTAACCGTTTAAGGTACTTCTACCTGGTTCAAAATGTCGGTAATAATTTCTTCCTGTGTAATGTTGTTGGCCTCGGCTTCGTAGCTCAATCCAATACGGTGACGCAACACATCAGGACAAACGGCGCGCACATCTTCAGGAATTACATAACCGCGGCGCTTGATAAATGCAAAAGCTTTTGCTGCCTGCGCCAAACTGATTCCTGCCCTTGGCGATGCTCCGTAAGCGATCATATCGGCATATTTTTCCAGTTTATATTCGTTGGGCTCGCGTGTTGCAAAAACAATGTCAACAATGTATTTCTGAATTTTTTCGTCCATGTAAACATCTTTCACCACGTTGCGTGCTTTAATTATGTCTTCGGGTTTCAGAATTGTTGATGTTTCAGGAAACTGTGCCAGCAGGTTTTGATTGATGATCTGGCGCTCTTCTTCTTTTTTCGGATAGTTGATCACCACTTTCAGCATAAAACGGTCGACCTGCGCTTCAGGCAGCGTGTAAGTACCTTCCTGCTCAATCGGGTTTTGTGTGGCCATTACCAGGAACGGTTCCTCCAGTTTGAACGTTTCGTCGCCAATAGTGATCTGGCGTTCCTGCATGGCTTCGAGCAAGGCCGATTGCACTTTTGCCGGAGCACGGTTAATCTCATCTGCCAATACGAAGTTGGCAAAGATTGGTCCTTTTTTAATGCTGAACTCTTCTCTCTTCTGGCTGTAGATCATTGTTCCCAAAACGTCAGCAGGCAGCAGGTCGGGCGTAAACTGAATACGCGAAAATTTAGCACTGATTGTTTGCGACAAGGATTTAATGGCAAGCGTTTTTGCCAATCCCGGAACACCTTCCAGTAAAATGTGCCCGTTAGAAAGTAAGCCGATAAGCAAACTTTCAACCAGGTGTTTTTGTCCAACAATCACCTTGTTCATTTCCATGGAAATCATATCCACAAACGAACTCTCTCTCTGAATTCTCTCGTTCAATTCTTTGATATCAACTGCTTGATCCATATCTCTTATAAATTTATTTGCTAATTTTTTTCGAAGGCACGAATTTAAGGCATTATGACATTTATTCGCCTATTCTTTTGTTAAAAAAATTTAAGTAAAAGCGAAACAAATTATGATGTTAACAAAGAATAACAGCTTATTAGGAATTCATTAAGAAATTATGCCCCGTTTCGGGAATTTATGTAAACAAGTTAAAGGGTAATCTGTTGTGGTCTACGAATTCGAATATGGACTGCTCCGTTTTGTTAGCGGGAATTTATAAGCTTTTAACCCAAGAATTAAAAAAGTTGTGCTGAGATCAATCGTTTTTACAACCGTTATTCTTCTTTTTGTCAATACCTGTTTTTCGCAAAGCAGTTTAAATGGCAATGAGTCGTATTTTGAAAAGGATCATATTCTGATCCAACATATAAACGACATTAATTTGCTTTTTTCAGGCAACTCAAACGATGTGGCATTTACTTCATCGTTTTTGGTAAAAGCTTTTATTAATCAGAAAGCAGAGAAAGAGCGTTTACTGTCTTTTGGAATTCGAACAGATCTTTATACAAAACGACAATATAGTCAGCGTTTCGATGAGAACGGCCGTTATTACAGAGGTGAATCGTTTACAGAAATTAGTAGTGCTGAATTTTCGTGGGTAAAGTTTCTGAAAAAAAATCTGGCAATTCAATTGTCGGGAGGGCCGGGTATTCTGAACAAGAAAAAACCGATTCCCGGATTGGCTTTATGGATTCAGGGAGGAAGTGATGGATCAGGCGGAATTCACAAAATCATTGACAGTTTCGGTAAACAACATGGGCAAATTATTGAGGGTAGAGACACCCTGTCTGCTTTTTTGAGTTTTAATCCTGCAATAAGCACTTATCTGAATATTTTTCCAAAATCGGGTTATACGCCGCATACTTTAGTTAGCGAATTAGGCGTAAATCTGAATACCGAACGTGCCGGTAACTGGATATTCTTGGAAAATGATCTGACTGTTCATCTTTTTCGGTTTCCGCTTTCAAACCGATTGTTCTCGGTTGATTTAACTGGAGCCGGAGATTTTCGTTTGCACCGGGCGGGCCTAAAAACAGACGCCCGTGTGGGGACGGAGATTTCGTGGGGAAGAGTTACTTTTGGATACGAACTTACCAAACAGTTTGGTAAGGAAAATATTGATTGGGTTGATTATTACGACGATGATGATATTTACCGGATTTACTTCAAGATTCGGTTGGAAAAGCAAAAGGGAGATTATTTCGGATCAGGAATGAGTAAAGCATAAAAAAGAGGAGATGTTCTAAATCTACAACCTGACGTTAAATGATCGTTGGTGCATTCAATGTTGTAAATTATTGTTAACTAACTGTTGTGTGTTTATAAAAGTTAAGCGCAAACGCACTTTCATTGGTCTTCTTTTGTAGCTTTATACCGACGCAAACCAACTTTTAATTACTATGGATGTAGAGAAATTTAAATATGAATACAAAGATTGTATCGTATTTAAGTCCTATTTCGGTTTAATAACCGTTGATGATGTAAAAAACTCCTGGCTGGAAGCTATTTCAAATCACTTGTTTCCGGACGAAACCATCGGATTTATTCTTGATTACCGGGGAGCTCATTTCGATATTGAACCGGGCCGGCATATTGAAATTCCGGCATTTTACCGGCAACACCCCGATATTTTCGAAAACAAAAGAATTGCAATTGTTACGGAAAATCCTGACGATATCGTGTATCCGATGTTAATTCGTCTTCAGGACAGGGGTTATGAATCGGAGCCATTTAGTACAATGGATGCAGCAAAAAATTGGGTTTTAAAAAAGGAGTAGGATTTTTTCTCTTACCGAACTATAAAAAAAATGTCGCCCAAAATTATTGAGCGACGTTTAAAATAATCACTAAGAAATTTTAATTTGCCTTTCCGGCTGCGGTTTTACTTCATCGCGTTTTGGCAGCACGATATGTAAAATACCGTTATCGTATTTTGCTGAAATCTTTTCGCCTTGAACGGCGTTTTCGGCAACGGTGAACGAACGTTGGAACGATTGATAACTGAACTCTTTGCGTGTGTAATTCTCTTTTGTTTCCTCTTTTTCGTTTTTCCTTTCCGAAGAAATGGTGAGCACGTTATTTTTAAAGTTCACGTTAAAATCGTTTTTGCTCATTCCCGGAGCGGCAACATCGATAACAAAATCGTCGTCGGTTTCTTTTACGTTAACTGCCGGTAACGAAGTGTTTGTGCTCGAAAAATTCGAGTGATCCCAATCCATCAATTCATTGTTGAAAAACCTGTCAAAGACTGATGGAAAATACGGTTCGTTTCTTCTTGCTAATTTCATGACTTTATCCTCCTTTAACTTTATGGTTAAACAATTCATTGAACTTTCGCTAACTAAAAATCAAAAGGTATACCAAGCCTTAATTTCTGAAAATATTTCAGTGTTAGCTGTCTGGTTGTCAGTTGGTTTGATGGTGGTTTTTGAATGATATTGAAAGTCAATATTTTGGAAAATGTCAAAAATTCAGTTTAGGTCTGTTATTGTTAAACAACATCTTTATTGCTCTTGTATTTAATGAATTAAAGCTTTAATTTTAATAAATTAAGTTGATCGCCCTGTTTGACGGGCCGCCAAATTAAAACAAACAATGAAAAAGTTTTAGCTCCATTAATTGAAAAGTAGATGTAATAAAAACGGATACTTGTTGGAGGATTAAAACTTGCATTTATAACAGCACAATTAGCATTAGAAACTCAAGGGATAGGATTGAAAAAGTTAATGAATACTTTCAAAAACTTTTAGGCTTCGTTCTGAAGTCGCGTGTTTGGGGTTAACTGGGGCCGCCTCTCTGAATAAGAGAGGCGGCTATTTTTTGCAGAAACTTATATTGATTTTTGGTCCCGACGCTATTGTCGGGATCTCGACCAGCAAAGCGGGTCTCAACTTCCAACTTTTTCTGTAATTTTACGCCCTGATAAACGAGAACAATGCCACAACGCTATTTTTTACAACTCAGTTACAAAGGAACTAACTACCACGGATGGCAAATTCAGCCGAATGCTATTTCTGTTCAGGAGGCAATGGAAGACGCATTATCAAAAATTCTGCGCGAGAAAATAGCCGTGGTTGGTGCCGGACGAACCGATACCGGCGTGCATGCTTCGTTTTTTATCCTGCATTTCGATTCTGAAAATGGTATTCCCGAAAATCTGGATATCGTTTATAAGCTCAACAGCTTTTTACCTTCGGATATTGCTGTGCAAAAAGTGTGGCCGGTTGATGAGGATGCACATGCGCGTTTTAGTGCAACCTCGCGCACGTATCATTATTTTATTTCCACCGAAAAAGCTCCGTTTGCCACTGAAACGAGTCATAAATACTTGAAGCCACTTGATGTGGAAAAAATGAACCAGGCAGCACAAACGCTTTTTAACTACACCGATTTTACCAGTTTTAGTCGATTGCATACCGATGTAAAAACCAACAACTGCAAAATTATGCAGGCCGAGTGGACGAAGTGTGGAGAGCGATTACAATTTACAATAAAAGCCGATCGGTTTTTGCGTAATATGGTACGCGCCATTGTGGGAACTTTGCTGGAAGTAGGGCAGGGCAAACTGAGCATCGAACAGTTTTGTGAAATTATTGAAAAACAGGATCGTGGTGCAGCAGGAGCATCAGCACCGGCGCAAGGTTTGTTTTTGGTCGATATAGATTATCCTGATTCGATTACACAGAACCGCCCTTAATCTTTTTGCGGTATTGTAATGGTGACACGCCGTTGATCCGTTTAAACTGACGATTAAAATACGAGATGCTGTTGTAACCGCATTCAATGGCAATATTTCCAAAACTCTCGTTACTTCCGGCTATTAATTTACCAGCATATTCAATCCGCATATCATTCAGGAATTCAGAATATGCTTTGCCGGTTCTTTGTTTAAAATAGCGGCAAAACGAGTTGGGGGTCATATTGGCAACATCGGCAAGTTGCCCCAGATTTACTTCGTTACGGAAGTTTTTAGACAGAAAGTTAAAGACCACATTAATGCGTTCGTTATCCGATTCGCGGGTTGGCGTGCGATAACTCACCGAAGAAAGTGTGCGCAAATCTTTAGAGTTTGCAAAGGTATTGAGAATACTCAATAGTAATTGAAAGCGTTTAAAACCATCGGCATCGGGACACTGTTTTATCCATTCAATCAAATCGTTTTTATCCGGCCCGTCGATTTTAATTCCCATCGATGCTTTGTCGAGAAGGTGTTTTATGTGCAGCATTTCCGGGATTTCGAAAAACTGGTTGCCAAATGTTTCGTCTTTAAAAAACAGCGAAATACTTAATACTTCCAGGTTGCTGTCGGGATGGTAATAGGTTTCGTCGCATTTGGTTACATGAGGCACATTTTTCCCAATAAAAAACACGTCGCCCGGCTGAAAACGTTCCACATGATTTCCTATAAAACTGGTGCCTTCACCTTTTTCTATATAAGTTATCTGGTGCTCGGGATGATAATGTATGGTATCATAAAACCACGCTCCATCATCAATTTGGAGCCGGAAAGAGTTTCCTCCTGTCTTTGGAATTACAAAACGTACTGCCTTCATTTTATATCGATCAATGTATATTTCTTATTACAACATCATTAATAATTCTATTTGACAGATTGCTCTTTCAAAAAATGATTTTTAGGATTTTACCCCGTCCCTGAAGGGAGAAATCCCAAAAATCAATCTGGTTCCCTTTAGGGTGTAGGGTAGAACAGATTGATTCTGCCAATCATTCATGAATCTGTCAAAGTAGAATTTGAAAATTGTTCTCAATTACCATAATAATATCCTGTAGAACCTTAAAAGGGTAAAATAGTTCAAAAAATGGTTAAAATAAGAAAATAAAAAGGTGTTTAACTCCTTTAAATTTGCTTTTATAAATAGTCATCAAATAAATAAGAAAATATGAGACCAACATGGACAGGGGTTTATCCCGCAGTAACAACAAAATTTAAGGAAAACGGAGAGCTGGATATTCCGGCATTTATCAAGAACATCGAATTCCAGATTGAATCAGGAGTTTCGGGAATTATTATCGGTGGTTCGCTGGGTGAATCAAGCACTATAAGCAACGAAGAGAAAGTTGAGTTAGTAAAATCACTTCAGCCGTATCGCGAACAGGTGCCGGTAATTATGAACATTGCCGAGTCGAGCACAGTAAATGCTGTTGAGGCAGCAAAACAGGCAGAAGCAAATGGCGCCGATGGTTTGATGTTGCTTCCACCGCTTTTATACAAAGCCGATGCCGATGAAACAGTGGAGTATTTTAAAACTGTAGCCGAAGCAACTTCATTACCAATTTTGTTGTACAACAACCCGGTTGATTACAAAATTGAGATTACAGTGCCGATGTTCGAGAAACTAAAAGATACACCGAATATCGAGGCAGTAAAAGAGTCTACCCGCGACCTTACGAACATTACACGATTAAAGAATGCTTTAGGCGATCGTTTTAAAATTCTTGGCGGTGTTGATACACTTTGCTTGGAGTCGCTGTTGTTGGGTGGCGACGGTTTGGTGGCTGGTTTGGTTTGCGCTTTCCCAAAAGAAACAGTGGTATTGTACGAGTTGGCCAAAGCCGGAAAAATTGATGAAGCACTGGAATTGTACCGTTGGTTTATGCCGCTTTTCGAAATGGATATCCACGCGAAACTGGTGCAGTACATCAAACTTTGCGAGGTCTACACCGGTATCGGAACTGAATATGTACGCGCTCCACGAAAAATGATCACCGGAGCAGAACGCGAATCGATCATTGCGACCATTGAACACGCTTTGGCAAACCGTCCAAAATTTTAGAGTATGGCAGAATTGAAAGACCAAATTAATGAGATAATGTTGGAGGCTTCAGAAGCCTTCAACGTGTATAAGAAAGTTTCTGCGGAAAAGCGATCTGCTTTTTTGCGGACTATCGGAGAGGAGATCATGAATATTGGCGACGAATTGGTGGAAACCGTAATGGCTGAATCCAATTTGCCGGAAGCCCGTGTTCGTGGAGAACGTGGTCGTACAGTTGGTCAGCTGAATAAGTTTGCCGACCTGATAGACGAAGGATCGTGGTGCGAAGCTACTATTGATGTTGGTGATCCGGGGCGCGAGCCACTGCCAAAACCTGATATTAGAAAGAAACTGGTGCCGCTCGGGCCGGTTGTGGTTTTTGGCGCCGGAAATTTCCCGCTGGCATTTTCTGTTGCCGGTGGTGATACTGCCTCAGCTTTGGCCGGAGGAAATCCGGTGGTTGTTAAAGGCCATCCTGCTCACCCAAAAACAGGAGCGTTGGTGGCAGCTGCTATTGAAAAGGCGGTAGAAAAATGCGAGTTGCCTTCCGGAACTTTTGGTTTTATCGATGATGCAAGTTACGAATCGGGACAGCTGCTGGTGAAACATCCGGTTACAAAAGCTGTCGGATTTACCGGCTCGTATCAAGGTGGAATGGCACTGGTAAAACTGGCTGCTGATCGTGAAGAACCAATCCCTGTCTTTGCCGAAATGGGAAGTATCAATCCGGTAGTTGTAATGGAAGAGGCGCTTGCTAACGATCATGCAACAATTGCCTCAAAACTGGTTGCCTCAGTAAATCTTGGAGCGGGTCAGTTTTGTACCAATCCCGGATTGTTGATCACAACAAAAACAGAAGGCTACGAAGCTTTTGTGGAAGAACTGGCAAAAGAAGTTGCAGCAACCAAAGGTTCTCAAATGTTTAGCACTTCGGTACTTCGAAATTACGAACTGAACAAGGATAAAATGTTCTCGCACTCGGAAGTGAAATTGCTTGGAACAGGAATCGGCGAAGAAGAAACGGGAAATGTTCCTCTCGCGCTTGCAACGGTTTCGGGAGCTGATTTTATAAAAAATCCGCATTTGCACGAAGAGGTTTTTGGCCCCTTTAGTTTGTTGGTGGTTTGCGAAAATAAGGCTGAACTCCTTGATGTGGTAACCGGCTTAAAAGGCCAGTTAACGGCTACAGTTCATGCCAAAGAAAGTGAGTTACCCGACAACCAGGAAATTGTTGATGCCTTGCTCGAAAAATGTGGACGACTGTTACTAAACGGAGTTCCAACGGGCGTTGAGGTTTGTGCAGCTATGCAGCACGGTGGGCCTTTCCCGGCAGCGAGCGATTCTCGTTTTACTTCGGTTGGTGTGAGTGCCATAAAACGTTTTGTTCGTCCGGTGGCTTTCCAGGATTTCCCTGACAGTTTATTGCCGGCCGAGCTGCAAAACAGCAACCCGCTAAAAATTTGGAGAGTAGTGAACGACACGTGGACTAACGCCGCGGTTAAATAGTATAGTTATGATTTTATAGAATCTGACAATGACAAGAAGATCATTTTTTTGTATCGATGGACATACCTGCGGCAATCCGGTGCGGGTAGTGGCCGGTGGTGTTCCCCGATTAAAGGGGAAAAGTATTTTTGAGAAACGCGAGCATTTCCTCGAGGAATACGATTGGATTCGCACAGGTTTAATGTTCGAACCCCGTGGGCACGAGCAAATGTCGGGGAGTTTTATTTTTCCACCAGAAAATCCGCATAACGACGCGGGAATTCTTTTCATCGAAACAAGTGGTTGTTTGCCCATGTGCGGGCACGGAACCATTGGTACAGTTACCATTGCCGTTGAGGAAGGTTTGATTGTGCCGCATACACCGGGAACAGTTCGTTTGGAGACGCCTGCCGGTTTGGTGTTGGCACATTATAAACAGAATGAAAAAGGCAAAGTAACATCGGTGAAAATCATCAATGTTCCGTCGTTTTTATATGCCAGAAATCTAACCGTAGAAAGTCCTCATTTGGGGGAGTTGACTGTTGATGTGTCTTACGGTGGTAATTTCTATGCCATTGTTGATGAGCAGCCTAATTTCTCGGGATTGCACAATTTTACTGCAGACGAGTTGATCACTTTCAGCGGTGCAGTTAGAAAAGGCCTGAATGAAAAATACAGTTTTGTACATCCGCAAAATGAAAAGATCAGTGGTTTGAGTCATGTACTCTGGACCGGAAATACCAAAAGCGAAGAAGCCGACGCGCGTAACGCCGTTTTTTATGGCGAAAAAGCGATCGATCGTTGCCCGTGCGGCACCGGAACTTCAGCACGGATGGCGCAGTGGTTCTCGAACGGAAAACTCCAGTTGGGCTCTACTTTCCTGCACGAAAGTGTAATTGGTAGCCAGTTTATTGGTACCGTTGAGCAGCAGCAAAAAGTTGGCGATTTCGATGCCATTGTTCCGGGAATTGAAGGCTGGGCAAAAGTTACAGGTTACAATCATATTATTATCGACGATGAGGACGATCCTTATGCACACGGATTTAGGGTGGTAGGAAAACTATAGCGAAAGATGAGCAAGAAAATTATTGTTATTGGAGCGGGAGTGATAGGTTTGCATTGTGCCTATTATTTGAACGAGGCCGGGTTTGAGGTGGAAGTTATTGAAGCCGGCAGCGAAAACAATGAAGATGGTTGTTCGTACGGAAACTGCGGACTGCTGGTGCCAAGTCATTTTGTGCCGCTGGCGTCGCCCGAAATGTTGCGCTCCGGATTGAAAATGATGCTCGACCGAACCAGTCCCGTTTATCTTCCGCCGGGTAAAAATATTTCCTCGCTCCCTTGGTTTTTTAAGTTTATTAAAGCTGCGAACAAAAAATCGGTTGCCCGCGCAATTCCAACTTTGTACAAACTGAATGATGAAAGTCGAAAGTTGTACGAAGAGTTAAGCGCTCAAAATAAGAACCAAAGTGGCTTCACGAACAAAGGACTGCTAATGGCTGCAACAACTGAAAAAGGTCTGGAAGAGGAAGTTGCTTTGGCCAAAATTGCCAAGGATCTTGGAATTAAAACGCAGCTGCTCGATCAACAACAACTGAAAACCATTGAACCGGAAATTGATTTGCAAGTAGCCGGAGCAGTACTATACAAAAGCGATGGGAATGTATCGCCGGAAGGACATTTACGTTGGCTGAAAAGTTACTTAAAAGCTGGTGGCATTGTATTTCGATACGATACCTCTGTTAATCGTTTTCAAGTTGAGAAAGGAAAAATCAAAGCAGTGGACACCAGTTTTGGAAAACTGAATGCAGATGAGTTTGTGTTGGCAACAGGATCCTATTCGGCAAAACTGGTCGCTTCTGTTGGTGTTAAAGTCCCGGTAATTTCCGGTAAGGGTTACAGCTTCGATTTGCAAAAAGACCGACTGAAATTACAAACACCTCTGATTTTAACAGAAGCCAAAGTGGCTCTGACTCCTTTTGAAAATACTGTGCGTTTGGGTAGCGGAATGGAGTTCAACGGAACCATCGGAGATATCTCATACAACCGGGTTCAGGCGATTATCAACCGTACACAAAAGGCATTGCCAAACATGGAAAAACTGGATGCCAAAAAACTGGACATCTGGGAAGGATTAAGGCCGGTTACACCAACCGGAGTTCCAATAATTGGCCGAACTAACAAGTACAATAACCTGCTTGTGGCAGCAGGTCATGCCATGATGGGCGTAAGTCTTGGCCCAATAACAGGAAAAATTATTAGTCAGTTGGTAGTGGGCGAAAAACCCGATTTCGACATGGATCTGATGAGCATATAATCTTGACATGTAATGTTTGGTTAAATTGGATTGTTTAGAAAACATTTTTATGTTGAGTGAACTTTTTAATGTAAGTAACTGCTGCCGTTTTGTACCCCTAAATCCCCTAAAGGGGACTTAAGCCTCCCTCTTTAGGGGAGGTTTGGAGGGGTGAAACAAAGAAAGGCTGTATATTTTAAGTGTTTTTTCTTCGTTATGCTTTTTGAATAACTTTTTCCAAGCGCACTTTCTTCTCCTCAAAAACACAAAAGAAATCAGAAAACTTTCCGGCAGAAAAGATTCTGCTTATATTTGTCGGCGAGTTTGGTTCGATGGTTTATAGCACTATAAACACGATGAAAAGGGAATCCGGTGTAAATCCGGAACTGTACCCGCAGCTGTAAATCCTGAAACTGATCATTACTCACGCCACTGTCGGTTCAGCCAATGACGGGAAGGCAATGATCAAAGGGGATGAGTCAGAAGACCTGCCAACAAAATGGATGAACGAACTTCGGGAACAAAGTTTCGGGAATCAATCTATTGATTTCTGCACCTGATTTCCTGTTAATTTAAAACGGATGAAAATTAAAATACTCGTTGTATTGATGCTTGCCGGTTTTTCGGTGCTTGCACAGGATGTTAAACGCGTAATTTCGCTGGCACCGTCGATTACCGAAAATATTTACCTGGTTGGCGGAAAAGATAAACTGGTAGGATGCACGAGCTATTGTGTGCAGGCTGTTAGCGATGGAATTGAAGAAATAGGCTCAACAGTAGATGTAAATGTGGAGAAAATTTTTGCGCTTCAACCCGATTTAGTGCTCACCATGAAGTTGACAAAAGCACAGGATATTGCAGCTCTTGAGAAATTGGGTATTCGTGTTGAAGTACTGGAAACACCGGTGTCGTTTGACGAAATTTGTGAACAAACACAGCAAATTGCAGAACTTATTGGTTGCGAAGATCAATCGACAGAAGTGGTTGCAAAAGCCCGAAAAACTGTTGCCGAAATTCAGGCGAAATCAAAACAATTACCTCCTTCAAAAATATTTTTTCAGATCGGTGCCAATCCGGTATTTTCGGTGTTGGACAATACTTACATGAACGATTTTATTCTGTTATGTAATGCAACGAATATTGCGTCCGGCTTAAAGCACGGTACCTTAACGCGTGAAAGTGTATTGCTTAAAAATCCCGACGTGATAATTATTGCTGAAATGGGTGGTTTTGGTAACGAGGAACAGAAAGTGTGGAACAGTTACGAAGGCATGGAAGCCGTGATAAACAACAAGGTTTTTCTGATCTCTTCCGAAACATCGTGTAGTCCAACGCCGGCAAATTTTGCAAGTGCACTGACAGATGTTTACCGTTTTATAAGCGAGTAAATCCAATATTAAGAGACGAATGAACAGCAAATATTTAAAATGGATACTTTTTTTAGCCGCACTTTTGGTGTTGTTGCTAGTATCTGTTTTGTTGTCGTTATCGGCCGGAGAAATTAAAGTGTCGCTGTCGCAATTGCCACAAATTTTGTCGGATAAAGGCAGTATTGAATACACCGTTTTAGCAAAGATCCGTATCCCCCGAATTTTAATGGCCATTGGTGTTGGTGGAGCGTTAAGTTTATCGGGAGTGGTGTTGCAGGGCATTTACCGCAATCCACTGGTTGAACCCTATACGCTGGGAATTTCCGGTGGTGCAGCGCTGGGAGTGGCTGTCGCCATTGTTTTCGGACTAAATACTTTGAGCTTCTTTTCGCTTCCTGCATTTGGTTTTCTGGGGGCGCTTGTTACACTTATCGTCGTTTATTTATTAAGTATAAAACGTGGCGGATTAAGTATTAACAGTATGTTACTGATTGGTGTGATGGTGAGTTTTGTGTCTTCATCGGCCATGATGTTTCTGATGTCGATTTCTACCACCGAAAACCTGCATAACATTGTTTTTTGGGTGATGGGGTCGCTGGATGAATCAAACAATTCGCTGATTGCAATTGCTTTTTATTCGTCGCTGGCCGGGTTGGTAATTTCATACTTTTTTGCACAAACACTAAATGCACTTCGCCTGGGTGAAGTAAAAGCAAGGCATCTTGGAATTAACACCGGAGTAGCGATAAAATTGCTGTTTTTTGTGGCTTCATTACTAACGGGAATTGCTGTGTCGGTGGCCGGAGTTATCGGTTTTGTTGGTTTGGTAATTCCACATTTAATCCGACTGATTATCGGCAACGATTACCGTGTCTTGTTGGCCGGATCGTTTATGGGAGGAGCTATCTTCTTGATTCTTTCCGATACAATTGCCCGAACCATTATTTCTCCAAATGAACTACCGATTGGTGTAATAACCGGTTTTGTTGGTGGATTGGTTTTTATTATTGTGTTGAGTCGCTCAAAATCACATTTCAAACTGAATTAGCATGGAACAGTTTTTTCAAATATCAAATTTTTCGTGCGGATACCCGGGGAAGTTTATTCTGGAGGATATCAATTTTTCAGTGGCAAAAGGTGATTTTGTGGGAATTATCGGACCGAATGGTTCAGGAAAAACTACTTTGTTCAGGGGAATATCAGGAGAACTTCCTTCGCTGAAAGGAAAAATGGAGTTGAACGGAACGGACACCAAAAAAATGGGTTTGAAACAGCGCGCCCAAAATATTGCCATTGTTACGCAGACCATTGAAATTGGCAGTATGACGGTGGAAGAATATGTGTTGATGGGGCGGATTCCATATCACAAACAGTTCCAGTTTTTCGAGACGAAAGAAGATTTTGCCATTGCCGAAAAATACATGAAGTTAACCGGTGTTGACAAGCTGAAAGGTAAGTATATGAACGCTTTGAGTGGCGGTGAGCAGCAGCTTGCAGGAATCGCCCGTGCTTTAACACAGGAACCGGATCTGCTTTTGCTTGACGAGCCAACTTCGCATTTAGATATCACACACCAGGTACAAACATTGAATCTCATTCGTAGGTTAAGTCGCGAACTGGGATTAACGGTTCTGATGATTATTCACGATCTTAACCTGGCCGGAGAATATTGTGACTCGCTAATTATGATGCAGGAAGGACATATTCGTAAAAAAGGTCTGCCGGTTGAGGTGCTTAATTATGCCGATATTGAAGCAGTTTACGAAACGGTTGTTGTGGTGCGTACCAATCCCATCTCAAATAAACCAGTGGTATTTTTGGTATCGGAGGAGGTTATCGAAAAAAGTTGATTGCCGAAAAATTATCGCACGCGCACCGGTTGATAAACCAACATGGTTTGCATGGTGTCAAATTCCAACGGCTCTTCGCGTTCAATTTCCCGGATAAAACGAGTCATTAAATTGTTACGTTTAATCGTATTTCTGAATTCTCTTCGATTTTTTCTGTTTCTTATTTTCATCTCTGTAGTTTTTCTGTTTCAGCAGCTGTAAACAACTTCTGTGCAATTATTTAGTGCATTTTGATTTTTTCAGGAATTTTAAAGTTTTTTAGAATATTCGGCGCAGTGCTAAATCTATCTTAATTCATAATTTACTATTGCGAGAGTCGTGTAAAAATCAGTTATACAGGTATTTGAGTAGATGTATTGAGTGCTGTTAATAAGTCAATACAATTTCCTGTGTATCTTTTTCAATAAAATTATTGTTGTTAAAAAATGTGACTATCTTTGTCGGTGAATTTAGGTTCTTAAAATTTCTGTATCAGAAATAAGATGAAAAGGGAATCCGGTGAAAAACCGGAGCTGTACCCGCAGCTGTAAGTCCTATCCGTCGGTTGACGGATCGTGTTATTGAACCATAAGCCACTTCCCGAGGGATCGGGGGGGAAGGCATCAATAACCGGGATGAGCCAGAAGACCTGCCATAAATTCAACAGTATAAATTAAGCTTCGGGATAAAAGCTTGAGAAATATCATCCGTATTTTTCACTGATTTATCCAAAGCTCCTTAAAAGTTGTGAATGAGGAGGTTTGTAGTATTTGGAATCGTATTGTGGGCGCTGGCTCAAAATGTAGCGGCGCAGCAGCCGTTTACCGTGTTCGACACCGTGCAGGTAGAAGAAGTGGTGAGTTATGGAAAGCTTCAGAAATACCAGTCGGGAGCAAAAATCGAACGCATTAATGCCCGGCAGTTTTCGCTGGCGCAGGATGGAAATCTGGAGCAATTGCTTTCACGTAGTTTGCCCATTGCCTTTAAAACCAATGCAGGCGGTTTGGCAACTATTCGTATCCGTGGTTCGGCACCCGATCATACCAGTTTTAATTTTGGCGGCATAAATATTAACTCGCTTACGCTGGGCCACTCCAATGTAAATAACGTTCCCATTTTTCTGTTCGATAATATTGGTGTGCAGTTTGGTAGCGCCAGTTCGGTAAATGGTTCGGGGAGTATTGGCGGAGCCATTCATTTAGGTTTGCAAAATAACTGGACCGACGGTTTTAAGGCCGAAGCACGAATTGCAAACGGCTCGTTTGGTGAGCAACTTTACGGCACAAAACTTTTCTGGGGAAACGGAAGGTTTGAAGCGGTAACACGTGCTTATTATTATGCGAAAACCAATGATTTCAAATTCATGAACCCCAATTACCGCGATTTTGAAAACGACATTTTTGAAATTGAAGATACGCAGCACAATGCAGATATCGAAAACATGGGACTTCTGCAGGAACTGAATTATAAGTTCAACAAAGACGAGTTCTTCGTTTTTAATGTTTGGCTGGAGAAAGACTGGCATCTGGTTCAGCAAAATATGCAAACCAACCTGAGTAATCCGGATTTGCGCGAAGAGTACAAGGACGATCATGTGCGCATTTGGACAGGTTATAAAAACCGTAAAAATCCTTTCAAATTCGAGATTAACGGCGGATATGTTTATGACAACGCCGTTAGCGACGAAAACACTTCCGACACCATTTCAACCCAACGCATAATTGGCGAGGCATTTATCGAACACGATTTTTCGCCCAATGCTAGCTACAAAGCCGGAGCAAAAGCTACCCGAATTTATCCCTCGGTTTATGCCTATTCCGAATCGTTGAAACACGAGGATCGGGTAGATTTATATGCTTCGTACTACCAACGTTTTTTTAGCCGTTTAACCGCAACTCTGAATTTGCGTTACGGTTATGTTACCGATTTCGATGTGCCCTTCACTCCGTCGTTTGGACTGAACTACCTGGCGCTTTCAAAAGAAAAGTATGTGCTTCGGTTTACCGGAAATGTTGCACGTAGTTATCGTGTTCCAACATTTAACGATCGCTTTTGGGTGCCCGGCGGAAATCCCGATCTGAATCCTGAAAAGGGAATGAGTTACGAATTTGGATCGAAGTGGAGCTACTGTGTTGGAGACGTTTCCGGAAATGTAAAACTGAATGCTTTCCTGATGAATGTTGACGACTGGATTTTGTGGAAAAACGGTGGTTCTTACTGGTACGCTGCAAATGTGGAGAATGTACAAAGTAAAGGACTGGAGTTTATGACCGATTGGAATTATACCATTTGGGGATTGAAAGCAAATTCGGGACTTAACTACACTTACACTTCTGCAGAGCGAAAAAAGTCGCAGAACAATACCAATGCGCTGAATCGTCAGTTGGAATATGTTCCGCTGCACGCCGGTAATTTTTTCACAACGGTAGCTTATAACAAATTCGATTTTACAATCGACGGAAGTTACACCGACGAGCAATTTACCGACGAGGAGCAGAAAAATATTCTCGACGCTTATTTTCTGATGAATGTGGCTGTTGGTTACAATTGGAAAATCGACAGCCAAAATCAAATTCGAATTAACGGAATGATCAACAATGTGCTGGATACCAATTACCAGTCGAGTTGGGGCTATGCTATGCCCGGCATCGCTTACCGATTAAGTATTACATATAAATTCAAATAAAAAACAAACTACAAAAAATGAAAAACCGATTTAAAATTTTAACGTTTTTGGCGGTGTTGGCACTTGCCTTTACTGCTTGCGATGACGATGATCCGGCAACTGTTGTAGCCGGTTTTACCTACGCTCCTGAGGAGAATATTCAGGCGGGAGATACCGTGTTCTTTACCAATACATCGGTAGATGCGGCGAGTTACGAGTGGAGATTTGGCGACAATGAAACTTCAACAGAGGCCGATCCTTTTCATATTTACACCGAACCGGGTATTTATGATGTTACACTTATTGCAGTGAACGGTGGGGTGAGCAATACAATCACTCTCCAGGTTAATGTTGACGCATCACTGGCATACATTGTTAATGCGGGTAGCTGGTCGGGAGATAAATCGACCATTACAGCCTACAATAAATATACTGATGAGGTTGTCAACAGTTACTACAACTCTGTAAATGGATTGGATATCACTTCAAACATTCAGTTTGCCTACAACTACAATGGTAAGATTTATATGACGGGGAATACTGCCGATCAGATTTTTTGGGTTGATGCAAAAACATTTGAGCAGACTGAAAATGGAATCACCGATCAAATTGTAGGACCTCGTAACTGTCAGGCGCTGGGCGACTACCTGTATGTTTCATGCTGGGGAGGTGCAGTGTATGCCGATCCTACTCTTTCGTACATAGCCAAAGTGGATTTAACTGCCGGAGAAGTTGTAAGCACAATTCCTGTGCATTATGGCCCTGAAGGTTTGGCTATTGTTGGAAACAAATTGTACGCTGCATTGAATTATACAAATCAGGTGGCGGTAGTTGATCTGGACACAGAGGAGGTTTCATACATCGATCTTCCTGAAGGCAACATTCCTTCGTATTTTGAAAAGGATGATCAGGATAACTTGTACATCAATCTGGGTGTTGCATATGGCGATGAGACCACACTAACCGGAATTGGTTATATCAATACTTCTACCGATGAATTTGAAGCCAAATACGATTTAGAAGGAGTAAGCAGTATGAACTACGTTGATGTTTTCGAGTTTAATGATGACTTCTCAAAATTATATATCGTAACCACCGGTGGTTACGGAATGCCTGGTGGAGTGTCTGTTTTCGATGTCGCATCAAAAAGTTTCGAAGTTGATAAATTCATCGATGGAGTGAATGGATTAAACGGTTTGGGATACTACGATAATAAACTGTTTTGTTTCTTCTCTGACAATGTAACTTCAAATGGTTCAGTGGTAACATACTCACCAGACGGAACAGAACTAAACGAGTTTGAAACAGGTATTGCGCCATTCATGCTTTTAGATGCTGAATAGGCGATGTATAAACTAAAAATATTTTGCCTAAATCTGCTGCTGGCCTGCTTTTTCGGATTATCGGCTTTTGCCGGCAACGGAGATAAGGTTACTGTTGAAATAGATTTTGGATCGTTGAATCATCCAAAACTGAAAATCGAGACAAATTGGAAAGAAGGGCTTTCTGCTTTGGAAGCCCTCCAGTTTGTTGCGGAAGTAAAAACGCACCCCATGGGGCAATATGTTTTTGTCGATGCAATTGATGGCGTTAAAGGCGAGCCGAACAAAAGTGTTTGGTATTACAAAATTAATGGCGAGCCGGCCAAAAAGATTGCCATCGACCAGCCCCTTGAAAGTGGTGATAAAATAACCTGGATCTATAAACAAGACGTTTGTAGTCCGAAGAAAGGTGAATAGCTATATGAACACTTATAGCAGTTTCTGCCGTAAGTGTGGCACTCAAAGCACATGATAATGATTCTTACCCCTGGTCGCGTACCGGGGGTTTGACTTTTTGTAAGTACTGAGACAATTTTAAAGAATGGCACAAATTACATTTATAACAGGCGGTCAGCGATCAGGAAAAAGCAGCTTTGCACAAAAACGTGCAGAAGAAAATTCGGATGCACCGGTGTATCTGGCGACTGCACACATTTGGGACGAAGATTTTCATCGACGGGTAAAACGCCATCAGTCCGATCGTGGCGACCAGTGGCAAACCATTGAGGAGGAGATTGAAATCAGTAAACACAACCTGAGCGGGAAAACAGTTATGCTTGATTGTATTACGCTTTGGCTGACCAATATTTTTTATCAGAACAAAAATGACGTAGACGCCAGTCTCGAAATTGCCAAACGAGAATGGGATAAATTTATTAATCAGGACATGCAGCTTTTTGTGGTAAGCAACGAATTGGGAATGGGCGTTCATCCTGAAAATGAAATTGCCCGCAAGTTTGCCGATCTGCAAGGCTGGATGAACCAGTACATTGCCAAATCGGCTAACGAAGTCTATCTGCTAGTTTCCGGAATACCGGTTCAAGTAAAAAGTAGAAAGTAAAAAGGCAAAAGTTAAAGTTTGTGTCTTTGAGACTTCGTGTTTAAAATTAGTATCTGCGCATATCCGCGTAATCTGCGAGAAAAAATAAAACTATGACATTAAAAGATCAACTACAACATAAAATCGATAACAAAAGCAAGCCACTCGGTTCGCTTGGATTACTCGAAAAACTGGCCCTGCAAATCGGGCTGGTACAAAATACACTGTCGCCCAAAATTGAAAAACCGGCGCACCTTGTTTTTGCAGCCGATCATGGTTTGGCCGACGAAGGCATCAGTCCATACCCAAAAGATGTTACCTGGCAAATGGTAATGAATTTCTGTGCCGGCGGTGCATCGATTAACGTTTTTTGCCGCCAGAGCGAAATGGAGTTAAAAGTTTACGATGTGGGCGTTGACTACAATTTTGCCGACGAATTTCCGGTGATAAATGCAAAAGTTGCAAACGGAAGTCGTAATATGCGAAAAGAACCGGCCATGACCATTGAAGAATGTAAAGCAGCCATGGAAGTTGGTGCTAAAGCTGTTCGCGAACAGGCTGCCAAGGGCTGCAATACCATTGGATGTGGCGAAATGGGAATTGGGAACACTTCGCCTTCGTCGTTGTTGATGCACAAATTTACTGGCTTTCCTATGGAAGATTGTACCGGACGCGGCTCGGGTTTAGGAGATCAGCAGGTAGATCGTAAAACAAGAATCCTAAAAGAAATTGCTGAGAAATACGATCCAAATACTCCTGAAGAGATTTTGGCAACATTCGGAGGACTTGAAATTGCTGCTATAACGGGAGCTTATTTGGAAGCAAAAAAGCAAAATATGCTGATTCTTATCGATGGTTTTATTGCTACTGCTGCAGTGCTTACTGCAATACAAATGGAGCCGGCTGTAAAAGATAATTGTATCTTTTGCCACAGTTCCGACGAAAAAGGACACAAACTGATGTTGGAGCATCTTGGCGCAAAACCGTTGTTGCAATTAGGAATGCGACTGGGCGAAGGAACCGGAGTTGCAGTTGCGATGCCTTTGATACGTTCGGCAGTTAATTTCCTAAATGAAATGAGCAGCATGGACGCCGCCGGGATTAGTAACAAAGATTAAATTTGAAGTTTGAAAGAGGAAATGGACTTTATCCCTTTGCTCTTTGCTCTCTGCTCGTGGCTATATGAAAAACGAATTTAAAATATTTCTCACGGCCCTGATGTTCTACACGCGAATCCCCGTTGGACGAATTGAAGGCTGGTCGGAGAAAATGCTAAATAAATCAACGCGCTACTTTCCTGTAGTTGGATGGATTGTGGGAGGAGTTGGAGCATTGATTTATTTTATGTTTGGAGCAGTATTGCCCGTTACGTTGGCTGTAGCGCTAAGTATGGTGGCCACAATTTTGCTGACCGGTGCCTTTCATGAGGATGGTTTTGCTGATTTCTGTGATGGTTTTGGTGGCGGCTACACGCCCGAAAGAATTCTGGAAATAATGAAAGACAGTCGAATCGGCACTTACGGAACGGTTGGACTATTGTCGGTTTTGGCTATAAAATTCCTGGCCTTGTCGCATGTCGATGCAATACGAATTCCTTTCATTTTAATTGCCGGTCATGCGCTGAGTCGTGTTTTTCCGGTGTTACTCATTTATTCTTCCGTATATGCAAGGTTGGATGCAAGCAGTAAAACCAAACCTGTTGGGAAAGCTGATTCTTTATTTTCATTGTTATTTGCACTTATAACCGGAGGATTGTCATTGTTATTTCTCAACTGGCAGGAAAGCGTTTTGGTTATTTCCGTTTTGCTCATAGTAACCTTTTTCTTCCGAAATTATATCACACGCAAATTAGGCGGGTATACCGGCGATATTTTGGGCGCCCTGCAGCAACTATGCGAAGTCGTTTTTTATTTGTGTATTCTTGCTTATCAAAATATGAGATGAAGATTTACGCGATCAGACATAGTAGCGTTGCTGTAAACCCCGGCATTTGTTATGGGCAGACGGATGTTGATGTGGCTAGTTCGTTCGACGAAGAACAACAACGCCTGTCGAAAGAATTAGAGCAGATAAGTTTTCATTTCATCTGGTCGAGCCCATTGTTACGTTGTAGGAAACTGTCCGAAAGTCTATTCCCGAATATTGATATACATTTTGATCCGCGTTTAAAAGAATTGAATTTTGGTGACTGGGAGATGTTGCCCTGGGATGAAATTTATGTTCGACCTGACGGAAAAATCTGGATGGACAATTACCAAACCTTGCCAACGAAAAACGGCGAATCGTACCCGGAAATGGTGGAGCGCGTTTCAGCTTTTATCCGTGAAATTGAAAAATTGAATGTTGAAAATATTGCCGTTGTTGCGCATGCCGGAGTAATCCGCATTTTAAAAAGTGTGATTGAAAATATACCCATTTCTGAGCTATTTGAAAACTTTAAACCGGCGTACGCCAGTAATACCGTATTCGAAATAAATAAGCATGATTAAAACAAAAACATACCGCCCGATAATGTTTGTCGGCACCGGCTCCGATGTCGGTAAAAGTGTTGTTAACGCAGGTTTCTGCCGCATTTTTAAACAGGATGGTTTAAGTCCGGCGCCTTTTAAAGCACAAAACATGTCGTTGAATAGTTATCCCACTGCGGATGGTTTGGAGATCGGTCGTGCACAGGCTGTACAGGCTGAGGCTTGTGGCATTGATTGCCGTGTGGAGATGAATCCGGTGCTGCTAAAACCAACCGGTTACATGGATTCGCAAATTGTACTCAATGGAAAACCTTGGGCGAATAAATCGGCAAAAGCTTATTTTAACGAAACCGATCGCGATTTTCTTTTTAACGAGGCGATAAATGCTTTTTCGCGGTTGGAAAAGGATTTTAATCCGATAGTTGTAGAAGGTGCTGGAAGTATCTCGGAAGTGAACCTTTGGGAAAAAGACATTACCAATATGCGGGTAGCTGTTGAGAAAAATGCTGCGACTTACCTCATTGCTGATATCGACAAAGGCGGTGTTTTTGGTAGTGTTTACGGTACGATGTTGCTATTGCCTGAACAGGAACGAAAACAGGTGAAAGGTATCATCATCAATAAATTCCGGGGAGATATTTCGTTGTTTGAAGATGGTGCAAAAAAACTGGAAGAACTTTGCGGTGTACCGGTAGTCGGCATTATTCCGCATTTTCGCGATATTTATATCGATGATGAGGACTCGGTGGTGGTCGACAAAAAGCAGTTTAAGGCCGTTGAAGGAAAAACAAATATTGCGGTGATTTTGCTGCGGCACATGTCAAACTTCACTGATTTTAATTTTCTGGAGCAATTACCGGAAGTAAACCTGTTTTATGCAGCATCACCCGAAGATATTAAAGAGGCCGATATTGTGATTCTGCCCGGCTCGAAAAATACCATTTCTGATATTCTGTTTCTCCAAAAACAGGGAATGGCAAATGCTGTAAAAAAAGCGCACGAACAGGGAAAGGCGGTTTATGGAATTTGTGGCGGCTTTCAAATGATGGGAGAGTGGATTTCTGATCCAAACCATGTGGAAGGCCAGATTGAAAAAGTTCCCGGTCTTGGAATTTTGCCGGTCGAAACAATTCTCACCGAAGAAAAGGTAACAGAACAATGTACTTTTACTTTTCAAAATAGTGAGGAGGGAAAGGGCTATGAAATTCATATGGGCGAAACTGTCGCTGCTCTGGAAAGTCCGGCTTGTATGGTAAATGGTACTAAACGGGATGGATATTACCTAAATGAACGAACCTGGGGAACATATATTCACGGCATTTTTGATAATATAAGCGTAGTTAACCGGATTTTGAAAGAATCAGGAAAGCAGGTTTCAACTCAACTGGATTTTCAGCAATTTAAAGAGACACAATACGACAAGCTGGCCCAACTGATCAGGGAAAATGTAGATATGGAATACATTTATAAATCGATGGAAATTGAATGAACATCTTGACCTGATTATCCCGCTTCTGGCGGGTTTTGCACTCGACTGTCTCATTGGTGATCCACATTTTCTACCGCATCCTATCCGTTTGTTTGGCAAGGCAATTGCTGCAGGTGAAGCAAAATTAAACCAGGGTAAAAACAGAAAACTAAAAGGCGCGCTGCTGGCTTCAGGGCTGATTCTTAACACTTATTTTGTTCTTACATTGGGATTAGCGGTTCTGTCCGCTTATCAAAATCTGTACCTCGTCGTTTCTTCTATTCTGGTTTTTTATGGATTGGCTAATCGTTCGCTTATTCAGGAATCATTACGGGTAATCGTAAAATTGGAGAGGGAAGGATTGGAAGCCGGCCGTCAACAATTATCAATGATCGTTGGGCGTGAAACAGCACAACTAAACGAAAACCAGATCAGAACAGCGGTTTTGGAAACCCTGGCCGAAAACCTTAGTGACGGTGTTATTGCTCCACTTTTTTTCTATTTCATCGGTGGAGTACCCACTATGTTTGCTTACAAAATGGCGAATACCCTCGATTCAATGATCGGCTATAAAAATCAGCGTTGCAAGGATTTTGGCTTTTTTGCTGCAAAGCTGGATGATGTGCTAAATTTCATACCTGCACGATTAACAGCAATTTTAATGGCTGTTGTAAGTTTTAACCTACGGGCGATCAAATTCATCTTTAAATACGGCAGGAAACATTCAAGTCCGAATGCCGGATATCCTGAAGCCGCGTTGGCCGGGATATTAAATTGTCGTTTTGGCGGCCCAAACCGTTATCATGGCGTATTAGTTGAAAAGCCTTTTATAGGAGAGAATCCAAGGCCGGTATCTGTGAATGATGTTTACAAAGCTTGCGTAATCAATGTGGCTGTAACACTCGTGTTTATCGGAGTTTTCATTTTGTGGTTAGTGTGAAATAAAAAAGGACGGGTCAACACCCATCCTTTTCGTCTAACTAAACCAATAAAACTAATCAAACCTAAACTTATGAACTAAAACTTATGCTACAAATGTAGGGCGTTTCGATCAAATAAATATTACCCAAATGTTAAGTCGGGCCGAATCTAATTGTAAATATTTATCAACGATAGAGGTTGTTTATGTCTTTCAAATGGTAGAAAAACTATCAAAAAGAAAATGTAAGTGTAAAAATGCGGCAAAAAGACATGGGGCTTTTGAGAAGGGGAAATAAAAAAAGGACGGGTCAACACCCATCCTTTTCACTAACTAAACCAATAAAACTAATCAAACCTAAACTTATGAACTAAACTTGTATGACAAATGTACGGTGAAAATCTGAGTTGGAGGTTATCCGAATGTTAAAAAATGTGTTCTACAACATATTTTAAATCTATCAGGACTTAAGTAAAATCTATTGTGAGATTTGCGATCGGGGCTGAATGCCTTTATTGATATAGTGTTTGGTATATAAAATAAAAAAGGACAGGTCAACACCTATCCTTTTGTCTAACTAAACCAATAAAACTAATCAAACCTAAACTTATGAACTAAAACTTATAGTACAAATGTAAGGGGTTTCTTCGAGATAAAAGTTAATCTAATGTTAAGTGATCAAATATCGTATTGTTATTATTTATGAGTGATAAATGTCGTCTATTGCAAACGTTTGCGGAATAAAATGTAAAAAAGAAATTATAAGCGTGTTGAGGCTGACAAAAAGATATTGAAGTTTTAATTTTTGCCAATAAAAAAAGGACGGGTCAACACCCATCCTTTTCACTAACTAAACCAATAAAACTAATCAAACCTAAACTTATGAACTAAACTTGTAGTACAAATGTAAGGTGAATACCTGGATCGGAGGTTACTGCAATGTTAAAATATGTGCTCAATAACATGTTTTAACTTTATCAATCATCAATCAAATCGATTAGATATTAATTGGTAGGCTTCTAAAAGCCAGTATGTCAATATTATATGTGTTCGTGAGACGTTGTTCTGAAGTGTAGGAAATGTATTTTGGGAAGGCGTTTGTGTTATTCTGGATGTTAAATACGTATTAAGTCAGTAGAAAATATATTGCCATTTTCAATTTGGCAACCGGTTTTACTAATCATATTAACTTATCACAAAATGCCAGTGAGCGGCTGAAGAATTTAGAATCTTATAATGATATTGATCCTGGTAGAACTACGAAAGAACCAACTTAAAATTTAAGAAACGAGTTAGCTCAATTTTTCTTTCTGCAATTTCGGAGATAAGAATATTCTCAAAATATACTTTAAAGAAAGATGAATGGATTTAGATCTTTTGCCTGGGAAAATGTCCGGGAGGAATAATCTGTTTACGAAAAATGTAATTTGTGGGTGAGGTGATATTCTGACGTCGTTTAGAGTTGTAATGGGTATAAAATAAAAAAGGACGAGTCAACACTCATCCTTTTCACTAACTAAACCAATAAAACTAATCAAACCTAAACTTATGAACTAAAACTTATGCT
>NZ_CAJXTC010000017.1 GCF_913060805.1 uncultured Draconibacterium sp.
GAAAAACATGTAAATGCCTATAAAAAAGTTTTCAGGTTAGCCGCATTCAATGTTTACTCTCACAATCGCGACGATCACAGCAAAAATTTCTCTTTCCTGATGAACGCAAAAGCAGAATGGCAATTTGCCCCGGCTTACGACCTGACATTTTCGAACTCCGCCTACGGATTTCACAGCACCATGATAGCTGGAGAAAGTCGGAATCCAGGACGAAAGGATCTTTTGAAGCTGGCCGATCATTTTGGATTTAAAAAAGCCGATCTAATTATTGAAGAAGTTCAAGATGCGATAAACCAGTGGCCGTCCATTGCCAAAGAAATTGGGATTTCAAAAAACAACATCCAAACTATTCAGAAAGTACTGAATAAAATCAGGGACTAACTTATATATTCAGTAGTAAAGCATCTACAATTGAGTCATCATAATTCTTCCGATATCAGTACCTGTACCACTAGCTGTACCAGATCTGATACAGGTAACTTTTCAGACCTTGTTGATAATGGAGCAGAAGTAACTTTAAGAAATTGAAAGAATGTATCAAACTCTTTAATTTTGGCATTTATTGAGTAGTCCTACTACTCGTTTTTGCATTTTAGTAAAGTAATAATGTGATTATTCCGGTTTCGCTTTTTTTAGACTTTTCAGAACACAAACTCAAAAAGCATGAATTAAAAATTGATTATCTGAAAAGTATTCTAAAACTTTAATAAAATGAACCGTATGAGCTAAATGAAACATTGAAACTATTTATCCAAGTTTTTGATGTCATCTAATTTTATGGCTTGTGCTGCTTTGTTTTTCTTCTCGTCCACCACTTTTGCATAAATCTGAGTGGTTTTTACATTCGTATGTCCAAGCATTTTACTGACTGTATAGATATCTGTACCGCTTGATAATTGCAGGGTTGCAAATGTATGCCTGAAATTGTGAAACGTGATCTTCTTTTTGATACCTGCAGCTTCAATCCAATTTTTTAATGGCCGCGAAATCCATGCCGGTCCCGGCAAATCTTCAAAGACCAATTGCTCTGGCGTTCCTACTTCCCCGCAAAGCTGCAAGGCTTGTTCTGAAATCGGAGTATACTCAAATCCTTTGGTTTTCTGTTGTGTAAATTGTAATCGCGCTTGATCTCCATCAACAATTATTTCATTCCATTTTAGTTGCTGAATATCAATAAGCCTCAATCCTGTTAGAGCAGAGAAAAGCGCAGCTCTTTTAAGAACATCCCGTTCACAGGGAGTAGCTACAAGTTTATTTAGTTCCTCTACGGTTAAGTATTCCCTACGAGATTCCTGCCACTGAATCCCTTTTATCTTAGCTGATAGATCACTTGCGAGATAACCATCAATAAAGGCCTGCTTAAGCGCTGCCTTAAAAACAGAAAAGTAGGTAGATGCGGAATTATGAGATAGCTTACCACCTTTGTTGCCCCCTCGTGGTGCTGACAAGAGAAAAAGTCTGAAACCTTCGGCCAGGTTTAAATCTAATTCTGAAAATAAAAGTGTATCTCCTGCATAAAGTTTTAAGAACTCAATGGAACGCTCCCAATTTATCAAAATGGATTTCGAGCTATTTGAATGACGTTTATAAGTTACTTTGGTAAAGTAATCGATAAAATTCTGCTGCAATCGTTCCTTTTGTTCAACTTGAGCGCTTTCCGTATCATTGTATAGATCCGCATGATCATATTCGCGCTGTCGGAGTTTACGAACGCCATCTGCATATAACATGCTTTCATGGTCAACTTCACTCTTACAAATAATTATTCCATTATCATCGCGTCTAGGTTTGTAGGTCTTTATTCCCTTGGTGTTAATCCGAACATTCCCCTTTTTATTCCATACCACTGTAGTTACACTCCTATTAAGGTATTCCCGAATACGTTGAGGCGTTTTCTTTCCTGGAACAAATACAGGATAACTCTCTAAATAAATGTACCACTCATTTCTATTTTCAGCCTTTCGAAGTCTAACGGTTACTTTAGTTTTTGATAATTGTTTCATGGGGTATTAGTTTATTTTTTTGAAAATAGCTCTTCAATTTGCTCTTTGGGTACATATACATATTTTCCAACCTGCCTTCGGGGAATGCTGTATTTACGAATCGTTTTGTTTACGGTTGAAGGAGATATTCCAAACTTTTCTGATACTTCGGCAATATTATAACACTCACTTTTATCGTATTGCATTCGAACAGGCTTTTCATCAGGAGCTTCAGGTAAGTCTACGGCTGTAAACATTGCCTCAATATGTACTCGACTAACTCTGGTTAATCGTTGTCCTAAATTATAAGCTGGAATTTTCCCTGCTTTAATAAGTCGACGAATAGTATCTTTTGATATACCAAAAAGAACTGTAGCTTCCGAAACCGAAATAAATGGCCGAGTTTGGATCTCAGCTATCTTATTAATCGATTCTTCCAACAATGTTTGCTTTTCTATTGCCTCCTTAGCTCGTCTTCTTTTTGCTCTTCCTGATTTATCTACACAGTAAGGGCTGCAAAATCGGGTTGCTACGGTTTTGGCTTCAAATGGCTTTCCACACTGCTCGCATATCTTGGGTATTTTAAGTTTACTTTTTGCCATATATTTTATCAATTAGCACTACATCAAGCTAAAAAAGCATAAATAAGCCCCGTTAAGACCTAATAAGCCTGTTTAAGGTGCACATTAACGTCAAATAGCGCGCGGTACAAATATGATACGAATATAAGCTAAAAATACATGAAAAACAAGTTAACAATACCAAGTGACTACAAACAAAAAACGCAGTAAGTCAGAAACTTACTGCGTTTTACTAGTTATTGATTATCCTTAATAATCGTACCCTATTTGACTTCTTCAAAGTCAACGTCGGTTACTTCACCGTCGTCTCCTTTTGAGTCGCCACCTTGTGCTCCGGCATTCGGATCGGCTTGTGGACCTCCCTGAGGACCTTCAGCGCCACCCTGTGCTTGCGATGCGTTGTACATCTCTTGCGAAGCGGCCTGGAATACTGTGTTCAACTCGTTCATTGCAGCATCAATTGCAGCTAAATCTTTTGAAGCGTGTGCTTCTTTCAGCTTTTTCAATGCATCTTCGATCGGACCTTTTTTATCTGCAGGCAATTTGTCACCGTACTCTTTCAACTGCTTCTCAGTCTGGAAGATCAAACTGTCAGCCTGGTTGATTTTATCAGCAGTTTCTTTTGCTTGCTTATCGGCTTCAGCGTTTGCTTCAGCTTCCGATTTCATGCGGTTGATCTCATCATCCGAAAGACCTGAAGAAGCCTCGATACGAATTGATTGCGATTTACCTGTTGCTTTATCTTTAGCGTGTACGTGCAGAATACCGTTTGCGTCGATATCGAAAGTTACCTCAACTTGTGGTACACCACGTGGTGCCGGTGGAATTCCGTCTAAGTGGAAACGACCGATAGTTTTGTTACCCGATGCAATTGGACGCTCACCTTGCAGAACATGAATTTCTACTGAAGGCTGATTGTCGGCAGCGGTAGTAAATGTTTCCGATTTTTTAGTCGGGATTGTTGTATTCGACTCAATCAACTTGGTCATTACACCACCCATGGTTTCAATACCCAATGAAAGCGGAGTTACGTCAAGCAGAAGAACGTCTTTTACTTCACCGGTTAAAACACCACCCTGAATAGCTGCACCAATTGCAACCACCTCATCAGGGTTTACACCTTTTGAAGCTTCTTTACCAAAGAAAGCTTTTACTTTTTCCTGGATAGCAGGAATACGTGTTGATCCACCTACAAGAATCACTTCGTCAACATCGCTTGCTGTCATACCTGCATTTTTCAATGCCTTACGACATGGCTCAATTGTAGCGTTGATCAGTGTATCGGCCAATTGCTCGAATTTTGCACGAGACAATGTTTTTACCAAGTGTTTTGGAATACCGTTAACCGGCATAATGTATGGCAGGTTGATCTCGGTTTGAGAAGAGCTCGACAATTCGATTTTTGCTTTCTCAGCAGCTTCTTTCAAACGTTGTAATGCCATTGGATCTTTGCGCAGGTCGATGCCTTCTTCGCTGTTGAACTCGTCGGCCAACCAGTCGATAATTACCTGGTCGAAATCGTCACCACCAAGGTGCGTATCACCGTCGGTCGATTTTACTTCGAAAACACCGTCACCCAACTCCAAAATAGAAATATCGAAAGTACCACCACCAAGGTCGAATACCGCGATTTTCATGTCTTTGTCCATCTTGTCCAAACCGTAAGCTAACGATGCAGCTGTAGGTTCGTTAATGATACGACGAACGGTTAATCCGGCAATCTCACCGGCTTCTTTTGTTGCCTGACGCTGTGAATCACTAAAGTATGCAGGCACAGTTACTACTGCTTCTGTTACTTCTTGTCCAAGATAATCTTCAGCTGTTTTCTTCATTTTCTGAAGTGTCATTGCCGAGATTTCCTGTGGCGAATATTTTCTGTCGTCGATTTCAACACGTGGAGTGTTGTTATCGCCTTTTACTACTTTATAAGGTACACGGTTTACTTCTTTTGATACCTGATCAAAAGTTTCTCCCATGAATCGTTTAATCGAGAAGATAGTTTTTGTAGGGTTAGTGATTGCCTGACGTTTTGCAGGATCACCAACTTTGCGTTCTCCGTTTTCTACGAAAGCAACGATAGAAGGTGTTGTACGTTTTCCCTCGCTGTTAGGGATAACTACAGGTTCGTTACCTTCCATTACAGAAACACAAGAGTTTGTGGTTCCTAAGTCAATTCCGATAATTTTTCCCATTGTTATATTTTTTAAGTTTTTATTGTTTCAAAAATTTACGTCAGGAAATAATCAATGATTGTGCCATGGAAAAATCAGCCGAATGAATGTAAAATCTGACATGGTATTGCCCCGCCACAGTAAAAATCCTGTCAGAAGTGGTGACAAAACGACAGAAATAAACGATGAAGGATTAATGAATAAGGATAAATCATTCGGCAGGTGACTTTTTGGTTCGATTTAAAGTCACCTGCTGAATTGGTTTTAGAAGATGGCGTAGTTAAGACTGGCACTACTAATGAAGCGAAACACCTTATTATAAGATGAACTTTCATTCTGATTCCAGGTATAATCAGAGTGCACTCGCAAACTAGCCTTTAGTCGGGGTGAAAAATAGTAATTCAAACTTCCGGAGACACTTGGATTAAAACTATTGGAATCATAGTGATTCGTCTCTTCTTCATCATAGTCATACCTCGAATAATGTCCTTTCACCCCAAATGAGGCATATGTACGGGTATTAAAGAACCAGTCGTAACCATAACTAATACTTCCTGAAATGATTTTAAAATCTACAGCCCATTCATTAACATTGGTATCGTTAAAATATTTGTTAGCATATAAATGAACGAAAAAATAGCGTTGCCATTTCAATCCAATCGGTTTGTATGAATCAAGCGCCAAACTGAAATTAAAATTTTCGTTATAATCAATATTATCATCTTCGATGGTAATTGTCGAGTGGTCATAATCATCAGTTTCGGTCTTTTCTTTTACAAAACGATAATCCAATCGACCTCCAACTTCTGCTTGTATACGCGTTCCGGAATACCTTGATTCGTGACCATACGACCACATATCGTTTAATGAAGTAGAATAGCCCATATCATTATCCGAAACCAAATTCATTGTATTCAACAACGAATCCAAACTTTCCATTTCGTAAATATGCCGTAATCGTGCATCGAAAAATCGTTGATTACGAAGTTCTGCCACTTTGTTGGCAATAACGATAAGTTCATCTTCATCCGGAAGTCGGTTCAACTTATCCTTTTTATACAAATCTTCAACGATATAGATGGCTCTCCTTGCATCACTAGTCTGTTCAATCCGTCCAAATCCACCACCAACACTTAATCCTGGCTGAAAAGTAAGATAACGAGACTTATACTTTTCAATTAGATTATAGTTGTAATCCAAATAATCCTGATCTCGATTCAAAGAGTTGCTTACATTAAGGTTTGGGGACCATAACAAAAACCATCTGTCATCATTATTGGTATAGATACGTTTTTGGAAACCAGCGTCAATTCTAAAATTGGAATAGTCATCTTTAACTTTTTCTTTGTCTTCATACTTTTCCCGATCCAAATTCGTCGTAGTAGAAAAGCTTCCCCAACCATTCGATTGAACTCTTGGCGTATTCCTGTCGTAAGAGTAATCCAATCTTAAATTATTATCCAAGTCAAAATACGAATGATCAGGTGTTTCATCATAGTCATAATTATAGTTGCCGCTATTGTACCTAAAATTAAAATCCAACTGATGCCGCTTTATCTCCGGCAGCTTATACTTCGAAAGATCAAAGTTTTCGTACTGGGCGAAAGAAAAATAACTGATAAACAGAAATGCGATAACAGGGTAAATTCGTTTCATGGTTTTTTGATTTTTTATGGTAATGATGTGTGGTTTTGCAACAACTGTGCCATTTAACAAAATACAAAATATTATATACCATGAAACACTGAAATAAATTCACCGTCTGTTTTATCAATCAGAATGTTTACTATTTTTAGAAGACTAAACAATATCCATCATGGCAACTAAATCATTACGAACTGAACCACAAAAAAGACTTCAATCGTTAGACGTACTTCGCGGATTTGATATGTTTTGGATAACCGGCGGTGGCGTTTTGGCAACAGCCATTTCGCAACTAACTGGTGCCGACTGGCTGGGCCACCAAATGCATCATGCCGAGTGGGCAGGCTTTCATTTCGAAGACCTGATCTTCCCGCTTTTTATGTTTATTGCCGGGGTTGCAATTCCATTTTCGATAAAAGCAAAAATTGAAAAAAACGTACCTAAAAAACGACTGGCATTAAAAGCCCTGAAACGGATGGTTATTCTAATCATCCTCGGAATTCTGTATAACGGTACTTTCCAAAATGGATTTGCCGATGGCCGCATTGCCAGTGTGCTGGGGCAAATTGGGATCGGTTACTTTTTTGCTTCGCTTATTGTTATTTATTTCCATTCGTTTAAAAGCCGGATTTACTGGCTGGCCGGTATTCTTGCAGGGTTCGGAATTATACAGTTGCTTATTCCTGTTCCGGGAGTTGGCGCCGGCGTACTTACGCCCGAAGGTTGTATAAACGGCTACATCGACCAGCTGTTTTTACCCGGTCGATTATACGGCGGCACGTTCGATCCTGAAGGAATCCTGTGTAGTCTTTCGGCAACCGGAATTACCTTGATGGGCACCATCGCCGGAAACATTCTGCGAAACCGTAAAACCACCGACTGGCAGAAAATTGGCTACATGGCAGCCACTGGTGTTGGTCTAATTATTCTGGCACTTGCCTTCACAACCTTCTACCCCATTATTAAAAAATGCTGGACTTCAACCTTTAATATGCTTGCAGGTGGTATCAGTTTTCTGCTGATGGCTTTGTTTTTCCTTATCATCGACCATTGGAAAATACGCGGATGGGCATTCTATTTCCGCGTAATCGGAATGAACTCCATTTTCGTTTACCTTTTTGTGCGCATTATTGATATGCAGTTCATTACCGAATTCTTCTTCGGATGGACTACCAAACCAATGGGCGACGCAGGTCAATTCCTTATGCTGCTGTTTGGACTTGCGCTGATTTGGGGATTACTTTATTACATGTACAAAAAGAAGATTTTCCTGCGCGTTTAGGTGTTAGTATTTACTACGGTAAATCGACAACGAAAACTCCGGCCCGGGAACAACAAACTGTTCGCCATCGGCAATGCGCCAGGCAGCATTCAGTTTTACCCTCGACTTGCTGTTCAGTTGCGTGAAATAAGCCACATAAGGAATAAAGTTATTGCTTAACGAACCAACTTCGTCGAAATTGTTTAGCTCAATACCCGGCACATACCGCATTCCAAAATCGAACTGCGTTTTCAGGTTGGGGTAATAACTCCAGCCGAGGTTAATTTCTGCAGTTGCCCAGTCGCGGCTAACGTTCGAGTTAGTCAGGTACTCATCAATATACTCCATATTCGTTTTGGAGTAACGGTTATAAACCAGTCCGGCCGAGAAATTACGGTTCCATTTTACATTTACATATTTGGCATTGTCGTGCTGAATATATCCTCCAAACAGAAAATCGGGTTCCTGGTTGTAATATTTAAAGTGCGGTCCAATCTCAAAACGATTTCCCTGATAACGCGGATCGAATTCGGCAAAATGCCATTCGGCAGCCATCGATTCAGGAGACGCCAATACAAAAGTACTGCGGATAAAATCTACCACTTGCTCCATTTCTTTTTCAGGAACGTGACCTTCTTTAAAATCGCGATTGTGTTTTATATTGGCAATAACCTGCGCAAACTGTGCAATTTCGTAATCAGAAAACAAACGCCCAGGGTAATATTTTTCCAACAAGTAGTGCGCGGTCATTAAATAGTTCATCGGGCTCAATCGTCCCGATCCCCAACCAACTTTTGCATCTAAACCATAACGCAGGCGGTCTTTCGTATCGCTTTCATCAACCGGCGTTACAACTCCCAGCGAGTCAGTGCTGGTTCCATCCAGGTTCTGCTTAAAAACTTCGTAACGCCCCCAGGCACTCACATCAATTACGGTGTAACTTTTTGTATCGTAATAAAAACGGTAACTATAATCGATATTCGCCGAAGTTCGCACGCCGTAAAAATCCTGATCGGCAGTAATGTATTCCACTTTCGAGCTGTCGATCCAATCGCCATAACCGCCATACGGACCAACTTCGAACCGCATATTCAGGCGTTCCTGTTTGTAATCCAGCAAATTCCAGTAAGTATTTTCAATCCTGAATTTTCCATTCAGTAAGGTACGATCTTCATCAAAACGACTTTCGTCGCCTAACAATTCTTCCGTTTCTTTACTCACACCCAAAATCAATCCCCAGTTCAGTTCGCGCTTTTTAAACGAAACCACATCGTTATTGATCTCCTGCTGCTGCGCCCCGGCAACAAACACGGTAAAAACAAAAATAAGGAGCAAACAAATTTTGGGGAATACGCTATTTAGTTTTCTCATTTTCCGACTTTGAAATTAGCCACAAAGAAAATAAACCTTCTGAAAACTACGTGCATAAACCGGTTAATAAAAGTTAAGCACCTGCCGTTGGCAAACGAAAAAACGGCTGCTTTTGGGTTAAAATGAAAGGATTGGTTAATTTTGCTGTCTAATTTGAATACAAACAGACATGTCAGTACATAGCGAAGTCAGAAAAGTTACCACGCACCGTTTATCGGAAATGAAATTGCGTGGAGAAAAAATATCGATGTTAACAGCCTACGATTACAGTATGGCACAGTTGGTTGATGAAGCCGGATTGGATGTTATTCTGGTTGGCGATTCGGCCTCGAACGTAATGGCGGGCCACGAAACCACGCTTCCTATCACCCTTAACGAGATGATCTTTATGGGGGCGTCGGTGGTGCGTGCCGTAAACCGTGCGCTTGTTGTGGTCGACCTTCCTTTCGGAACCTACCAGGGCAACTCGCGCGAAGCATTGAGTTCGGCCATTCGCATTATGAAAGAAACAGCCGCCGACGCGGTAAAACTTGAAGGTGGCGAAGAAGTAATCGAATCGGTAAAACGTATCCTTTCGGCCGGAATTCCGGTGATGGGGCACCTGGGATTAATGCCGCAGTCGATTCATAAATTTGGAACTTACACCGTACGCGCCAAACAAGAAGCCGAAGCCGAAAAACTAATCAGCGACGCCAAACTACTGGAAGAAGCCGGTTGTTTTGCCATTGTACTCGAGAAAATTCCCGCTTCACTTGGCGAACAGGTTGCCAAAGAGCTGAAGATTCCGGTAATCGGGATTGGTGCCGGTGGTGGTGTTGATGGGCAAGTGTTGGTAATCCACGATATGCTGGGAATTACACAACAATTCTCGCCACGTTTTTTGCGCCGATACCACAACCTTGCAGCCGAGATTAAAGGTGCTGTAGGAAATTATATTAACGATGTAAAATCGCAGGATTTCCCAAGCGATAAGGAACAGTATTAGGATTCAACTTACTGTCATTTCGAAGAAAGAATGACTGAGAAATCTTTATCTTAGAAACAGATTTCTCCTCTCCCGAAGTTTTGGGATCGTCGAAATGACAACAAGCACTGAGAATGGAAGTAATATACGAAGACAACCATATTATTGCAATAAACAAGGCGTGCGGCGACGTTGTGCAGGGCGATAAAACCGGCGACGAAACCGTTTTGGACAAGGTGAAACATTACCTGAAGGTGAAATACAACAAACCGGGGAATGTTTACCTTGGCCTTCCGCACCGCCTCGACCGCCCAACAAGCGGCATTCTTATTTTGGCCAAAACCAGTAAAGTGCTGCCACGGCTCAACAAACTTTTCCAAGCCAAAGACGGTATGCGAAAAGTGTATTGGGCAGTGGTGGATAAACGTCCCCCAAAATACACCGATACGCTGGAGCATTACCTGCGCAAAGACCAGGAAAAGAACAGGAGTTACGCCTACACCGAGCCGCGTTCTGATTGTAAATTTGCCAGCCTCACCTACCGCCATGTGGCGAGCATCGATCGTTATCATTTGCTGGAGGTGGAAATCCATACCGGGCGCCATCACCAGATCAGGGTGCAGTTGCGCCAGTTAAACCTGCACATTAAAGGCGATTTAAAATACGGTGCTCCGCGGTCGAACAAAAACAAAGGTATCCACCTGCATGCACGCCAGACAGAGCTGATCCACCCTGTGCGAAAAACTCCTTTAACCATCGTTGCCGATCCGCCAAAAGATCCGGTGTGGGACGAGTTTATGAAAATCTTTAAAGCCGGGAAATTTAGCCCTGTGGAGATTTAGAAAGGATTGATGGAGATTGAAAAAAGATTGAATTAGATTGATGGTTTAGTGAGCAAGTTTGTAAATGCTTTAATGCAGCAATGATTCAATCTTGTTTTTCGGCTTTGTGTAACTCTGTGGTAAAAGATTCGGATTTTCTATAAAACTGAAACAGATCTCTCCTCGTTCCTCATCGAGATGACAGCTGTTCTCAACTTTTACTTCCGACGCTGCGACCGCAATTTCGTCCGGTAATACCATCCTCAACTTTTGCCTTTTTACTTTTGCCTTGGTTACTACTCTAAATCGCTCGGTTTAAAAGCAAACGGCAGCAAATTATCGGCGCCTTCAAGTACCTGGATGTGCTTTTTACCATCGAGAATTACACGAATGGGTTGATTGTATCGTGTTTCGGTTTCTACTAACACCTGGCGGCACGAGCCACAGGGTTGCGCCGGAAATTCCAGAAATCCATGCGAATTTTTTGCCGTTACGGCAATTGCTTTTACGGCCTGATCGGGGTAAGTAGAGTTGGCATAAAACAAGGCTACCCGCTCGGCGCAAATACCATCTGTAAAGTCGGCATTCTCCTGGTTGCTACCGGTAATTACTTCGCCGTTTTCGAGCAATAGCGCGGCACCTACACAAAATTTTGAGTAAGGCGCGTAAGCATTTTTACTGGCCTCGCGTGCTGCCAGCAACAATTTTTGGTCGCTTTCGGGTAATTCCTCCACCGCATCGTATTCGCAAACCTTTATCGTGACTTCGTTATTTCGCATAAACGGGTATTTTTCTCAAATGTACAATTTTATATTAAATGGCGGTTGACTGCATGTATTTTCAATAATGCAGAAACAGGAGATCAACTTTCTTTTCACCAAAATCCAATAAAGCCATCTTACTCACGTTTCATTGTTTATAAAATGCTTTGGTTTTAATATGCAAATGCCCCGAGGTATTTTATTTTTGGCATCAGCAAACGTTGTAACAGAAACATGAGACACATAATTTCCTTTACCTTTTTTATTTTACTGGCCACAAGCGCAATTTCTCAAAACATTACCCGCGATGAGTACATCAGGCAGTGGCAACTGGTGGCTATTGAAGAGATGAACCGCAGCGGAATACCGGCCAGTATTACCATGGCACAGGGTTGTCTGGAGTCGGGAAACGGCAACAGCGAATTGTCGCGAAAATCGAACAACCACTTCGGTATAAAATGTAAAAGTAGCTGGAAAGGGAAAAAAGTATATTACGACGATGACCGCCGTAACGAGTGTTTCAGAAGTTACCGCTCGGTGAAGGATTCGTACGAAGATCATACCGACTTTCTAATGACTAATCCGCGTTATGCTTCGCTGTTTATGCTCGATCATACCGATTACAAAAGCTGGGCAAAAGGATTAAAAAAAGCCGGTTATGCAACGGCTCATGATTACGACAAACGACTGATACGAATTATTGAGGAGAACAAACTGCACCGCCTCGACAAGAAAATGACTTTTAGTCCGATGAATGGACAGACAGCCCACAATGTGTTGAATACCGATAAAACGGGAGCACTTACCATTACACCATTCAATACGCACAAGGTTAGCAAAATTAACCGCGTAAAAGCTGTGGTTGCCCAAAAGGGCGACACCTACGAAATGTTGGCACAAGAGCTTGGATTAAAAGACTGGGAGCTGTATAAATTTAACGATCAGCCACCCGGACACCGTCCGATTGCTAACGAGGTGGTTTATATTCAGCACAAAAAGAATAAAACCGGCAAAGACCAACTTACGCATCGCGTGCAGGAAGGCGAAACCATGCATTACATTTCGCAACTATATGGCATAAAATTAAATCCGCTTTACCGCCGCAATAGCATGAAAAAAGGTCAGCAGCCACGTCCGGGTCAGGTGATTTATCTGCGGAAGAAGAAGTAGCCGCAGAGATTGGTGCCGATTGATTCTGAGATTGAATTAGATTGTTTGGTGAATGAGTAATTGAGTTAATGCGGAAATACCAGAATGCTTTACTGTTATTCTGTTGATGCCCGGTACATGAAATAGCGTAACAATACACGGTCGGCAAACAAAACAAACACCACTAAAAGGTTTATGCCAACCACCAAGGCTGCATTGGAAGTAAAGAAAGACAACCAGTTCTCGATTTTTGCATCGTACCAAACAAAAGCCAGCACCGCAGTTACAAGCATAATTCCGAGTATAACCGAAAGATAAATCAGAAATTCACGGATGTATTGAGCCCAGGCAAAGCGCCGCTCCACCTTTTCAACCAATAAGTCGGTAAAATTCTCCGACAGCTTGAATTCCGGCTCCGAAGTGAATGCCTCTTTCAGTATTTGGTCAGTATCAAAATTCCGATCTTCGTTATACATAGTCAACAAATATATTAGTTTGTTCCAAACGGGCAACTTTTTCAATCTTGCCTTTTAATAATTTTCGTGCCCGGCTCAGGTAACTTTTTATGGTCCCTTCGGGCATTCCTGTAATTTCTTCTATCTCTTTGTACGAGAACTCCTCGAGGTGAAACAGGGTAATCACCGTTCGGTAGTTCACCGGCAACGACTCAATCAGTTGCATGAGATATTTTTTCGCTTCTTCCTTTTCAATGCTTTTCTGGTTCAACCCCGGGTCTTTTTCAGCAAGAATGAGATTAGGTTCTTCGCTGTACGACAATTCGCCTCTTCGTTTCAGTTTCCGGTAATGTGTTATGGCTGTGTTGTAAGCAATGGTCGCAATCCACGTCGACAATTTCGAATCGCCACGAAATCGTTTCAGTGTTTTAAACACTTTTATAAACACCTCCTGGCAAATGTCTTCCAATTCATCTTCTTGCTGAATAATGCGACCAACCACATGCGTTACAAGCCGTTGGTACTTCGACACCAAAAACCTGAACGCATGGTTGTTTCCGTTTAAAACCTGTTGAACCAGTTGCGCATCATTCATAATTATCTCATCAGACTAAACAAGGTAGGCAAATGTTACAATTAATTTTGAAAAGTTTGAAGACCGGAGACCGAAGCCGGAAGAAAGTGGCGGTTTGCAAATCGTTAAATTCCGCGGCAAGTTTTGATTTTGAATACAAAGCCACTAAATAACCCTCAGCATTTTATACATACTCAAAACAAACAGCTTTTCGGGTTTTTCATTTGTTCTTTTTCCCTTTTTCTGCAGCAAAATTTTAAACCGTAGCTACGGCTATGCTTGAAAATTTTGACTTGAAAAAGAAAAAAATAACTTCGTCAAAATTCCCGAAAAGCTATCCGCATTGAGTATATTTGCGCAGATTTTTAAAAACGATTGATTCGATCACGATCATAAATAAATTTTACACAGATGAGTTTTGTACAAGAGCTGAAATGGAGAGGCATGTTGCACGATATTATGCCGGGAACTGAGGAACAACTGGAAAAAGAATTAACCGCGGCTTATGTGGGTATCGATCCAACTGCCGACTCGTTGCACATTGGCCACCTGGTAAGTGTAATGATGTTGAAACATCTTCAGATTGCTGGTCACCAGCCTATTGCTTTGGTTGGAGGTGCGACCGGAATGATCGGCGATCCATCAGGGAAATCGCAGGAGCGTAATCTTTTGGATGAACCAACACTACGCCACAATCAGGAATGTATTAAAGCTCAGCTGGCAAAATTCCTCGATTTTGAAAGTAAAGAAGACAACGTTGCACTTTTGGTAAATAACTACGACTGGATGAAGGAATTTTCGTTCCTCGATTTTATTCGCGACGTGGGTAAACGTATTACCGTAAACTACATGATGGCGAAAGATTCGGTAAAAAAACGTTTGGGCGAAGAATCAAAATCGGGAATGTCGTTCACCGAATTTACCTACCAGTTGGTGCAGGGATACGACTTTTACCACTTATACAAAAACAACAACTGCCGCCTGCAAATGGGTGGTTCCGATCAGTGGGGAAACATTACCACAGGTACTGAGTTGATCCGTCGGATGGATGGTGGTGAAGCTTTTGCATTAACTTGTCCGCTGATCACCAAAGCCGACGGAACCAAGTTCGGAAAAACAGAATCGGGCAACGTTTGGCTCGATCCTGAACGTACTTCGCCTTATGCATTCTTCCAGTTTTGGTTGAATACTTCGGATGAAGATGCCGAACGTTACATAAAAATATTTACGCTACTGTCGCAAGAAGAAATCGACACACTGGTTGCCGAGCACAAAGAAGCACCACATGCCCGTGCCTTGCAGAAAAAACTGGCTGAAGAAGTAACCACATTGGTTCACTCGCGCGAAGAGTACGACATGGCAGTTGAGGCGTCACAAATTTTGTTTGGTAAAGGTACTGCCGAGCAACTGCGCAAACTGAATGAAAGTACTTTCCTTGCGGTGTTTGAAGGAGTACCTCAATTCAATATCTCAAAAGACGAGCTTTCAGCTGGTATCAATGTAATCGATTTGCTGGCAGAGAAGACAGAAGTATTTCCATCGAAAGGAGAATTGCGCCGTACGATTAAAGGTAACGGACTGAGCATTAACAAAGAGAAGATCAACAATCCTGATCTGGATGTAAACAACGACTTTTTAATTGGTGGCAAATACATTCTGGCACAAAAAGGAAAGAAAAATTACTTCCTCATTATTGCTGAATAATCAAAAGTTTAAATACTAAAAACTTTTCGGATTCGTTGAAATAACACGATCGAATTGAAACCACTATCTTATGGATAATTTTTTTGACAACCAGCGTATTCTGAAAATGATTTGGAAACGCAAATTTCATTTTATAATTGTTGGTATAGCTGCGATTGCATTGTCGGCCATTTTTTCCGGCCCGGCATTTATTACTCCCAAGTTCAAGTCAACGGCACGAGTTTATCCTACTAGTAATATTGCAGTTTACAGTGATGAATCGAGAACAGAACAGTTACTTGAAATTATAAACTCCAGGGATATAAAATTTAGAATGTTTGATGCTTTCAATTTGGATGAGGTTTATAATGTTGACAAAAATTCTCCGCAATACACAACGTTCATGCTTGACAAATATAATACCAATGTAAGCGCAAGTAAAACTGAATATGAAACAGTAGAAATCAAAGTCATGGATGAAGATCCGGCACGCGCAAGCAATATGTGTGATTCAATTATTTCTTTTGTTAACGAAAAAATCAGAGAACTACATTCACTCAAACACATTGAAGTAATACAGATCACAAAAGAACATTTAGCAATTAACAGAAATATACTTGACTCAATTCGTCCAATATACCAAAGTCTAAGAGACGAAACAGGCATTCTTAGCTATCAAAAGCAATTGGGATATGTCACTGAAGGTTACATGCTTTCTCTATCAGAAAACAAAGGAAATACCAACGATGGTAAAAAAATTGAGAAACAGTTAAATCAATTCAGGCAAAAAGGACTTGATGCATATCGTTTGGAAAGACTATTTTCTAAATACAATAATGCAGTCGACTCACTAAAAAGTGTAATTGAAGTAGAACAAATAGAAGCGAAAAAAAGAATTACCTACAGCCACGTGGTGGAATACCCGTTCCCGGCTGATAAAAAAGCTTATCCTGTTCGCTGGCTGATCGTTGCATTCACAACGCTTTCGGCAGTATTTTTTGCACTACTTGTATTTTTGGTTCTCGACTACGGAAAAAAAGACTAAAGTGCCACAAAAAGCGGTCATACGAATAGCACTTTTCTATCTCATTTCCATCGGATTTATTGCATTAAACCTGTGGTTTGTGGTAGAAAAGCACATGCTGTATGCCAATGTGCTTCCGCTTTTTATTGTGGTAATTTTGCTGGCTCTTTTTTCGTTCGACAAGCTTGTATATCTTATCGCGTTTCTGGCACCTTTGTCCATTCCGCTAAGGGAATATTTGCCCGGAATTGGTTTTGATATGTACATCCCCACGGAACCGCTACTTTTTGGAGTGCTACTAATTTTTATTTTGAAAATTATACAGGAACGCCAATTTGATCGTAAAATATTACTTCACCCGGTATCGCTGGCTGTTTATCTCAACCTCTTTTGGATCCTGATTACCAGTGTAACCAGCACCATGCCGATGGTTTCGTTTAAATTTTTGCTGATGAGAATTTGGTTTATAGTAGGTCTTTACCTGCTCACTGCCAAAATTTTCAAGGACGGCAAAAACATGGAAAAATACGTTTGGCTGTATGTTATTCCGCTGATACTGGTTATTTTCTATTCAACTTATCGCCACCTTGGTTACGGGCTTTGGGACAAACAAGCTGCGCACTTTGTGGTTTCGCCGTTTTACCGCGATCACACTTCTTATGGGGCTGCCACTGCCATCTACCTCCCTTTTTTGGTGATGTTTATTTTGAGTAAAAACTATTCAAAAAATATACGTCTGTTGGCTACCGCTGCATTTGCAATTGTTACCATGGGGCTGCTATTGTCATACAGTCGGGCCGCATGGCTTAGCTTGGTAATTGCCTTTGGCGTTTGGGGAGTCGTAAAACTGCGCATCCGATTTAAGACGCTTTTTATCACTTTGGGGTCATTGATTGTTTTGTTCCTGGTTTTCCAAACGCAAATTTTAATGAAACTGGAGCAAAACTCGGAAGAGTCGTCGGCGAATATGATGACACATATTTCATCGATGTCGAACATCAGCTCCGATGCATCGAACCTTGAGCGTATTAACCGCTGGAGCTGTGCCGTGCGTATGTTTGCCGATAAACCTGTGGTTGGTTACGGTCCGGGAACTTACATGTTTAAGTACGCCAAATACCAGTTGAGCAAAGACCGCACAATTATCAGTACCAACTCTGCCGACGGTGGAAATGCACACAGCGAGTACCTTGGGCCCATGGCCGAATCGGGTGTGCTTGGCCTGGCTACTTACCTGTTAATTATTATAGTAGTGATTTATACCGCCGTAAACACCTACACGCGCTTAACTGATTACCGTTTGCGATCGATTGTTTTGGCCGCGCTGGTAGGTTTGGTTACGTACTACATCCACGGATTTTTGAATAACTTTTTGGATACCGACAAAATATCGGTGCCGTTTTGGGGATTCACGGCAATGATCGTTGCCATTGATATTCTTTCGAGAAAGCAGGAAAAAGATGCTGAACAGAAACAAGTATCTGAATAAATACTAATTCAGATAAGCACTCAATTCTGCTATTTTCATTTGGCGGTCCATTGAAAAGACCGTGCTTTCGCGCTCCACTTTATCGAGAATGAAATATGATTTTCTAAAAAAATCCAGTCTCTTATCATCCGAATCAGCTAATTCACCCTGTTCTTTTAATACAAAAGCCACCATTTCCAACTGCTCGTTTGCCAGATTTTTGTCTTTCTCTAATAACTCGATTAAAGCTTCAACCGAAAGTTTCTCCACATCTTCATCAATTTTCAGGTATTTGTAAAAAAAACGAATTTGCTTTTCAGCCTCTTCATCCTCACCTTTTCTACGGTGGCGTAAAATCTTTTGGATGACTTCAAACAACATCATCAACTGGCGCATTAAATAATCTTTCTCAACTCCCATGGCAAAAACTGTGTTTCGTGTTCTGAAAGATAAGTCAATTTGGCTACTTTTGAAAAAAATTTGAGAATGGGATATTTCGACGACCTTTTTCCTGACCGATACGAGGATGAACTAAAAGAGGGGAAAGATTTTTACATGGAAAATGGCTACCGGGTAATGACTGAATCTTACCTGCGGAACCGTGGCTATTGTTGTGCCAACGGCTGCCGCCACTGCCCGTACTGGCCAAAAGCGCAAAAAGGAAATACCAACCTCAGAAAGAAATAGTTATGCAAGGAAAAGACCTGAAAATAGTTTTTATGGGAACGCCCGATTTTGCCGTAGCCAGTTTACAGGCTTTGGTTGAAGGCGGATACAATATTGTTGGTGTAATTACAGCGCCCGACAAACCGGCAGGACGTGGAAAAAAGCTCCACCAATCGGCGGTGAAAGTTTATGCAAGCGAACAAGGACTAAATGTAATGCAACCCGAAAAGCTTAAAAATCCTGAGTTTCTGGATGAATTGAGAGCTTTGGAAGCCGACTTGCAAGTGGTTGTGGCTTTCAGGATGTTGCCCGAAGTAGTTTGGGATATGCCGCGTTTGGGGACTTTTAATTTGCACGGATCGTTGTTGCCGCAATACCGTGGTGCTGCACCTTTAAACTGGGCGGTTATAAATGGTGAAACACAAACCGGAGTAACTACATTTTTGCTCGATCATGAAATTGATACCGGCAAAATTCTTTTCCGGAAAGAGATTGATATTTGGGAAAACGACACAGTTGGAACCATTCACGATGCACTGATGGGCATTGGCGCCAAACTGGTAGTTGAAACCGTTGATGCACTGGCGTCGGGAGATTACAAAGCCATTCCGCAGGAAGAGCTTGTTGCTGAAAGCGAAGAAATAAAACACGCTCCTAAAATTTTCAAGGAAGATTGTAAAATTGATTGGTCGGCTGATGCAGATGCAGTTTGTAACCTTATTCGCGGATTATCGCCCTCCCCCGCAGCCTGGAGCACCTTAAAACATAAACAATCGGGAAAAGAAATTGCCACCAAAATTTTTATGACCATGCGTGTTGAAGATAACAAAAACACGCCTCCGGGAACATTGGAAAGCGACGGTAAAAACTTTATAAAAGTGGCTTGCACAAATGGCTGGCTGCAAATTACCGACTTGCAGATTGCCGGTAAAAAAAGAATGAAAGTTCAGGAATTCCTTCGGGGATTTCAACAGATTGGGGAATATACCTTTCTATAACCTGAATCGATTATAAAAAAGTTCACCCGGCAAGCTTTTGGGAAAACCAAAGTTGCCGGGTGTATTTTTTACTGTTTTTTGTTTGTCGTTGTTATTTCTTAACGGCTTTTCCGTTCATGATAAAGAAATAGATCAGGAAACCGAGCGAAATACAAACCATTAAAATTCCGAGTGGTAACACGGCATCACGACCTCTAACCAATTCGCGGTCAAATAATCCCATCACTTCAATAATGATAAAGCCCAAACCGGTCATTAACGCTACCAGTCCCCATTTTAACGAAGGATAACGGTTCGATTCATCATTTTCACTTTTCGGCTCTTCAAGAATACCAACTCTTTCGTACTGTTCCGCCTTTATTAATTTCCGTTTTAACAAATGAATTGAAATAAGTCTAAGGATGTGATAAATGGCAAAAAACACCACTGCTGTTACAATAATTTCCGGCATCATAATTTTTCTTTTTAATTAATTTCTGACCGTTTGACTACAGCCGTGAAAGAAATGTTGCAACTTTTTTTAAAATATTTTCAAAGAAGATTAATGGCATCCAATGCGGCAAGAAGAATAACCGTGAAAAACACAATGTTATATAAAAACGAAAGTGCGAAGAATTTAAGCACTACTTTTCCAATCGACTGTCCATAGAACTTCTTTAATGCAATAACTATGTAAATTGGAATAGATAAGAACAAAATTCCTGACAATGTACTCATGCTCTCATCAAACAAAAGATACAAACCCATTATCGTTGTCATTACCAAAAAAATAAACGAATGGATGTGAATTGAAAATACCAGGTGACGCATATAGTTGCGTTTCCTCCGGATGTAAATCAGTTTTAAGATAAGAGCAAAAAGTGGCAACAACAGAAAAAATGCATACGAAATGTATTTAAGTATTTTTGCCATTGTAGCTTCGGGAGAGCGCAAGAGTTGAATATTTTTCTGTAATTCAGCCTGTTTTTCCGGGTCTGTTTCCTCTTCTAATTCAGTCTGCATCTTGTCGGCGTGCTCATTCAGTGCCAGCCTGATGTTACGCGCACCGTTCCATTCTCCCAAATTAATTTCATTGGCAGCTTTATCAATATCAATGCTGTCCATCCGAATATTTCCTTTAGCTAAAACATTGTTCAAAGCTTCTTTTTCCTCCGGTGCAAACTCATCGTTTACCTGATTAATAATAGAATCGGCGGCAACAACCGAAGTAGAATCGAGCCCTAATTTTGCGTCTTTTAAATCAGAATCCAGAACCGTTGATAAACCACGATTGGTAACGATTTGCAACAAAAAAAACAGAATAAAACTTACAAAAACAAAAATGCGAAACGGAGGTGTATAACGTACACGTCGGCCGGCAAAGTACTCTTTGGTAAGAAAACCCGGGCGCGTAATCAGCGCGAATAATGTTTTAAAAAAGCGGGTGTCGAAAGCAAAAAAGTCGCCAAGGAAATTGTAAAAGATAAAGCCAAACGGTTTATCGTATTCTTTAACTGCCTGGCCACAATTCGGGCAATAATGCCCCGAAAACGTTGTTCCGCAGTTTAAACATTCAACATCGATGTGCCAGGTGGAATTGTCCTTTCCTTTAAAACGTTCTTGTAAATTAGACCACATTTTCATATTTCCGATTCTCTTTCATATCAATTTCCCATCCTTCGATAAAGGGGAAAATCGATGGTGCAAACGATCGAATCGGTTCATACATCCGCGAATTTTCTTTGGCTTCTCGCGAAAGAATATGAACATCTTCGTCGATTTTGTCAAAAATAACCAATATTATGCTCAATATCAAGGCTGATTTTAAAACGCCGAAAACCAACCCGGCCAGTTTATTGGCAAATCCCAGCAAAACGGTTTCGGCCATTTTACTTACTGCGCTGCCAACAATGTGCACCAAAATTACGATAACCACAAAGGTGATTACAAACGAAATGATATTCATGTGTTTCGAGTGCCAATCAAAATTTTCGATCAGAAATTCGGTGGTAACGTATGAAAATTTGATAGCTCCCCAAATTCCCAAAATGAGCGCCGCAATAGATGCAACTTCCGAAATAAGGCCTTTACTAAAACCATTTATTGCTGACAGGATCAACAAAATGCCTAAAACAATATCGATGTAATTCATAATTTGATTTCTACGGTGATAGGTTTACCCGAAACAATTTGCAGTGGTAAATATAAAAATTCGCGATCAGTTAAAAAACCGGCCAATCGGCCAGCGAACAGATTTTATGGTTAAACGAACTTTTTCCTCCATTTATTTTTTCGGTTGGCGCAATTATTGCCCTGTTCAAGATGATTTTTGATTGCATAATTGATACATTTATTCATAAATTTGGACTTCATAAAATTAAACGTAACAAATGCCTCTTCTAAATTCAGTAATCAAGTGGGTAAACATAAAACGCAACTACCAAATTCAATATTACCGCGAATATCCACATGAAATTCAAAACGAAACCTTATTTGAACTTTTGCAAAGTGCAAAAGATACGCAATGGGGTAAAGCACACAATTTTGATGATGTAACATCGTACCGCGAGTTTCAAAAAGCAATGCCTTTGCAAACTTACGAAGATGTAAAACCATACATCGACCGTTTGCGACAAGGTGAAAAAAACCTGCTTTGGCCGGGCGAAGTAAAGTGGTTTGCCAAATCGAGCGGAACCACCAGCGACAAAAGCAAATTTATTCCGGTTACCAACGAAGCTTTGGAAGAATGCCATTTGCGCGGCCCCAAAGATATTTTTGCCCAGTACATAACTTCCAATCCTGAATCGAAAGTTTTAAAAGGGAAAATTCTGACCTTGGGAGGCAGCCACCGGGTAAGCAGTTTTAACAACAATTCGTTTCATGGCGATTTGTCGGCAATTATGATCGAGAACGAACCGTTTTGGTCGGATCTGTTCAGAACACCGGCAGCAGAAATTGCCCTTATCGAAGAATTTGAAGAAAAGGTAGAAAAGATAATCGATACCACCCTCGACCAGAATGTTACTGCTTTTGCAGGTGTTCCGTCGTGGTACCTCGTACTTTTTAAACGTGTGCTGGAAAAAACCGGCAAATCAAATCTGCTGGAAGTGTGGCCTAACCTGGAGGTGTTTGCTCATGGAGGCGTAAACTTTGAACCTTACCGCGAGCAGTACCGCAAAATTATTCCTTCGTCGCAAATGCATTATGTGGAAACCTACAATGCGTCGGAAGGTTTTTTTGGAATCCAGGATAACGAGCACCAGGACGATATGCTTTTAATGCTGGATTACGGAATTTACTACGAGTTTATTCCGATGTCGGAATTTGGCAGCGAAAATCCTACGGTTGTCAATCTCGAGGATGTGGAACTGGAACAAAATTATGCCATGGTAATTTCTACCAACGCCGGCTTGTGGCGTTATGTAATTGGCGACACCATTAAGTTTACCTGCAAATACCCTTTCAAGATAAAAGTTACGGGGCGCACCAAACATTTTATAAATGCATTTGGCGAGGAGCTGATTATCGATAATGCCGAGCAAGCGCTGAAAATTGCCTGCCACCACACCGGGGCAATTGTAAATGAATACACCGCCGGCCCGGTATTTATGAGCGACAATAGCAAAGGCGCCCACCAGTGGATTATTGAATTTGCCAAAGCTCCGAAAGATGTCGATCACTTTAAAACAATACTCGATAATTCGCTAAAAACGCTGAACTCGGATTACGAAGCCAAGCGCCATAAAAACATGACCCTTGAAATGCTGCATCTTACGGTGGCGCCAAAAGGAACTTTCTACAACTGGATGAAACAACGCGGCAAGGTTGGCGGGCAAAATAAAATTCCGCGACTTGCCAATAACCGAAAATATCTCGACGAACTTATGAACATTCTGGGGGCCGACAGGTAATTTTTTTATACTTTAGAATTTCAAAAAAATAATTGAATATGCACATTGCAATAGCGGGTAACATTGGTGCCGGAAAGACAACATTGAGCGAACTTTTGGCCAAGCACTACAAATGGACCCCACATTACGAAGACGTAGACGAAAATCCTTATCTGAATGACTTTTACAACGACATGCAACGCTGGTCGTTTAACCTGCAGATTTACTTCCTGAATTCGCGTTTTAAACAGATCATCGATATCCGCAAGTCGGGAAAAACGATTATACAAGACCGTACAATTTACGAGGATGCCGAAATTTTTGCTCCCAACCTGCACGCGATGGGTTTGATGAGCACCCGCGATTTTGGCAACTATAAATCGTTGTTCGATCTGATGGCAAGCCTTATACAACCACCGGATTTGCTGATTTATTTGCGCGCATCGATTCCGACACTGGTAAACCAGATTCAGAAACGTGGACGTGAATATGAAAACTCGATCCGCCTCGATTATCTGAAACAATTGAACGAGCGTTACGAGACCTGGATTAACAGTTATAAAATGGGGAAATTATTGGTGATCAATGTAGATGACCTTGATTTTACAGCCAATCCGGAAGACCTGAGTTTTGTAATCGATAAGATCGATGCTCAGATCCACGGTTTATTCTAGAATATTAGCTATAAAATAAGAACTGTCATTTCGAAGGAAGAATGACTGAGAAATCTGTTACAGATTTTTCTCTTCACTCGAAATGACAGTTTTTTTATGTGCCAAACTTTACCCCTCACCCTTCGGGAGCTCCCCTTGAAAGGGGAGCAAGTTACCAGAAACTTTTCAGTTAAAATTGCGAAATTACATCAGAACCGTTTTCCCCTTTTGAGGGGAAATGGCGACAGCCAAAGGGGTAGATAATCTTTTTCTGTGTTTACCCTACAATCTTTTCAATTTCAGCTTTCACCCCGGGCCATTGTTCGTCGGCAAGATTCGGCCCCATAACTTCTACAACTTTTCCTGATACAAGTGCAGCAATCTTGCCACATTTTTCCAGGTCGTAGCCATTCGTAAGGCCATAGAAGAAACCGGCGGCATATGCATCACCTGCTCCGGTGGTATCCAATGCTTTGGCAGGAATTACTCCAACTCGTGCAACAGCATCACCTTGTTTAATCATCGAACCTTCTTTACCCACTTTTACAACAGCAATTTTATCGCCTTGTGCAATTTCATGAAGCGCCGCTTCCGGATCAAGTCCGGTGTATGATTTCGCTTCCTCTTCGTTGGCAAAAACAATATCCACATAATCTCGGATCAGTTCTTTCAGGAAATCGAGATTGGCCTCCACCACGTTAAAGCTCGACAGGTCGACAGCAATCTTAACACCGGCTTTTTTAGCAGCAACTGCACAAGCTTTAATCAGGTCGTGATTAAAAACCAGGTAGCCTTCAATGTAAACGTATTCGTAGCCGGTAAACAGGTCTTCGGTTACTTCGTCGGGAAGCATTTCGGCGGCAGCTCCAAGGTAAGTTGCCATGGTTCGTTCCGAATCAGGACTTACCAGTCCCATTACTCTTCCGGTAGCATTTTCGCTGTGGAACAAGTGTGTTTTTACGCCACGTTTTTCAAAGTCGTTACGGAAAAGATCGCCCAACTCATCGCGACCGATTTTCCCCATATATCCGGCATTTCCACCAAGGTTGGCTAAAGCACGGATCGAATTAGCAACCGATCCGCCGGTGGCCAGCTCGCTTTTTTCAGAGTAAGTCGCATCGTAGATGGTTTTCGACTGGTCGGCGTCAACCAGCGTCATACTGCCACGTGGTAATCCAAACTGTTCAAGCAATGAATCGCTCTCCAAAACCGAGATCACATCAACTAAAGCGTTACCCATGCCCAACACAGCAGGAATATTTTGTTTTGTCATTTTTATAAAATTTTAAGTGCCGCAAATATCAGCATTTTTATCCAATCGGTAAAACCGGATTAATAAGGCAGCTAGCGTAATTCTACCTTCATTCTCAGTATAAAATGTAAAACAAGTTTGAACTTGTATTATGTAGGTTATGAAAGATTTTCTCCCTTTTTACCTCGGTCCTATAGGAAGAAGGGAGAAAATCCGCAAACATCCTTTAGGACTGAGGTAGAATCAAGGATTTTCGTTCAATAATTTCAACCTTGATTGGCATATAAACCTATCTGGTAAAACTTTGTTTTCAAAAAAACAGCAAACATGAAAATCGAGGCAAACTCACCCGATGAATATATCGCGCAACTCTCTGAAGAACGACAACAAGCCGTTTCAAAACTTCGGGAGATCTTTCGTAAGAATCTGTCTGAAGGCTTTCAGGAAACCATAAGTTATGGAATGATCGGTTATGTTGTTCCGCATTCTGTTTATCCTGCCGGCTATCATTGCGATACAAAACTGCCACTCCCCTTTATCAATATCGCCTCGCAGAAAAACTTTATTGCACTTTACCACATGGGAATTTATGCCAACAAAAACCTGCTTGACTGGTTTGTTGCCGAATACCCGAAACACTGCAAAACAAAACCCGACATGGGAAAAAGCTGCATCCGTTTTAAAAAGGTCGACCAGATTCCATACAACCTCCTTACAGAGCTGGCAACAAAAATGACTGTCTCCGATTGGATCGATCTTTACGAACAGCAGATTAAACGATAATAAACAAGCTTTTAAAACACAATCCCCAACCCATTTTCATATATATATATCATCTCTAATTATGTTCATTTTCTGTCAATTCATATCTTTTTGTTATTTTTACAATATGAAATTTAAATCTTTATGATTTTAAAGAAACGGAGTGCTATTTTGCGCCCGCTACAGCAGCTGAAAGAATTAATAAAATCGAAATATATTATGAACTACAAAATCACAATTATCATGCTACTGGCCACATTATTTGGGGCATGTACGCAACAATCTCCGGAAAAGAAAACTTTTACCTCATCGTTGTTGCAATACGACGAACAAATCGATGGTATCATTTCGCAAATGACACTGGACGAAAAAGTAAACATGCTTCATGGAAAGTACATGTTTGTATCGGCCGGGGTTGAGCGTCTTGGAATTGCCGATATGGTTTATGCTGACGGACCGTTTGGTATCCGTGAAGAAATGGAGCCAAAAGGGTGGAATCCACTTGGCTGGGAAACCGACAAAGCCACGTTTTTCCCTACCGGATCGGCGCTGGCTGCTACCTGGAGTCCGGAGCTGGCTTATGCCTACGGAACTGGTATGGCAAAAGAAGCCCGTTTGCGCGGAAAAGATGTAATTCTTGGGCCGGCCATCAATATTCAGCGAATTCCTACCGGCGGACGTACGTACGAGTATATGAGTGAGGATCCGTTTCTGAGTTCGCAACTGGCGGTGCAATACACCAAAGGTGCGCAGGACAATGGTGCGGCGGCGTGTTTAAAACACTATGCGCTGAACAACCAGGAAAACAACCGCGGAACAGTAAACGTGATTGTTGGCGAGCGTGCCATGCGCGAGATTTACCTGCCACCTTTTAAAGCCGCTGTTCAGGAAGCTGATGCTTACAGTGTGATGTCGGCTTACAATAAAGTAAATGGCTGGTGGTGCGCCGAGAATGATGTGCTGCTAAACCAGATCCTTCGTGATGAATGGGGATTTGGAGGTTTTGTGGTGTCTGACTGGAGCGGAACTCACTCGACTGTTGAGTCGGTAAAACACGGACTGAACGTTGAAATGCCGGACAGCAAATTTTTAGGCGAGGCGCTGCTCGACTCTGTAAAAGCCGGTGCAGTTTCAGAAGATGTGATCGACCAGCGTGTACGCGAGATTCTGCGTGTGCGTTTGGCTATTGATCCGGTTCCTGCCGAAGAAGCCAATCAGGTTGTGACTTCGCAACCCGAAAGCCAGAAGATCGCTTATGATGTGGCATGTAAATCGATAGTGTTATTGAAAAATGAAGGCATCCTTCCTCTCGACCTCAGCAAAAAACCACTAATCGCTGTAATTGGTGAAAACGCAGTTCGCGAAATGGGAAGCGGCGGTATTGGTGCAGGTGTAAAAACGCTGTACGAAGTTACACCGCTTGAAGGCCTGAAAAACAAAATTGGCGACAAAGCAGAAATTCAATATGCACAGGGTTATGTTCCTGTGGAATTGGATTACGAAGCCATTTTTGGAAACAAACCACAGGAAAAGATCGATCGCGAGGAAAAAGCAAAAGCGATCCTGAACAAAAAACTGAATAAAGAAGCTGTTGCTCTGGCAGCTAAAGCCGATATCGTGCTGTTTATTGGTGGCGACAACCGTGCCGTGGAAACTGAAGCGAACGACCGCGAAAACATCTTCCTGCCATCCGGTCAGGATGATTTGATAAAACAAATTAGTGCTGTAAACGAGAATATCGTTACTGTGCTGGTTAGTGGTGCGCCCAACGATTTGAACACTGTAAAACCGCTGTCGAAAGCGTTGTTGCAATCGTGGTTTAACGGTACCGAAGGCGGAAATGCACTGGCCGACATTCTGGTTGGAAACATTTCGCCAAGCGGACGTTTGCCATTTACACTTCCTATTAAACTGGAAGATTCGCCGGCTTATGCGCTGGGCAACTATCCGCAGGGTGCCAAAAAAGGTGACATTTTTGTTGACCTTGTAGACGAGAAAGAATCGGAAGCACACGCTGCCGACGACAACCAGGAAAACGATCCGAACATGGCGTATTACTCGGAAGAATCGCTGGTGGGTTACCGCTGGTTCGATACCAAAAACAAACCGGTAATGTATCCGTTTGGTTACGGTTTATCGTACACCGAATTTGCATATGCCGATCTGAATACAAGCAAAGAAAGTTACGGCGCTGACGAAACTATTTCGTTGTCGTTCAACCTGAGCAATACCGGAGAAATGGCTGCCGAAGAAGTGGTTCAGGTGTATGTGCACCGCATTAATCCTTCGGTTGAATGGCCGTTTAAAGAGCTAAAAGCCTTTACACGCGTGGCACTCGATCCGGGCAAAAGCCAGACTGTAACGTTGGAAATTCCGGTTGAGAAACTGCAATACTGGAACGAAGAGTTGCATGCCTGGGACGACGACCTGTGCGATATTGAATTGCTGGTTGGTGCTTCATCAGCCGATATTCGTTTGAAAAAACAAGTTTCGTTGAAATAAGAGAGTTGGAAGACAGAAGCCCGAAGACGGAAGTCTGTCAGCCTAAGAGCTAACATCTCTGTCACACTTCGACTTCGCTCAGTATGACTGTAAATCTCGAAATGATTTTATCGTTAGGCCGAACTGTATAACCGACAATCTGAGGTTCTGCTGAAGTAAAATAGTTCTCAATAATAAGCCCGGTTTTTGCCGGGCTTTTGTTTTATACTCCAATTCATTTTTTCTATCTCATAAAAAAATAATTATATTTAATGCAGTAAAAATAAATACAGTTGAATACGCACCCGAATATAAGATTTCCACGAAAAATTGGGTTATACATACTTAGTTGCAAACTAGATGAACAAACTACATAAAATAGCAACTTTAATATTTTTGATTTCTTCATTGGGATTATATGGTCAGAAATTAGAGACCTTTAACTTAAATGGATTAATAGAAATATCAGATAATTATGGGATTGACAGTGCAATAAATGCATGCAGAATTCCTGTACATTTATTATCCCCGGAACTCACACATCAACTTTATAAAAAAGCAATTCAATCCAATTCTTCAGAAAATGTAAAACACTTTTTGGCGGACTATTCTTCAGTTGAAAAAAATCATGTAAATGAAAGAATTATAAGAATCATTCAACTTGATGATTCATACAGGAATATTGAAAAAATCAATCTTGAAGATTATGACTTTATAAGGAACATTCTTGCTGATTATCTTGGTTCTGAATGTTGGCAAGTTCTTCATTACTATAAAAATATTGGATTTTTAGACGTAGGCTGTTTTTACGCACCAAAAAATGGAAATGGTGCTTTATATAAGTTAGAACTGAAACAGAATAAAATTATCGTTTCTACAATTAAAAAATGGATTTCATAAAAAATGAAAAGCCAGTGGCTTAAAATTTTTCATATGGTAGGCTACCACCAAACACATGAAAGTTTCCGTTATTATGATCAAAAAAACAACTATATGAATAAGTTAGCTTTAATACTGTTTGCCACTATACTTTGGATGTATGCCAAATCACAAGATTTTGACAGGCAAGAATATTGGAATAGTTTACGCTATGATACTATTTCTCTGGATGAAGTTTATTATGGAAGGGTTAATCTACACCCGAAAAAGCAAGAACTAACTTTTTGCCTTGGAGAACCTGATAGTATCGTTAATCCTCATTACGAGTGTGGAGGATTCTCAGAAGATTGGCAAGAACAGGAATTTCTGCAATATTATTATAAGTCATTGAATTTTATTGGCACTGATGATAACTATATCATCGAACATATCGATTTCAAAGCTGATACAACGATTAACTTAAACTATAAGGGGAAAAATTTAAATCACAGAACTAGTCTCACGGATATTAGAACTTATTTTCCCAAATCTTTTGACAATAGATTTGTAGTTGATGAACCAAAGCAGAATTACATATTTTATCTGTTCCCCCAATTGATTTCGGATGATAAGATAATGCTAATGTTTGAGAATGGGCTATTAGTAAAATTGGAATATTATTCTCCATGTTAAAAAATGAGCCATCCCAAAACCATATTTTTGTCTAACTGTTATACCTGTAAATTCCACAAATTTAAGTTGAGCAGAGAAATAAAGCATGTTTGAGAAACTTTACCATTACTTGAATAAAGGAGACCAAAAAGGTGTTTGTACCGACATTACCGAAGACGCCTGCAAATATGTTCCCCGCAATTTCTTTTTACAAATTTTCAGTAATGTATTTACCCAGCTTGGCGATACGCTGAGCAACCCAAAAACCGTTTTAACCTGGTTAATGAGCTATGTAAGCGCACCGGTGTACCTCATTAGTTTAATTGTGCCGCTGCGTGAATCGGGATCGATGGTGCCACAAGTTGTTTTTGCGCAGTTCATTCGCAAACGCTCCATCCGAAAATGGCTGTGGGTAATTGGCGCTTTGCTGCAGTTTGTGGCCATCGGAGCCATTGGAATTATTGCCTTGAACTTTAACGGTTTTACTGCCGGATGGCTGATTGTAGCTGCCGTGGTGCTGTTTAGCTTGTCGCGAAGTATGAGCTCGTTGACCTCGAAAGACATTATCGGGAAAACCATCCCCAAAACCCGCCGCGGACGAATGAAAGGTTATTCCGTATCGTTGTCGGGCGTGTTGGTGCTGGCAGCAGGGTTGTTTATGTTGTATCAATCGAATGGTGCTACTATAAACTTTTACACCAATATTATCTTTTTTGCTTCGGCAACATGGCTGGTGGCAGCGTTTATTTATTCGCGCGTAAAGGAATTTCCAAGCGATATACAGGACGAAAAAGATGATAAAGAAGGTATACTCTCGAGTTTTAGCCTGCTGAAAACGGATAAACATTTCCGTGATTTTATCGTTGCCCGCACGCTGCTTTTATGTACTGCGCTGTCGGCCCCGTTCTATGTTATCCTTGCGCAGGAGTATGTGGGAAAAGAGGCCTATCTGCTAGGTTTGTTTATTATTGCCAAAGGGGTGGCATCGATTGTTAGTTCGCCGGTTTGGGGTAAATATGCCGATAAGTCGAGCAAAAATATTATGGCGGTGGCGGTGCTGATAGCTTCCATTCTGGGCATCTTTATCTTTATCACTATTTCGTATTTCGATGCCTTGCGAAGTGCAAAATGGCTCTATCCGATTGTGCTGTTCATTTTAGGTATTGCCCACCAGGGCGTTCGTTTGGGCCGCAAAACCTATGTAATCGATATGGCCACCGGAAACGAGCGCACCAGTTACGTGTCGGTGAGTAACACGATTATCGGCATCATTCTTTTGCTCGTGGGTGGGTTAAGTGCTTTGGTTTCGCTGTTGTCGGTGGAAGGTGTTATTTTGTTGCTGTCGATATTGGGTTTAGCCGGAGCTTACAAAAGCTACAAACTGCCTAATGTAGAACAAACATAAGGGCTGCAGAACTTGTATTTTATTCTCCTGAAAGGTACATTTGTCATCCTGAAAATAATGAAAACAGAAAAGATGAAAAGAATTAGATTGATATACATGCTGCTGATGGTAGTACTATTTTTTGCCGCATGCTCCGACGATAACAACGATCCGGTTGATCCAACACCCGATCCGGAAACTAAAGAGCTGATTTCGGCCATGGACTTGTCGCAGTTACCCGAAATTGAATTAACGAATCCAACTTTTTACGATCTTGAAAACAATGCAAAAGATTTTCTCGACATTGTAAAAGAAAATGGTGTGAACACGGTTCGCCTGCGTTTGTGGGTCGATCCGGAGAACGAACATTCGGGTTTTAACGAGGTGAAAACATTTGCCAACCAACTAAAGGCAAAAGGCTTCGATATTTGGTTAACGGTTCATTATTCCGATACCTGGGCCGATCCGGGCCAACAAAGCAAGCCCGCACGTTGGAGCAGCGTTTCTTATGCAGCATTAAAAGACAGTGTTTACGCTTACACTCAAAAAATAGTGACCGAAATTTCGCCCGACTACATTCAAATCGGGAACGAGATAAACAGTGGTTTTTTGCATCCCGAAGGAAACATTCAGGACCAGACTTTCCAGTTTCGGGAGTTGATGGAAAAAGGAATTCAGGCTGTGCGCGATAATTCGTCGACTACTAAAATTATGATCCATTATGCAGGTCTCAACAATGCAGACTGGTTTTTTAATGTGGTTCGCAGCCTCGATTACGACATGATTGGCTTATCGTATTACCCCATTTGGCATGGCAAAAGTTTAACGAGCCTGAAAACCACCATGACTAACCTGAGCGAAACCTTTGATAAAGAGATTGTACTGGCCGAAACCGCCTACCCTTTTACGCTCGACTGGAACGACTGGACTAACAATATTGTGGGGCAAGACGACCAGTTGATTCTGCCCGATTACCCGGCAACAACAACAGGACAGCAACAGTTTATCGAACGTATCAAACAAATTTCGTTTGACGAAGTGGAAAAAGGCCGTGGCTTTTGTTACTGGGGAGCTGAACTCATTGCCTGGAAAGGCCCGGAAGCCACCGATGCCTCGCCATGGGAAAACCAGGCTGTATTCGATTTTGATAATAAAGCACTGCCGGTGTTGTCGGCGTTTGGGGCAGAATAGGTTGATATAACTTAAGTCAACAAATTTAATCCTTCCCCCTTTGGCTGTAGCCATTTGGAGCTACCAAGCATTTGAATTAGATTGCTTCAGTCGTTTCACTCCTTCGCAATGACATAATTAGAGTACAAAGTTGGCAGCGGACAATGAACATGTTCATGTCGGCCTGATAGTCTACTGTCCGCTGCCTAATGCCCCCTAAACTGGAGTCATTACGAGCGTAGCGAAGTAATCTATTATTTTTTACCGGTAACTAATTAGTCCTAATTACAAGATTAATACACAAAACTACTACCGCCTAAAAACTCGCGCAGTAGCGATGTTGGTGGGATTTCCAGATCGCTGATGGGTTTAAAGTACGACAGGAACTCCAGTAAACGGGTAGATTCCATATACTCTGGCTGGTTTTCGAGCACTAATTTTAATATCGGCTCGGCATATTTTTTCAAAACTGCCAGCTCGTAAATGGTTGCCGAGTTAAACATTATATCAGCGTTTTCCTGGTAAGGGAATATATTTTTCTCCTCTCCTTTTCGCACCGAGGGCCAGCGTTTAATCGTTTCCGATGCACGATAACCACGGTATTTACAGTCGCGAATCATTCGTCGCAACAAGCGGTTATCAGCCGTTGAAACATGCGTATGCTCATCCACCGAAATCTGGGTAAGCGCCGAGATAAATATTTTAAACGTATTTTGTTCCTTTACATCGGTCAGCAAACCGGGATTCATTCCGTGAATTCCTTCCACGATCAAAATATCATCTTTATCGAGTTTTAGCGTTCTTCCGTTTTCCATGCGTTTGCCGCTGTGAAAATCGAACTTTGGTAAACGCACTTCTTTGCCTTCAAAAAGTTCGATCAGCTGGTGATTAAAAAACTCAATATCGATGGCTTCCAATGCTTCAAAATCGTACTCTCCGTGCTCATCTTTCGGCGTATGTTCTCGGTCAACAAAATAATCGTCGAGCGACACCTGGTACGGATGCATGCCGTTAACTGCCAGTTGCACACCCAATCGTTTACTAAATGTGGTTTTTCCCGAAGCCGACGGTCCGGCAACCAGCACCACCTTTGTTCCGTTTCCGCGCGCCGATATTTGATTGGCAATTTCAGCGATCTTTTTCTCGTGCAGTGCTTCCGATATTTTTATGATATCGCCGCTGCGGTTCTGCAATGCAAAATCGTTTAAACTACCTATGGTGGAAACGTTCAGAATTTCCGCCCAGTCTTTTTGCTCCTGGAAGATCTCGAACAGTTTATCGTTGTAAACGATTTTATGCAATTTCTTGAAGTGTTTTCGCCGGGGTATCTGCAACAACAAACCATCAAAATACGGGACCAAACCATAATTTGAAATATATCCGGTTGACGGCAATAGGTTGCCGTAAAAATAATCGCCAAGATCGTTCAGAAAATAAAGGTAGGAATACATTCTTCCCTGTTGTTCGAACAGCTGTGCTTTATCTTCCAGCCCCTGTTTTGCCAGCAGATCAACAGCGTGCGATGTGATAATGCCTTTCTTCACAAAAGGAATATCGGCCTCGATAAGCGCATTCATTTCCTGTTTTATGGAAAAGATATCAGAGTCAGAAATCTCGCGTTCCAGTCCCTGTAATTCGCAAAAATAACCATTGCTGATACCGTTTTGCACCTTGAATGCCACGTGCGGAAAAACTTCTTTTACGGCAGCATACAAAACAAAAATCAAACTGCGGATGTACATCCTCACTCCGTCGGGATGCGTAAAGTCGATAAACTCGATGTGTTTGGGTTTTACCACACAAAACGACAACTCCTTAACCTGATGATTTACAATGGCACCGCAAACTTGGTTTTGGAGTTTTATATTCAGATCATTACTGATTTCGAGCAATGATGTACCCATAGGATAAGTATGGGATGTATGTGTATTTCGGCAATAAATTTCAACTTCTTTCATAGTAACTGTCATCTGTTTCTACAGGTAAATGTATGAAAATGCGATGAGCAATTACAGTAGTGACACAAGTTTTTCAGGTATGGAGTACGTACAACGTTCAGTTTTATAAACAACTTTTCTCAATTGTCCTTCCGGACGGGAAATACTTTTTCCTATAGCTGAAAAAGTATTCAAAAAAGCCACCACTGACGATAAAAAACTAAAAATAAATTCCTTTCACTAAAATCAAGAAACTCCTCCTTTTAGACCTTCATGCTTCAGGTCTAACGATCGTCAAACAGACTTGATTTCTTTACGTTCTTTCCATTTATTTTCTTAACGCTTTTTCTCGAAGGCGGATCTAAGGGCACACCTTGCAAAAAGATTCGGAATTCGCCACTAGAATTTAATTCTACAATCCCAACTCTTGTTTCAGGTATTTGGCTGTATGCGATTTTTTGTTTTTGCACACCTCTTCAGGTGTTCCTGTGCAAAGAACTTTACCACCGTGTTTTCCGCCTTCCGGACCAATATCGATAATGTGATCGGCAACTTTTATTACATCCATGTTGTGCTCGATAACGATTACCGTATTTCCTTTTTCCACCAACTTATTCAGCACCTCGAGCAGTACACGTACATCCTCGAAATGCAGACCAGTTGTAGGTTCATCCAGAATATAAATAGTTTTTCCCGTGTCGCGTTTGGCCAGCTCGGCAGCCAGTTTTACACGTTGCGATTCGCCGCCCGAAAGTGTTGTTGACGACTGCCCCAGCGTGATATAGCCCAAACCAACATCCTGCAAAGTACTCAGCTTATTGGCAATAGATGGGATATGTTCGAAAAACTCCACGCCCTGGTTGATTGTCATGTTCAACACATCGCTGATCGATTTTCCTTTGTAGCGCACTTCCAGCGTTTCGCGGTTGTAGCGTTTGCCGTTACACTTATCGCAATGCACATACACATCGGGCAAAAAGTTCATTTCAATGAGTTTCAATCCCCCGCCCTGGCATTCTTCGCAGCGTCCGCCTTTTACATTAAACGAAAAGCGACCGGGTTTATAACCACGGATTTTTGCTTCGGGCAACTGGGCAAACAAACTTCTGATGTCGCCAAAAACATTGGTGTACGTAACCGGATTCGAACGCGGTGTGCGACCAATCGGCGACTGGTCGACGCGAATAACTTTATCGATCAGATCCAATCCTTCCACCTTTTTGTAGGGCAGCGGATCTTTCAGCGATTTATAAAAATGCTGGCTTAAAATAGGCTGGAGCGTTTCGTTTATCAGCGTCGATTTTCCCGAGCCGGAAACTCCGGTAACACAGATAAATTTTCCCAGCGGAATTTCAACCGTAACATTATTCAGGTTATTGCCCGAACAACCTGTGATTTTAAAAATATCGGATTTCCCGTTTCTGCGCACGGCCGGCACTTCAATCTTTTTTCTTTCGTTGAGGTAGTCGGCCGTCAGCGATTTCGACTTCAGCACTTCCTGCGGTGTTCCGGCTGCCACTACCTCTCCTCCATGACGACCGGCATGCGGTCCCATATCAATCAGGTGATCGGCATGTAACATGGTGTCGCGATCGTGTTCCACCACAATTACCGAGTTCCCCGAATCGCGTAACTGCTCCAGCGCCTGAATCAGTTTCAGGTTATCGCGGTGGTGCAAACCAATACTTGGTTCATCAAGAATATAAAGCACGTTTACCAGCTGCGAACCAATTTGCGTTGCCAAACGAATTCGCTGCGATTCGCCCCCGGATAGGCTTTGTGCGGTTCGGTCGAGCGCAAGATAATTCAGGCCAACGCCCAACATAAAACCAAGGCGGTCGCGGATTTCTTTGATCACCTCGGCACCAATTTTTAACTGACGCTCCGTAATACGATCTTCCAAACCATTGAGCCACTCGCCCAGTTCGTCGAGATCCAGCTTTGCCAGTTCCGAAATATTTTTTCCATCGATTTTAAAGTGCAGCGATTCATTTTTCAAACGCATGCCTTTACACTCGGGGCACTCGATAGTTTTTACAAACTGGTTGGCCCATTTCTGTGCCGTTTTCGACGTGCTTTCTTCGCGCTGATTATCGATGTATTTTATCACCCCATCGTAACTCATCATGTAATTCATGCTGTTACCAAGCGGTGTATTTTTTAGCTGAATGCGATCGTTCGTTCCAAACAAAACTTCGTTCAGTCCTTCCTCAGGAATATCTTTTACCGGCGTTTTTAGCGTGAAACCATGTTTCTCGCCAAGTGCCTCAATTTGCCAGAAAATAAGTGTGTTTTTGTATGGTCCAAGCGGTGCAATTCCACCTTTGTGAATGCTTTTATCTTTCTCGGGCATAATCTTGTCGAGATCGATCTCGGTAACGCGACCAAGTCCGTTACACTTCGGACAAGCTCCCTGTGGCGAGTTAAACGAAAAGTTATGCGGCGCCGGTTCGTTGTACGAAATTCCCGTTGTCGGACACATCAACAAACGACTGTAATATTTGGCCTCGTTGGTATCGTGATCGAGGATCATCAAAATTCCGTGGCCATGTTTCATGGCCGTTTGCACACTGTCTTTCAATCGTTTTGTACTGGCTTCGTCAACTACCAACTTATCGATCAGAATTTCGATAAAGTGGTTTTTGTAACGATCAACTTTATGGTTGTGCATCAATTCGGTCAGCTCGCCATCGATACGTGCAGTCAGAAATCCTTTGCGGCGAATCTGCTCAAACAACTCGCGATAATGACCTTTACGGCCTTTTACCACAGGCGCAAGAATATTAATACGTTTACCCGCAAAATCACTCTTAATCAGATTAATGATCTTTTCTTCGGTGTACTTTACCATTTTTTCGCCGGTGTTGTACGAAAACGCTTCGCCGGCGCGGGCATACAACAAACGCAAAAAGTCGTAGATCTCGGTTACCGTACCAACTGTCGACCGCGGATTTCGGGTGGTTACTTTCTGCTCGATGGAAATTACCGGACTCAAACCGGTGATCTTATCCACATCGGGACGTTCCATGTTTCCGAGAAACGAGCGTGCATAAGCCGAAAACGTTTCGATGTAACGACGCTGCCCCTCGGCATAAATAGTGTCAAATGCCAGCGACGATTTTCCACTTCCACTCAACCCGGTAATTACGGTGAGTTTATTTCGCGGAATATCAACATCAATATTTCGGAGGTTGTGCACACGAGCTCCCTGAACAATGATCTTCTCTTCCGATTCCAGCTCTGCCAGTTGCACTTCGGTATCTGTTTCTACTTTCTTTTTCGTCATTTTAAGCAATTTCGTGCTGCTAACAATTTCAGCAGCACAATCAATACAAGTTTGGGGCGATGTAACTTTAGTAATCGGCTTTTACAATTCCGGAATTTCTACCCAATATCTTTTTCTGCCCGAATAAGTGAGTTCATTCTCGCGCAGCCACGGATTGAAATCTTTGAAGACTTTATAACTCAATCCCTGTTTTTGCGCATAGTCGGCAAAATTTGATACCGAACCTTTTATCTCCACTTTTTTAGTTGGAATGATCTGGTATTTATCCTCTTCGGGAATATAAAACTTGTACTTCTCCGGGTTTTCGAGAATTAATTTCAAAGCTACAATACGATACACGTAACGCGCTGTTTCGGTGGTGATCAGCAAATCGTAATAATCATCTTCCTTTTGTCTTACAATCTGGCGGTTTACTCCTGTCATTCCGCGGTTATAGGCAGCAGCCACCATTGTCCAGCTTCCGAATTTTTCATAAGCTTTTTTTATGTATTCGCAGGCTACATGAGTTGCTTTTTCGATGTGGTAACGCTCGTCTACTTCGCTGTTAATCTCCAGCCCGTAATCTTTTCCTGTTCCTTCCATCAACTGCCAAAAACCAACGGCGCGAGCAGGTGAAACAGCCCGCGGATTTAATCCGCTTTCGGCCACTGCCAGGTATTTAAAATCATCAGGTATGCCGTGCTCTTTTAAGATGGGCTCGATAATAGGAAAATAACGAGGAATCAGTTTTATGTAACGGATGGTTTGCGAATGAAAATAAGCGTTGGAAAGCAGTTCGCGGTCGAGTGCTTCTTTTACATAAAAGCGGTCGAGCGGCATTTTTTCGCCGGCAAAACTAACTTCGTCCGGCAACTCAACAGGCTCGTATTTCACCTCTTTATTCACTATTACTTCAGTACTCCCCGATTGCGCCGATACCAGAATAACGACTACCACCGCAATGTTCATCACCACTAAAAACGGTGCTACAAATCTTCTCCAAATTTTCTTCTTCATCCGTCTATTCTTCCTTTAGTTTTTTCAAACAGCAAAAATACAATTTTGCCTTAATTAGCGATTGAATCTTACCGATTTGTATTTGAAAAACCCAAATAAATTTACGTTGTTGTTTATTGTGTTTCAAATAGCTATCCACAGATTATCAATCTACTCAAACCGTATAACAATAAAAAGGCCCGACAGTTTGCCGAGCCTTAAGATATCTTTCAGAGTTGGAGGACCCAAAGTGTCTTCGCCTGTTAATCTTCGCTGTAAACAGGAATGTGACTTACCTGGGTAATATTTTGCAAATCGGAATAATCGTACTGATAAAAACCATCGTCGCCAATCATAAACAGGTAGCCGTTTAGCGGAATTACATCGTAGGTGTTGATGTTGGCAAAGTGCGAGATCATATGATCGTCAATGGCCGTTTTATCTTCGGCATTGTAAACTTTAAGCCCGGCATCGCCGTCGCAAACAAAAAGCACATCACCATCAATTCCCAGTCCGTAAGGACCTTCCAGCGGATACGACGCAATAAGATCGTTACCCACATAATCGTCGGCCAGCTGAAGAACATCGAGGCGGTTAACCGTGCTTCCGCAGGTAGTTCCGCCACGCAAAGTTACGTAGGCATAACCATCGGCAATTACCACCGGGTCGCAACTTGTAACGTGCCAAAAATCGCTGACATAAACCGGGTATGTTGGCACTTCGATGTTAAAAACGCGCATACCCGATTGTGTTCCCAAAAACATATGATCGTCGTAAATAAACATGGTTTCCACATTCCATCCTACGTTTTGTTCTCCGATTTCTGACGGACTTTCCGGAGCCTTTACATCGAAAACATGAAGGTTGGCCTCATCAACGGCGTACAGATAATCGTCGTACAAACCAAAGCGGGCCATCGATCCGCCAACACCAAAAGTGCTGGTTTGTCCACTTCCGTTACTCAACCCGGGAGCGGCATCCATCATGGCATCTTCGGCGTAACCCCAACGGTAAATCGGGTAATAGTGGTACTCCATTGTCTGGCGCACCTTTTTAATTTCCCATCCGGTAACCACACCTTTGTCTTCTTCCACCTCGGCAAAACGGTAATCTTCATCGGCTGGAGGCAAAGTATAAGGCAACACATTCTTAACACGGTTCACTTCTTCGGGATTATTAATATCGCTGATATCGATAGCAACCAAATCAATGTAACTGTCGGCATAAAGAATATCGTCTTTTATTGAAATATCAACATTTCCGGGGATTTCGATAAAGCCAACATTTTGCGGATCGGCAGGATTTTGGTTGTCGATAATGTGCACGCCTTCAAATTGCTCAACAATAAAAAGGTAGCCATCTTTAAAATAGATTTTTCCCGGATTTACAAGGTCGCGCGAGTCGGCAGATTGTACTCCGGCACGCAAATCTTCATAACTCAGGTAAACCGGCGAATTGGCTGTAAACTCTTCGGTGTATTCGTCCATACACGCTGAAAAAGCCAGCGCTATAAACAGTAGCAGAAATATATTTTTGATTGTCTTCATTTTCTGTGGTTTTTAGTTGAAAATAATACCGATTTTAACGGTTACGCGATTGTAGTCGATATCGAGCGAATAGTCGTTATTACCGTCGTAGCTGAGGCGGTGAAACTGGTAACCAACGGCAAAGTTCATCCCAAAACTATTGGAAAACATTTGCTGATATCCAACACCGGGATTTACAAGCACTCCTCCTTTGCAGTCGAAACCGTTTTGGCCCATATCACTCGGCCACGGCGCAAAACTGCTCCACATGGGGTACACATCGTAATAAATTTCGTTCGAGTCTTCGATAGGAACCTGGTAACCGGCTTTAAAAAATACATAGGGGCTGGATAGCTGTTTCTTAAAACGGTATTCGAAATTGGCGTACACGGGCATGTACGATTCTTTCAGAAACTCAACACCAAATCCCAAACCCACCGACAAATTCGGATTTACCAGGTAGTTTGCCGAGCCGGTAAGAGAAAATGGCGCCGACTGACTGTTATCCGAATTTCCGGCTAAAACACCCATTTCGGTTCTGAAAAACCATTTTACGTCCGTTACGGCTTCTTCGTCGAACATTGTTCTTACTTCACGCTTTGAGGCAATGTGATCCACTTCATCGGCATCGAAAATCCATACATTTCCGGCCGATTCTATTTTCAATTGTTTTCCGTCGTTTGTATACGTGTATTTTCCTTTAATAATGGAACCGTTTTTCAGGTAGACATGACCTTTTTCGGATTGCGCAAAAACGGAAAGCGACAACACCGAAATGCACAGCAGCACAAGTAGTTTCTTCATAATAGTTTTTTGTTTTTATGAAGATGCAAGAAGCTGCGCTTGGGTTGCGTTAAACAAAAATTTTTATTCTGTAAGATTATTTTCGGTTAATAGCCGAAGTGCTTTAACCATTGATTCTTCGTCGCTTACGTGCAGATTATTTTTGCGAAGAAGTTTTCGTATTTCTTTTTTATTTTCAGGAAAGCGCGTAAGTAAAGCACGTTTTTTAAGGCGTGTTTTTGTTAAACCATCCCGATCAGTATACAAATAATAGTCTTTGTGCAACTGGTAATCTACAGCGCGCGTAATCCCGTTTCTATCGCGATAAGGGCTAACCGATTGTTGGTAGATATACCAATTAACCATTAAACTAACAGGTCCTTTGTACAACTCTTCCAAATACATATTGGTTTGCTGATTGTTGTTTTTTGTTAGGCGAACAAACTTGCGCGTTTGGTTACCATCCTGAAACGTAAAACTCTCCACCAGCTCTTTTTCAACCAGGAATAAAAAACGTCCGTTATCGTTGTACGAAATCAGCTCATCGTCGAATGCCTGGTAACGCAATCGCAGGTTTTCGAACACATTGCCGTTTACAAATTTTATCGAGCCCGCCACCCAGTCGTCGGGATACAAAAAGTAATAATTGGCTTCGGCGCTAAGCGTAAGAACTTCGCCAAGCATTTTACCATCGAGATTATTCGATTCGCTATTCAGATTATATGTATCGATCCCCGTGTCCTGAGCCTGCACAACAAACGAAAACAGCATTCCCAAAACCACTCCTGTATATTTTATTAAGCTGCTCATTGTACCGATATTATTTTTGACGTTCTATACAGTTCTCCCGATTTCGTTATCGCCTCAACTTTAATTTCCAAATCTCCTTTTACATCTGAAAGCTGAAAACTAAATGGCCAGTTTCCATCGGTATCAACCACCTCGTTTAAAAACTGCCTACGGGTATCGGGTTGTGCCCTACCCTCTCCTTTTGGGGCATAATTGGCCTGTCTCGGAAATTCGATACACGGCACTTTCATCTGAAATATATTTGGTTGTTGAGCCAACCAGCCATTCGATTTATCTTTTAAAGACACGATGAGCACGCCCTTAAAACGCAGGTCGCCGAAAATACGTTCGCTTTTTACCAAATCGATCGAGGCAATTTCCGTTGATTTCAAATTCTGAAAGAATGAATTTTTAAACACCGGAATTCCATTGATCAGTCGCAACGGTTCATCTTCGAAAAACTGATCCTGTCCGTAATTTAACATCCTGAAAGTAACCTCATCGTTTCGGTCGCGGTATTGAAAGCCGATAAGTAACTCGCGCGAAATCTCTTTAAAGTTGGGTAAATCGATAAACAGATCGGGAATAACATGATTATCGGGCCAGCCGTAAAATGGCATTCCGTAGGGATTTGGCATCTCAAAAGCATCGTTACTACTGATGGAAACTCCCCGGAAAAGCTTATTAAAGAAGGTACCTTTTAGGCTGTTTTCAATAGATTCAGCCTGTTTTGGATTTATAAAAGTGGTGTCGAATTTTAATTGTTGCACGCCCGACATAAAATTCGGGATCAATTCTACATCGTACAATTTATCGCCAACTGCAAGAGGTTGGATAATGAGGTCAGCATTTCCCATTGCATCATCCAAAAAGAAGTAGAATAGCCCTGCTGAATCGGGATAATAATAATCAAGATAAGTTTCGTTTCCGGTAACCGATAACAGCACCAATTCGTTGCTTGCATTACCTGTTTCGTTGTCGCTAAGGCGGCCACTGATCAGTACTCCGTCTTTTTCCGAAAATTCAGGAATACCTTCATTCAGGTCTTTCATCTCGAAGTTCAGGAATCCGGTATTTTCGTGCGAAAAAGGTTCAATTATCCTAGCACTTGCTACCATGTAGGCAAACTCGTTGCTTCCGGCATTAATGGTACCTTTTACTTCATCGCGGCGGCCATAATTTTGAGCTTCAAGATTTATTGTGATCTGGCTAGCCGAGTTTTCCGTTTCAATAACTGCAGTTTTGTTTTCCACTACCGGCAAGCGGTCAATTGCTTCCTCAAAACGATTATAAACATACACCGACTTGCCAATACATTTCAGCACTCCGTTGTTACGTTGCGCATTAAAAAAGGCATGCACAAAATACAACCCGGTTTGTAACGAATCGGGCACAGCAATAAAACCTTCGGCATTTGTTTCGTTGCATTTTACGGCACGCGATGCAATTAAATTTCCGGATTGCGACTCGAGCTGCAAACGAACAATATTTCCGTATTTCTGCATCTCTTGCGGTACATACATTTTTATCCATAAAGTATCTCCCGAAATGCAAAAGTCGCGATCGGTAAACACTACAAGTTCCCGGTTGGAGGTGGTTTGCGCCATGGATTTTAACCCGGCCCACACACACACAACAAGAAGTAATATTTTTAAAGCTCTGCTCATTCGTTCATTTTTATGGATACTGCCAGAATTCCGGTACCATATTCTTCAGCTCGCCCGATGGCGGGATGTCGTAAAACTCCTCGATCGGCCGAAAAATAAAACCACTCTCCTTTCCAACATATCTTACATAATAACGTGTCTCGTTAGAGGAGGAAATTTCGAAGTTACCTAAAATCACCTGGTCAGAATTAGTGGTGCATTCCATGTTACTGCGCGCCTGCACGTACAATGGATCGAATATTTTTCCTTCTGCATCAAGCTGTTTATTCAAATCATCGTAATAACCGTGTCCACTTTCAGTTAATCCATGCTGATAAAGCATAACAATCCAACCTTCGAAATGGTGCCCTATTGAATCTCTTCTGGTATTTAGAATAAAAAACAGCGGATGTTTCTTAATTTCTTTTGAAGCGGAGTACTCCGGAGGAGAAGCTATATTAAATAATCCTTCCTGTGGATATACATGCTTCCAACCAAAATAATAATCGGTCGGAGCCATTGGGCTCGTTACAACTGAATATGAATATTGCAAAACATAATGGGTTGTAAACCTAAAATAGGGCATCTCTTCATTCGTTGAAATATCGGCATATAACCTTACGCCTTCTCTTCTTCGAACAGCATCAACATCGTTCTCGCCGCCTACAAGTTCAACTAAAGTTTCTTCAACTCCATAAATAGTATCCAACGACGGTTTTTGCGGGACTTTTTCAAAGTCCGACTCGTAAGTATCTCCGTTGTATTCAATTTTTAACTTATACTGCTTATTGCGATCAATGTGCATATTTAGTTCATATTGTCCCTGAGCATAATGCGGCAGCTGATGCTCCTGCCCGTCGTTATCAATTATGCTAACATTAGCATTTGTAACAGCGGGCCCCGTACTGGCATTATCGTAATAACCTACCGATTCGTACAGATGAATATAGTTGATATCGTTATCGGCAGATATTCTTGCATCGGCAACCAAAACATTGTCCACCTTATCAATATCGGGGCGGTAAATGTCTTCACACCCTGTTAACAGGATGAGCAACAAAAAACCATATGTGAATATATGCTTCATTAAAACCTAAAATTATATGTTAATGAAGGTACCGGAATACCGATTACCGACAGTTTAAATAAAGAATAGCGGGTCCAGTGATTGCTCTCGCCCGGAACTGTTTTTTTGTAATATACCGAATACGGGTTGTTTCGTCCGTACAAGTTGTAAACCGATAGGGTCCAGCTACCTTTCCACATGCGCTTTTTCCGAAGGTTTTCATCGAAAGTTATCGAAACATCTAAACGATGATACGATGGCATCCGGTACTTATTTCGGTCTGAATAATAGACCAGATCTTCTCCGGCAAATTCGTATTTAATTTCGGGTAAGGTTGTAGGTCGCCCCGAAGCAAGCACAAAATTACTTGAGAAACGCCAACGGCGGCTGATATGATAAGTGGCTGTAAGCGAAAAATCGTGAGGTTTATCGTAAATCGACGGGTAATAATCGCCGGTCCACAGGTTTTCCTCATCAAACTCGCTGGTATTTTTTCGCATTGTACGTGAATACACGTAGCTGGCATAACCGGTTAAACGTCCAAAGTTTTTCCGGGCGCTCAACTCAATTCCGTATGAATAACCTTTAGTCGGGACAAGTGCCGTTTCAACATGATCGTTCATAATCAGCCGGGCACCATTTTTATATTCTATTAAATTCTGAAGATTTTTATAATACACCTCTGCCGAAAGATCGACATCAGAGAACAACGAGTTGTTTTCAAGCCCCACTGCCACCTGATCGGAAATGAGTGGTTTTAAATGGTAATCGGCAGCTTTCCAGGTCTCGGCCGGCGAGATTACCGCATTATTACTTAGCTGAAAAATATTTTGTCGTGTTCGCTGGTAACTGAATTTCAGCGAAGTGTTCATGTCAAGATCGTAGTTCAACGCCAGCCTTGGCTCAATTCCACTATAAGTTGCCGAAGCCTCGTTTTTGCCAAACTGCAGCGAGTCGACAACCGTTCCCGGCGTCTTGGGCTGGTCCTCGTCGTACAGATAAACAACCGGCGTACCGATATTGCTGTAATGGTTGTAACGCAAACCGGCCACAATCGAAAAGTTTGGCAAGATTTGGAATTCGTCGCTTATATACACCGACCAATCCAGCGTTTTCTCCTTCGCCAATTTTCGCCCGATAATTACGGTAGTATCATGTCGCGGAATAATTTCACCGGGACTGATTTCGTTGTAAACTGCTTTAAAACCGGCTTCTGCGTTATGCCTTTCGTTCGGATGCCATTTAAAATTATACCCCGTCGAACTGTACTGCAACTGGTTATCGAGATAATAAGCTTCGTAAGGTTTATCGTCGGCCAAATCGGTAAGTCGGTAATCATAACGACTATAGGCCGCATCCAACTCGCCGTAAAATTTCTCACCAAAACGGTTGTTGAGTTTTAGGTTACCCAGCAAGTTACCATACTCCGTAATCGATTGTGAACTAGTACTAAACTCATCGAAACTGGTATAAGCCATTACACTTAATTTGTTGTGCTGATTGAACTTATACGTCAATTTCCCCGAAACATCGTAAAAATGAGTAACGCCTTCGTTTAAGTCGAGATTCGGAATTTCTTTTAATAACCAGTCGGTATACGAACTACGTCCACCAATGGCAGCAGTAAGTTTTTTATTTTTTGTTAAGGGCCCGTCAAGTGCAAGGCGCGAATTTATAATTCCAATTCCACCATAAACTCGCATGGTTTCGTCGTTTCCTTCTTTAAAATCGACCTCCATTACCGAAGCCACCCGCTCACCATAACGTGCCGGCATTCCACCTTTAAAAAGTCGCACATTCTCCACAACATCGGGATTAATGAGCGACATAAAACCAAAAAGGTGCGATGAATTAAATACCGGGCTACCATTTACCAGAATAAGGTTTTGGTCAGTGTTTCCACCACGCACATTAAAACCCGACGACAACTCGCTAACGGTTTGTACACCCGCCAAAATTGTTAGTCCTTTTAACACATCAACCTCACCCATTAACGCAGGCAATTGTTGAATTTCTTTTCCGCTCATTTGCACCATACTCATCTGCGCACGCGGCACATCGGCGTCCGATCCCAAAATGGTAACCTCATCAATGTTGTGCGATTCTTCAAACAGACGAAAATCTGCAGCACCATCTTCAATCATTCGGATGTCAATTGTAGATCCTTCAAAACCTATATAGGTGATCGTTAATTTTAAATCGCCGGTAGGCAGATCCATTTCGAAATTTCCGCTCGCATCGGATGTGGTACCCTTTTGAAGTTTATTTGAATAAACCACGGCACCAACCAGCGGTGATCCGTCTTTTCCATCGAGCACCCGCCCCTTTAGTTTTGCTGTTTTGCATCGTCCTAAATTCATCGGGTCGCCAACCACCAATGTCTGACTGTAATCATCAAACTTCGATCGCGTATCTGCCGACCTTCTGAAAACCACAATTCCGTCATTCTGAAAGAAATCATAGGTCAGTTCCGAATCATAAAATACATTATTTAGCGCCTGTAATAAAGGAGTGTCTTCAAATTGATTGGAGATAGTATAATTTTCAATCCAGGAGTCTTTGTAATAAACCCGTAAGTTATAATTGGTCTCCAAGTCATTCAAAAATTGCTCAAGCAGCTGATTCTGGTATGAACCGCTTATTTTCACCTCTTCAATTTGCTGGGCATACAAAACAGTATTACTCCCCAACAAAAGAGATAAAAACAGGAGCATATAATTAATAAAAGATTTTTTCAATTTTTTGAACCTTGGTTTAGAAATTGTTTGACTTTGATTTTATTCGCAGGTTTAATTTCGACACAATTTAAAACAAATTGTTAAACAAACACAACAAACAATAACACTCTTTTAGCCAAGCATGACTTTTGTTAGCATTTTTGTTTGAAAATGTCTGATTTTTTTTCAATCTTTCGAAACCAATAAACCAATTACCCTTCTTTATATTTAACAATAGTATTAAAATGAAGCGATCTATTACAACTCTTTCAATTTTATTTTTTGTAATTTTTTCACAAGCACAGGAAAAACTGTCGTACTTTTTACCTGACGACGTTAGTTATAATACCGAAATCCCAACACCTGAAGAGTTTTTCGGGCAAGAAGTTGGAGAATGGAACCTTACACACGATCAGGTTTTGTATTACATGAAAGAAATTGCGCGAAGTTCCAATCGCGCTATTATGTATGAGTATGCCCGATCATGGGAGAACAGGCCGCTTGTTCATTTGGTATTTACTTCTGAACAAAACCACAGTAAGCTAGATGAATTAAAACGACTTCACAATGATTATTCCGATCCGGATAAAGAAATTTCAATGGAAGGAGTGCCAGTTGTGGTAAATCTCGGTTATGGAGTTCACGGAAACGAATCGAGTGCCACAAACTCTTCAGTGCTCTCAGCTTATTATCTTGCTGCAGCAGAAGGTGCCAAAATCGACGAGCTGCTCGATAAAACAATTGTTATTGTTGATCCGTGTTTAAATCCGGATGGTTTTAACCGGCACAGCACATGGGCAAACATGCATCAAAGCTATGCGGCTAACGGCGATAACAATTCGCGCCAGTTTAGCGAAGTTTGGCCCGGAGGAAGAACCAACCATTACTGGTTCGATATAAACCGCGATTATTTACTGTTGGTACATCCTGAAAGTAAAGGGCGGGTGGAAAAGTTTCACGAGTGGAAACCGAATATTGTTACCGATCATCACGAAATGGGTCCTAACTCTACTTTCTTTTTTCAGCCGGGAGTTCCCAGTCGGAACAATCCTTTAACACCGGAAAGAAACTACGAGCTTACACATGAAATAGCACAATATCATGCTAAATTTCTAGATGCCATCGGTTCTACCTATTTTTCTGAAGAACAGTATGACGACTACTATTATGGAAAAGGCTCATCGTACCCGGATGTTAATGCCAGCATTGGTATTTTGTTCGAACAAGCCCGGTTTCAAGGCCGCGTTCGCCAAACAGACAATGGATTGAGAAAACTGGCTTTTGGTATCAGAAACCAATTCACCACAACTTTGTCTACTTTGGAAGCAGCTGTATCTATGCACGACAAACTGCTTCAGATGCAAAAAGAATTTTATCAGTCGGCCTTTGAAGTGGCCGATAACTACCCGACAAAAGCTTATGTTTTTGGCAGCGAATACGACAAGGTTAAAACCCAGATGTTTATCGATTTCCTGAATCAACACCAAATTGAAGTGTATAAAAACACCAGTGATTTAACGGCTGACGAAATTACATTTAAGGCCGGCACCAGTTATATTGTGCCAACAAAACAAAAACAGGTAAGGCTTATTGAATCGATATTTGAAGACATTCACAGTTTCACCGACACAACCTTTTATGATGTATCAACATGGACATTTACACATGCTTATGATATTCCGGTTGCCGGTCTGCAATCGCTAAAAAGTGTTTCAGCCAGTGAAGAGCCGGTTGAAGCCCAAAAACTTACCGGAAAAGTTATTGGAGCGAAAAGCGGAGTGGGATACATTTTCAGATGGAATGAATACAATGTTCCGGAAGTACTTTACAAATTACAAACGGCAGGTCTAATTACCAAAGTAGCTACCGAAAAATTCTCGTTTGAACTTGATGGTTCCAATGAAGATTTCAGTTATGGAACGATATTTATTCCTGCCAGCGGCCAGCGCTTATCACCGGATGCACTTTACCGCTTTATTCAGCAAATTGCCACGTCAACAGGAATTGATTTTTATGCACTTTCAACCGGGCTTTCACCCACTGGAATTGACATGGGTAGTGGTAGTTTTGCTCACCTTACAAAACCCAACATGCTGATGTTTGTAGGCGGCAGCGCCAGCTCCAGTGAGTCCGGCGAAATTTGGCACCTGTTCGATCAACGCTATCATATTCCAATCACATTAGCAGATATGGACAAAAGAAGCAGTATTAATCTGGCACCATACAACAACATTATATTGACAGGATCGCTAAGAGAATGGAACTCAAACGACATAAACAAACTGAAAACCTGGGTAAAAAACGGTGGCAACCTGATTGTTTGTAAAGATGCAGCCGTTTGGGCCGCTAAAAATGAATTTGGCAACATCACTTTCAAAAAACCGGTAGCATCCGACACAACACGCTACCTCACCTATGCCGAGCGAAGTAAAGAACGTAGCCTGAACTACATCAGCGGTGCAATTTTCGAATCAGAAATAGACATCACACACCCACTTTGTTACGGCTATTCTGATGATAAACTGGCCATTTTCAAAAACGACATTACAGTTGCCAATTCGCTGGAAAAGAAATATGCTGAACCGGTAAAATTCAGCGAACAACCGTACCTAAGCGGATGGGTTTCGGACGACAACATAAACCGCCTCAAAGGAGCCCCGATAGTTTCAGTTCAAAATATTGGAAGAGGTAAACTGATCAGTTATCTCGATGATATGAGTTTTAGAGGAACATGGCTGGGCACCAATAAACTATTCTCCAATTCAGTATTTTTCGGAGGCATCATCCGCTAATTGCCCAATTGAATCACCAAAAACCTTAAATCGCATGAAAGGAAACCATTGAGGGATTACCTTTTAGCGATTTAAGGAATATATATGTAGAAGGACGTATTAACATTTTTATATAGGCAAACTATCAGGCACCACCCAAAGTGGAGCTTTGATAATTTATTAGTGTTACGACACGCAGAAGTCGGTATCAATATCAGTTGGTTCTATCGCTTATTGATAACATTTTAAATTGAAACGATATGGAAGCACTGGCAAAAATCATTCACAAAACCCCTGCATCATACCTACCAACTGCTTTTCCTGCGCATTACTACGGAATGCCCAACGGAAGAATTTACATTGTTTTTTCACGTTTTTACGATTTAGCTATCGGGCAATCGGGCATAGAGTTTGTCTTTGCCGAACATGGCGATTTTTCGTACAACTACGAAACCGGCGAAATAATTCCGGCGCAAAACGCACCAAGGAGATTACAGGTGTTTTCGGAAGAGGTTGATCATCCGAACCTGAAGATCAATATCTTCACCACAAATCGCAACCTGCAATCGTACGGTCAGGCACATGCCTTTTTAAACGCTGAAGCACTGCGAATGTGTGCCGTTCCTGCCTAAAAATTCGTTGAAGAAAGTACGGCAGCTGTTTGCTTTCCCTAAATTCCTTTTCATCTGTAGCAAAATCGATTTTGCTGCAAGTCATTATCTCGTTTTAGTCCAAAGTCTTTCAACTCCTTGTCTCTATCCCCCAAGTGCAATCTACCCAATCACATCACACTCAATTTCAAATAATTGACAGCTCTACAAATTAAATTACACCAACTTTTTTGGTCGCAAAAAAATTATGATGAGAAACTTTTTTCGTTTAAATTGTTATGGTTTATAAATAAAAACTATAGCACGATGTCGAATCTGCAGATTTTGATCCAGGAACTTGGAAAACCTTATTCTGATCTCAAATTTCTTTTAACCTGTTTCCGCGAAGTACTCATTGAAAATGGCGAGGAAGAAGTGGCTGCCGTCATGCCATGGATCGGTGACGAAAACACACAGAATGCCGGACATTTTTCGCAAAAGCATTTTAATATGTATTCGGTTTGTTTTCAGCTGTTAAACCTGGCCGAAACAAACGGAGCGGTGCAACAACGCCGAAAAACGGAAGAAGGCAATTCGCTGCTTGCAACAAACGGATTGTGGGCTAACAGCATAAATCTGTTAAAAGAAAAAGGAATTGCAGAGGATAAAATTCTCGAATCGCTTGACAATATTTCCATACAGCCGGTTTTAACTGCGCACCCCACCGAGGCCAAACGTCCGGTAATTCTGAAAAAATACCGCGAGCTCTACCTGCTTTTGGTTAAGCGAGAAAACTCGATGTACAACTCGTACGAATTGCAGGAAAACCGCGAAGAAATGAAACGTGTCATTTCATCAATTTGGCACATCGACGAGTTTTACATGGAAAAACCAACAGTGGAAAACGAACTGGATAATGCCATTCACTATTTTGTAAATGTGTTCCCAGAAGTGGTTCCCCTGTTAAACCGCCGGCTTGTTCAGGCCTGGGAATTTTCAGGTTTCGATTCCACCGCACTAATCAATAACAACAATTTTCCGCGATTAAAATTTGGCACCTGGATTGGTGGCGACCGCGACGGACATCCGCTTGTTACTGCCGAAGTAACTAAAAAAGCATTGCATAAACTTCGCTTAAACGCGTTTATCACAGTTAAAAATGAGCTGAACAGACTGGCAGACGACCTGAGTTTTTATTTCGAAATATCGGAACTTCCGGAGTTTATGGTTAACCGTTTTAAAGAACTGGTGGCCGAAACGGGTAACAAAACGAAATCGATTATTTCGGCATCGAAAAACGAAGCGTTTAAACTTATTGTGCAGCTTTTTATTAATAAACTGCCACTAAATATCGGGCAGAAACAGTCGTTTGAATTGGATGATGCTAAAGGCACCTACGACAACTCAAAACAATTGATCGAAGATCTGGAGCTGCTAAAAAGCGCCTTACTAGAGGCCAATTATAACGACATCGCCAACCAGTCGGTTAACCGGTCCATCTTTTTTATCAAAACCTTTGGGTTTCATCTTGCCGAACTCGACATCAGGCAGAACAGTCGCTATTACCATTTGGCGCTGCAACAACTGGTTCAAAAATCTGATCCATTTAACGTAAAAGATACCGAATGGACAGAAGAATCTAAAAAGGCATTTCTGGAAAAGGAACTGCACTCGGCGCGGCCGTTTACCCACGATTACAGCCAGCTGGATACCGAATCGAAAAACACGATCGAATGTTTCCAGTTACTCAACAATCATATCTCGAAATATGCGCACTACTCCATCGGTTCGCTAATTATTAGCATGACCCAAAGTGCGAGTGATTTACTGACGGTTTACATTCTTGCACGCGAAGCCGGTCTTACGCTTTTTCAGGAAACGATGATCATTAAACTGCATGTTGTTCCCCTTTTCGAAACCATTCAGGATTTGATCGACAGTCCGGCTATTTTAGAGGAATATTTTAGTTATCCGGAGGTACAGAACAGCTTGGAATACCAACGTAAGGCGCAAAACCTTCCTGTAAAAACACAGGAGATTATGATCGGTTACAGCGACAGCAACAAAGACGGAGGAATTCTGGCCAGTGCGTGGTTTTTGTACAAGGCTCAAAAAGAGATTACTGAAGTGGGCAGAAAATACGGCATCGATATTAAGTTTTTCCACGGAAAAGGTGGTTCTATAAGTCGCGGTGCCGGTCCAATTCACTGGTTTTTGCGTTCGCTGCCACACGGCACACTTTCGGGCAACTTTAAAATTACCGAGCAAGGCGAGAGCATTGAAAAGAAATTTGCCAATAAAATTAATGCCGTTTACAACCTCGAGTTAATGATGTCGGGGAATGCGCTAAACACGCTGCTGCACAAAACGCCCGAAGAAGATGGCGACGATATCGCCGAAATTATGGAATTTATGGGGCAGGAAAGTTTCAATACTTACACCGAACTGCTTCAAAATCCACATTTCCTTGATTTTTACCAGGAGGCCACACCAATCGATGTGATTGAGCACAGCAAAATTGGTTCGCGTCCGGCACGACGTACCGGCAAAAGAAGTTTCTCCGACCTCCGGGCAATTCCGTGGGTATTTAGTTGGGGACAATCGCGCTACCACATTACCAGCTGGTACGGCGTTGGATCGACGCTCGAAAAAATGAAAAAAGAATGCCCCGACAAATACGATAAACTAAAAAAACTGATTCCTAAAAACCAGTTTATACGATATGTTTTAACTAATGTCGACACCAGTTTGGCCAGTACCGACAAAGACATTATGCAGCTTTACGGTGGCCTGGTAAAAAATACTGAGACACGTTCCGAGGTTTTAAATCTCTTGCTGAAAGAGTTTGAAAAAACGCAGCAAATTATGAATGAATTGCTGGGACGCCCTATGAAAGAACGGCGTAAAAGTCATTATTTCTCCACGCAATTACGTGCCGAAGCGCTTATTACGCTGCACAATTACCAGGTGCATTACATTAACAAATGGCGTGAACTACAAGATGCCGATGCCGACGAGAACAAAGATATCCTCAACCAATTGTTGCTTTCGGTAAATGCCATTGCCAACGCGATGGGAACCACCGGCTAATTTTTCATTCACAAAAAAACTGTAATTAAAAACGAAAAACGTTACCTATTTCAGATATAAAATAAAACGATGAAGACCCTTTTAAAAGCATTAAAAATTATCCTCCTTACGCCTGTTGTGCTAATTGTAGGTTTCCTGCTTGTTTTGTGCATAAAATATTCGCCAACTTATGTTTATCGCTTAGCGACAATGAATGTGGCCGATGTTTACGACTACCAAAAATTCGAAAACAGGAAAATCGAAGGCTCAACCGACACTTTTAAGTTTGCAAAAGCACCTGATGAAGATTTTGTGGAAAACTTATTTCAAGACAGAGTTGACCAATCGGGCTTTAGCTCGTTTGATGAGTGGGCAGAAAAATCACAAACCACAGCACTGATTTTCATTCGTAAAGACACCATTCTGTATGAAAAATATTTCAACGGCTTTTCGCGCGAATCTTATTTTCATTCGCAATCGATGGCCAAGTCGTTTATCTCGTTTTTAATTGGTGCGGCAATTGACGATGGATTGATTGCCAGCATTGACGATCCGATGACCAAATACATTCCCGAGCTCAAAGAACGCGATTCTGATTTTGAAAAAATAACGATTAAAAATCTGCTTGAAATGCGATCGGGATTAAAGTATTTTACCGGTTATATTCCGGGCACATACATTCACCTTCCGTGGCACGCCGAAGCTGTCGGATATTATCATCCAAATGTTCGCAAGCTATTACTAAAAAAGGTAGAAATTGACAGAGAACCCGGGAAATCGTTTCAGTACAATAATTACAACACCAGCTATCTGGGATTGATTGTTGAACGGGCTACAAACAAAACCGTTTCGGAATACCTGGAAGAAAAACTGTGGTCGGAGATTATGGCGTACGATGCGCTGTTTTCCATCGACAGTAAACGATCGGGCTTTGAATACATGCCCAGCCGATTGATTGCGCGGGCTATTGATTATGCTCGCTTTGGCAGGCTTTTCTTAAATAACGGTAACTGGAACGGCAAACAGGTGATTTCTGAAGACTGGGTGCTGACGTCTACGCGAGAAAAGAAAGATATCCCTCGTGACATTTACCCCGATTGGTTTGGCGGCGATAATTGCAAACATGTGTATTACACTTACCAGTGGTGGGGACAAGCCAATTGCGATTCAACTTTTCAGTTTATGGCTTCCGGCAATCTGGGACAAAATATTTATGTGATTCCCGATAAGGAGATTATTATCGTTCACTGTGGAAATTCGCTGGAACATTACGGCGATTTTGACCTTTGGCATGTGGCCGATAAAATCAGGGAATAACTCTGTTTCACATAGGTCCTGAAATGAAAAAAGGTGATATGAAAAATTTCACAGCACCTTAATTCCATAAACTCCTTTTATTGTTTAACTCAGTATTTCCTCCAGCGTAATGTAGTCTCCTACTTTACCTGTCATTTTTTCTACATCGGTATTCACCGGAAGTGTTTTCTTACCCGGTCTCCATCCTGCCGGACATACTTCGCCGGTTTTACTCGCATGCTGCCAGGCCTTAATTTGTCTGATAAACTCAATTACATTTCTACCAACAGAATCAGCCTGAACTTCCTGTGCCACACAAACACCATCAGGATTGAACAGGAAACGTCCTCGAAGAGCAACTCCTTCTTCTTCAATTAAAACACCAAATGCACGACTAACTTCCTGAGTAGTGTCGGCTCCAATTGTAAGTTTCAAACCTTTCAGAATCGGTTCTGTTTCTACAAATCTTTTGTGAGAGAATTTTGAGTCGACAGACACCGGCAAGAGCTCTACTCCCAGTTCCTGAAATTCATCGTAATGCGCATTCATTGCCGCAATTTCGGTTGGACACACAAAGGTAAAATCGGCAGGATAGAAACATACCACTGTCCATTTGTCCTTATAATCTTCACTTTTTACTGATTTGAAATGACCGGTTTTTGCATCGTACGCTTCCATTTCAAATTCCGGCATTAACTGCCTTACCATAGTTGCACTCATTGGTTTTTCCTCCGTTTTTAAATTTTCAACTAGATTTTCTGTTTTCTTCTTTTTTTTCAGTGGCTTCACGCCATTTACACATGCCATAATCGTTAATTTATATGGTTTTATAATTCTAAATCGAATCAACAATTCATTTGACACACTAAATTCATATCAATCTTATGTGCATTTAAATATACTCTTTTTAAACGTTAGTTCATTTAAAAAGTTTAAAAACCATGTGAATAATTTTGAATAATGGCGCGAATAGGAGAATAAAATTGATAAAAACGGCTTACAACGAAATGAGAAAGATCCCACTACCTATTGATACTTATTTTCTTTGGGATTGCTCCTCGTCTGGCATGTATCGTTTAAAACTTTCATAAAACATTTCCTGCTGCTCGCGCGACAAGTTTTGTTCAAAACGGTAACTCTTGCCTGTTTTATCGAACATTACTTTCAGGTAAGTTACATTTCGATTGTAGGCGGTGTATTCGGGCGACGTTGTAAGATTCGAGTTGTCCCAGTTCGGCGAACGGAAATTAGATTGTGCACCGGGCGAATTAATAACAACAGGAGATTTATTGGGCACCAAAGTTACATCCCTCCCGTAAAATTCGTAAATCAATTCTTTACCACCATCGGCAATGGGAACTACTCTTTCAGGCTTTCCCAACCGGGTATAAATTTCCATTTCACTTTTCCCGATTAAAGTGTAATTAAACACTTCATCGGTTAATTTTCCGGTAGAAGAACACGAAAACAAAACAGCTAGTAACAGGATAATAAATGTGTGTTTCATGACTGGTAGCGCTTTTGGTATAATTGCTTTTTATTACGAGTGAATTTAGAAAAAAGTTGGTAATAACAATACTTACATTCACATAATACTAACACTGTCCAGATGATCCCCATAAACCAACACTGGAATCCAATTGTTGAATTTATACTAACAAACAGATGCTGTTACAGCCTGCCGTTTTGGGAAAAACACCATCGGAACAAATAAAACAAAAGCTATGAATGACAAAAAGAAAGGAACAGTAATGCAATTTGTTCGGTTAAAAACAACTTTAACCGAAGAAGAATTGCTACAGGTAGCTCACGACAGAGCACCTCAATTTAAAGCCATCCCCGGCATCGTTCAAAAGTACTACGTAAAATTGGAGGCTCCCGGCGAATTTGGTGGGGTTTACATTTGGGATTCGCATGAATCATTGAACGAATTTCGGCAATCAGAATTAGCCCAAACCATCGGGAAAGCTTATAAAGTGATTGAACCGCCTTCGGTTGAAATTATTGATATCCTTTTTGAATTAAGAGATTAAATGATTTCCCAAACTCAAAAGGATTCTGGTCTGTTTTTCGATACCTCAAAGGAAAAAGACTCAGGAAATTAAAAACAAAAAAAGCCGCCGGATAACTCCGACGGCTTTAACAAACTTAAAAACTAACCTGTTACAATTTAACGAAGGTTTTACTCACAACATCAATGTCTGTAATAATTTGAATATGATAGGTTCCTGAGTTCAACTCAGAAACGTTGTATTCGAAAATGTCGTTATTCAATGCGTTCAATTGTTCGCTGTAAACAACAGCTCCCTGACTATTGAAAATACGCACTGTTTGCTTGCTATTGCTATTCAATCCACTGATGCGGATAAATTCAGTTGCCGGATTCGGATAAACATTTATTTCAGGTTTATCATTCAAATCGTCGATATCAGTTACTGTATTACCCGATTTTAAGACATCAACTTTAACCTCGTGATAAATCGTGTTGTTATCAGCATCTTTAGTTGCTAGGCTGATGTAATATTCGCCTTCAACATACTGATCAGGATCCATCTCGAGTACGATATCTTTGCCATTTAATCTTGCCGATACAAAGTCTGGTCCTTCAGCAATGTAACTCTCCACAACTTCTGCCGATTTTGTAATAGTAACACCAAATACTTCTTCGTACAGAGTTCCGGCCTCGATCACCATTGCGTTCGGATTCCAAACATTTGGTACCCAGGTTTGCTTTCCGGGTTTGGTTGAAACCATGAAGTTTGTTTCGGCAGTTTCACCATAAATATCTGTTGCTATAATGTGCAACATCGTCTCCATGTGTTTTCCTAACGGAACGATAATGGCTTCTGAATTCATGGTGAAAATTTCAACAACACCATCAACTTCAGTGGTAATCGAATAGGTTAACAAATCACCATCAGGATCGGCAAACAACTCTCCAAAATTAAAACGGTAATCGTAATTAATGTGGAGCGTTTGGTCGCTCAAATCGGTTACGACCTCTGGCGCACGGTTAGTATTTTCAACCGTTACTTCGCAAGTATATTCTTTGGCCGCACCATACTCATCAGCAACTTTGTATGCCAGTGTATATGTTCCTGAGGCAGAATAATCAGGCGATAAAGTTACTGTCAGGATTCCATTTGCAAAATTGCTTGCGGCAAATGCAACCGCCGCAGTTTCTTCTACCGAAACAACTGCATCTCCTTCAGGATCAGTAACTGGAATTTCCAACACTTTAACTTCACCTTCGGTAAGTGTTAGTGTATCCGGCAACTCCATTACCGGCGCAGAGTTAATTCTCAACAATACTGGAACGTTTAGATTTTTCTGCGTTGGATCGTTGTGCGTAATACTCATTCGTGCTTGGTACGAACGGGCTTCGAACAATGAAGCATCCACTGTGATGTCAACATTTTGAGTAGCGCCGGCTTCGATAGCTCCAGTTCGTGGGTCAATAGTAAGCCATTGTCCCGGATGCGAAGAAAGCGCGTGTGTTTTGTAGGTATAAGTAAAAGGCAGCTCTTCCCATGTTGTCGATCCGTCGTATGATATCCAGTATTTTCCTTCGGTACTTGGTGAGTTGAAATCGAATCCAAACAGCGATTGCATTTCCATTGGGAAATCGATTACCACAAAAAACTGGCTTCCCTGCTCGAAGTAGAATGATTGAGAAAGCGGAATAGTATACAAGCCAAACTCAGTTTTGTCGGTAAAATACTCTTCCGAGTAGATTGTTTCTGCAGTACTCAGATCGTTTCCTTTCAGAATTCGGATCACGTATGGAGCAGTTGTTTCGCCACGTTTGAAGTAATCACGGATATGTGTTAGCGTGAATCCTTCAGGTTGTGTTACTGTAAACAAAGTGGCTGTGCTAACTTTAGCTTCTCCTCCATTGCCGTACAATCCCATTGGCTCGCCCGGTATATCGTAGTTCAACGAATCAGCAAATACTTCGCAGGTTTCGCTTGCTTCGCTAATTCCGTTGGTTCCCCATCCCTGACGCAGAATTCCCATTGTAATAGAGTAATTCAATGCACTTTCAGTTCCCTGGTTAGCCAACTGAATACGGAAATTGTTCTGCTCGTTCTCGTTAACAACCAGTTTCATGGTATCGTTATCGAGTGTCTCCAACAGATCGTACGCGAATACCGGAGGAAGAACTGCGTCTCCTGATAGGGTAACGTTTAGCTCAGTGCCATCATCAAAAGTCAGGATCAGATCAGCCGTGTTGGCTGCTGCATTTTCAGCAGTGAAAACGACCTCGAAAGCAACAGTATCGAAAGCAGGAACTTCAGAATTCACTGTCAAGTCAGTAGAGAAAACCTCAGGATTTGCACCTGTAATTTCTACTGAAGTCAGTTTTGCAGGTTTGCTTCCGTTGTTGACCAACAAGAGTGTTTCTGTTCCGGTTAGCGGATTTGCAGGTAAATATGTTACGTCATCAAAAACAAGTTCTTCGCGGTTGATCGAAACATTTGATTCGCCGGTGACTGAAAGTGCCACATCAATAACTTTAGTTGAATTATTAACGTCGTTCGTCAACACATTTACTTTTCCGGTGTAATCGCCAACCTCTAAACCTTCAGATGTGTATTGCAATTGAATATTTTTCGATTCGCCAGCGGCAAGAGTACCAGAAAGTGGCGGCTGAATCATTATTGCTTTTCCCTCGTAGGCCGCATGCCCGTATCTGTAATCTTCGTTCTCTGTTAAACCGTAAATTCCAAGCGGACCTTCAAATCCTACACGGTAATACGGCAGGTAGTTTTCTCCGGTAGTTTCCATCGCTTTGTACTGGAATTTGAAATCGCCATTAGGATACAGAACAGCCTGGAAAGTGAAATCGCCACCATAACCGCGATAGTAGTAACCAGTGTGGTTCCACTGAAGCACAACATATTCTTCGGTTTCATAGATCAACAGATCAGAATCGTCGCCTAAAAGGGCCCCGCTGCTCACCCAAAACGGAGCAACTACAGCATTTGCATAGCTTGTGCCAGTTGAGCTGTTTGGAAGATCGTGCGAAGAGCTTCCAAAATACGATCCCGGTGCAGGATCGAAACTAAACCATCCGTTACGAGCAATAGTAAGCGATGTGTATTCATCACCGAAATAAGGGAATTCGAATCCATCGAAACTGAAGGTAACCGAACGCTGACTTGAATTTGCAAAATAATCGGCCAAAGAAGTTCCGGTCTCCGAAATTTCGATCCATTCGTAATCGGCGTAATTGTACGAGTAGCCATATCCATTATCAAAACCATCGGCTTCTGCTTTTTTACCGTCGATGGTAATAAATCCCGGAGCTGAAACTGACCAGTTCAGGTCTTTCTCCGATCCGTTATTACTAATGGTGATATTGGCCGATTTACCCAAATTATCGCCATAAGCCAGTGTGTCTTTGCTAAAATCACCTGCGAAATTGTAACTGGCTTCAGGAGAAGTATCTCCTGTTCCGTTTAGGCTAACAACATACGATTCAACTACCGCACCACTGCGCTCTGTTAGCAGATTGAAAACAATTTGATCGGTGAATGTTCCAACAGTCTGCGGAGCAAAGTCAACCGTAAATGTTTTGCTGCTTCCGGCAGATATTGATGAATATGCACTAACATAATCGCTGTTTGAAAATGGTGCAGACGGTTTGTCGAGTGTGTAATAAGCGCTTGCTGTTCCGGTGTTGGTCACTGTAAATGTTCTTGCCGCAGTAATTCCACTGCCCGCTACAAAACTTCCAAACTCAAGCGAATTGGTGTCGACTGTGATCTCCGGATCGCCCAGAATTTCAACTTTGAAAGGAATACTCAAACGTTGATTTCCATCGTAATTAACAGTCATTGTTGTATTCGATGAGTTCGACGCCGAACGGTCGGTTAAATCAACAGTAAGATGAATGATCACACTATCGTTGGCAAGGATAACTCCGTTTTCGGGAGAAATATTCTGAATGTAACTGTAAGCTGAAATACTGAAATTTGCAGGATATGTTCCAACGTTGCGAATAACAATGGTGGTATCGATAATATCGCCTGACAGTCGGGCGTTTTCGCCTAACCATTCCATCGATGCAGGAGCTTCGAAAACCGGGCCTTCAATAAAGTTTGCCAGTACCGGAATCTGTAACTGACCATCGTCGCTGGTAATGGATAATGCGCCCTGATAATTAGCCGCGGCAGTTTGTTTTTTGGTTGTTAAAGTAACAACAGTTTTGTGCCCGGCTTTCAATTCAGGAATTGACGTTGGATAAACAGTAACGTAGTCGCTGTTCAGCCCGCTAAGGTTAATGTTTTTCAGATTTCCTTTACCTTTATTCATCAGCTCCAGCTCAATACTTTCGGTAGTTCCGAAAAACTGAGTACCAAAATCAACCGAACTCAGGTTGGTCTCCAACTTAGGCTGCTGCCCACTAATATTTACTTTTACAAATTTCGATAGTGCTCCTTTTTTAGGATCGTCGTGTTTCATTACCAGTTCAACAAGGTGAGTACCGTTATCGAAATAATTTCCGTTTACTTCAATGTCAACCTTCTGAACTGAATCGGGTTGAATATCGCCGTTTTTAGGAGTAAATCGTACCAAACTGCTGTTGCGCACCGACTCGTATGCACGAATCATCAGGTACTTGCCAAAAACCGAACCTATATCGGTCATGTAGTTTTGTTCAGGAGCTACACGGGCAAAACTTTTGTCTTTACGCAGATAGCTCGATTCTGTTGCATTTTTAGCCCCGATTGGCAAGTAAATTCCTCGCGGTGCTGTTACGGTTACCCAGAAAATATCTCCTGCATTCACCGAAACATTTCGCGAAAGTGTAGTGTAATACCAGCCACCGTCGCGGTAACCACTTATGTAGCTTCCGGTTGAAGCCACCGGTTCGCCTGCAGGGTAATCTTCACCTCCAACATGAATAGAAAAACCGAATTCTGATCCATCATACATTTCTGTTGCAATGTATGCTCCCATATGAGACAAAGTCATATCATGATCGGCCACAAATTTGTTGGCATACATCCAGCTTTCAAATGTAGTTTCCTGCGCATAACTCAATGTTCCGGGGCCAACCATTACATCTGGCGTGCTTAGATCTTCGTGATTTACCGAGTCGGTGAAACTATAGCTTGGCGTTTCTTCGTTCCAGCTAGGGCTGGCATACATTCCAATACTAATTTCGCCACCATCGCTTAATTCTTGCATGGCCAAACGGAATCCGTATGTCGAAGGCAAAGTCTCGGCCGATTTTAGCTCCAATGTTTCGTAACCTTTTACTAACCAATCGTAACGCGAGTAAGCCTCACCTTTATTCTGAAACGAATAACTGTCGTAGCCCAATGTACTTTCCTGAACGTCGATATTTACTTCCAACGTATCGTTTGAAAGCAGTTCCACATCGGCAGCTTTCCAGGTTGTCGCCGTAAACAGTTCAGAAAGACCTGAAACATTACCAAAACGGTCTTTGGCGCGAACAGCTATTGTATAAGTAGTTCCCGGCTCCAGATTCTCGATATAAAACTGGTCGAATGAATATCTGGCTGCCGAATGAAAAGGAGTAACAGTTGCAGTTGATTTGAAGAAAGTAGTATCGGTAATTTCGCCGGCTGCTACCATAATTTCGTAATCAGTGATGGTGATATCCTGAATGTTTTTTACCAGCATCCAACCAATGTGAAAGGTGTTTTCATCGATACTGTAAAAACCCCAATCTTCAATTGCCGGAACCGTACCGGGATCATCAACCAATGCGGCGTAGGCATCCAAACGACCTTTACCCAAATAGCCGGCAAACGATGGATTAAGAGCCTCAATGTCTTTAGCCGTGCTTAACAAACGTTCTGTGATTTCATCAGTTGTAATGTGATATGCATATTTTGATGCAATAAGTGCAGCTACACCTGTAACATGCGGCGATGCCATTGAAGTTCCTCCCCAGTGCGGACCTCCGTAGCGGTTGCCCGGCAAAGTTGAATAAATCTGGTCGCCGGGGGCAGAAATATCTACTACCTCGCTAAAATACGACGAGGTTGATTTCATATCGTAGTGATTGGTGTTGGCCACCGAAATTCCAAGATCGTACTGAGACGGATAAGCAGCACGTGGCAAACCAATATAGTCGCTGTAGCTTGCGAAGTTACCTGCAGCAAAAATTGGCAGTCCACCACCTTGTACCGGACCTGTTGAATTTCCGTTTTCGTCGATACCAGCATTATCAATGTAATAGTTGATGGCATCCAGCATTACCTGGCTTGGAGCACCTCCACCCCATGAGTTATTCGAGATAGTGGCACCATTATCAGCGGCGTAAATAAAAGCCTCTTCAAAACCACCGGCGTACTCATCCGTTTCTCCGGGAAGTGAACTAAACACCTGGCACGACATAATGCGAACACCATCGCCGTTGCCACTTCCGCCAGCTACACCAGCCACACCTTTACCATTGTTGTTTACAGCAGCAATAGTTCCGGCAACGTGCGTGCCGTGTTCATGTGGCACAATGGTTGGAACACCCATTACAAAGTTCCATCCATAAAAATCATCGATGTAACCATTGTTATCGTCATCAATTCCGTTACCAGGAATTTCGTCTTCGTTAGTCCACATATTAGCAGCCAGATCTTCGTGCTGGTAATCTACACCACCATCGATAACTGCAACCACCACATCCGGATTTCCGGCTTCAAGTTTCCATGCTTTTATCAGGTTAATATCGGCACCCGGAGTACCACCGGTTTGACCTGTATTTTCGTAATGCCACTGTGCATAAAGCAGCGGGTCGTTGGGTTTTTCATCTAAAGTTCTTTCTGATGTTGCAGAAGCTTCAACCATTTCGCCATCAGAGAAACTGAAATAGTGGTTCTTTGATTCGGCTGATTCAATCGCTTCCAGATCACCGTATTTCGAAAGTGCATCGTTTAAATTTGTGGTGCTGTCGATATTGATCTCGTACCACAAATGCAAACCATACTTGCGTTGACGTTCAGCAAATTTTCCAGCAACATGAAAAACGGGTTTCATGCTTGTTGCGTTGTATTCTTTGTTCAGGATGTTAAACCCGTGAATAGAGGTTTGAAGTGGATTTAACTGAGAACCATCCGAGTGCCCCTCCATTTGCAGCGCAGCCTCCTGGGTTAATTTCACCCGGATAACGCCTTTTACCGGACTGGCATCCGGCTCTTGTGCAAACAATTTCCCCGATACCAAAAACAGCATCAGGAAAAGAAAAGTAATTTTCTTAGAAATGTAGCAATTTCGCATTTTTAGAATTTTTTAGATTTTATGGAACACAAATATCAAACTCAGGAGATATTATTGTATAAGATGCCCCTTAGCTTGTGCACTACAACCTAAAAAACGACCATAACAATACCACTCATACGAAATTATCGCGATGACATAAAATATTCTCACATATTTACAAATACCTAAACAAGTGGAACTTACGCGGATTGTAGCCTTATATTTTGAGGAAAAAAAAGGAAAAGATAACAGGGGTAAGAAGTTCGTTTACAAATTGGCAAGGAATGTACTTAAATTAACATTGGTATTGGTAAGATTTAGCTTTTTTCGCAGTCTCGAACGGGCTACTTCAACACTTTTTACACTTTGTTGGGTAAGTTCGGCAATTTCTTTCGACGACATTCCGAGCCTTAATAAAGCACATAATTTTTCTTCGGTTGGCGACAATTCTGGAAATCGTTCGCGTATTTTTTCATAAAAACCTTCGTGCACCTGCTGGTACCTGGTTTCAAATTCTTCCCAAACCGAACTGTTCAAACTTGCCTTTAACGACTTGGTGGAATCTTCAAGTATCGCTTTAACTTCCGACTTTGCTTTACCCTTCACATCCGACAATTGCTTTATTACCTTTTTCAGAATTTGGTTTTTCTCCACCAGATAAAGTTCTTTCATTACCAGTTCTCTTTCGCGTAATTCCAGATCTTTTTCCAGTGTTTTCATCGCCAAGTACGCACCTTTGTCTTTGCTTTTATTCAGCCTGAAATACAACACAAAAATGATGAGACCAAGTAGCAGTCCCAGGATTATTACTCCATAAATCAGTTTTATTCGCGCGTTTTGGCTCTTGTACTGTTCCTGCTCTTTTTCAAACTCATGCGTCATTTCCAGGCGTGTGATTTCCTGAACAGTTTTTTCGTTAAAAATACTATCCTGACGGGTGGTATAATTTTTATAATAATCAAGTGCATCGGAGAAGTTTCCTGCGCTTTGTTCAATCTCGTACAACAAATAATACGCTTCACTTTCCAGTACAAACGACTTTGTTTTTTCTGCGGCCTGCAGACTTTGCAAGGCTTTTGTCAGCGCCTCTTCTATCTTGTTTTTCTCATAAAGATACTGAGCGATTTGCCGGTTTGCTCGTGACAATTCGATCATGTCATCAAATTCCTGGCTATATTTTACAGCTAGCTGCAGCGTTTGCAGCGCTTCATCTTCCTGATTTAGGCGAAAATAATTTTCTGCCATCGAATTATAGATCGAAGCCAGCCGGTTTTCGTAATTATATTCCGACGCATTCTCAACCGCCATTTCAAAAAACGACTGTGCCTTTTTCAGCTCTCCCCGCTTTTCACTGATAATTCCCATGCTGTTATAAAAAACATGCATTTGTGACAGATTCGAAGAGTCGCCCCGCGCCAGCAATTCGTTCTGTTTTTCAAACAGTTCCTGGTATAAATTCCAGGCTTTGTCGTACTCCTCTAATTGCAAATGTACTCCGCAAATGTTATTGATTTGCCCAATCAGGAGGTTATCCTCGCCGGTATTTTCATATATTTTTTTGCTTTCAAGAAAATGCTCTAAAGACCTGTCGTAAACACCAATGTGATATAAAATTATCCCCATATTATTGTGGGCCTGTGCAGTTAAAAGCGGATCACCTACTTCTTCAGAGGTAGTTAACGCCTGTTGCGCATAACTCAAACTTTCTGATAGGTTTTGTGAGCGGGTTTGTCTCGAAAGTTCAATTAGAATCTCGGTTCTGGTGGCATCATCATTAGCCTGCTGAAGTTCTTGCAAAAGCGTACGAAACTCCCCATCATTTTGTGCCTTGAGCGAAAACGAAAAAAGTAGCATCAATAACAAGCATACAATTTTATTCATTTTTTCTCTCTATTTTATCCGGAACAATACTTACGAATTTGCCGCAAATATAGTTATCCTGAAATTGTCCGGTCTCCGAAATATCTTAATTAAACAAAAAACAAAGCAGAAATAATATTCACCACCCTACTGTATTTAAACAACTTAGCTAATCTCTGGTTTTCAAAATCGCAACCGAAAATTGAAATTTGGAGTAATTCCGAGGGCATGCTGTGTTATTTGTTCAATCTCATTGTTCTCGTTTACCAGGTAGTAAACATTGATAATATTGTCGCGATCGAAGAGATTCCACACCGAAAAACCTACCTCGCCATTCACCGCTTTCACGGTAAAATTGTACTTGGCCGAAACATCAAAACGAATGTATTCATCAAGACGGGAAGCGTTGGCATCTTCATACACAATTTCATTGTTTTCACTTAGCCTATTCTGAGCCGGTTTTGTAAACGGTTTCCCGGTTCGGTAGTTAAATCCACCCGACATTTCAAATTGCCGAAATGTATAAGTCCCACCTAACGATACCAAATGCCGGATATCGAAATTATTCGGAAAAACGGATGGGTTAAAATCCGGAAAATTATAATCGTTTTTGGCCAGCGTACAATTCGTCCAGAGGTTGGTATTGGCGAATCGTTTATTCACCAATAATTCAACGCCGTAGGTATTATACTCGCCAATGGCATGCACCGATTGGTATTGATTCTGAAAACCCTGACTCGGCGTAATTATCCCCTCCACTTTTTTCTTGTACCCCTCCAACGACATCAAAAGATTATTGCGGTTGTATAGCACCCCAAATGACAATTGTTCGCTGGTTAAAAGTGGCACACTGTTTTCGTTGGCTAACACCCAGCGGCGTTTTTCAACACCAAGAAAATCGGTTTGATAATCGATCTGCTGCGTAGTGTGCTGACTTTTTCGCTCGGTTAAAAGTTCCAGCGAAAAGGCCTCATTCAACTTGTAATTTAAAACAATCGAAGGATCGAAGGTAAACTTTTCGAATTTCGAATAATAATTGGCACGCAATCCGGCACGCAGATACAATTTACCCAGCCGTTTTTTACTTTCTGCCTCGGCATACAAACTTTGTATCCGAAGTACATCTTTCGCATCGCGGAAGTAACCCGGATCGCGAATATTATCCAGATTCCTGATACCGACTTCCTTAAACTGCAGGCCGCTTCGCAATAAAAATTTTGGACTGATCGTATTTTTCGAATCCAGTTTTACACCCCAGTCCGTAACTTCGTTCTCCTGCAAATGTGTCTCATTTTCAACATCCGATATATTGTCACCATCTAGCAGGTAATGAGACATGTATGCAGAAAGCGCCGTTGAATTATTCTCATTCCAATCGTGAGAAGAATTGAGATTAGCCAGATAACTCGATTGCCCGAGACTACTTTTTCGACTTTGCAAGGCAGCTCCCGAAAGGCCACTTTCTTCGTATGCGATATTATTATCGATCTTCAAAAAACTGAGCCGAATTTTATCCTTTTCAGTTACATCATACAGCAGTTTACCGCTGATATCGTAAAACGAAAAGTCCTGGAATTTATCGATCGACTTATCTGTTTTCTGCAGGTTTAACAACACCTCGGTATCTTCAAACGCGCGCTCGTAATAACTTTTATAAGTTGGGGTTAAAAACAGGTTGTTTATCGAATGACGAAAGCCGGCAATCACAGATATCTTTTTTGTTATCGGAGCTTTAAAAATAATATCTCCGCTCACCATATTCAGCCCCGTTTCTACCTCCAGCTTGTTTAACAGCAAATCCTGCTGTTTCATATCGATAATTCCCGAAATTCCTTCATCATAATAGGCGTTGGCACCATTTTTTACAATCCGTGTTTGATTGATTAGGTGCGAGTTAAATGCCGAGATTAAACCAAAAAAGTGCCCTGTTTGATACATTTTCACGCCATCCCACAAAACCAGGCTTTGGTCGTTTGTTCCACCCCGCGTATTTATTTCGGCAACCGTTTCGTTTATACTTTGAATTCCGGGAAGTACCTGCACCGTATGCAAAACATCGGGTTCAGCCAGCCCGGGTAACGCTTCCAGGTTTTTTACATTCATTTGTATCGATCCATCCGGCAGTTTGTCCAAACCTTTGGCAATGTAGTTTATCACCACCTCTGCAATTTCATGCAGTTCAGGTGCCAGGTCTACAATTGATGCATCGTCCAACCAGTCATCTTCTCCCAGATAATAAAGCTTGTACCCGGTATGTCGGATTACAATTGCCGAATCCTTTTTCTGATTTACTTTTATTGAAAACTTACCATTTGCATCGCTCAAAGCATAACTGCCCGAAGTATAAACATACGCACCTTCGAGGAGTTCCTTTGTTCCTCCATCGCGAATTTGACCCGAAACCCAAATTTCAGCAGATTTATTTTGAATGGCAATATACCTGTTATTAAGCTGCCGGAAAACCAATTCTGTTTGCTTCTCCAGTTCCTTTAAACATGCTTCGAGCGACAAATCAGCAGATACGATATTCACCGCAATGCCGCTAATATTTTCGTCGGCATAAGTAAATACAACATCATATTTCGCCTCCATACGATGCAGAAACTGATCAAGTGGTTCTTGTTTCGAATGTTGAGCAAAAGACTTTATACTCACCAAAACAAGCAGAAAATATAGGATAAGCAGGGTTTTAGTTGCTTTCAATCGTCAGGTCAATTTTATTTCCGTTAATCTCGTAATCCAAATTAACAGGAAATGTAATCGACTCCAAAGCAATTTCAAGATTTTTATGCGAAAAACTTCCGGTAAACAACTGGTCGAGGTCGATATCTTTAGCCGAAACCGACACCTGGTATTGTCTTTCCAACTCATCAACAACAAATTTTAGCGGAACACTTTTAAAGCTGCTTTCGCCATTTAACCAATCAGGCTCAGTTTTATTCGCAATAGTGTAATTTTCGTTTTTATTATCGATGATTCGAAATACATCATTGGGTTTTAAAACAACAGAATGCTCATTAGCAAGCACTTTAACCGAACCACTGTAACAGGTAACTTCGTAAAAATCGGTCCGGTCTTTTACTTCAAACTCGGTTCCTAAAACGGTAACTTTTCCCTGTTTGGTTTTTACATTAAACTGCGATCCTTTTTTCACGCGGAAAAATGCATCGCCCTGCAATTCCACATTTCGTTTGTTTTCCCAACCCGACTCGGCAAAACGGATCTTCGAATCGGCATTCAGTAAAACAAATGAAGAATCGGGAAGATAAACCTCGGTTTGCTCGGCTATCCAAGCTTTATTATTAGCAGATTGGCTGGTGAGATCGTAAACAAAGTAACCGGCCAATACAACAAAAACAAGGACTGCAGCAATACGGATTACCGAGCTTAATTTTTGATACAGCGAAATTACCGGCTTATTTTCAATGGTGGTTTTGGCCAGCTTTTCGAATTCCTTTTCAGCATCGTAAGGCGGGGCAGCAAAATTATCCACAGCGTTCATTAGCCGCGACAATTCAGCAAACTCCTCCGAAGCCTGAAATTCCTTCTGCTCCGAATCCGACACTTCGCCGTTCAGCCACTTCCTTATTTTATCGCTTTTATCCATTGTTTCAATTAATAAACAGATTAATATACCAATTTCCTACCTTAGTTTTGCTAAATTTTTCGCAGTTCCACTTTCTCCTGCAAAATTCTCAAGGCCGTATATATTCGTTTTTCAACTGCTTTGCGCGAAATTCCCAACATCTCGGCAATTTCCTGGTGCTTTTTCCCTTCAATGCGGTTTAGCAAAAATGTTACCCGCTGCTCTTCCGTTAATTCCCCGATTGCCTTTTGCAAACGATCGTTATATTCCTTTTCTTCCAGCAAAAACTCGGGCGACTCAACCGTATATTCCTTTGGTTTTTGCTGACGATAATTCAGCACTGTTTTTCTGCGCGAAATAGCATTCAGCATTTCGTTATTGGCCACGGTAAACAAATACGACTTTGCTTTTTCGGGCGAAACATCGGCACAATTCTCCCAAAGTTTTTGAAAGGCGATCTGCACAATGTCTTGCGGGGCACTATTTTCACCAAATTTATAATACAGGAAATCGTGTAAATCTTTCGAATACGCCATGAACAAGTCTTTGAAGACCTTTTCTTTACAAACTTTTTCAAGGTTTTTCTTTTTGCTCACTGTCAATAATTTACACTGGAATTTTACAACTTCTGTTACACGAATATAAAAAAAAACAAAAACTCAGGTAGGAGAAATGGGAAACCATCTGTTTTATTTTCGAAAGTCGGACAACAGAATTGAATAACAAAATATTATGAACAGGAAAAGAACATGGTTTACAACTTTAATTATTGCTGCATTTGCGGTGGTAATTGTAGTTTTTTCGGCGTGTCAGGAAGAATATGTACACGAAGAAATTGGTCCTGATCCTACTGACCCGGTAGTAAAATCGGGAGAACTGGTTATTCGCTTAACCGATGCTCCGTTCCCTACCGATTTGGTTGCGGAAGCCAATGTTAGCATTAGCAAAATTGAGATTCACGAAATCGACGATCAGCTTGAAAATGCGTTCATTACGGTATCTGAAGAGGAACAATCGTTTAATCTTCTTGATCTGACGAATGGAGTTTCAGCAATTTTGGCCGACACCGCTATTGAAGCCGGAACATACAATGAAATTCGTTTGTACATTGACTCGGCAAGTGTTATGCTGACCGACTCAACGGTTTTCGATTTAAAAATTCCGAGTGGATCACAAAGCGGTATTAAAGTAAAAATCAATCCGGCAATTGACATCGACAGTACATCAACAGAAGAGATTCTGCTTGACTTCGACGTAAGTAAATCGTTTGTTGTTCAGGGGAATACAAAAACGCCGGCCGGAATAAAGGGTTTTCTTTTTAAACCGGTAATAAAAGCAACCACTCCATCAACAACAGGAATATTAAAAGGTACGGTTACCGATGAAGAGGACAGCCCGATTGAAGGAGCGCAGGTTTCGGTTTATGCGGCCGACACGCTTTATACCACCTCGTTTACAGAAGAAAACGGCGATTATAAAATAATTGGAATTGAGGCCGGAATATTCGATGTTGAATTTGAAAAAGAAGGCTATAACACTTCGCGTGAAGAAGGTGTTGAAATAACCGTAGAAAATACAACCAAATTAAATGCGGTATTAACTGCAGAGGAAGAATAAAAGAAGAAAAACAAGATCATCAATTCGGTTTTATATATTGAAACTCTTTAAGTCTTTTTAGACATTGTTTCAAGACTTTGTTTAAGCAAAACCCGGGAGCAATTGTTCCCGGGTTTTTCGTTTTATGAAACTACTTCGAATCCAACTTGATAATCACATCAAAACCACTTTCGGTAGACGAGTTATTGAGCTGAAGAAACAGAAAGCGGAACAATTCGTACTCCAGTTTTACCTCGTATTTCGAAATATCTTTTTCGTCGGTTTCGCCAAAACGCTGCTCGTAACTCACAAACAGGTCGTTGGTAATGTATTTCCCAACTACAACCGTTGCATTTTCGAAATCGCCGTCGCCTTTTAGTTCAATGTAATCCACATCCAGCTTCTCACCCAGCAGCTGGGTTAATTGCGACGACAGTAACGACATGGCGGCCGAACCGGCAATTTGGCCTGCACCCGAAACGTTCTCCTGTTGTTCAATGGTTAGCTCGTCCATCGACACACCAAACAAGATGTACGAAAGAGCATCTCCTTCACTAACCTGGTTTCCATCGAGCGCAAAGTTTATCTCCGGCTGACTGGCAGTTCCCGACACGCGAACAGTTAATTCCTGCTCCACTTTTTCTGGATTTCGGAAAGCATAAACAGCCTGAATATTCAGCCGTGGCATCATTTCCTCTCCTCCCTGAAAAGTGATACTTCCCTCATCGATTTTGAAAGTTTTGCCAAGCACCTGGTACTGCCCGCGTACAACATCAATATTACCAAATAACTCGAAGAATTCCGGGTTTTTGATGACTTCCAGCTTCCCGGAAATTTCCACAAACATATCTTTGTTTTTTATCCAGGTATTTTGCGGAATGGAAACGGAAAGTCGCCCGGTTAAATTAGCAAGCGAACTAAGATCGAGGGTATCATTTGTGGAAATTGTATCGTTTATTGCCACTGACGAAGCAGTTGTGTCTTTCAATTTTTCTATTTCGCGCATTAACACCGGTTGTGGTAATTCCGGTTCGGTAAACTGCCCGGTTAAATTCATAATTGCCGGCAAATAAATATTAGCCTCCGGAATTTCCAGGTCGCCATCAAAAACCATTTTCCCGCCCTCGGATTTTAAGCTCGCATCGCCCGATAATTCCATATTAAACTGACGATGATCAACCGGGTTAAATGCGTTGAAATGAATATTTATTTCCGACTGTTTGATTTTACCGTTGTAAATGGCAGAGCCAAAATCAACGGTACCACTGGCTTTCAGATTTCCATCATCGGTTTTAATGTAAAACGAATCGAGCTGGGCAGCATCTTCCGAAAAATGGAGATCGAGCACAATGTTTTTGTACTCAATTCCATATTTTGGTATTAAAACCTCAGCATTGTTCAGGCTCAGATTACCATCGGGCTCGGGAGATTTTAATGTACCTCCCACATTTACCTGCCCATTTAAAAATCCTTCCACCTTTTCGGCCTCCTCTAAAAATTGCATTGCCGACAAGGGGAAACGCTGCACAGTCAATCCGCCATTAATCGTAGCATTCGAATCCACCAAAAAGCTCATACTATCAAAACGGGCTTCCAATGGAATATTGGCATTAATTTCAAGCAGGCCGGTATCGAGCGGAACAATCTGAGCATCAAAATTCAAACGGTCGTTTTGTAGATTAAACGCGCCGCCAAAATCGGTAAACTTATAGCCGTAAACCAGGGCCTTATCAATACTCAAATTTCCATCTAACTCAGGCGACGAGGCTGTTCCTTTAAGTCTTGCTTCGGCGTTAATTTTTCCGGAAATTTCGGTGTTCAAACCTAAGCTCTCCAACAAGCCGGCAATATTTATATTGGCAACTTCAAACTGAAAATCTTCGTCGCCATACTGCGAAAATACGCCACCAGCTTTTATATACTGCGCTGTGTCGGAATCAGCGGAAACCATTTTCAAATTACTTAGCCTGTATTCCAGCGAATCCAGTTCGATTTCTGCAGGTGCGTCTGCCAAGTGCAGGTGTTGGTTTTTAAAATCCAGGCTCCATTCCAAAAGTGCGATTTTTATTACATCGCCAAGTACGATTTCGGACTTCAGCTGTGTTTGAAATTCGTTGCCATTTGCCTGCATTTCAACTTGCAACGAATCGATAAAATAATTGGCAGCGGCACGAATGCTATCCAACACAAAACTTCCGGCATTGAAATTTTCTACCAGGGCGACAGCTGAAAAAGTGGTATCTCCCGAAGTAAGTTGCGCGGTAGCATTTACCTCAATTTTTTCGGCTGAGATATCTGAAAATCCGGCGTCCTGCAATTCTACGTTTGAAGCAAGTGACAGCGAATCCGGTTTTCCTGAAAGTTGTGCATTTATGATTCCCTGTCCGTAAACACTATCCAAAGGAATAAAAGCTTCAAATACCTCCGCATCATCAAAATCTGCCGACAATTGAAGATCCGAATTTCCGACTAAATTATAATTTCCCGAAGCCGTTAAATGCAGCGATTTTGCGTTTGCCCAAAGCGAATCGATTACAATATTTTTTTGGCTATAACTTAAATCTCCCACAAGAGAATCCAATTTGTAACCGGAGAAAGTTGACGGGCTCAATTTCAAATTCGCGCGGGCTTGCAACCTTTCAGGATCAAAATCTTCACCACTCAAATTGGCGATTAAGTTGATATCCGATTGTAACGAATCGTTACCCAGTAAAGGCGCCAGGTTCAGGCTTTTTGTTACCAGTTGCAATTCGTATTTTGGACGGTCCAAAAGATCTTTTATTTTGGGTTGAACGGAGACCGCTCCAAAATTTCCTTCAGCATCAATTTTCCCGGAAAGGTCTCCCCTATTCACTCGGAGGTTCATCTCAATCTTCTCCACGTTTGTTTGTGCAAAAACACAATCCTTAAAATCTGCATTTACTTTTAGTTCCGCGGTCTTCGGATCTATTCCGTTTCCATCAATTTTAAACTTGCCATTTATCGTATGATCCAGCTCCGAACTCCCCATCCAGTGCGCCAGATTAATATTGTCTACATTCCCGGAAACCTTATATTTCAATCCTGTTTTGTCGCTACCATTGATAAACTGCAGTAGGTTCTCTGAAGCAAGATCGAGTTTGATCTGCTGCTCTTTATCGCGGACAGAGAGTGTTGCCTCAACACCCTTTTGAATAGAATTTACCTTGAAATCAACTTCCGGCCGGGCAGGAAGATTGATTTGCGGCAACAAAAACTCAAACTCTTTGATATTTATGGGTTCGGTTTGCATTTCAGCCGAAATTTCAGTTGGTGCAGCATCGGAGTATTTCGCTTCTGCATTTAGCGCATTTTGTGCTGTTTTGATATGGAAGTTATTTAGTGCTATATTTTCGTCAGTGCGGCGGGCTGCAAAAGTCAATTCGCGCAAATCAAAATCCGGACGCTGCGTTTGTAAGTCAAAGCGCTTTAAAGTTATTGTTTGCTCGTTGGATGAATAAGCACCGTTTGCCTCCAGATTTATATTTTTCACTTCATCGGGAATAAGCGAATCGAGCGCCTGAATTTGCATCCTTCCTTCATTAATTTGAAGGTTGGATAAAAGCAGTTGGAAATTACCGGATGCAGACGTTGTATCAGGTGAACTTTCAGCTTGTTCTTTCAATAAAGATTCGACGTTCCAGGTCGAGTCTTTTTGTTGTTTCAGGTACACGTATGGTGAATTTATACTGGCCGATGATAGTTGTAACTCTCCACGCGTTAATGACCACAAACTGTACGATGCAGCCACAGAATTGATATAGACTAATGTATCATCCTCATATTTCCAGAGTACATCCTCCAATTCTAAATGGGAGAAAAAGTTCCCGCTTATTTTTCCAATCATCAATTCCCCATTTACAACTTTCTCTGCCTGTTTGGCAGCCACGCGAGCAAGTTTGTTTTTAACCGGCCGTGTTTGAATTAGCAATCCGGAAATGAGCAGCAAAATAACGATGCCGGCCAGCAGCCAAGCCAAAAAGAGCAATATTTTCTGAATTATACTTTTCATTATTTCCCTTAAAATGCCTGTCCGACACTGATAAAAAACTGCGGGCTTTTTTTCTCGTTCCATAACGGAAATCCAACATCAAAACGCACCGGCCCAATTGGCGTATCAACACGTAATCCGCCACCGGCCGCGTAAGCCAGTTCGTTTATTTTGTAGCTAAAAGCTTTCTCCCAAACATTACCGCCTTCAAAAAATGCCACACCGCTCAGGCGCCAAAAGAGCGGATATCGGAGTTCTGCATTTCCTTCCAAAATACTTTTACCACCCAGCGGAGTTCCGCTTTCGCGTTTTGGCCCCAAATCCGAGCGGCTCCAACCACGAATTGAGTTGCTACCTCCTGAATAAAAACGGTCTTCAACCGGAATAAAACCACTATCGTCGGAGGAGTGAATCCCCCCGATCATTCCCCGAAGTGCGAGTACCAGATCATCAATTTTTTGATAGGTTCGGAAGTCTCCCCAAACGCGCAGGTAGCTGAAATCGCCACCAAACTTGTAACCGTTCAACTTCATCCCCATCGACAGGTTAACGCCTCGATCGGGCGAAAATTTCGGGCGCGCCGTTGAAAAAACCGAACTAAGCAACACACCCGATTTATTGTAGAGATAATTTTCATCTTCAGGATCGGGAAATTCAGGATCGCCCTCCTCGATTTGCTGATTCACCTTCTCGTAATAATAAGTGAGCGTTGCATCCAGCTCCTTGTTAAAACGATAGGTTACGGGCAGGTTTAATCCGTAGGTTCGCGTTTGGTAACCCGGCTCTTTATTACTCCCCAGAAATGGATTGACGGAAACGGTACCTTTTTTATCGAACACCTGTGGTTGCGTCCATTTCACACTCAGGTAATAAGGCTCGATTGCCGAATGTTTTGCGTAAATATTAATGCGCGGGGCGGTGCCCAAAAATCCGAGATAAGTTAAATCGACAAAGGCGCGAAATTTATCTTCAGTTCCGTAACCGGCACCAAATTCGGTGTTCAATCGCGGCGCTTCTTCGATGTATAAATTCACCGGAATCGGGTCGCGCAAGGTAGTTTTATCTTTTTGCGGAAGTACCGAGACCACACTAAAAAGCTGCAGGTGATACAAGGACTCGCGTGTTTTATCCAGAAGCGATTTATTGTAATCTTCTCCTTCCCGGTAGTCAAATTGTTTACGAATAAACTCCTCATCCACATGATTATTTCCCCGAATCGTTGTTGCGCCAAAATGACTAACAGGCCCGGGATTTATCACATAAGTAATGCCAGCCAATTGTTGCGTGGTATCGAGCTGAATTTCGTAATCCACATCAACATAAGCATAACTCATGTCTAAAAAAATATTTCGGATTGCGGCAATGTCTTCTTTCAAGGCATCGTCGCTGAATCGTTTTGAATGGACTAACGAAAGTTTTCGGATGTTTCGGCCGGCAATAGAATCGATGTTTATCTGAGCATTGGCTTTTTTCAATTTAAAAATTACCGTATCAATCGTATACGGTTCGCCCTCGTCGATAATAAAATGGAGTTTTACAGTCTGCTTCTCATCGTCAACTTTTAGCGAATCAAGCAGTACCTGCGCCTTTACAAAACCTTCGCTCTGGTAGGTTTTTCTCAGGCGTTCCAAATCAAGATCCATTAACTCGCGGCTAAACAACGAAGGCTCGTTGTCGGTCAACAATTTCTCGAGATACGAAACTTCATCAACAACCATTTTATCGAGCAAATAGCTACTTTCCAACGATCGGTTTCCTTTGAAACTGATTTTTCTGATTTCGTAGTTTTCCTGGGCTTTCAGACTTAAACCAAACAGTTGCAGGACAATTGACAGGAAGAATATGTAGGCTATTTTTTTGATCATAATTAACACATGGCAAACATGAAACACCTTAATCGGTAAAACTGTTTTCGATAATTGCTTTAACTGCAGATTCAGCAATAAGATTGATACTTTGCGCATGTTGAGCCGCATTAATCGTATCGGGTGTAAAAACCATTTGCACATTTAATTCCTCCATTTCCGCAATCAGTTTTTTGATGTGCCGGTCTTTCTTTTTCCGCACCGTTCGGATATAAATTGCCTTAATACGCCGCGGAAATATTCGTGCCACGCGGGCATAAATTTCCGGATCGTGCTGCCCGTTGTCTCCCACCAGTACAAACGACAGGTTGGGATATGTTTTAAAAAGCTTGATTATTTTATCGAATTTATGCTCGTGGTTTCCGCCGCCCTGTTTCCACAAATTTAAAAGTCCCGGATTAATTTCGCGAAGCAAATAAACGCCTTTTGGAAATTGGTTGTAGGCACAAAAATCATCGATCAGATCGTATAAATTCCATTCGCTACTCGACAGGTAAAAAAAGGGATTGTTACTATTTTCATCAGCGCCCTGATGCAGCGCCCGGTAAAAAGCTTCCACTCCCGGAAATGGTTTTCGGGTTCGCGAGTTGTGCGTAAGCATTAACCGCAACTTTCGCAATGTTTGTGTAGAGTGGCTGATCATTATCGTATCGTCAATATCTGAAATTACACCAAATGATGCATTGTTTCCCGGAATTAAAATTTCACCCGGCACCCGAAAATTATTTGCTTCGGGCCCAATCTGGTCCAGCAATTCTGCCTGGTAAGGAATCCATTTTGTTTTCCGCTCACCGTTCATTTCATTCAGCGGCATTGTTGCTTTAAAAATACCGTTTTCTTCGGTTAATCGTTGCTTATGCTCGTTACCTAAATGAATTTTTATTCGAGCCCCCGGAATCTGATCGCCCGAATACCGCTTTAACATGGCCAGAATATTTTCGCGCGATGAATTCTTTCCTTCAGGTTTTTCCAATCCTTTATCTTCGTAAAGCGCCCCGGTAATCGTTGCTTCGCCCGATGCGTACGATCCGAAACCGCGATATGGAATTACCTGCGGAACGCCAAGCCACCCCAGTTTATTTTTCAGCCTGAACTTTTGCTTTTTCAGGAAACCTTTGTTTTTCCGCTCAAAATAATCGGTCATTTCATTGTTGTCTGTCATAACTATTTTCGGCACAGAATTTATATTATTTACGGTGAACAAATACATAAGATATGCCAGAAGAAAAGTTACTATTCGTGATAAATCCCATTTCGGGAGATATTGAAAAGGACAACTTACAGGATGAGATTCGCCGTTTTATGAGAGAATACAATCAGGCTGTTGAATTCTTTTATACCACCGGAGAAAACGACAAGCAAAAAATTTCTGCGAAAATAGAGGAGTTTCAACCATCAACGGTTATAGCTGTGGGTGGCGACGGTACCATTAACCTGGTAGCTCAAACAGTAATAAATAAACCGATAAAAATGGGGATTCTTCCTATGGGATCGGCAAACGGAATGGCATCGGAGCTTGACCTGCCAAAAACGGTGGAAGAAAACCTCAAACTAATAGCAAAAGGAAAATCGAAAAAAATTGATGTGCTGCAGATAAACGATGAGCACATTTGCCTGCATTTAAGCGACATAGGATTTAATGCTCAGTTGATTAGCACTTACGAAAAAAGCGATAGCCGGGGATTGTTGGGGTATACCAAATCGTTTATCGAGGAATTTGGAAATGCTACCCCGGCAGCTTTCGAAATTACAATGGAAGACACTACCGTTTCGCAAAAGGCTTTTATGGTGGTTTTAGCCAACGCCTCGCAGTTTGGAACCGGCGCGGTTATCAATCCCGAGGGAAAACCTGACGATGGTTACTTTGAACTGGTAATTCTGCGCCCACAAAATGTTAGCGATTTTCTGGAGATGCTTGTTCCTTTTTACACCCGCCAAATTCACCGGCTCGATTTTGTTGATACCTACAAATGTAAAAAGGTAACGATCAAAAATCCGGAGCGACAGAACTTACAAATTGATGGGGAAATTATGGGTCAGCCGCTACAAATAAATGTGGAAATTTTACCCCGCTGTGTGGAGATGATCATTCCGTGAGCAAAATTTTTTGTGGGTACTTCATCTCGCTGTTTTGTTCTTAAACCGGCGATCTTAGTTATTTCGCAGGGCTTCAATTAACTCCTCTTTATTCATCTTACTTCGCCCCTTAATTCCCACGTGCCGGGCTTTTTCGTACAACTCTTTTTTTGTGCGTTCTTCGTATTTGCTGCTACGGCCACCTTTTGTTCCCGAATCGGGCGTATTGGCTATTCTTGCCGACTTTTGTTTGCTATAGCCCTTGTCGCGTAATGCTTCATATTGTTCTTCGTTTTTCACTTGTGGAATATTGTTCTTTTTTGCCATATTTAATTTGTTTTGATTCATCTGAAAGGCAGAAAATACCTTGCCAGACTCCGGACAATTTGAAAATACATATTGTAACTACATGGTGATTTTTTCAACAACCATTCACCAATGTCAGCCGGCGAAATCAGAATGCACATAATTGGCACAATTATTACAATATATCCTGCAAATGCTCCATCAGAATGAATAGCACAGGATTAACAAAAACGGCTCTCTATCTCATTATAATGTCACTACTTGTGGCGTTTATTATTGTGGCCAAAAATATTTTGATTCCATTGGTTATAGCCATGTATTTTTCGTATTTGCTTTACCCGGTTGTCTGGAAAATTGAACGCTGGGGAGTTAACCGGGCTATTTCCATTTTAATGGTGCTGCTGGTTGTAATTATTTTTATTGGTGGAATTGCCCTTTTATTCTCGTTAAAAGCCTCAAATATTGAAATTGATTTTAATGATGTAAAAGCGCAGTTTGACAGAAAAAGCCTTAATGTACAAAACGTACTTACGGATAAACTGGAAATTGATGTGTCAACAGTTGAGCAATATTTCGACCGGGCAGTAGAAAATTTTATCGATACCTGGCAAGCTGGAATAGGAAACCTTTTTACCACCACAACTACAACAATTTTTCAGATTGGAATTTTACCGGTCTTCACCTTCTTTCTTTTGTTTTACCGCACAAAAACTGCGCACTTTATTTTACGTATTACCCCAAAAGACAAAAAGTTTGTAACGCTAAGTATTTTACGCGATATATCGAAAGTTATAACCAAATACCTTGGTGGACTATTTTTGGTTGTTGCCATACTGGCTGTTCTCAATTCGGCGGGGCTTTTAATAATTGGAATTAAACATGCGCTGGTGCTTGGTGTACTGGCTGCGCTTCTCAACCTTATTCCTTACATCGGAACTTTTCTGGGTGGTTTTATACCGTTTATGTATGTCTTTTTTACTGTTCCGCATCCGTTGCCAACAATGCTAAAAGTGGTGGTATTGTTTATTATTATACAGTTTATCGAGAATAATCTGTTAACACCCAACATCGTGGGAAATAGCATCAAAATCAACCCCTTGGCCATTATCGTTAGTTTGTTGTTTGCCAATATAATTTGGGGCATAGCCGGTATGTTGGTCGTTATTCCGGTTTTGGCAACTTTAAAAATTATTATGCGACAAATCGACAGCTTAAAACCTTATGCCTATCTAATCAGCGATCGAGGAACAGAGCAATACCGGCTCAAAATATTTAAACGCAGAAACAAAAAATAGAAATGATTCGAATACTCAGAGATCACCTGAAAATACTCCTTAAAGCGATAAAAAAATTTGCAGCCAACAATCCTGTTGGAATGGCGGCAACAACATCGTTTTTTGCCATTTTTTCCATTGCTCCCATGCTTATTATCATTATTTCGGTATTTGGCATGTTTACCAACGATGCGGTTATCCGGGCAAAGCTTTTTAACGAAGTGTCGGGACTGATAGGCAACGAGAGCAGCCGACTTTTGCAAACCGCCATCGACAATTATAACATCAGCGAAAAAAGCGGTTTGGGAGCACTTATCGGAGGCGGTATTTTTCTCATCTCGGCTACTACACTTTTTAGTATCATGCAAAACTCGATAAATTATATCTGGCGAATTCGGGTAAAATCAAAACTGAAATTAAATGTGCTGAAATTTTTGCGAGACCGTTTATTCTCCTTCGGGCTGATATTAAGTTTGGGGCTGGTATTACTTATTTCGCTGGTTCTTGATGCATCGATGAGCATTTTTCAGGATTGGTTGTCAAACACATTCAACCCCGAGTTTATTACTCTTTTTAATCTCCTCGAAATGGGCGCATCGTTAATAATCACAGCCTTAGTATTTACACTCATTTTCCGTTACCTGCCGGATATTGTGGTAAAATGGAAAGCGAGTTGGTTTGCAGCTGTTTGTGCTGCGGTATTATTTTTTATTGGTAAATACCTCATCAGTATTTTTATTGGAAAAAGCCAGCTTGGTGTAATTTACGGGGCAGCCAGCTCGTTTGTTGTTATTCTGCTTTGGATCTATTATGTTTCGTTAATCTTTTATTTTGGGGTACAGTTAAGCTACCAGTATTCGGTGTTTTATAAACACGACAATAAACCACTAAATTTTGCCGAGCCATTTAAAATCAGTTCAGTAGAAAACTAAACTTTACCGGCACAAAACAAACAGTTACTTTTTACATATTCTGCACAATTTTACACCCGCAACTTTAAACATAAAAAAGCAGCTGCAATAACTACTGCAGCTGCTTTTTTATGTTTATGTAATTATGTTTTAAGTGGAATATCTATGCCAGTTTCTTCTTTTTTACCGACAATAAAATTATGCCTAAAACCACCACTGCACCACTTATAATTACGGGTGTCCAGTTGGCACTGCTTAAGGCTACATCAACACCTAAAAAGCTAAATGTTTCAGAATTATTTATTGCCTGAATTCCAAAAAATATTGCTCCTGCTAATCCAAATAAAAGTAAAATAGTTCCTAATGCTTTCATAATTTTCATATTTAACGTTTGGCTTTAGTAATGGCAAAATTGTGCCAATCCTACAAAAGCTTTTAAATAACAATGGTTCAACACTTTCGTGCCTGAAACATTTCTACACTTTACACAAAAACTGTGGAATATTATCAACAATGCCCGTATGCAACCAAAGTGCAACAAACCACGTACACCACTATATATCTGGCCCTTATACCAATTCGAGCCATTAAATTGGCACAATGGAATGGAATTTTCTATCAGGGATTACAGAGATTAGAAAACAATTTAATAGTAACCTTAAAAATTTTTGTCATGAGTAAAACAGCAAATGTATTGGTGGGATTTATTGCCGGAGCAGCAGCAGGAACAATAACTGGAATTTTAGTAGCCCCGGACAAAGGCGTGAAAACACGTAAGAAACTAAACAAACAGATTAAACGAACATCGCAAGATGTATCGGACACCATTAGTGAAAAAGTGGATGATATTAAAGAAAAACTGAACGATGTTGTTTCTGAAATGCGCTCGAAAGCCGAAGAAACGGAAGAAAAAATTAAAGAAAAAGTGAATTCGAAGGCTAAAACAGCCAAAGATGCAGCTGCGAACTAATAATTGTAATTAATCACAATTAGAAGTAAAAAAATGAGTGATCATTTAACAGAAAGTATAGCAGGGCTTAACGAAGCCGTTAAACAATATGTGCAGACCCGAATCGACTTGGTTAAGCTCCTGTTTTTAAAGAAAACATCGAAATACATGAGCATTCTGTTCGGGATGCTCATTATAATTTTATTGTGCACTTTAATACTGGCTTTTGCCGGAGTAGTGTTTACCTTTTGGTATGGCGAAACCTACGGCAATTACCTCGAAGGTGCCTTTATTGTATTGGGAAGTTTAGTGGTACTTCTCATCGTTTTTCTTTTATTCCGAAACAAACTATTGACCTCATTCTTCCTTTCACATTTCTCGGAAATATTATTCGAGGACGATGAAGTAGATCATAAATAAATCGACAGGGAAGAATAGTAGCATAAACCATTACAAATATGAAGCGTGTAAAACGAGTAAAAAATATGCGGGAACTGGAGCTCATGAAGGAAAACCTGGAGTACCGCCAGAAATTAAACGAAAAGCAACTGCTGGGCTCGACAGTGGGTATTGTCGATAATTTTACCGACGGACTAAAAGACTGGGCCTTTGAATTCGGCACTCATTTGTTCCTCGATTTAATTCGCGGCAGCAAAAACCGCGCTCCCGAAACCGAAGAGGAAGAATAAAACATCCATCTCCTCATTTCATCAACCAAAAAACTAAAAACTACATTTGCCAGGCACATTCCGCATTAATAGGGCAATTCGTTAAATTCGAACAAATAATAGACACTTTATTCCCTAATCCGCAAAAGTATCTTTATCTTATGCTTTTAATAACAGTCTATTCAATTTATAATCAATGCCCGAGAACTCAAATAACTTCAGACTTTCCCTTAGTTCACTTTCAAAAACAATTAACAGTTTACTGAATAAAAAGGAACTGAACGAAGAAAATCTGATTCAGATCGAGCAGTGGCTGTCATTTCACCTGAATAAAATACGAATACGAAAACTGGAAGACGTTTCCATTGTTGGCGAAAAGGAAACAGAAGAACGTACAAAAAAAGATGGCGTTTTTATTATCAACACCGCCGCCGACATTATTCTCGATCCCGGTTTTCAGAATTATCATAACGATTATACCGAGCGTCCGGAAAAACTAAATCTTGCCGATTTGGTTGAAGAAAGCACGCTAAACGAATTCAATTCTGCTTTTCTTGAAGCCTTGAGCGAGAAAAAGAACACCAAAGCCGAAGTGCTGCTAAAAACGGGCATAAACCGGCAGCGCGAATGTGTTCTTGAATTTGATATGTTGGCCAGCAATACCGATAACAACCGGGTTATTGTTTATTATTCGTTCAAAGATCTTCAGCACGTGCACCTGGCCGATTTCCAATCGATCGTTTTAAACAACCTTCCGGGAATGGATGTATTTCTGTTCGACCAGGAATACCGCTATATTCTGGCGGGTGGTAAGGAAAAAGAGAAGTACAATTTAACCAACTCAAGCTTTATCGGAAAAACACTTTTCGATGTGTATACCAAACAAGATCAGCGTCGGTATTTTCAGTTTTACAACAAAGCCATAAACGGCGAATTTACCGAAGGAGAAGTTCGTTATAAAAAAGACGTGTATTACATTGCTGCGGCGCCGGTAAAAGATATTGAAGGAAATACGGTGGCCGGAATTCTGATTTCGCAGAATGTAACAAAGGATAAAATACTGGAAGCGAAACTGATTAAAAGTAAAGAGGAAGCGCAGCGTGCCAACAAGGCAAAATCGATATTTCTGGCCAATATGAGCCACGAAATTCGTACTCCGCTTAATTCCATTATCGGATTCACCGACCAGCTGAAGAAAACAAAACTGGATGCTCAGCAGCAGAAATTTATTTCGCTAATCAACCACTCATCCGAGCATCTCCTTTATTTGGTAAACGAAATTGTATTCCTCTTTAAACTGGGAATGGACAAGGTTTACATTGAAAAAACCAGCTTTTCGATTAAAGAGCTGCTTAACGAGCTGGCCGATGTTTATAAAAAACAGGCGGCTGAAAAGAACCTGGAATTTAGTATGACGATCGACAAGGCACTCCCCGATTTTGTAAAAGGAGATCCTTTCCGTTTACGACAGATATTGATGAACTTATTGGTTAACGCCCTAAAATACACCGAACAAGGCCGGGTAGCAATGAGTACAAAAGTTTCCCGCAAAACAAAAAAAATGGTCGATTTGGTTTTCGAGGTAACAGATACAGGTATCGGAATCGAAGAGAAAGACCTGCCATATATTTTTGATGTATTTGAGCAGGGCAACAAACGAACAGAAAAAATTCGCGGTGGAGCCGGACTGGGTTTGGGAATTTGTAAAAAGCTCGTTACCCTTTTTAAAGGCGACATTACCGTAAGCAGCAAAAAGAATGAGGGAAGTACTTTCAGCGTAAACATTCCGCTGGAATTATCGGATGCAAAACCCCGGAAAGAAATTGAAAAATCGTACGATCTTGATGACAGCCTGTTACGCGGCAAAAAAATTCTTTTGGCTGACGACGACAAGCATAACCGCTTACTTTCGGAAGTAGTTCTGAAAGGCTGGCAAACCGATTTCATTTTGGTAGAAGATGGAGAGGAAGCTTTAAATGCACTTAAAAAAGAACGGTTCGACCTGGTATTGCTCGATATCCACATGCCCCGAAAAAATGGTGTTGATGTGGTAAAAAAGGTACGTGCAAATAATGGTTTGAATGCCGATACACCAATTGTTGCATTAACGGCAAACGCGCTAAAAGCCGATATTAACAGCTATCTGAAAGTGGGTTTTAACGATTATGTTATTAAACCGTTCTACGAACTTGAATTATACAATAAAATTTGTAATATTTTACAAATTGAGAACGGTGAGAAACAAAAACCAGTCACCAAAGAAGCAATTGTTAAAGAACCGGTAACTGGCGATACATTTGATGTGCACGATCTGGAAAAAACAGCTGCCGGCGACAAGCAGTTTTTTAATTCGATGATCGACAATTTTACCGAAAATGCGGAAACATTGCTGGCCGAATTTAAGGGCGGATTGAAAAACGAGGATTGGAAAATAATTGGCGAAAGAGCGCATAAAGCTATTCCGTCGTTTAAATTTTTTAAACTGACAGGCATTGCCGGCGCGCTTTCGAAGATTGAAGATCTGGCACTAAGAGACCAGCAATTTGATGCGCTGCCCGAGACAGTAAACAAGGTTTCTGGTCAGATTGAAGAAATAGTAAAACAGGCAAAAGCAGCCAAAATATAAGGGCAAAGCCCATTAAACTTTTTAGTTGCACTTTTGTATAAACTTATACCAACATAAATTCAATAAATGAAGAAGATATTGATTATTGACGATGATACATTCATCTGTGAGATTCTAAAAAAACATCTTCAAAACCATAAGTACAGTGCCGAAATTGCATTTAATGGAAGAGGTGCACTCAAACTTTTTAAAGAAACACAATTCGACCTTGTTTTGTGCGATTTCAGGTTGCCAGACACTAGCGGGCTCGACCTTATGCAACAACTAAAGTCGATTAAACAGTCGGTTCCGGTAATTATAATGACCGCTTACGCCGATGTTAGAATGGCCGTAAAATTAATGAAACTGGGCGCCAGCGACTACATTACAAAACCCATTCAGCAAGAAGAACTTTTGGGGCTGATAAAAAAACTGCTGAAGAAACCGGAACCTACAACGGCTAAAAAGAGCCGCAAAACGGTTTATTCAAACGGCGATTTTATTATTGGCGACAGCCCGAAAATAAAGTATGCAATCAACCTGGCTCGAAAAGTTGCACCTACCGATATGTCGGTAATTGTTTCGGGCGAAACCGGAATTGGAAAAGAATATATTGCACGTTTTATTCACGAAAATAGCCTGCGAAAAGACAAACCATTTCTGGCAATCGACTGTGGAGCCATTCCGAAAGAGCTGGCCAACAGCGAGCTTTTCGGACATATAAAAGGATCGTTTACTGGTGCTATTTCCGATAAAATCGGTGTTTTTCAGAAAGCCGATGGCGGTACGCTTTTTCTCGATGAAATCGGGAACCTGAGTTACGATGTTCAGTTAAAACTCTTGCGGGCCATCCAGGAACGGGTTGTTTCGCGTTTAGGTGATGACAAGCAAAAAAGTATTGACATACGTATAATTGCAGCAACAAACGAGGATTTAAACGTGGAGGTAAAAGAAAATAATTTCAGAGAAGATCTGTATCACCGCCTCAACGAATTTAAAATTACCCTGCCACCGCTGCGCGAACGCCCAGAGGATATTAACGTTTTTATGCGCCATTTTATCGATACGGCCAACAAAGAGCTTAATCGCAATATTACCGGTATTACTCCCGAGGCCGAATCAGTGATCTTAAAATATCCGTGGTATGGTAACCTTCGCGAACTTAAAAATGTGATAAAAAGAGCCGTGTTAATGGCTGAAGGAGAACAAATTGACACCGATTGTTTCCCTTCTGAAATTTTACACCCGGAGACCGGACACATCCAAACACAAACCATTACTGCACAAGACATTAACACCGATTCGAAATTAAAACATGCTTCTTCCGAAATTGAAAAAAAGCTGATAATTGAAACCATTCAGGAAGCCGGCTACAATAAATCGAAGGCAGCAAAAATTCTGAATATCGACCGCAAAACACTCTACAACAAAATTAAATTGTATGATATAAAACTATAGTTTAAATGGGTTCAATAATGAAGTTTGCTGTGTGGTTTTTGGAATAGTATTTGGATTACCTATAGCAAAACAAATTATGAAATGGGGATGAATACAGGATATAAGAAAATTATATTCATAGATGACGATACTGAGATGGTTCGTATTTATAACTCTATTTTGGAACAAAAAAAATTATCGGATTATCTTATACATTTCGAGAACGCTCAAAAGGGTATCGAATATCTAAAACGAATAAAGAAGGAAGAAGATCTGCCGGATTACATCCTTTTAGACCTGTACATGCCGGTTATGGACGGGTTTAAGTTTCTGCAGTATTTTAACGAATTGAAAAAATTGAAAAAATCGATAGAGGTTTTTGTGTGTTCATCTTCGCAAAAACAAGACGACCGGAACAAGGTCATGAAGTATCCTTTTGTGAGTGCTTACCTTGAGAAACCATTGTCGACCGATTTTATTGAACTGTTGATTGAAGATTCCGTTCACTGAAAACTGATTCCTCATTTTGTATAAAAAAATCTACAACACGTCCTATTGCCTGAAAATATCCGGGCAATTTTTTTACATTCAAAATTTCCCGATTTTACGCCGTTATTGATTGGAATTTGCTCTCATCAGAAACATTACAATGTAATTCGGACATAAAAAAAGGCAGAACGAATTGCCTGCCTTGAACGATCGTATTATTCAATCTATATATTACTTCCCCATTTCAAATTGTTTCTGAGCCACATGATTCATAAACTTCGATACAGTTTCCGAACCATCAACACCAAAGGCATCTACCACTGTCCCCTTTGCTCCGGTATCGGTTTCAACAGCGTATAAAATGCTCATATCCGATGGATTTGTAGCTCCCTCAAATCGGTGTAACTCATGCAACGCTACACTCGATGGCAAATATTTGCGCGAACTTTTCCCTTCAGAAAGTACTCCGTTCGATTCAACATTAAAGTTGTGCGTAAAACCTCTCGATTTTAAATCTTCAATGGCTTCTACCATTGTATCGTAATTATTATTTACCCGTTTCATCTCTTTAAATTTTTAGTGTTACTATTCGAGAAAATTTCGAAATCGTCTAGTGCCGATAACATTCCGAAACTCTCTCTTAACCTTCTGTATGATAAAACCCTGCCAGATTTATTTTCAGGTATTTAGGACGTTTTTTTGCGTTGTCTCAGCATCATCAAAAACCCAACCAGCACATAATCAACTCATCGTAAACAGCTAATTATCTGACAGTTTAAATAGCTCTCCTGTTTTACATTGGTGAAAAAGTGGTTATAAAAATTAAACAGTCCCTCTAGTAAGTAAGCATTAGGGCAGGTATAACCGGCATTCACAAATTCCCCAAATTGAGTAAGCAAATCCACAAACTAACCGGGCATCTTGTTCGGCATTTTGAGACAAATTGGAAAACATTAGGGATAAATTGTAAAACGAAACAACTCCTCACGACCTAACTTTGCACATGAGAAGAAAACTAACAGCTTTATTTACAATTACATAATACAAAAAAAGCAACCATCAAATCAGGAATACGTTAACGTTTTTGGCCGGTAACTTAATCTGGAGAAACATATTTTAATTAAAGAAAACTGAAAACAAAAAGCCAAAAATGAGTTGCAAAACTCACTGAACTAATAAGATTGCCTCGCCTGTAAGACACTCTTTTATCAATTCTACGACTAATTTTTAGCCTTAAAATTGAATGCGAAAATCCACCTGTTAAAGCATTTAATTTCAACAACATGAAAACATTTTTACACGCCTTAAAATTTATCGCCATTCTAATTATTGCAATAACTCTTTATGCCTGCCCGGTGTTTAAGTCGATTAAATACCCCAAAACGGTTTACCTTGGCGATACGGTAACCGTTCACGTTACTATTGATCTAATGGAAACAGAAAACTTTAATGATGCCCTCCTGGAAGTTTTTCTCCCCGAAGGATGGCAACTTATCGACAGCGTAATTGAGCTAAACGGTCTTCATAATCCGGAAAGATCCTTAAGGCATCATTCGTGGGATGCCGACGGATATTGGAGCGTATCGGTTTCTGATGAAGTTGAGTCCACTAACGTTCTGTTTGATCTGGAAATGCGAAATACTAAATCAACACTGGCAGTCGATACATTTCGTATAGGATTTATAGGAGAAGATATGTTCTATCAACGCGAAAAGGAATGTACAATCCACACCATAAACGACGACAACGTTCCAACACAATTTACTTACAACGACGGAATGCTTGAATGGAAAGCCCCGAAAAACAATGCAAATACCAAAGGTTATTTTGTTTCGGATAATTCTGATTCGTGGTTTACTGCAGACAATAAAGCCAATGTGGATGCAGGAACACAACTACACCGTTATTCCGTTTCAGCAGTGGCAAACGACGACACGGAACATGCATTAAATGACACCATTTTCATATTTCATGGAGACACACTTTTTGTCTCCGCAACGGGAAATTATATGAATGAAGGAACGGAAATAAATCCTCTACAATCATTAAAAATGGCCTTGAATATTATTGACGAAGAATATCTTCTGAACAAGGACAAGTGCATTCGCTTGCTCGACGGAAATTATTTTCTTAATGATAGTGTGGAGTTGCGCGATAGGATCTCGCTTATCGGCAACGGCCCGCAAAATTCGATCATCGTTTGCACAAATACAGGGACAGGCATCAGTTCAATGGATATAAACACCGGATTCACGATTGCTGACCTAAGTATCCTTTCTCAGCAAAACCATACTATCCTCGACTTAAGTACGGTATTTCCGGCAGAACCGAGATTAATATTAAGCAATGTTCAACTTTACAATACCGGAAGTGCATCAGTTGGATTGAGAAGTATTTCCACAAATTTGCTTCTTGATCATTTTCTGGTAGCAGGAATGGACAGTATAGGGATTATAAGCTCAGGAAGTCAAATTACGAACTCTGTTATTGTAGAAAATAATATTGGTTTATTTCCAATCAGCAATTTGTTAGTACCGGGGTCTGGACAAATTGTAAACAGTATATTTTTCGACAATCAAACAGCAATAACTGAGAGTCCTTCATACCTTACAATTAACAACACCATTATCGATGAGCAATGGACAAGCTATGGAGAAGGTAACTTCTATGCTGATCCGCTCTTTATCGACGATGAGAATTACCCTTATTTACTTGATCCGAGCAGCCCGGCCGTTGATGCTGCCGTTGATTCGGCGAAATACGATGATCATTCGGATAATGGCACCCAAATGGCATTATTCCCGGCACGGGGAACTGTTCGGGGAGATTTGGGAATATATGGCGGCGGATGGACTGCTCCGTTTTCCGGCATAGTTTCACATCGTATATATCATGATTTGGATTTTTACCCCAATCCGGTAAAAGATGTTTTAACCATACATTGGCCAAATAGTAAGACTCCTGATAGAATGTGGCTTTCGAATGTTAACGGCATGAGATTAATGCTCCTTTATCAAAACAATCAAATTGATTTGAGTGCTTATGCTCCGGGATTGTACTTGTTTTTTGCAGAAATAGATGGGAAGTATTACCGATCGAAAATCATTAAAAATTAAACATGCTTATTCGTTAACGCGATGTTAAAGTTTACTTTTTGTGCCTCACATCACAACATTTCAAAATCAATTGTGTTATATAGTATCGTTTTTGATTTACCGGTACCGATAAAAGAGCACAATGATTAGGAATTTACTATATAGTCTGTCCCCCAGGCGCCTGTCGATTTTGAATAGATATTACCGTATTACACAGTTTTATCCGTTCCTGAAAAGTACAGCTTATAAAGCCGCAACGATTGCAGTTATTTTTGTACTGTTGCTGGTTAGCCTCGAAATTTTCTTGTTGGATTTCAATTTAATTCTCAACAATCTGGTGGATACTTATTCGCCAAAAATCATTTATTCGGTATTTCTTTTATCCGAAACATTTTTAGGATTAGTACCTCCTGAAATGTTTATCGCCTGGGCATCGAAACTGGAGATTCCGTGGGGAGCGCTGTTTATTTTAGCAACCTTATCGTATATCGGCGGCGTAATTTCGTACTTTCTCGGAACACGCTTGTTTCTAATTCCTTCGGTTAAAAACCATATCGAAAACAAAATCCAGAAACACATTATCAACCTGCGAAAATGGGGTGGCATATTTGTTTTTCTGGGAGCTGTTTCACCGGTTCCACATTCTGTTGTAAGTCTGGCGTCGGGCCTTATTGGATACGATTTTAAAAGCTACTTACTGTGGTCGCTGTTTAGGTATTTTCGTTTTATAATTTATGCGCTGGTAATTTTCGGGATTTTTTAAGCTTGCTGCTCTTCCTCTTCAAACTGATGTAAAAGCCTGGCATATTTACCGCCATGTTCCAGAAGTTGTTCGTGATTACCACGCTCGATGATTTGTCCGTCTTCCAACACCAGAATCATATCCGAATTTTTAATGGTACTTAAACGGTGAGCCACTGCAATAACCGTTTTTTTCGAGAAAATATTGGCAATGGCTTTTTGTATATACTGCTCAGTAATTGAATCAACAGCACTGGTAGCCTCATCAAGAATGATCAGCTCGCTGTTTCCGGCAATGGCTCGTGCAAACGAGATCAATTGTGCCTGTCCTTTCGAGAGATTATCGCCATTGTCCTGAATAACAAACTGATAATTGCCGGGCAACTGATCGATAAAATAATTAGCATAAACAAACGATGCCGACTGCTTCACATCACTTCGTGAAATGGATTTACGCCCCAGCGAGATATTGAATTCAACCGTATCGTTAAACATGTAAATATCCTGCTGCATTATCGAAATCGTCTCACGAATCTGGCCAATCGGTATTTCGGACAACTCTATTCCGTTTATTTTTATGCTTCCGCGATAACCGGTATATGTTTTTGCCAACAAACGGATAATCGTCGATTTTCCCGATCCCGTAGTTCCAACCAAAGCCAAACGATCGCCTTTTTCCAATTTAAACGATACATCTTTTAGCACATCCGGCGTATCTTCCGAGTAGCGGAAAAATACATTTTTAAACTCAATTTCCTGTAAAGCAATCGCTTCTGGAACTGTGTCCTCTGCTTTAGGATCTTCCACCTGTTGCTCAAACAATTCGCTGATGTGCTCGAGTGCCGACATGGCCCGTTGGATGGTTGAAATTTGCTGGGCAAACTGTTTTACCGGAACAAAAAGACGCTCTAAAGTGGTGACAAAAACAATGAGGATTCCCAGCGTATAACCGTAATCCCATATTTGAACTGCGCCATACCAAATCACCAATGCCGTTGCTACCGAGGTAATACCTTCCACAATCGAATAAAGGAACGAATCGTAAACATTCGATTTGTTTTGGGCGTCGCAAAACTGCTTGTTCAAGTCATCGTACTTATTCAACACTTTTTCTTCGGCAGCAAAAAGCTGAACGGTTTTCATTCCGGTTAAGGCCTCCTGCAAATAAGCAGCAGACTTTGCCAAACTTGTACGCGATGTATTGTATGCTTTTCGAATCTTTTTCCTTAGAAAATTTATCACCAGAATAATTACCGGAACCACCAGCAAAAGCACCAAAGTTAGGCGCCAGTTAATATAAAAAAGGTAGCCCACCAACGCCAGTGTTTTAATACTGTCGGCCAGCAAACCAAGCACCCCGGCAGCAAACGAATCCGAAATGGATTCCATATCACTGGTCAAGCGCGACAAGGTTACGCCAATTGGTTTTTTATCGAAATAACTCAACGGAAAACGCAGCGATTTCCCAAATAAACGCCGGCGCAAATCGACAACTGCCAGCCCTCCGGCTTTTGAAAAAGAGTAGCTGTAAACACCGTCGAACAATATATTCAAGACCAATGCGGCAGCGAGAAAAAGACTTTGTCTGATCAGTCCATCTACATTTCCGGGCACGATGTAATTATCTACAATATCTTCAATCAGCCAAAGAAACAGAATACCGGCTCCAGTGGTTACAGGAATGGACGCAAGACTAAGGAAAAACCATTTTTTGTGCGGTTTAAAATAGCCGGCAAACTTGCGGAACAGCTGCCAGTCGACATTTTTTATAATATTGTTTTTGCCTCTGCTCATTACTGCTTTTCTTTTTTCGTTTCACCTTCCTGTTGCAGTTTCGCAATGTCGCGGTAGAAATCAGAATATTTTAGCAATTCCTGATGATTCCCTTTTGCCGCCATTTTTCCATCTTCCAGCACAATGGTAAAATCTGTTTTCTCCAACACACTTACCCGGTTCGAAATCACAACCATACTTTTCACTGCATAGTTTTCCACAATCTGTTTTATCAGAAAGCGCTCGGTATCCGTGTCAACAGCCGAAAATACATCATCGAGTATCAACAATTCGCCTTGTGTATAAAGTGCACGTGCCAGGCTAATTCGTTGTTTCTGCCCACCCGAAAGCATAATTCCTTTTTCGCCCACCATAGTTTTCCCTCTTTTGGGGAAACGCAACAGTTCGTCGGCAAAGGCACTTTTGTAAATCACATCGTCAAAACGTTTCTCGTCAATCGTTTCGTCCGATGTTAAACCGATATTGTTTTCTATCGAATCGGAAAACAGAAACACTTCCTGACTTACGGTATTTACCACCGACCGGATATCTTCGCTTCTTATCGAATCAGCATCAATTTCGCCATAAAAGATCTGTCCCGCTCCGGGTCGTAAGTAACCATTTAAACACTGAATCAAAGTGGTTTTCCCCGATCCTACTTTCCCAGTAATTCCAACGATTTGACCGGGTTTTATCGAAAACGATATATCTTTCAATACCGGTTTATCGCCATTATGGTAGGTGTAATTCAGATTTTCTACCCGAATTCCTTCCTTAAAAAGTTCTTCTTTTTGGTTTGCCGGCAGCGATTTTCGATCATCATCGGTTCCTTTCCGGTCCATAATGGTTTGAATACTGCTGATTCCCACCATGCCTTGCTGAAAAATAGTGAGTACCCAGCCCAACCCCATAATCGGATGAGCCAGCAACGCGGCGTAGGCAATGTATTCGGTTAACTCGCCAATGGTGAATTTGCCGTTGATAACATACATACCACCCACAAAAAAGATGATGATTTTTAAAATCTGGCCCAAGTTACCAAGCAAGGGAATAACAAATGAGCGAATCCATGCAATTTTAAGAGAGGCCTCGTAATAAGAAATATTATCTGTCTCCACCTTATTTTCGGCATGCTCGTAAATATTGTAGCTTTTTATCACACTGTTACCCGAAAGAAAGGAAATGATTTTTCCGGACAGTTTTTGCAAGGTATCCATTCTTGCGTGCGTGTTTTTAACCATTACCTTCATGCCATAGCGAACAATAAAAAACACCACCACCATTGGGATGACGCAGTACAGCGTGAGCATCGGCGACAGTTTCCACATTTTGTATGGAGTTAGCGAAAGCGAAAGCAGGATGTTACCGATTTGCAAAATGCCGAACCCGGTAATCATTCGCACGCCGTTAATGTCGTTATTCACACGCGAAATAATATTCCCGGTGGAGTTTTTATCGTAATAATCCTTTCCGAAAGAGGCGAGTTTTTGGAACATTTCGCCCTTTAACTGCCGCTCGATCAGACGCGCCGGAAAAAAGATCAAAATCCGTGAAAGTGTTCTTACCAAAATCAGTCCGACAGCCAAACCAACAATTATCAATACATTTTTATGAAACTCACTTTCATTTCCTGCGCGGCCTGCTGCTATCAGGTCGATGGTTTTCTGGATAAATCCGGGTATCGTAATCGAAGTCCAGACGGTGAGCACCAGAAAGAGTATTCCGCCTGTATACCACCACCGGTATTGATGGGTGTATTTTAATAAGAATTTTAGTTTCGATAACATGATCCGGTATCCAGTTTTTGCCGTTTAAGCATCAATATATTTTTGCATCTGTTCGTTTTGCCAGTTGTACACCAGTTCCGGCAAGGTCTCGTTTCCCTCGTGGTAGCGTTTCAAAAGTTTTTCGGCCACCGTAATTCCACTTTCGGTAATCTCGCGAACCGGAGCCAAAAACCGGCTTTCATCTTCCGAGCACCTAACCTTTGCACGTCGTGTTAACCCATCCGAAGCGATCCGGCAAATTTGTTTTGCGATGGTTCCGGCGTGTAAGTTTCTATTCTCTGCATTCAGCGCTTTTACGGGCACCTGAGCACGAAGCTCCTGCATGGTGTCAACGTCCCATTTCGAAATAAGTTCATCGGCTTCTGCCAGGCTTTCACCATCGTACAACAAACCAACCCACAAGGCCGAAACCGCTGCAATATGCGACACACAACTCGCATCGGCGCCACGCATCTCGATAAATTGTTTCAGGCGCACATCCGGGAAAGTGGTTGAAACATGTGTCTCCCAATCTTCCTGCGTTGGTTTTAGCGAATGCTTGCCCTCAAAAAATCCACGAAAGGTAAGGCCATTTGCCGAAATATATTCGCCATCGCGCAAAATGTAATACATCGGAACATCCAACAGGTAATCCACCCAACGTTCAAAACCAAATCCCTCATCAAAAATAAAGGGTAAAAATCCGCAACGATCCGGATCGGTATGGTTCCAGATATGCGAACGATACGATAAATAGCCATTGGGTTTACCGGCAGAAAATGGCGAATTCGCAAAAATAGCGGTGACAACCGCCTGCAATGCCTGGGACACGCGCATCTTTTTCACCATATCGCTTTCGCTGCCAAAATCGAGGTTTACCTGAGTTGACGCAGTGTTTGTCATCATGTGCAGCCCAAGCTCGCCTCTTGTTGGCATGTAATTACGCATCCAACGGTAGCGTTCTTTGGGCACCCAAGGTACCTCGGCAACGTCCGACAAAGGATCAACGCCCATTGGTAGACTAAAAAAATTGTAGTGCTGACTTATCGTGTTGAGTTCCTGAAAATGCTTTTTGGTTTCGCGGTACGTTTCATGAATCGTGCTAAAATTATCGCCCGAAAGCTCAAACTGCCCTCCCGGCTCCAATGTAATTGATGCACCATTTTTCCGAAGACCGATTGCGATATTATTTTCAAGAATTGGCGTCCAGCCATCCTGTTGCATCTTGTTCAGGATCTTCAGAATTCCGCCATCCTGATCAAAACATAGGCGCCCGAAATCCTTTCTGCGAAATAAAAACTTTTCGTTTTCGGTACCGATTCCCCATCTCTCCGGTGGTTTGCTCCCCCGCTCGAAATAGTTGATCAGTTGCGATTTATGATTTATTTCTAATCTTTTCTCTTTTTCTGTCATTTGTTTTTTGTTTTGCCAGCTTCAGTTACTTCGAATTCAGAATGCTGTCGAGAACATATTTTTCCACATGGCGGTTTTTCCCGATGTACGGGTAATCATGCATCGACAGCATTGCCGGAGCATTCAGCTCAACCACAATGTAATTATCATGCGAGGCAGGCTGCTCCAACTCTTTGATTATAATATCGATACCGGCAATTTTAAGGCCTGCCGATTTTGCGGCTTCAACAGCCACATTTTTATAAAAATCAGCAATGTAATCGGTAACATCAATACTGTCGCCACCAGTACTCAGGTTTGAATTTTTCCGCAGGTACACTTTCTCCCCTTCTTTCAAGATCGTTTCGGGTCTCATCGACTGTGCATTCAAATGCCTGATCACTTCCTCATCAATATTTATTTTTAGCAAGGGATGCGTGTAATCAACTCCGCGCCCTTTATTCTTCTCGTCCACCAATTCCTGAATGGAAGATTTCCCATCGCCCGACACATTGGCCGGTTCGCGCCAGGCAATCGCCCGCACCACATAATCAATTACCAGGAAACGGTATTCCTGCCCCGGACAAAATTCTTCAACAATCACTTTATTCGAAAATTTAAAAGCATTGTCGATGGCGGCGATTTGCTCTTCGCGCGATTGAATATTTGTACTGACTGCAATTCCATGGTCGGTATTTGCAGGTTTTACCACTGCGGGCAAAGGAATCGCATCCAGCACATCGGCTTGATAACCGGGTTTCAGCAAAATGCCTTTTGCCTGGTGGATTCCTTTCCGCTGAAGAAATTGCCGGGTCATCCATTTGTCGTCTGATATCCAAAAGGCAATCAAGCTGTTGGCATCCGAAATTGTCCCTTCGTGAATGATATATTCTTTGTTGTTGTGCTGAACCGAAATGAGGTTATTATCGGCATCGATAATCTCAAAAGGCAACTTACGACGGAGAATTTCAGCAATAATAATTTGGGTTGTGGCTTCAAAGTTCTCATAACCAGGTAGCGGTTTAAAATTATAGTTGCTTTTTTTCGTCATAATAAATTGCTTTTTGGGAAATATTCCGATGCGGCGAAACGTCCCTTTTCGTAATAACTTTTGAAATTAACACATTGTGTTTAGAATAGTTTTCGAAAGGGCCAATTATTGCCTGTAATTTAAAGTTCGGTTGAAGTGCGAGAAAATATCGGTGAGATTTGATATTTGCGTTAAGGCACAAAAAAAGAGGTTGATAAAACCTCTTTGATACAAACTGTGTATTTCAAAACCGTCTAATACAAATTATTCCTCGGCGGTTTTGTAGCTGATAGAAACGCCGCCGCCATCGTTATTGTAGGTTGTTTTAAAGTTGGGTTGTGCTTCAATGTATTCCACAAATTCCGTAATTCCATATTGCCTTCTTCGTTGGGTGATATTGTGAGCCGTAAAACAACCGCCAATACTCATTTTCGGAGCCAGATCTTTAAAATAATTGGTATACCAGGTTTTATCGGCATCGCTAAAAACAAAATCGATAGGACCTTCCAGTTGTTTTGCCATTTCGTGCGCGTCGCATAATCGGGCATCAACATATTCAAGAACACCAGCCTTATCAAAATTTGCCAGCGCTTCTTTGTAACGTCGTTCGTCAATTTCCATGGTAATTAATTTTCCGCCGGTTTTGCTCAATGCCCAGGCAATCCAAACGCCCGAATGACCGGTAGAAGTTCCGATTTCAACTGCATTTTTGTAGCCATTTTCAACAATTATATCGTACAAAAGCTGCCCGTCGGAAGCAGGAACATTCATATCGCGCCAGCCATATTTTTTATCAGAAAGAAAGGCTTTTACCTTTTTATCCAGTTCCGGATTTTCAGTTGAAGGTTGCGACATTACCGGGGGAACGATCAGGAAGAGTAAAATAAACAGAATCTGATACCTGAGTGAAAGCAATTTGGTTTTCATAATCGTCTCATTTTAAGTTATAATTCAGTTTGCTCCGGTTTATAAACATAGACAAGCAGAATCCCAAATGGTTTAACTATCAGTTCTGCAAAGACATATGCAGATGGAGCCTTACCCGCTCCTTGTAAATCCTTCAATATTTTCGTAAATTAGCTGATAACCAAGAATCTAACCGATGAACAAAAATTTTATCAGCCGCCGCGATTTCGTAAAAACAACGCTTGCAGGAACTGTTGCACTGGCGGCCAACATGTATCCGTTTACAAATGAAGCAGTTGTTAGTATTGTGCGGATTAAAAACGGCGATGTTAAACTTGCCGTGAAAGAAGCAATCGACCTGATCGGAGGACCAAAAGAAATTTTCCGGAACAAGAAACAGGTGATGCTAAAACCGAACCTGGTGGCTCCGATGCCGGAATGCACAACCAAACCTGAGGTTATCAAAGCGCTTGCAGAAATAATAAAAGACGAAGGTAAAAAAGTGAGTATTGGCGAAGGTTCGGCAGCCGCTCCCGGTTTTAATGTCAAGGATAATATTCAGTACCGCACCAAAAAGCCGGAGATTCTGGATCCGATGCAGGATTTTGTTTTCGAGCAACTGGGCTACACAAAACTTGCCAACGAGATGGATATTCCACTCATCAATCTTCACACCGGCAAAATGGTGGATATTGATGTGCCCAATGGGTTGATGTACGACAAAATTACCGTTCACCACTCCATTACCAAAGCCGATATGCTCGTTTCTGTTCCGATGATGAAAACACACTCACTGGCGACGGTTACGCTGGGCATGAAAAACCTGATCGGCGTTTATCCGGGAAGTGTTTATTATTCGGTGCGTTCGTTTTTGCACGACCGGGCAGCCGAAAGAGGTTCAGAAGGAATTGCCTACGAAATTATTGATATGGTGCGCGCCAGCAAAATGGGTTTAACAGTAATTGATGCCTCGTCGGCGATGGAAGGAAACGGACCAACCGACGGAGAACTGGTTGACATGAATTTGATAATTGCAGGAACAAATCCGTTTGCAACCGATTTGGTGGGTGCCAGTGTTATGGGTTTCGAAATCGCCGAAATTCCAACTTTTAAATGGGCCATAAAATCAGGATTCACTCCGGCCAGTTTATCAGATATTGAGGTTAGAGGAGAAGCAATAAACGACGTTCGGCGTAACTTTAAAAAACCATTTGTAGTTCCGTGGCAATCGATTAACAAATTTTGGGGAGTTGAGGAACTGTAAGGTTTGGCTCTCGCTGAAGCAGCAAATAATTCACAAAAATTGAGACATAAAAAAAGAGGCCTTAAAAGACCTCTTTTATTTTATAAGCATATTTATGCTATTTGATTCTTAATCTTAAACTGCAGTTTAGTTAACCGCCGGAGTAACTGTAAATTTGCGGAATTCCACCGGTCCGTGGTCACCCTGAATCTGGAATGGGCCAGGTTCTCCCTCTTTGCTATCCAACGAGCCGCCTGTAATTCCTGGAATTGGACGGTTCGAAATAACTTCTTTTCCATTCAACAAAACGGTAACATGACGACCAACTAGTGTCACATCATAAGTTTGCCATTCACCCGGTGCATTTGCTGCATAAACTGCAGGAGCAATAAAACCGTAAATACCACCAATACTTACATCGTCAGTTCTTCCTTTTGAATCTTCGATTTGAAGTTCGTGACGGCCACGAAGATAAATTCCACTGTTACTTCCCGCAGGGTAACGGAATTCAACGTGAAGTTTGAAATCTTCAAATTTCTGAATACTAACCAGGTTACCACCCGATTCGGTGTTCACCATTACACCATCAATCATCTGAAATTTATTGTTCTGTGGAATAGTCCATTTTTCCATGTTTTCGGTTACCATTTCAATAGGATCTCCCCAAATTGGTGGTTCTGATCTTTCCAATGAAGGAGCCCGAACACCAGTCCATTCCAGTTTATTACCATCGAGCATTTGATAACCGGTAAGCTTATCGTCTTTTAATGAAAACTCAAAATATAAATCGTCAATATCCATCCATTGCGGAGGAATAGTAAAATGAAATTTGTCGGTTTTTTCGTCATAAATTACTTCAGCAATTGGGCGAGCACTTCCTTCGTATCCAACGTAGTATCCGGTTAGTGTTGAGAAACCCGACAATTTAACCATCAGCCATCCGGGGAATCCATCAGAAGCCATTAATCCGTGTCGGAAAAGTCCGAGACTCTCGATCTGAGCAGGAGTCATATTTATGGTTAAATCCCACTTGCCGATTAACGGCGAGTCACTTTCAACACGTTGTGCCTTTGCGGGGACAAAAGCGATTAATGCAATTGCAATTAATAAAATAAAAGGTTTTAGTTTGTTCATTGTTATTTATTTTGATTCGTAAAATTGTAAATATTGTTTTTACAATCACAAATCTACTTAAAAACTGCATTTGATTAAAAACCTCGCCTCTAATTTCTCAATTTTATTAGGAGTGTTTCACCAAAGTTGTTAACGCGATCTTAAATCGGGCATTTTCATAAACCTAATAGAAAAGCCCGCTGTTTCACTCGTAACGATTTTATTTAAAACTAAATTCCTTATCATGAAACAAAATGACAGTCCATTTAAAATAATTTCTTCGCGAGTATTTGTTGCAGTAGTTGTTCTTTTGGCGTTGGCGGCGTGCGGCCCATCAAATACGAGCAATGTGCAAACAGAAACCTCATCTGCGGAACTGGCATCAAACCTGCTTCAGGAAATTAACAACACAGTTAATACTGAAAATCAGACTGTTGAAGCATCGATAGAACCCGAGCCGCAAGAGCTTAAAACAACGGAGACTGAGGTAAAAATCAATCCTCCACATGGCGAACCCGGTCACAGATGCGACATTGCTGTTGGTGCGCCTTTGGATGCGCCCGCATCAACTCCTAAAGTTGAGCCGGCAAAAACTACTCAAGCAGCACCAGTTGTTTCAACAGCAAGTACGACAACACAACAATCAACAGGTAGAGTTGGGCCAACCATTGAGAATCTAAAAAAGTTAAATTCTCCACAGCCAATTAACTATGCTCCCGGAGCATCAGTAACAGTAAATCCGCCTCATGGTCAACCAGGGCATCGATGTGACATACCTGTGGGAGACCCGCTACCTGTTGCTGCAAATAACAGTGTGAAGTTAAATCCGCCACATGGCCAACCGGGGCATCGTTGCGACATTGCAGTTGGAAGTCCGTTGCCTTCATAAAATACGTTTGCCTTTGTTAAAAATCAACCAAAGAGAAAGCCTGGAACACTACAATTGTAGAAATATAGAGTTCCAGGCCTTCTCATGCTTTGAACAATTAATGGTAGTCGAATTTCAGTATCGATCAGTCTTTCAGTACTAATGTTATCTCGCCTTCCGAATCCCAATACAATCCTCCATCGGGTAACACTTTACCATTTACAACTTGGGTTGTACCAGTAATTCCTTCGAAACGGCCGGTTCCGGAAACATATTCAGCATAACCTGTTACTTCTCCGGTTACCGTATTAATCCAAACAAAACCGAACCCGGAAACATGTCCTCCGGTAGCAAACTGAAGCTCAGCACTTACTTCGTTATAAATAACAGGTCCTTCCGGTGTCATCATCAGTTCACAATACAATTTTTCGTAGGTACTCTCCTCCTGAACTACCTTCCCAAGAATATTTAAATGCCCGGCTAACCATCCTGATGAACACATTTCAACCCCGGCCTCTACGGGCATACATTCAAACATTGGTGCTGTCTCATCAGGAATAATTTGGGTCCAGCCTTTAACCTCGAAGGTTTTGATCTTCTCGAATTTCGCACTTTTCTCAATCGGTGACAAATCATTTTCAGGATCAACAAAATTATCCTGGCAGGAAACTGCCAGAATTAAAACTCCAAATAACAAAAACAATACACGTTTCATGATTTTTAATTTTAAGGTTAAACATTGATTATTATTTACAAAACTAGGATGAATACGTGTTTTGCGCTTGTCGTTATTTCCCGGATGTTTGTCAGTTTATCTCATTCGAAACAAAGTGACTTTATATTTTGAGTAAACAACACTTGCATTAATAAAAAAGAGTTTTATTCGGCCTTAACCACTTCCTCAGTTTTTCGACTTTGATGCAGAAAATCAGTGGGACTGTAACCAAACTCATCTTTGAAAACCTTACTGAAAACTGAAACGCTTTTCATTCCTACTTCGTAGCCCACCTCGGTAATATTCATCGATGTGGTCTTCAGCAATTCTTTGGCTTTTCTCATTCGGAGCGTGCGAATGTATTTTGCGGCCGAAATACTGGTAAGTGCACTGAATTTCCGATACAATTGCGATTTGCTCATAGCCATTTCCTCACAAAGAACCTGAATGGAAAAGAATTCATCTCCCAGGTTTTCCAGAATGATTTTATTGAGTTTATTAAAGAACTGGTCCTCTTTTCGAATAACCGGATCGTTGGAAAATGTCAAGCTGTTTCCGGTGTTGTATCGGCGAAATAGTTTTCTGCGTAATTCGAGGAGTTTTTGCATACGCACCATTAACTCGCGCTGGTTAAATGGTTTAACGATATAGGCATCGGCGCCATTTTCCAAGCCTTCAATCCGCGAAGGAATATCAGCTTTTGCCGTTAGCAGAATTATCGGAATATGACTGGTTCGATAATTGTCTTTCAGTTTTTTGCATAATTCAAAACCATCCATGCCGGGCATCATAACATCGCTAATAATAATATCGGGAACTTCGTTCACAGCAAGCTCATGTCCTTCAATACCGTTGTTTGCTACATGAATTGAAAAATGATTTTGATAACAGGCTTTCAGGTAGCCTACAACATCGGGATTGTCCTCAATAATCAGCAATCGATGATGACCGTTAATACCCACTTTCAGCAACTCATCTGAACCAGCCTGTTCAGTCCACGACTCAGTTTCTTCATACGCATCGGCCAGTATAACCGATTCTTCGCTTGCAGGAATATAAGGAAGTTTTACGGTAAAAACAGTGCCAACTCCGGTATTGCTTCGTACCGAAATGGTACCATCCAGCAGTTGCACCAGTTCGCGTGTTATGGCAAGGCCTATACCTGCACCACCTTCTTTTCGCGTACTGCCGCCTTCCACCTGGTAAAAACGGTCGAAAATAGTCTCCTGTTTTTCAGGAGGAATACCTATGCCATTGTCCTTCACCTCAAAACAAATCTTTTCATCCTGTTGATATACTTTCATGCTGATCTGCCCGCCATCCGGCGTAAATTTTATTGCGTTACTAAGAAGGTTAGAAACAATTGATGCCAGCTTTTCCGGATCAAATTCAATTTCGTACGACTGGCTTTCAGAAGAAAAACGCATGAAAATATTTTTCTCCTCGGCATAAAACTCCTGCAACTGAAAAACATATTTTAGAAAAGGAATTATGTTGGCGGTTATTTTATTTACCGACATATGTCCCGATTCCAGTTTGCTTAGGTCAAGCATTTGGTCGACAAGTTGAAGCAGGTTTTTGCCGTTTTTTATAATCGTTTCCATTTTCCCCTTACTGTTGCTGCAATTATCTTTTGCTGAATCGGCCAGTCCTAAAATAACTGTTAAAGGCGTGCGGAATTCATGCGTAATATTCGTATAAAGCCTCGTTTTTGCGTCATTAATTTCTTTCTGACGCTCGGCTTCCCTACGTTCTATATTCGTAAAAATTCGTTGTGCCAACAAAGCCAAAATAAAATTTAAGATGGTGACAAACAGCAAATCCAATGCCCAGAACATCAGGTTTAAATCAGATGAAAATACATCTTTACCGGGAAGTTGATCATCCACAACCGCCAGGTAAATTATTGAAATAAAATAAACCGAAAAGGACAATGTTATCCATCGGTAATTTTTAAAACTAAGAGACACAAATACCGGTATTAACCCCAGGAGAATAAGCCCGCCACTGGTTAAAATACCACCCATATGGTAAACAAAATAAAACGCGATAGCCTGTAATCCCAGTTCTTTTACCAACACAAGGTATTTGACTCGTTTTATAAAAAAATAGACAGTTATTAGTACCAACCAATAAAAAATCATGGTCAACCCAAGGTGTCCCAAAACAGGAACATTGACCAATTTAGATTCCATAAGAAAAAGAAATCCTCCGGCAAGGAAATATACTTGCGTCCAGATATGATATTTTCTCATTTCTTTCTCTGACGCATCAAACCTGTCAAACAGGAAATAGTTGATTCTTGTCGTTAATTTCTGATGATTCCGGACCGAAGTCATTGTGTTTTAAAGTTAGTTATTAGCCATTTTATTCGGTGACTACTGATTATAACAAAGAGTCACCTCTTGAATAAAACCATTTTATTGCTTTACGAACTTTTTAACCATTTGGTTTTTATCTGTTTGAATATTGAGTAAATAAACTCCGGGTGTTAACCAACTCAGGTCCAATCGCTTTTGTTTGTCATTTACATTAAAAGATTGAATTACCTGCCCGTTTAGGTTAAGTAGATAAACATTTGAGTTTTGAATTCCCTGAGGCAACTTTAGGGTTATAAAATTGCGTGCCGGATTTGGAAACAATTCAATTTCATCCATCACCGAAATATCAGTTTCAATGGAAGAAACTAAACCACTTTTTTTGAATGATACCAATCCATTACTAGTTGCTATCCATTTTGTACCGTCAGTATCGATGGCAATTTTATAAATAGTATTTGATGGCATTTCTGAATTTGATGTTGAATAGTAACTCCAGACATTACCATTGTAAACTGCAATACCCTCATCGTTACTAAACCAGCAGATGCTATCTTTTTCAATTAAATGCAGTTGCATGTAATTAGGCCAATCCAGGTTAATTTGAACCGACCAGGAAGTACTTAGCTCATTCAGCGCACTTACGGAGATCGGTTGCACAAACCAAGGATTACCATTGTTGTCGATTGTTATGTTCGATATTAAATATACACCACTTCCATAGAGATATGGAATCCAATCATCTCCATCATTCTTAATTAATGCGATATCAGCCGTAAATAGTGATCCACGATTACCAAAATTCGACATCCAAAGATTTCCATCGCTATCTGAAACAACCTGTTGTACAAAATCATAAATGAGTTCTGAGTTTTTGGTATCGTATTGCGTGCAGCGTCCCTGTTCCAATTTATATAAATGGCGTGAAATTTCACCAGCCGTTAGCCATTTGTTATTGTATTTATCAATTGCAAATGAACCAATCGTTCCGATGGCATTTAACTCAATTTTATCCCACTTATTTGCACTAAAACTGTAAATAACGTTAACAGCTTCCTTATCAACCTCTGATTGTACAATCCATTTCACTCCGTTATTATCAATTTGTAAAATGTTGGTCACTCCATTAATAGTTCCGGGATAAGGATAATACTGGATACTTTTATTTAGCTTATTAATGCTGATTAAAAAACTGTCGGTAGCCGCCCAAATATTCTCGTTATCAAAGTCAATACATTTTACGGTCTGTCCCCCAAGAAATACCTCCCAGGAATTGTTTTGTGCGGTAAGGTAACCACACAGAATGATGGTTATTGTTAAAAGTAAAAATCGCTTCATGGCTTTCGGTTTTTATTGATTTCATATTTCAATCAATTTACAGCCAGATACATAAAACGAGTTGACCGATTTTCCCTAAGTTTTGATGATACTTCCCAATTTAGAAATCATGTTCTTTTCAATACAGCGAGGTTTTCAAAAATTCAGCCACCAAAAAAGGAGATCAATTTTGATCTCCTTTTTTGGTGGCTCCCCTCACAGTTGGAAGTTGCAAGCTAATTGTTTAAAGTTTTACATTTTATCGATTGAAATTTTTCTTTAAAAGTTTTTAGCTAAGACTTACTTCTTGAAAAAAACCTGGATTTCCTGATTTTTTTATAGCTCTCTTTTACTGCATCAACTTCATCTTTAAGAAATTTCTCAATATTTTTTATGGTAACTTCTTCTCCTCTCATTTCTAACCGTTGTGATGTAGTAACTGCCTTAGGCACAATTATCCACAGAATAAGATAAACCAACATACCTGCTCCTGATGTAATAAGTGCCAGCAATACAACAATTAATCTTATAACCACCGGATCCATGTTAAAATAAACGGCTAATCCGCCACAAACTCCGCCTAAGACTGTTTGCTCAGGATCGCGATAAAGTTTTCTTTTCCTTGTTTTTTGTCCTGCCAACGGTTCTTCTTCTCCAGCCTCTTCCGAGAAGTTCTCAGGAGTTCCCAAAGTTTCTATTAACTCTTCTACCCATTCAAGGGTAATTGCCTGATTTTTCCCGCCTGTTTTTTCTGTAAAAATCTCTGCAATTCTGGCTTCAATATCTGCGAAAATTTCGTTGCCTTCATCATCTTTACCAAAGTAGTTTTTCAACACTACCATGTATTTCTGCAGCTCTTCATAGGCGTCTTCTTCAATATGAAATATCGTGCCGCTAATATTTATTGTTAATGTCTTTTTCATTTTTATTTAATTTTAAAGGTTTTACTTTTTTCTGATTCAAATGATTATGCCCTGTTGGCTTTAACTCTTGTTACTGCACTTACCAATTCTCCCCACGACTCCTCCAGCTCGGTTAAAAAGTCCTTGCCTTTTTCGGTCAGTTCATAATATTTTCGAGGCGGTCCCTGGGTAGATTCTTCCCAGCGATAAGATAATAATCCGTCGTTCTTTAATCGGGTCAGTAATGGATAAATTGTACCTTCTACTACTATCAAGTTGGCATTCCGCAAACCACTTATTACGTTAACTGCGTACACCGGTTCATCTTTACAAACCAACAAGATACAGTATTCCAAAACGCCTTTTCTCATTTGTGCTTTTGTGTTTTCTAGTTTCATGATTTCTGACTTTTTAATAGTTATAATTTTTTGTGGATTTCTTATGGAACTAACGGCTCCATACCTCGTCAGAACTCATCCAGTCTTCCAATTCCAGCGGTGACTCATTTTCTGCTGTAAACTGAAAAGACCAATGATTAAAAGTTGTTTCATCGATCATCCAATCTTCTACTTCCAATGCTCCCTCCTGCTCCAATTGGTAATACTGTGAGTAAACATCAAAGCTGGCTCTATCTGTCATCCAGTCTTCCAGTTTTAATGCTTTTTCTGTTTCCTCTACAAAATTTGATACATAAACATCAGCCTCAACTGATGATGAATTGGATTCAATAGAGTTATCAACCATCGCAAATGCTGGTAAATTATCAGCTACCGATGATGATTTTCCTAAATTCTGCGCATGTACACTTAAACCAGTAACGATTAAAATAGTTGCTAGTGCCAATAATCGTGTTGTTGCTTTCTGAACATTGTTTTTTGTTTTCATGACTTATCCTCCTGTTGTTTTCTTGTTATCTGTAAAATCGTATTGTAACGTTTTTCATTTATATGACGCACAATTTTTCAAAGCGTTACACTTTATATAGTACTTTTTTTTAAATGTTTCCTTTTTTTACTCAGTACTATGCTATACAATATTCTAGAATTATACACAAAACAATAACAACTCGCTCTATTTCTTTATATTACGAATTACCCGTTCACTATATTAATAGAAGTAAAAATGAATTTCCGGTAATAAATAATTATTTAAAGAATGGTGTACTCTTTAAAAATTTACATACTAAAATGAATTATGTAATAAGAAAAAGATGAAACTCACCCGAGAACCCGGAGACTTATTTCGAAAATTTGGACATAAAAAAAGGAGATCAAAATTGATCTCCCTTTTTGGTGGCTCCCCTGATAAGCGGAAGTTGCTACCTAAGTTTTGAAAAGAATGGTGTATATTTTCACCTTTTATTCGTTTCTGTTGGGATTCATTTCCTACACATTAACGAAATATTAGATGAAAACAGATTGTCTTTAAAATTAAATACCTGATTTAATACCAAATACATACAAAATTATTGAACTAAATTACCTTCAACATCAATAACAGAAACCGGTCCCATTCCTAATTCATTTAATGACGTTTCAATCTTTGAACGATCTCCAACAATCATCCAAACCATCTGGTCGGGAAACAGCACTTTCTTTTGGGCATTTTCAATATCATTCAAATCCAAATTCTTGATTTTATCCGGATATTCTGAGAAATAATTTTCAGGCAATCCATACTTGATCATTTCCTCAAGAGAAAAACCTACCGACTGAACGGTTTCCCAGGAGCCAGGAAGACTGAGTATCTCATTTTGCTTCACATTATTAAGTTCCGTATTTGTAACAGGCTTGCTATTTGCAGCATCACTGAGTTCCCGCTTTATTTCTAAAACAGCTTCTGCAGTTTTATCTCCCTGAATAGGAGCAACAACAATAAACGGACTTTGTGCCCTGGCATCGAGTATAAGACTTCGAACGCCATACGACCAATGCTTCCCTTCTCTTAAATTCATATTTAATCGCGAAGTAAACTGTCCCCCCATAACCATATTCAACATTTTTATTCCGAGATAATCGTTATCAGCTCTTGACGGCGACAGATTACCCGCAAGAATAAAAGATTGAGGAGAATCCGGTTTATCAATTAAATAAATGGAGGACTTCTCCTTTTGAGGCAAAACAGCAATCGTATTTTTATGTGTATTCCCTTTCTTCCAATTATCAAATTGATTTTCCAATAAAGGAATTATCTCATTCATTGAGACATCTCCGGTAACGACTAAAGTTGAGTTATTCGGTTTAAACCAGGTATCATGAAACTTTGCTAATACCGCTGGAGTTATTGCTGCTACCGATTCTGCCGTTCCGGAACCAGTAAACGACCTGCCATACGCATGGTCTTTACCATATAGGTATTGAGGGAGCAAACGCACTGCCATACCAATGGGCGTTGCCATTTCTTGCTGAATTGTCGCTAATTGTTGTTTTTGCAACCTATCAAATTCGTTCTCCGGGAATGATGGATTTAATAAAACATCCGCATAAATCTCCAATGATTTACCCAGATTCTCTTTTAAGGCTGAAAGTAATACATAAGATACATCTAAATCGGAGCCACTGCTAATTGTTGCTCCCAGCATATTCAACTCTTTGTTTATGGTTAAAGCATCTCTGCTTTCCGTTCCTTCATCCAACATATTCAAAGTAAGGTTCGCTGTACCAGCCGGAAAATTTTGTTCTGCTGCAAATCCTGCATCAACCATTAATTCAAAACTTACAATTGGAACAGCATGTCGTTCGGCAAGAATTACCTGAAGACCATTTGAAAGCGTATGTTTTTGAATATCGGGAAAAACAGGAGCAGGAGCAGTTAAACTTTCAGGAAGAGAACTCCTGTCGACAACAGATTCTCCGGTTTTATATTCTGGAAATGGATGAACTTCCAGGATATATTCTCCATCCGTCAACCAATCATTAGCTACTTTATGAAGGTCTTCAGCTGTAGCATTATTTATCCGTTCGATGGTTGTTTTATAAAAGTCCGGACTTCCTCCATATACTTCATTCATAGCTAAAATATCAGATTTACCACCAAATCCTCCAATGCGTTCTATACCACGAATGAACCTGGCCATATATTGTGTTTTTACCAGTTTCAGTTCATCTTGTGTTGGCCCTTCTGCAAAGAACTTTTGTAATTCCTCATCAATAACTGCTTCAACCGTACTTAAATCTTCACCAGGTTTAGCTGTTGCTATAACCCGAAACTGGCCTCCAATTTCTCTTGGATAAATGTAGGCCGAAACATTTGTAGCTATTTGATCTTCGTAAACCAGCCTTTTATATAATCTTGAATTTTTACCCGTTGCCAATACATCACTAACCAGGTTGAGCATATCGGCACAAGGTGTCCCCCATCCCGGGGTATTCCACACCTTATAAATTCTTGCCTGAGGTACCCGGTCCTGTGTAATTTGCCTTACCACACCTTCGCGCTTGGCAATATAACTCTCGTGTTTCGATACTGGTGGTCCTGAAGGAATATCACCAAAATACTGCTTTACCTTTTCAATGGCAGCATTTGTTTCAACATCTCCGGCAATACAAAGAACTGCATTTGCCGCTCCGTAATATGATTCGAACCATTCGTGAACATCTTCCAGCGTTGCGGCGTCCAAATCTTCCATCGATCCTATCACCGTCCAGGAATATGGATGTCCGGCCGGATAACAATTTTTTGACATCAATTCGTTAACCTGACTATACGGTTCGTTGTCGCCTTGTCTTTTCTCATTCTGAACAACTCCCCTTTGTTCTTCAAGTTTAGCTGAATCCAAGGCTCCAATTAAATGACCCATTCGATCAGACTCCATCCAAAGAGCCAAATCGAAGGAAGATACCGGTATGTTCTCAAAATAGTTTGTTCGATCGTTGTTTGTTGTTCCATTCATATCGGTCGCTCCAATTTTCTGAAAAGGCTTAAAGTAGTCGTCATTATAATTCTCACTACCATTAAACATCAGATGCTCGAACAGATGAGCAAATCCGGTTTTACCCACCTTTTCATTTTTAGAACCTACGTGATACCATACATTAACGGCAACAATCGGAGCCTTATGGTCCTCATGAACGATCACTGTTAATCCATTATCAAGAACTATCTTTTCGTAAGCAATATCGATAGCCGATAAATCATTGGTCTGCGAAAAAGATGGTTTTTGAATAAATAGGATGGAAAAAAAGAGTACTACGAAAAAATACGTCTTAAAAACTAAACGCTGAGGTGCAATTTTTTTCATGATGCAAAATTTTAGGTTAAACAATACAACTCTGCATTATCACACACTTAATTTTGCCTGAACTATTTTATAATGAATTCCTTACAGAAACTACAAGTTACTAAATTTTGCTCATACACACAACACGTCTGTTATTCCATGTCAGATCAAAATGGCTTGCCTAATATTTATATTTGGATTATTGAAAAGCGAATGCGCAGTATCGAGAATATGGATTATATTTCTTCAGTTTTCCTGCTAGTCAATCAAGTTTCCCGTAACAAAAAAAGGTCGCCAAAATTGACGACCTTTCTTGAGGTGCTCCCCAGGTTGGACTTATTGATATATTAAACAAACATGCACAACCACGTCTAAAACACTACTATACTGCACAATATAGTATTTCGTGCATAATAACTATTATTAAAATTGTTTAACTTTGTACATCATTCTCTCTTTATAATTCTCTTTATATTTGAGGTAAAATTGCACGGAATATGCCTAAAAGAATCAAACCAAAGGTAACTTATTACATCGACAAGAACAATCGCAACAAAAAAGGGCTGGCACCTATAAAGGCAAATATTACCATTAACTATAAAAATTCCTCAAAAATAATTGATCACACTCTCCCTTCAGACTGGAATTCAAAACGGCAACGCGTTAAACCTCCGCGCCCGGGGAAAACAAACAACCATGAGACAATAAATAAGAAGCTGGAAATGGTACAGAATGACTTTGAAAATTTTGTAGACAACTGCTTTTTAAACCGGATTCCGTTAACACCGGATATTGCAAAACAATTCTTCCAGGGCAAACGCATAGCAACTGAAAAATCATTCTGGCCAGCATACGAAGAATACATTGCCGGTTTAAAAGTGGAACCAAAGACTAAACAGAACTATGAACTTTACAAAACAAAACTTTCGGAATTTGAAACTGATACTGGCTACTTTGTAGATTATCACACTATCAATTCAGTTTTCTTTGAAAAATACCAACATTATATATTAAACACAAAAGGTCTCAGCTGGAACACCTTCGCAACAGCTATAAAAAAGCTCAAGTTTTTCATGAACTGGAGTTATAAATTGAAATACCACATCGAAACTGAGTTTCATGATTTCTCAGCTACTGAAAAAGATAAAACAATCATTTTCCTGACCATTGACGAACTAACAACCTTATATAATTACAAATTCGAAAGTAAACGATTAAACCAGGTGCGCGACAGATATTGTTTTGGCTGTTTCACGGGTCTGGCATTCGCAGATCTGGACAACCTGGTGCACGATCACATTAATAACGACACTATATCAAAACTGAGAAAAAAAACCAAGATCCCATTAAATATACCGCTGCCGAAACAAGCCCTCGACATTATTGATCGATACAAAGGGAAATACAAAGTATTGCCAAAAATTAGCGTGCAAAAATTCAACGATTACATTTCAGAATGTTGTGAAATAGCGAAAATTAACACACCGGTGGTTTACAAAACCTATCCAAAGGGAAAAGAGACTGAAAACATCGCACCAAAACATAAGCTAATTAAGTCGCATACTGCCCGGAAAACATTTATATCATACATGTACTACACAACTAAAGATATGATTTTGACTGCAAAGATTGCCGGCTGCAGCCCAGATATCATAAAGAAGCACTATATAGGAATTCACAACGACCAAGCGAAAGAAGCTATAAAAAAAGCTTTTGGAGAGCTATAACATTTATATAATAATTCAGTATAATTTATTAAAGAAACTTAATGTTATAATAGAATTATATAGAATTACATATATTTATAATACATTTGTAGGCCATTTAAGAACCTTAGATAAAACAATATAGTGATGGAATGTGCTACTAGAAATAAGATTGTTCACACCGTTGAAAAGGTACGTAAAATTTCTTTTGAAGAAAAAATAAATTCTTCAGAGGAAAAAATGAATGCGTTTCTTGATGCTATATTAGACTTCAAAGACAAACTATCTGAGAAATCTACAAAGATAACAGAGCTAGCAGACACTCTTGAAGAAATAACCTGGTTCGAGATTGAGAAGGAAGACAATGAATGTTTGATGCTTTTAAATGACCTAATTGCACAAGCTAAAGATTTATATTCTTCACTAATTAGAAACTATGTAGTTTTTAATCCTCTCAGACAAAAGGGAATTGCCAAAGAAGCAATAAAAAACTACAAATCTGCAATTGATGATTTTAAAGAATCATATTCTGATCTTGAGTCCGTATTTTTCTACCTCCCGGAAATGAAAGACTTCAAAGAAACAACAAAGGAACTTTCTCTAGTCTAATGAATATTTTTTGTACTGATAGATTTAAAATCGAATTTGAAAAACTTCTTTCAAAGAAACAGTACAGAACTCTGAAACAAGATTTTATTAAGTATTTCTTCAATAAGAAAATCGAAGAGCTTTTATCAGGCACGAACCTAAATAATTCCAAAGAGACTCCTTATATAAAAAAGAGATTACGTGGCAGCGGTGGATATCGATTCTATTTCTTAATTCTAATTAAGGAAGAAAATTTATATCTAATGTTTTTACACCCAAAAACTGGTCCTTATGGAGCACCAAATATCAATAATGAATCAAAAGCTATGCTTTACAAGGATATTTTGGAAAAAATAAAATCAGACGAATTATTTACGGTTACTTATACTAATAAGGAATTATTATTCACCGAATACGCCCCAGGTAAAGAATAAAGATTTAATTGAACTCCATCCCCAATACAGTTATAATGGATATGACAAACTTCCCAGACTCTACCCGGTGGGGGAGGGGTCTGCAAGATGTGAATTTGTATATACAAATTCTTCCGCCCGGTGGCGGCTTGACCCTATAAAATTTACAGGTAATTTTCTTTTCAAACACCCTCCCCTTTTTAGTGTTTACGAGGGATATTTGAAAAGAAAATTTTTCAAAGTTTAAGATTCCCGATCCATTCAATTTTCGAATTTACACCAAACGGTGGAAACTCCTTTTATCTGTCTTTCCAGCTCCAGGATCTTCACATTAGCTTTAAGTAACACTTAAAACAGTTTTACTATGAACTATGATGCTATAGAATATCCAGAAGGACAGGCCAACCTCGGAGGTTTACGATCAGTAGGTTATTACGGTTTTATTGCCGATGCCAGTGTAATTCCAGACGTTCCTGCAGAGCCTGCCGATTTACAATCAGTAAGTGTAATTGCCAATAACATCATAATGAAGAGCGGAAAATATATGCACGCCATGTATGGAACGCTTGAAAAACTGAATTTGAAGGGAGAGCTTCAGGGGGAGCGCGATGGAAGATCCAGCAAAGTAACTCTTACCTGGGTAATTCCTAATCATGCAAAAGAAAACCTCGGAGCAGCCAGGTATTTTCCAAAACGTCGTATGTTTTTTATTGTTCGCGATCATGAAGGCAGATATCGCCTGGTAGGAAATATGTATTTCCCTGCTGAGGTAGCAGCAACCGACGACTCCGGAACTGCAGTGGCCGACTTAAAACATGTTAGCTACGAGATCACCACCTTTAGCGACGGACCAGCTCCAATTTACGAGGGTGAAATTCCGAGCCAGGACGACAGCTCTGCAGTATAATCTGGCCGGCACTCAAAAAATATGACGTCCGGTTTCTGCTAAAAATACAAAAAACCAAATCACCCAACATCTACATAGCTGAATGTCAACGTTTTAAAAATTTACTAGTGATTTGTCCTTTTCAGAGGACATCTGTTTTCGATTTTATGAGATAAAAATATCAAGGTGAGCGATAACTATTTTCAAATCTCATTTTAAATTCCTGAACTTCTTCTTCTGTAATATTAAGATATTGATTAAAGTATTTATAGAGTTTGGTTTCAACATTTTCATCCGAATCTAAAATAGCGTCAATATGTACGTCATTTTCGTAAATCAAACAAAATATGTCGTAATCTGAATATATATTATCTTTTTGTAGTTCTTCAATCGTCTTTCCATACAACATCAAACCAACTTTTAACCACCGATCTGCATCCTGTTTATCCTGGTCTGTTTTAGCATTCTCAACTTCATATTCTGCTTCAAATACCTTCTTCGATTCTGCCTCAATTTCTCTTTCGGCTAACAAGCGTTTTAAATTAAGCCTTTCACTATGAAGCAGCTTTATATAATCATTTCTTTCAACCAACCTTTGCTCCAGTTCTAAAATCCGGTTTTCTAACTTGGTTATTTTTTCTTTCAATTCATGATTGTTTTTTGACAACAGCTCTGTTTCAGTAGAACCAATCACACTTGAATCTATGTTAAACAAATCAGGTAAGGTTACTTCTAAAGCTTTTGCTAATCCAATTGCGTTTGACAGCGAAAGAGTCTCACTATTAGCGGCTCCACTTTCATAGGTATTTATAGTAGGTTGACTCGTATGAGTCAGATCAGCCAACTCTTTTTGGCTATATCCTTTCTTCTTTCTATAATAATTAAGTTTCTCAGAAAAACTATTCATACTACAAATGTAATAAAAGTATAAATACCTTAATTACCCACAATCATATTATCGGTTTATTGATTTTTAAATCATTTTATCTATTTTTAGATTATTTAATCTATCTTTGCAATATAAAATTTTAAAAACTATGGAAAAAGTAATGATTCTCTCAACTCCTGCGGAAATAGCAGAAGGCCTAAAAAAATTTATGGAGGAAACCAAACAGGAAACACCAAAACCCGACTTCAAAACAGAAAAAATGACTATTGCTCAAGCATCTCAATTTATAGATGTGCACTACTCCACCCTAAGCAAATGGATAAGAGAAGAAAAGATTCCGATTCACGGCAAAGGTCGCAAGCGTTTTGTACTAAAATCTGAGCTAATCGAAGCTTATAAAAACATGTAACCAACTAAACATCAGCAACAGAATGCAAACAAAGAATGAATTTTTTGCGGAATACTTTCTCGCCCGGTTAGAAAAACTAACAGAGAAAATAAAGAAATTTTCGGAGCAAAATAAAAATGCGTTCGGCGAATATGATGTAGAAAAATCAACTACAGAGGAATTAGTAGGCAGATTAAATTCTAGCAACATCTCAGATGATTTAACTGCAATATCGGAGGAATGGGACGAATGCGTTATAGGCGAAGCCGCAGAAGGATTCCCGGTGATTAACACATGGGAAGAATACAAAAAGAACAATAACAACTAAAATCAAAAAGAAATGAAAGTAAAAAGATTAGCTAAACTCGAATCAGAAGAAGTAGATACCGCTAGAAGCAGACTTATCGAGGCAAAGGATTATTTTATTGAAAAATTTTTAAGTGCTGATTTTTCGGCCGAAACCGCGGAAGAATTTATGCATCATTTAAAATCAATTTATGTTGCCGATTCACTCTGTCAATCGCTATACCGTCATCTTACCGGCGAACAAAATTACGATTACGAAGAATAACTACAATGAAAAGAGAATCCGTAGGATTAGTAACACTAAAACGCTGCAATGGTGGTGAAACTGTTCGAATAAACCTAAACGGACAAATGGGCCATAGTCGCGAAGAGTTGCAGGACTATTTAAAATCGGAACTACAGGGAGAGGAAGAACTCCTGGAGATGACGCGAAGAAGGATCGATCTAATTAAAAAAGCGCTTGAAATTTCGGAGGCAGACGAATTTACGGCAACCGGAACCACTCTTTACCCCGAGCGCATTTCTGTTTTTAAATACAAAGGCGAGAAGCTGGAAAACACTACGGGTGTTTTTTGGGATTGATCAGTTTGCTTTTTGTCTTTTGAATCGCCGAACAAAATTTAAAAATTTGGTTCGACAAAAACTTAAAATATCAAATCCAATGAAAGATTTAAGCATTACAGAACTTCGCAAAAAAAATTTAAAGATTGGTTTTCGAATATCAGAAGAAGAACGAAATGCAATTGAGCAATTCTGCCAAAAAGAACAAATATCGTTGAGCGATTTTTTTCGGTTAGCAATAAGAAAAGTGACGAACCAGGAAAACACCAAATAGATGGATGTCATAAGGGATCAAAATGCAACAACAAATAGTGCTCCTGGGGAAAACGAAGAGATAACCACTCCTCTTTTACCTATTGATGGCATGCCTGATCTTGTTCAGCATTTTATTAATAAAATGCATGAAATATTCAGGACTCCACGAGATTATTGGGCTGGTTCTGCAATAATGGCCACCGCTTTAGCGATAGGCAACAAATTCGAACTGCAAACAAAATACAAGAACAATGCAGTATTTTGGGGAATGTTTGTAGGTGATGTATCAAATGGAAAAACAGAACCGTTGGACATTTGTCTAAATTATTTCACGCAAAAGGATAATAATAACTACAAAACCTTTCGCTCCCAACTCCGCGAATTTGAAAACAACAAGGCACTAACCCGAAAAGAACAAAAGGAACTTGGTATCGAAAACGAGGAACGACCAGAGTGTTATCAATACATTCTTAAAGATAGCACCCCCGAAGCCATGGCCGAAGCTCACCGTATCAATGAAAGAGGAATAATGATATATCGCGACGAATTAAAAGGTTGGATTGATGATTTTGGCCGCTATTCCAATTCCGGTGAACAAAGCAACATGTTAAGCATGTGGAGCCAAAAGGGAGTTACATACAATCGTAAAGGATCGGGGATATTGAACATTGCCAAGCCGGTGATAAATGTTGCCGGCGGTATTCACCGAGAACTGCTACACACCCTTGCTACAGACAACCGGGCCGACAATGGATTTCTAGCACGAATGGTTGCGTTCTTCCCCGACAATACAGAGAAACAACCTTATAATATTGCTACCCCCGATGAATCTTTATTAAACGCATGGGATGATTTTATGCATGAGCTGACAATTATCAAGACTCCAAAAACATTGATATTACCCACTCAAACAGCAAAACTTTATGAAGCCTATTTTAATGATAATGTACGCGAAATAAACAAAGAAGTAACGCCTTATTTAAAGGGAGTTTACGGTAAACTTGATATTATAGTTCTTCGCGTTGCTATAATTATACGAGCGATGAACTATGTACACGAAGGTGTTACAACTTCCGGGATCCAACCTCGCGAAATGGATGCGGCAATTCAAATAACGGAGTATTTCAGAGCAACCGCGTTAAAAGTATACAGACAAATATTCGGTGATAAAAAATTCGGAACATACGACAAAAAAGAAATTGCAAGTTGGCTTGTGCAAAACACCAAGCTAACTAAAACCACAATAGCTCGAGAAGTTCTAAACTCTTCCAGGAGCCAACTGGACCGGATTACGCCACAAAAAGCGGGATTTTCCCTGGACTCCAAATACAGTAACAATGGAAAAAAACAGATGTAAGATTATGGTACATGGTACACAAGCATATAAACACTATAAACAAAGGAATACAGGTGTACCACTAGTGTACCAATTATGTTTTATTACCTTTTCATTTGGTACACATGTGGTACGCTTCAAATCCTTGATATACCTAACATCAACCCTATTGTACCGTGTACCACTATTCATAAAATCGTTTTTTCATCATGAACAAATATACAACCTACCAAAACGAAGAAAATGAATATATCAGAAGCAAAACAAATACCGATTGAAAGCTACCTTAGTCGAATAGGTATAAATCCTGATCGTCGCGATAATCAGAAACACTGGTTGTGGTATTGCTCTCCTATTCGTGGCGAAAAAACTCCAAGCTTTAAGGTCGATCAACGCTTAAATCTTTGGTACGACCATGGAGCAGGCACCGGTGGCTCAATACTCGATCTTGTTATTGCGATGAATGATACCGATATCACTGGAGCCGTTAAAATACTATCGGGCGAAAACATATCCAGGCG
>NZ_CAJXTC010000018.1 GCF_913060805.1 uncultured Draconibacterium sp.
CGCCTGGATATGTTTTCGCCCGATAGTATTTTAACGGCTCCAGTGATATCGGTATCATTCATCGCAATAACAAGATCCAGAATTGAGCCACCGGTACCTGCTCCATGGTCGTACCAAAGATTCAATCGTTGATCGACCTTAAAGCTTGGAACTTTTTCGCCACGAATAGGAGAGCAATACCACAACCAGTGTTTGTGATTATCGCGACGATCGGGATTTATACCTATTCTACTAAGGTAGCTTTCAATCGGTATTTGTTTTGCTTCTGATATATTCATTTTCTTTCTTTTTCACTGAATGTGGACAGTTTTTGGACAGCACTCTCTAGGGCCTCTGGACAGATGGACAGTAAAAATAGGGTGGTGTCCACTTGTCCGGCCTCTGTCCAGTTGCTGTCCATATGTATTTATTATTAATAATAATATATGGATATAGAGATATATAGAATTTGTTTTTTGTGGACAGCGGCCCCCGGATGTTAAAAATACCTGTACAATATGTCCATTGCGTCCATTATGTCCAGAGTGTCCACATTGTCCATTGCGTACAGAATGACCTATCTGTCCACGGTGTCCATTATGTCCAAATCTATTTTTCATTTTTTTTGATTAATACTAAGAATTATGAGTACTGTCGTTTATCCAGTTTTGTACTGCTGATTTCGAAGCACCTATCTTTTGTGCTATGGCTCTAACGGAAAGTGAAGGGTCTGTTTTTTTTAGATGAATGGCCAGCAGCCGTGGGTCTTGTTTGTCAGCAATATTTAATAATTCCAGTTCATTATTAAATCCAACAAATTCGAATCCCAGGAAGGTGTTCTTTTTTTCGATTTGAAGTTCAATAACATTAAATTGATCGTAAACCATCTCTGCACTTCTTGATGGTTTTATTTGCTTAATGTATCTGTTGCGGTTGTCGCGGGAACACTTGCCAATACAGAAAACGGAATCGGCAAAATTTGGAAGATGTTTAGATCCTGACATATCAGACATTGTAATTGGTGAGAACTCCGATTTCTTAGGTGTATGGGCCAGTACAAGGATCGATAATTGCAGTTCTTTTTTAAGAGTTGTCAAAAAACGCATGATATCGAGCGAGGCTTGTTGATCCTGTGTTGTTTGGGTGTGCAAATAAGAAATGTTATCAACGATAAGAACTGTAGCTTTTGTATTTGCGAGGTCTTCCCTGATTTGCTCAAAAAGCATTTCGGTAAATGAACGCCCTGGGAATCTGTCATAAAGTTCAGCAAAATCTACATTGTCAATAAAAAAGTTGTCAGAGAATTGATGAATATTTTCTTGGTCTGAATATCGTTTAAAAAACTGTCTGTCAGATAGCTCGTAATCATAGTAAAGTACTCTTTGTGGTTCACATTCATTTTTCAACATTGGTAAAAATGATTTGCCCCTGCTTAATCGATCTGCTATCTGAATTGCAGCAATTGATTTTCCAATACCGGTATCTGCGAAAAGGAAAGCGGTTTCGCCTTTTTGCCATATTTCGCCAACCATTGGCATAATATCCGGGAGCGATGCAGCGTCTTCATTTCGCTGGTTAGCCGTTCTTATTATTCGGGCTTCCCTGTTTTTATTAATATTAAGTCCTTTTACTTCCATGCTTATTCGGCTCGATCCATTACGGTTTTTAAACTAAATCGGATTAGCTCGGTAAGGGTGGTATTCTTTTTTTCGCAAAAATCATCCAGCTGCTTTCTTTCACTTTCCGAAAATCTAATCGTGAAGTTGGATGTCTTACGATCTTTTACAGGAACTTTAATTTTTTCTTTTTTCATAATGTATTGCATTTGTTTTTGCCAATGTTAGGACAAAAGCACATTTACAGAAAGGACAAAAAAACTGCCCCAATTATCAAGCAGTCGTAAAAACTAATCCCAAAAAGCACCCGTAGTGTTTTCCAGCTTCTCGCCTTTATATGTGAAAGTTGAAATGCGCTCGGGGTAGAGCGTAGTTCCGGTTGCCGTAAAATCGTCAGATTCAGAAATTTCAAGCGCTTTTTTAATTCGGTCGATCCTTTTTTGGGTCGCCTGCAGGAGTTCTGTTTCTCCTTCAAGTTCCGACTTTAAATAGTCCTGCAACTCATTGCGGCTATGGCCTATTTGTCCGTTCAGGTTTATTCGAACAGTTTCATCACCATTGCAGCGTTTTAGTGTTACTAATCCTACGGATTCTCTTTTCATTGTAGTTATTCTTCGTAGTCGTAATTTTGTTCGCCGGTAAGATGACGGTATAGCGATGAAATCAGCGAATCGGCGAGGTAAAATGTTTTTATATGAAACATAGTTTCTTCAGGACTATCAGCGGGAGAATCATCACTAACAGAATTTTCAATAAATTCGTCCTTAAAATCGCGCAGTCTGCTTCTTACGTAATCTACTTCTGCTGGATCGAGATTGGACATTCTTTTTACTTTCATTTCTTTTGGATTTTAATTGTTATTGCTCTTTTTGTATTCTTCCCAGGTGTCAATCACCGGGAATCCTTCTGCGGCTTCGCCTATAACGCATTCGTCCCATTCTTCCGATATTGCGGCGAAATCATCTGAGATGTTGCTAGAATTTAGTCTGCCTACTAATTCCTCTGTAGTTGATTTTTCTACATCATATTCCCCGAACGCATTTTTATTTTGCTCCGAAAATTTCTTTATTTCCTCTGTTAATTTTTCTAACCGGGCGAGAAAGTATTCCGCAAAAAATTCATTCTTTGTTTGCATTTTTGTTGGATTTTAGTCGTTACGATTCTTTTTCATCAGCCATTTTTCGGAGACTGTCAATTACTTCTGATTTGAAGTAGTAATGCGTTTTACCTGTTCCATGCCGCGGGATTAATCCAGCTCGCACCCATTTTGTGAAAGTGGGTGCTGATACGCCGGCCAGTTTAATGGCATCCGTAGTGGTTATCCGGTCGTTTTTAAAATCTGTTAAGGGATTCGAAGCTTTTCCTTTTTTTCTAAAAAGCTCTAGTCCTTCTGCAATTTGTTCTGGCGTGCCAGAAATAAGTACTGTGCTTAATTTTTTAGTCATGATTTTAATATTTAAAAATTATACACAAATATATATAAAATAAACAATAAGTGTATAAAATAGATAAATAATGTAAAAAATAGATAAGGCATGTGTGTGGTTTATCCTACAATATCTAAATTTGAAGTATGGAAAAGATACACGAAAGAATAAAACACCTTCGATCTGAAAAAAAGCTAACACAAAGTGAAATTGCAGATATAATTGGTGTAACTCGTGCTACCTATGTTTTTATAGAGAACGGAAAAACTCAAAACATATCGATTGAGGTTGGTAAGGGGATTGCCAGAGCCTTGGAGGTTCCTTTTAGTTTACTGTTCGACGTTGAAATTGCAAGTGACCAGAATCTTACTGACCGAATAGAAGGCTTAGAAAAGGAAGTGGCGAAACTTAAGTTGGAACTTGAAAAAGAAAAAAAGTATAGCAGCCTCGTAACTAAAATTAACAAGGATCTCGAAAACGAAAATTTTAAGATTATCCTTAACGGACATTTTGAAGAGATGCTTAAAATCGATAAACAGATAGATTCGTGCGATAATGAAAAAAGGAAACATACATACATGGTTAAAAAGGAGGCTGTTAAACGAGTAATTCGTGAGAATATTCATATGTCTAGAGCACATCTTTTTAAATCAGACTTTGGGCTTTTCCACGTTATGTATTCACAGGATCCTTCGATATTTAATTTAATTCAATCAACTAAAGATTCAGAAGATTTTATCGATAAGCTTACTGGTTATTGGAATGAATTTGTTTCGGTAAGTCGTGAAAGTGTAAGAGAGTTCTTTGATGAGATTCAGGGTAGCGGTGGCGGTGACCCTGATTCTGGAGTTTAACAAACCTGTTTGTTAATAAACAGATGTCCCCTGAAAAGGACAAATCACTAGCAAATTTTTTTAGACATTGATATTCAGCGATATATGTGTTGTGTGAATTGATTTTTAGGATTGTTAGCAGAAACAGGACGTCATTTTGTTTGTGTGACGATCAGATTATACTGCAGAACTGTCGTCCTGGCTCGGAATTTCACCCTCGTAAATCGGAGCTGGTCCGTCGCTAAAAGTGGTAATTTCGTAGCTTACATGTTTCAGGTCGGCCACTGCAGTTCCTGAGTCGTCGGTTGCTGCTACTTCAGCCGGGAAATACATATTACCTACCAGTCGATATCTACCTTCATGATCGCGCACTATAAAAAACATACGACGTTTTGGAAAATACCTGGCTGCTCCGAGGTTTTCTTTTGCATGATTCGGAATCACCCAGGTAAGAGTTACTTTGCTGGATCTTCCATCGCGCTCGCCCTGAAGTTCTCCCTTCAGATTCAGTTTTTCAAGCGTTCCGTACATGGCGTGCATGTATTTTCCGCTCTTCATTATGATGTTATTGGCAATTACACTTACCGATTGTAAATCGGCAGGATCTGCAGGAACATCTGGGATTACACTTGCATCGGCAATAAAACCGTAATAACCTACTGATCGTAACCCTCCAAGATTGGCCTGTCCTTCTGGATATTCAATAGCTTCATAATTCATAGCAAAACTGTTTTAAGTGTTACTTAAAGCTAATGTGAAGATCCTGGAGCTGGAAAGACAGATAAAAGGAGTTTCCACCGTTTGGTGTAAATTCGAAAATTGAATGGATCGGGAATCTTAAACTTTGAAAAATTTTCTTTTCAAATATCCCTCGTAAACACTAAAAGGGGAGGGTGTTTGAAAAGAAAATTACCTGTAAATTTTATAGTCAAGCCGCCACTGGGCGGAAGTGTTTGTATATACAAACACACATCTTGCCAACCCCTCCCCCACCGGTATTTTGCAGGGGCGTGAGAGGATGTTGTTTGAAAATAAGAGAGGGCCAATATTTGGGCATGAATAAGCGTATGGAGTTTTCTATTTCTTTTTTAGGCGTTCATCAAAAATAAAAGGTTTCTTTTCGATGATTTTAGCTTCTATGCTCAAAGGGTGAAATGGATTCATAATGTAATTAAATTCATCCTGAATGACAGCTGACGGAACTTTGAGTAATAGGAATTTTCTTTTTTTCAAAAAACGTGTTCCTGCTAGCCTTGTACTTGCTTGATGTGGAAAAGAATCCCACCCTTTTACTAATTCTATTTTTGTCAGTTCCTGTATACTGCTGTCTGGTACTTCGACCTTTAGTGAAACATAAACATCCGGGATATTGTTAATTGATTCGAACTGCATGAACTTTTCCCAGGCGGCCAATGATAGGCTTTGAGAAAGATAAACAACAGGATGACCTCTCTGACTCCATCTTCCAGAAGTAGTCATGCCTCCAATTCCGCCCAAATCTGCGTATTCTTTATAAGATATTCTGTGTAGTATCATATGTTAGGCGGAAAATCCGTGGGCGATTTCATTTAATTTGTTTTCTAAAAACATTATCCCGGATATGGTGTCTAAAAATGTTTTTGGAATTTCATTTCCAAGAGTAGGATTAGGATTCTTCATCCACTGATTAAAGCGCTCAGTATTTCCAAATATCTTAACACCTAATTCGTAGAGTCTTTTTATAAAAAGAGTGTGCTCTGCTACTTTAATGGATAATTTTTCATGCTCTTTTTTGCTTTGGATAGATCTTCCAGAAACATGCAGATAACTAGCAAACTCCTTAAATGATAAATTGGTTTGCTTTACTACTTTTTGAAAGGCTGCCTTGTCAATTCCCTTTCTTGCTTCCTGAACTGATAAAAAATCACTTGCTTCCATGATGTGAATATTTTCACACAAAGATACGAAATATTTCGCATATTCGAAATTTTTCGAATTCATTTCTTATTTAAGAAAATGGCACAAAACTTAAATAAAGAAGTTGGTAATTTTAAAATGTATTCAAAATTTTAAATAGCAACATTAGTTTTAAAATGAAGATTAAACTTTTCCCCAGGTGTTATTCATTTCCTTTGTTTTCATTTCGTCAACAATGGAAATGTATTTCCGGAGTGTTTTTTCTTCTCGAATGCCGGTTATTTCCTGCACAACCTTTTGTGTCATTCCCAGGTAAAGGCTCATGCTTATGAAAGTTTTTCTAGATACGTGGGCGGTAATAACCTCGTGTTTGAGAAAGGTTTTTTCGGTGAATTTATTACCTGAATGCGTGGAAATAGTAACCGGTGCTTTTATTTCTGCAGCTTTGCAGGCTTTTTTAATGTAGTCGTTAAACTTTTGGTTGCTTATCCTGGGGAGGATCCAAACCGGTTGATGCTTATATTTTTCAACTATTTTCTTTGATCGATCAACTAAAGGGATCCTTACCGGCTCTTTTACTTTTTTCATAGTAATTACCAGCTGATCATTAACGATCCAGTCGCGTCGTGCCCGTTGCAGATCTGAGAATCTTAAACCGGTGAGACATCCAAAACAGAAGATATCTCGCACCCGGGCCAACTTTTTATCTGTGAATTCAAAATCGTAGAGTGTTTTAAATTCGTCGATAGTAAGAATTATTGGGGTGATATCTTTTTCGGTAGCCTTATATTTTGGAATCGATCCATCAAAGTAATTTCTTTCCTGGCTCCAGCTTAGAAATCGTTTAAAGACTTTTACGGTTTGGGCGAAAGTGTTGTTTGAGTGCTTTTTTTTGCCAGAGTACTCTTTCATTTTATCGAAGAGCTGCACATCGATATTTTGAAAGGTGATGTTGTATTTCGTTTTTTCGCTAAAAGCTTGTACAAAATTGTACACAGTGTTGCGGCGGCGGTAGGTGTTATTCTCGAAATTATTTTTGGAGTATTCCACAAATTCTGAAAAAGCGTCCAATACTTTTATTTCTGGAATATTTGGTGAACGTTTGCCTTGAATGGGATCGATGCCGCTCAATATCATTTTTATTGCGTTTTCGATATCCGGGTATTTATTCAGCTGGCAGTAGTTGTCGAATGTGAGCATTAACGACTTGAGGTGCTGTATTGTGGCGTTTTTTGCTTTGTATTGTTTGTATGAGCTTTTTATTCTTTGCTTTTCATCGTCCCAGTCGTCAACGTTTACCCTCGCAATCGATTTATAGTACCGCTTTTTGTTGTAAATCACCTTAGCCATAACCGGCGACGTTCCCTTCTTCCCTTTAGATGAAGTATTAAGGTAAAAGCTTATATTTGGCATAGTTTGATTTTGTTTCTATGTCATAAATTTACAATTCTGGTAGCATTTTGGTAGTTCTTTTCAGAATAAATTTCATAAAAGCCTACAAAAAATTAATAAACAAAAATGCTGTAAAGAGCAGAATGTCAGTAATATTAGACAATTCTATAAAAGGCGGTAAAATAGTATATAATTCCCGTCGGGACTACAAAGGTCGCTGATTATCAGTGGCCTTTTGTTTTTTTAGTCAACCATGCATAAATACCGGCCTGGTATTTTGGGCCAATGCCAGCAATTCTTTTGTCTCTTCTTCTTCAATCGGGTTAAAATCCTGCATAAACTCCAGGGCTTTTAAAAAGAGCGTGTATTCTCCCGGAGGAATGGCTGCGGTTACGTTCTTCGATAAAGTGTAACGAAGTGCCTGTTTCATTATCTTCTCATCGTCGATGGGTTTGTACCAGCAATTTTTAAATATCAGGTCTTCCTTTTCTCCAAACGTAGTTAGTGCCATGGCTTTTAAAGCCAAAATTCCGATACCCTGTTTTTCGGCTTCGGCATACACCTGTGGCCCAAAGACACCGGCATTCCAGCAGGCAAAATTAATGGGGAACAGTATGGAATCGAACTCAAAATTCTTTAGTGCAAATAAAGCTGCTTTAACCGAGTGCGCCGAAAATCCAATATGTTTTATTTTTCCATCTCTTTTGGCTTTTACCAGGGTTTCCAGCGCACCGTTTTTACCAAAAACAGTTTGTACTTCTTCGTCGGTAGTTAGCTCGTGTAGCTGGTATAAATCAAAATAATCGGTCTGTAGTTTTTGCAGCGAGTTCTCCAGATCCGTTTGTGCTCCGGCAGCATCACGTTGCCGGGTTTTGCAGGCCAGAAACGAATTCTTTCGGTAGGGCTTTAGTGCGGGGCCCAAACGGTCTTCTGCATTTCCGTATTTGGGTGCCACGTCGAAATAATTTACACCTAAATCAAAAGCTTTGGCCACCAATTCGTTGGCAAATTCCTGTGGATTATCGTTAAGCATAATGCCTCCAAATCCAAGTATGGAAAGTTCTTCGTTGGTTTTGCCTAATTTTCGTTTGGGAATGGAATAATCAGTAGGGAAATCTTTGCCGAATTCTTTTATGGCGGAAATGGGTGTATTCATGCTATTGGTTTAATTTATTCGAATTGCTATCAAAGCTACAATTTTTTCTGAAGGATATAAAAAGCATTGCATTTACAAGCCTTTTGTAAAACAGACACATTAAAAGCCTGTTAAGCCGATTTCGAAGCATGAAAAATGTGAAAAAGTCTAAAAAAACAGAAAAATATTTCTCAATGTTTTGATAACTAAATACTTTTTCGTTCATTTGTAATGTCGTGCGTTCAGCACGATGTGTGTTTGGGGGTTAACATTAGTAAAAGGGCAGTTGTTGAACTGCCCTTTCTTCGTTTTTATACACACTCTTTTCGTTAAAATCTTGATTAATCATTCCTATTGTTTTTAATAATTTAAGTATTGTTAATTAGTTGTTCTGTAGTTGTTTAGATGAAAAATTATGTGCTCGAATATACGTGTTTACACTTATTTATTGTACCTTGTAAAGGTTAAACTTAATGTGCTGTATATAGACTTTAGCAAGCATTAAGAGAAACACATTCATAATAGGCCGGTTATTGAACCGGCCTTTACTTTTGAAAAAAATACCAATAAACCTTTTGTTCGATTTCAGGTTATAGATAGAAATTTTAACCTGGCAAAATGTATCGATTATTTCCCTTGCTTTTTGTGGTGCTTGTTGTGTTCGTAGCTTGTAATTCGAAAAAAGAATCAAAAACTGCAGTTGTTGATAGTAATCAGGACTTATCCTGTTGTAATGTAAATTCAAAATCGCGCTTTTTTGTACAGGCCGATTCGTCGGAGATTATTCCGCAAATTACCGGAACCGAAGGAATGGTTTTTATTGAAGGAGGCACTTTTGAAATGGGCGCTGACAACGACCAGGCCCGACCCGATGAATTTCCCAAGCACCCTGTAAAAGTGAATAGTTTTTGGATGGACGTGCATGAAGTAACCAATGCGCAATTCAAAAAATTTGTGGATGAAACCGGCTACATCACTGAAGCCGAAAAGGATATTGACTGGGAAGTGATGAAAACACAGGTCCCGCCGGGTACGGCAAAGCCACCGGCAGAAATGTTAAAAGCCGGATCGATGGTTTTTACGCCGCCGTCGCAGGCTGTTCCGCTAAACGATTATTCGCAGTGGTGGTCGTGGGTGGTTGGTGCCAACTGGAAACATCCTGAAGGGCCTGAAAGTACGATCTTTGGTCGCGAGAATCATCCGGTAGTTCATATTTGCTGGAATGATGCAGTTGCATACTGTAAATGGGCAGGAAAACGATTACCAACCGAGGCCGAGTGGGAATTTGCTGCGCGCGGCGGACTGGAAAACAATATTTATCCGTGGGGAAACGAACACATTGAAGACGGCTCGCCAAAAGCGAATTCGTGGAACGGACATTTTCCGAATATGAATACGCAAAAGGATGGTTTTTACAGCACCGCTCCTGTTGAATCGTATGCTCCGAATCCGTACAAACTTTACGATATGGCCGGAAATGTTTGGGAATGGACTGCAGATTGGTACGATATGGACTACTACAAAAGTTTGCCAACCAATAAAGTTACTGCTGATCCGAAAGGACCGGAAAAAAGTAACGATGCACGAAATCCTTACGACAAACGAAAAACTATTCGTGGCGGATCATTTTTATGTAACGACAGTTACTGCTCGAGTTACCGGGTGGCAGCGCGTATGCCCGGCGAAATTTACACCGGAATGAGCCACACCGGATTCAGGTGCGTAAAAGATGAGTAGTTAGCCTGATCAATAGATTTTTATACGCTCCTTGGTCAGGTTTTTCATCCACTGGTTTACCACAAACTCGTTTTGCTCCATCCATTTTTTAACGCCTTCAACCGGATCTTCGCTTAAACTGATTTCGTACACAAGGCTGTTTAGCTGGTTTTCAGATAGCTGCATACGCTCGAAAAAGCGAACTGCATTGGGGTGCTCTTCTTCAAGGTTTTTAGTGGCAATGGTGTAAATGTTTTCTTTCTGTCCGAAAATATTATCCGGATCATCTAAAAAACGGATGTTGTAGCGCGCAAATATCCAGTGCGGTTCCCAGCCGGTTACCACAATGTCTTTGCGTCGTTGAATGGAATCGCCAAGCTGTTCAACCATTTTTTCTTCCGAAAGTGTTAGCAGCGTTTTTGCAGGGGCATATTTGTTAATAGCTGCCTGTGCTTTTTGCATTACCCCGGCTCCGGCGTCAATTCCTACAATCGGGTGAGCATAGTTTTTCAGGTCGGCTACCGATTGTAGCTCGCTGTAAGCAGGAACAACAAGCCCGGTGCGTGCTTCGGGATAAGTAATTCCCAGCATTTCCAGGTTATCCTTATGCTTGTCGAAATATTGTTTATGCGTTTCGGGCAACCAGGCGTCGGTAAAAACGTCGGCCTCGCTGTTGGCCACTTCGCGGTAAGCTTCTTCTACATCGGTCATTTTTAGCGTAACCTTGTAGTCCATATGTTCTTCGAGCAAAACAGACGACAAGTAAGTGATGGCAACACTTTCCGACCAATCGGTGTAAACAATTTTTAGCGAACGCTCATCTTCCGGTTTGGTGCCTGTTTTACATGATGAAAATAGGGCGAGCAAGATGATCAGTGCTGATGTTTTAGAAAAATATTGTGTCATTTTCATAGTAGTTTATTGGAATAATCTTTTTAGAAAAACGATTGCTTTGCTCCTGTCGTTTACAATCAGTACCGGGATGTTTTTATCCGATTCAGCCAGCTTTTCAGATGTTGTATCGATCAGAATATCAGCCAGTCCCGATTTTAATGAGGAGCCAATTACAATCATGTCAGCACCAGTGTTCAGCGCCTTGCGGTACAAAATCTGGTCTTCTTCATTTTCGGCATCAACCGAGTACGAGAACTCAATTTCATCTGCTTCGTGTTTGTATTGTTTTTTGAATTTGGTAAACTCCTTAGTGCTGATTTTCTCCACGTATTTACTTAGTTTTTCGTCTTTTTCGAGATCAACCTGTGGGAAATAACCAACAGGCAATTTGTGGGTATGATGACAAGCCACATTTGCACCGGTTAGTTCTTTTAAGCGGAAAGCCATTTGCAGGGCCATTTCGCTGGCTTTTGAAAAATCCATTCGCACCAAAAGGTTTTCAATGCGATCGTGAACAGATTCGGATACCAGCAATACCGACGATGGCATAATGCCAATTACTTTTCGTACCACACTTCCGTTTCCTTCATAACCCATTTTCTTGCCCATCAAAGTCAGGGTGGTATGGTTTTCTTGTGCATACTTCACAATGCTTTCCATTGTGTAGCCTTCTTTAACTACCACCTTCACCTGTACATCGGAAGTAGGATTGCATTGCTCGTTTATTTTTTCCTGCAGTTCCTCGCGGATAATTTCAGGCACGGGCTCGTCCAGTTCCGGATAAGCTTCAAGTATTTCTTTCGGAATATCGTAAGGGCGCATTACATGCAGGAATGTTATACTATCCGGTTTAATTTTATTCACCAGAAGTCCGGCATAACGAATAAGCGAATCGTCCATCTCGGTAAGGTCGAGGCACACCAGAATGTGATTTAATCGATACATGTTTATACTTTTTAAAGGGTTATGAATTGTCTTTATTCTCTTGTGGTTTTGGCACCGATTGCGTTTTGCCGCGTTTTTGCAACATTTTCGAAATCGTATCCAGGTATTCTTTGTGTTCTTTTTCGCGTTTAACTTCCATTAAATCGCGGTGTTCGGCACGTAATCCTTTTAACAGGCTCCAAACCAAAAACAACAGTATAATGGCAAATGGCAAGCCGGTTGATATTGCTGCTGTTTGCAAAGCTCCCAGTCCGCCGCCAACTAATAACACTGCCGCAACTGCTCCCTCGGTTAATGCCCAAAAAATACGTTGAGGAACCGGAGCATCCAGTTTTCCGCCGGCTGTTAATGAGTCGACTACCAATGAACCCGAGTCGGACGAGGTAATAAAAAAGCTGGTTACCAAAATCACTCCAACCGTTGAAGTTACGGTTGATATTGGAAATTGTTCCAGCAAAACATACAACGATGTGGCAACATTATCGGTTACAGCACCGGCAACATCGGCTATCGAGTTCAGCTCGAGGAACATGGCGCTTCCACCAAATGTCGACAGCCACAAAAAGGTAATGAGTGTGGGTACGATCAACACGCCCAAAACAAACTCCTTTAATGTGCGACCTCGCGAAATACGGGCGATAAACATTCCAACAAATGGCGACCAGCTAATCCACCACGCCCAGTAGAAAACGGTCCAGTCGTTTTGCCAGTCCGATTGTTGGTAGGTTTCAGTCCAGGTCGACAGTTCAAAAAACTTCTGAACGTATCCTCCAAGGTTCTGGATAAACGAATCGAAAATAAAAAGTGTTGGTCCTACAATTATCATGAACAGCAGAAATACCGCTGCAATGATCATGTTCAGCTCACTTAAACGTTTTACACCGCCACTCAGTCCGGCAACTACCGAACCAGTTGCGGCAAAAGTGATGACGGTGATAAGAATAACCTGCGAGGTAATGGTGTCGGGCATGTTAAAGAGGTGGGCCAACCCGGCACTTACCTGCTGCACGCCCATTCCGAGCGATGTTGCCAAACCAAAAAGTGTGGCAACCACAGCCAGTACATTAATTGCTTTTCCCCACGGGCCATAGATTTTTCTTCCTAAAAGCGGGTAAAAAATGGAACTGATGGTAAGTGGTAATTTTTTGTTGAAAGTAAAAAATGCCAGCGCCATTCCTACCAAAGCGTAAATTCCCCAGGCGTGCAATCCCCAGTGTAGAAAGGTAATTTCGAGCGACATGCGGGCAGCTTCCACTGTTCGGCCTTCGCCGCTTGGCGGATGAATAAAGTGGTTGATGGGTTCGCCAACACTCCAGAATAAAATACCAATTCCCATACCCGCACTAAAAAGCATGGCAAACCAAGCTCCTTTCGAGAATTCGGGTTTTGCCTTGGCGCCACCCAGTCTTATTTTTCCGAACTTGCTAAAAGCGATAAACAAAACAAAAAAGAGGAATATATTTACGGAGATCACAAAAAACCAGCCGCCATAATCCGATATTGAGGTTTGAATAGTGGAGAAGACTTTGTTCATGGGTTGCCCAACAATTAGTGTAACCGCAATAAAAAGAACGATTAATATTGCGGCAGGCCAAAAAACAGGGCCGTCTACATCAAAATATTTGTTGTTGCTTACCAGGTGTGCTTCCCCTTTGTGAGGAACATTTTCTTTTTTTGCCATAATCTTTTTTTAAGTGATATATGCCTGATCAATAGATTGTTTTATGTCGTTTTTCTTTTTCGATACCTATTTTATGTATAAGACTTTTAAAGTTTGATTTTGAGAAAATTTTATTTCGACGAATAAAAAAGATAGCCACTCAAAAACTCCTGAAATAAAAGTCTGTGATGAGGAGAGTACCATTTTTTTTGCAGAAATCCAAAAAATAAATTCGTGACTTCGCATAATTATTCCGAACTTTTGGAATTATAATCAAATTTTAAATACTTAAATAAAACAGAATGAATCGCAGATACTTCTTCTTTTTTCTGACCGTAATACTCTTAACGCAGTGTACTGTTTCACCAGAGGAAACTACAAAACCGCCGGTACTTTCGTTGTGGAATGATGGCCTTGTGAAAGAATCGATAACAAAATTTATATCGGATGTTACCGATGAAAGTTCAGTCAATTATGTTCCGGTTGAGGACCGTATCGCAGTTTTTGATAACGACGGAACGCTGTGGTGCGAAAAACCACTGTATATACCGGTAGAACTGGAGTTGGCCTATGTAAAAAACGAGTATCCCAATCGTCCGGAGTGGGAAGAAGATAAATTCTTCAGCGGACTGGCCGGTGATAATCTTTCGGTTTTAAATGATTACAGTACGGTAGAAATTATCAGTAAAATTTTTAGCGCTCAATCAGGAATGAAAGAGGAAGACTATAAAGACTTTTGCTACAAAACACTCTCTGAAGTTCAACACCGAAAATATAACCGGCCTTTAAAAGAACTGACCTACTCGCCAATGGTTCAGCTGGTTCATTACCTGCAGGCGAACGATTTTGATGTGTACATTGTTACCGGTGGCGAAATCACTTCGGTGCGCACTATTTCCGAAGAGATATACAACATCCCGAAAGAAAATGTGGTGGGCAGCAGTGTTTTGCTAAAGTATGTTTCGGATGAAAACGGAACTTATTTGGTGCGCACGGCTCAAATAAATTCGAACAACGATAAAGCGGTGAAACCAACCAATATTGAATTGCACATTGGCCGCAAACCCATTTTTGCAGCAGGCAACAGCGATGGTGATTACCAAATGATGGAATACACGCTTTCGGGCAACGGACCATCGATGGCTATTTTGGTACATCACGACGATGAAACACGTGAATACAGCTACATGCACGGCACCGAAAATGCGGTGAACGATGCTGCTGAAAAAGGCTGGCATGTGGTAAGTATGAAAGATGATTTTAAGGAGATTTTTAGCACGAACTAGTTTAGCACATTCCGGTTAAAACTTTATGTTAGTCTGAAATATTTTTCCGAACTTACTACTCCTATGAAACGCAAGTACACAACAATTACAAATATCAAATGAAACGAAAAGTTAAAGTAATCTCCACAATTATTGTTTCGGCAATAGTGTTAATGGCTTGTAATTCAGTCATTACCTTTCCCCCGGTGTCGCAAACACCTACGAACAACCATAACCAGGGGCAGTTTGTTTGGCACGATTTGGCCTCTTACGATCCGCTGACAGCAAAGGATTTTTACGCTGATGTTTTTGGCTGGGAGTTTGAAACACTGGGCGCCGGCGAGAACGTTTATTACGTTATAAAAAACGATGGAGTTGCCATTGGCGGCCTGTTTAAATTAGCCGATGAATATGGTAAAGCAGCCGAGTGGATCGGTTCAATGTCGGTTCCGGATGTTGATGCTGCACTGCAATATAATCTGGCAGCAGGCGGTAAAACTATTTTCAAAAAAGCAGCTTTTAAAGGTCGTGGCGAAACCGCTTTGGCGCAAGATCCGCAAGGCGCATTCGTAGCCTTTCTGAATTCGGAAAGTGGAGATCCGATACCTCAGCGTGCCGGATTCATAAAAATGAACTCGTGGCTTTGGAACGAGCTTTGGTCAAACGATATGGAAGGGTCGATGGATTTTTACAAAGGACTTGCTAATTACGAAACGGAAGAAGTTAAAGGATCGAAAGTCCCCTACTTTTTGTTTAAGCAGGATAACAACACTTTTTCGGGAGTTATTGGCAACCCGGTTGAAGGTGCCAGAAGTGCATGGATGCCTTACATAAAAGTGAAAGATGTGAATGTTACTTTAGAAAAAGCAAAAGCTGCCGGAGCTCATGTAATGTTGGAGCCAACTCAATCGATCCGAAAGGGAACGGTGGCCGTTTTAATGGATCCAACGGGAGCACAGTTTACAATACAACAATGGATTTTAAGATAAGCGTCATGAAGAGAAAAATAAAAATAGTAATCGTTTTAGTGATTTTGGCAACCGGATTTGCCGTGTCTGCCTGTTCGAATATGCGTTGGGGAGCCAATGCCGGTGTCGATGTTCGCTTTGGCCCCAATGGCCCGCGACTTGATCCGCATGTAAACCTCGATCTGTATAGTGGTGGAAGGTTATAATTGTCAGAAAATTAAATTCATAAGAAAATGAGATACACGATATTTTTTGCAATGATATTGTTATTAGCTAGCTGTAATCAAAGCGAGAAAGCAGCAATTTACTGGGTGAACAGTTATCGGGTTGATTGTGTTGGCGTTGGCCCAATGAAATGTTTGTTGGTTCAAAAAGCAGAAACTCCGGAAGCCGGAAAGTGGACCAATTTCTATTCAAAAATTGAAGGATTTGAGTATGAACCCGGTTTTATTTACAAGCTAAAAGTAAAAGAAGAGCAGCTGGAAAATGTTCCTGCCGATGCCTCGTCGATTAAATATATTTTGGTGGAAGTGCTGGAGAAAAAAGAAGACACCAAACTCGCTTTGGATGGAAGCTGGGAGGCGCTTAAAATTAATGGTTCGGTGATTAAATTACCCCGAATGCGTGGGGCCGGATTACTTCCAAATTTGCAGATAAATATTCGCGACATGCAAATTAACGGGATTGATAACTGCAACAATTTTACCGGTCAGATTACTGAAATAGATGAAAGTACAATCGAATTAGGAGCCATTGCCGGTACACAGAAAATGTGTCCTGACATGAGCATCTCAAAAGCGTTTAACGAGGCTCTACTTGCGGTAAAAAAATATGAGTTGAGAGAAAACAACCTGGTATTTACCGACGAAGCAGGCACTGAGTTGCTGGAGTTTACCAAAGCTACCGAAGCAAAAGTTTTGCTGAATGACATTTGGGTAGCCGAAATTGTTGACGGCGCGGCAGTCACCGATGCAAGCGCAGCACCACGACTTGAAATTAACAGTTCGGAAATGAAGGCAATGGGAAGCGATGGGTGCAATAATTTTACAGGTTCAATAACAACATTAACCAACAACGAGCTGGTATTTGGCCCGCTGGCCGGCACCCGAAAAATGTGTCCGGATATGACCTTTGCCGACAAATTTAATAAAGTAATTCCGCAGGTCAGGAGTTATAAAATTGCCAACCTCAAACTTACGTTGCTGGACGAAAAAGGCGAAGTTTTGGCCGTTATGAAAAAAGTGGATTAAAACCCTGAATAATGAAAAGGATAGTTGTTGCGTTGATTTTGGTTTTAAGTGTAAGTATTGTTTTTGCTGAAACCAAGGAGAAAAAAGAGAAGAAGGAAAAATCAGAAAAGAATTTGTCGATAGTTCCCTTACCGGCCATTGCTTACAACCCAAGTAACGGATGGTTGCTGGGGGTTGCTCCGGGAGCCAGCTGGTTTATGGGAAACCCTGAAAACACTAGCATTTCATCGGGTTTGGGAACTTTGATTTATACCACAAAAAAGCAGTTTTTGTTTACTGCCAAAACCAATATTTTCCTCGATGGCGACAGTTGGAACCTTATGGGCGACTGGCGTTATTTTGTTACCTCGCAACCTACATTTGGTTTAGGAACCGGGCCACAATCGGGGAAACCCGTGGGAACCGGCATTGAATACGCCGACGGTTTGTTTAGCAGTACGATTCCTGACGCTCAGATGATGGATTTTAATTACCTGCGCTTTCACGAAACCGTTTTAAAACGTATGGGCGATACACGTTACTTTTTGGGCGTTGGTTACCATCTCGATATGCACTCAAAAATTGAAGACAACCTGTTAGACCTTGAAGCCGAGCAGCCTGTAATTACAAGTCACTACGCGTATCAAACCATAAGTGGATTACCAACTGATAAGTACACACTTTCGGGTATTTCCTTAAATGCCTTGCTCGACAGCCGCGATAATGCGGTAAATCCTTACAGCGGACGTTATGCCTTTGCCAATATCCGAATTAATCCGAAGTTTTTGGGAAGCACAAAAAGTTCGTCGTTGTTGTGGCTCGAATACCGCGATTATCTTCACCTCGACCAGAACAGGCCACGGCATTTGATCGGATTCTGGACCTATGGTTCGTTTGTAACCTCGGGCAAGGTGCCTTATCTTGATCTGCCTGCCGTTGGGTGGGATCAGTTCGGGCGTTCGGGGCGCGCTTATACGCAAGGGCGCTTTCGTGGAGAGGATTTGATGTATGGCGAAGTGGAATACCGTTTTCCATTGCAAAAAACGAAAGAAACATTTGGAGGAGTGGTTTTTGTTAACTCAACAACCGCCAGCAATCGTAATGCCGATATCAACCTGTTTAAATACCTTGATTATGGTTATGGAGCCGGTTTGCGGGTGATGGTAAACAAAAAATCGCGCGCCAACCTCAGCATCGATTATGCTTTTGGAAAATACGGTGCCCGTGGATTCTATTTTGGAATAAACGAAGTGTTCTAAAAACGCCAAACTCCGGTTAATTCTAAATGTATTCCTGAAGCAGAATGGTTATGATAAAATCTCGAAGCGTTTTAATTCTTTTACTCATTTGGGCTGGCCTTGCACAAACGAGTTATGGCCAATATTCCCAGTTGCAGAAACGCGATTCGGTGGCTGTCAGCTACCCCTATAAATTTCCGATTTTAGGTAGTAAAGCCTACGAGCGGGGTTTTAATATTCCGTATCCGGCGGGAGGAATGCTCAACTATTTTGTCGCCAAACAAGATGTTGAAATTCCTGAAATAGCCATTGGTTTCAACAACAGCGAAATGCTTGACCTGACCGAATTATTGGAATTTGGTACCGTTAATGCACAGGCCACATCGGTTAACGTTCGTCCTGATTTGTGGGTTTTTCCCTTTTTTAATGTGTATGGAATTTTCGGAAAAGCCTGGGCGCAAACCGAAGTGGAATTAACCTATCCGATAACCTTAAAAGCAGTCTCTAAACTTGAAGGAACAAGCCTCGGATTTGGAGTGACCGGTGCTGGTGGTTTAGGAAAATATTTCTTTGTGGTGGACGGGAACTGGATTTGGACGAGCATGTCGAATTTTGAAGCTCCGGTGCGTTCCTACACCTTTTCCGGCCGACTGGGGCGTGCCTTTCGTGTGGGGAAAAATCCGGATTCGAACATCGCCCCATGGATTGGTGGAATGCGCATAAAAATGGGAGGAGTTACCGAAGGTGCAATTTTGTTGAATGATATTTTGCCTGAAGAAACATGGGTGCGTCGAGATGAAATTGTAAACAATTATAGGAACTGGTACGACAATGAAGCAACACTGCCTCAGAAGATTCTTGCAGACCAGGTGTTAACTCCAATTGTTGATCGATTGGAGGCTGCCGATGGTTCGGGAGTGATTAAATACCGGCTTCGGAAAGAACCGAAACAGAAATGGAATGTTATTATTGGTGGGCAATATCAGTTGAATAAACACCATCAGTTCAGGGCCGAAGGCGGAATTATTGGTAACCGAAAGTCGTTGTTGCTTTCGTATAATTACCGTTTTGGATTTTAGTAAAGTTTGAATGTGGATTAAAGAACATGATTTTGTAAATTGTAGAACCGTATTGAAAATTGTATAACCAAAACATATATTAAAATGGGAAAAAAAGTAGTATTTATATTGGCGATTGTTATGGCTTTTGCCGTTCAATCGATGGCGCAACCCGGCGACGACTGGATTAAACTTGGAGAAAAAAATGTGGCTTTTAAAGCTGATAAAGACAAAGTTACCTTAACCGGAAAAGAGCGTAATGTTTCTAAAATTAAGCTTACCTGTGTTCAGGGGGCGGTAAAAATCAAAAAGATTCATGTAAAAATGTCGGATGGCGAAAAGAAAGAAATCGACCCGGCTGCCGGAGTACTTAATAAAGGAATGTCGACCATGAATTTTGATTTGCCCGGAAAAGACAACAAGCTTACCGAGCTTGAACTGGAATACGATTCAATGGGAACCATCGTAACCAATAAGCGTGCAAAAGTAGAGATTTGGGGCAAAAAACGTAAGGACAGCGACAAAAAGGATAAGTAATTAACTGGTAATATTATTATTCAGAATGTACAAAATTTCGAATCGGTTTCTTGTTGTATTAATGGTGCTGTTTGTGTGTTTTTCAGTAGCTGCACAGGAAGAAACGGAAAGTGATCTGGCCAAAAAAATCCAAAACCCGGTGGCTAACTTAATAAGTCTGCCTTTTCAGTATAATATCGATTTTGGAGCAAACAGTTACGATCCTATTCAGGGTGTTTATCACGATCGCGCCATTCATACGCTTAACATCCAGCCTGTTTATCCGTTTTCCTTCGAAAAGTTTAATCTTATCACCCGCACCATTATTCCAATAAAAAGGCTGCCGCTCGATATTGAAGATTCAAAATCGGGATTGGGAGATATAAGTTTGAATTTGTACATCACCTCGCCAAAACCGCACAAAGTAACTTTTGCCTATGGTTTGTCGTTGTTGTTGCCAACTGCAATGAACGGTTTGGGCAGTGGAAAATGGAGTGCCGGCCCCGGTGCAGTAATGTTGGTTCAGCCAAACGGATGGACGCTCGGAGCGCTGGCCCAAAACAACTGGTCGTTTGCCGGAAAAAGCAATCGCGCCGATGTGAATCTTTTTTATTCGCAGATTTTTATCAGCAAAAACCTTTCAAAAGGCTGGTACCTGAATAGTGCCCCGGTTATAACGGCGAACTGGGAAGCCGACTCCGGAAATCAGTGGACAATACCGCTGGGTGCCGGTTTCGGACGACTTTTTACAATTGGCCAGCAACCTGTAAATGCGCAGCTGGGGTGGTATAATTACATCGAAAAACCGGTAAACGGGCCTGAGAACGAGTTGCGTTTTCAGGTGGTTTTATTATTTCCGAAATAAATACTTCGAGTTATGAAAAATAAATGGATAGTTGCGGCTCTTGTGTGTCTCTTGTTTTCAGCTTGTGTTCCAACAATGAAATACACCTGGACAAAAGAGAACTACACCGCAAAAAGTTTTGATAACATTCTGGTTTTAGCCATTACTCAAAACCTGGAAGCCAGAACTATTTTTGAAAACACGATTGTGAAAGCATTGGAGGAAGAAGGATTTCAGGCAGAGAACAGTTTGAAATTATTTCCGCCAGTTGTTAATATCGACAAATTAAGCGTGGAGGGAATCGAGTCGAAGATTAAAGCGTCTGATTACGATGCAGTAATTGTGTCGAGCCTTGTCGACGTAAAATCGCAGGAAGTGTATGATTACGACAGTTTCTATCGTCCCTATCCTTATTTTTATCCACGGCACATTTATTACGGCTATGGTTATGCTTACCGTCCGGGTTATTACCGCCAGGAAACTTCTTTTGTAATCGAGTCGCGTTTGTTCGATACTCGCGCAACAACAAAAGAAGATGCAATTATCTGGTCGGGGCAATCAGAACTGATCGATCCGGTTTCGTACGAATCGGGAGCAAAAGATCATGCCTATTCAATGGTGAAAACCTTGCTGAAATCGGGAGTTTTGAAACAATAGTAGAAAAAGTTCTGAACTGAATTTTATTCGGCTGCTTTAGCCACTCCAATCGGAACGTTTACTTTTAAAAGCACCGAGTGATGAAGACTTGATGAGCGGTCTTTAAATACATCGGTAAGTCCCTGGTAGTAACGAACTCCAATGCTCCAGCCAGTGCCTTTTACAAGTTTGTATCCGGCGCCAACGGCTATTCCGGCATTAAACCAGTTCACTAATTCTTTATTGTAGTCTTTAATATTAATGTCTTTATTGTCTTCGTCCGACGAAAAAGCGACCCATCCGTTGTACAGCCAACCGAGTTGTGGGCCGGCTTCCAAGTATATGTGATTGTCGAATTTGTAGTTGGCCAAAATCGGCACCATAAAAGCATTCACTTTCTGATTGTATTTGCCTTCTACATCGTAAGTTTCAGCTTCAAGAAACTCAAGATCGGAAGCCGAAAGTTCGCGCATTCCAAGGTTCGAAATGCCCTGAAATCCGGCGTGTAAATACCAGTTGTTCTTCATTTTGATATCGAAATACATTCCAAGGTTAAAGGCGCGGAGGTTACCGTCGTTGTCGAATCCGTTAACGTTTGTGAAGTCTATTCCACCTTCGAGGCCAAACTCGATGTTGGGGGAGTTTAACTTATCGCCCAGCAGCAGGGAAATAATTACCTGTGCGTTTGAAAGATTAGCCAGCAGAAGAAATGCGCTTATAATCAGTATTTTCTTCATTAATCAGTTTTTTCAACGATTGTTCGGTATTGCAAGTTGATTACAAGATAGGAATAAAACCATTGAACGGCAATGCCTGCTGGCCGGTAAAAAGAACTTTTGTTTACGGCGGATGCGGGTAATTTTATTTGTTATTCAGGATTAAAAGCCCGAACTTTTGTGATGCGATTTTATCAAACATAATCAATTATATCTTATCATGAGAAAAACCTTTGTTACCATGCTTTTCCTGTTTTCCGGATTGGCTCTTTTTGCACAGAGTATTGAGTTAACACCAATATTTGGTTATACAGTTGCCGGGAAAGTAGACAACTACGGCCGGTATCTAAATGTGGAGAACAGTGCACTTTACGGCGGATTATTAAGTGTACAGTTTGATGATATGATGTACGTAGAATTGAGTTACGAACGAAACGATACCAAAGGCAATGGCTTTTTGCGATCGGCTGACATGGCAGTTGAGCACTACCAGGTTGGAATGCTTCGTGAATTTGGTATTGGTAAGATTGTTCCGTTTACCAAGGTAAGTCTTGGTACAACGCGTTATGCGCAAAAGTCGGGTGGCGACGAACGATTATGGCTTTTCTCCGGAGGGATAGGGGCAGGTGCCAAGCTATTTCTTTCTGACAGGATTGGCCTGCGATTGTTTACCAACCTGATGTTGCCGCTTGAGTTTGATGGAGCCGGTTTTTGGTGTGGTGTAGGAACCGGAGGAAGTGGATGTTCAGGCGGGGTGAGTTTTAACGTGCCTATTGTTCATTGGGACATGGGTGCCGGTTTAATTATTCGTTTACAAGACTAGAAACAAATTATTTATATTATGAAGACTTTACGGCTTATTTGCCTTTTTCTGGCTACGCTTACCGCTTTTGCGGCAAACAGCGAAGAAAAGCTTGTTTGGCCTCGCGAAATTGAGGCCTCCGGAAATGTAATTACCTTATACCAGCCACAACTCGAGTCGCTGAATGGAAATATGCTCGATGGCCGAATGGCAGTTTCGATTAAAACCAAAAGCGATGACATGATATTTGGTGCGCTGTGGTTTAACGCAACGCTTTTAACCGATATGGAAGCGCGGACAGCCGACCTGGTAAAAGTGGAGATTCCGATGATAAAATTTCCCGACGTGGAAGACGAATCGAAACTGGAGCAGTTGAAACAATTGGTTATTGACGACATGGAAGCGCTCGATGTAAAAATGTCGATCGATCGTATTTTGGCCGATCTTGAAGATGAGGAAAACCTGGAATTGCTGAATGATCAGCTCAACAATAATCCGCCCGAAATTTATTATCGTTCAGAACCTTCGGTTTTGGTGATTATCGATGGTGATCCGATTATGAAAACGGTGGAAAAATCGAGCCTGGAATATGTGCTGAATACGCCTTTCCTGATTCTGAAACGTAAATCGGACTATTACCTGAAAGGCGGAGACTATTGGTTTACTGCCTCTGATGTGTTGAGCAAAAACTGGAAACAAACAAAATCGGTTCCGAAGGATGTAAAAAAGGCGGCCGACAAAATGATGGATAAAGAGGAGGAACCGGAAGTTGAAGGAAACGACGCCATCCCGGAAATCATCGTTAGTTCCGTTCCTGCCGAGCTCATCAGTTCCGATGGTAAACTGGAGTACGAAACCATAAAAGGCACATCCTTGCTTTTTGTGAAAAACTCGGAGAACGATATTATAATGGACATCAATTCGCAGCATCATTTTGTGTTGTTGAATGGCCGATGGTTTAGCTCAAAAACATTGGCCGATGGCGACTGGACATTTGTTGAGCCGGATGATCTGCCCGAAGATTTTGCTAAAATTCCGGAAGATGAATCGATTGCAACGGTAAGGGCCAGCGTGCCGGGAACACCCGAGGCAAAGGAGGCGAAATACGAACAGCAAATGCCGCAAACGGCAGTGGTCGACCGAAAAACAGCATCGGTAACTGTGGAATATGATGGCGATCCGAAATTTGAAAAAATTGAGGATTCGGAGGTGGAATATGCCATAAACACGGCAAGCACGGTGTTGCGCATTAAAGCAAAATATTATTGTGTCGACGATGGAATATGGTTTGAGTCGACAAAAGCAACCGGCCCGTGGATTGTTAGCGATTCGCGTCCGGCCGAGGTAGACGAAATTCCGCCAAGCGCCCCGGTTTACAACGTAAAATATGTGTACATCTACGATTCAACACCCGACGTGGTTTATGTAGGATACACTCCCGGTTATTGCCATTCATACTGGTACAACGGCTCTGTTTTTTACGGAACCGGTTATTACTATCGCCCGTGGTATGGCAGTTACTATTATCCGCGTCCGTGGACTTTTGGTTTCGGAGTGCACTACAACCCGTACACCGGCTGGGGCTTTAATGTAGGTTTTAGCTACGGATGGTTTCATATGAATTATTACGGTGGAGGCTACGGTTATTGGGGGCCGGCAGGTTATCGTCACGGCTACCGCCATGGTTATCATCACGGCTATCATCATGGTTACCGCGATGGTTATTTGAGGGGTTACGCAGGCGGTTATGCCAACGGCCGTTACAACTCTCGCAATATTTATAACCGCAGAGACCGTGGTATAAGAAGTACACGCGATGTGCGAAATAGAGATATGCCAAACCGCCGGGATAACGTTTCGTCGCGTCCGTCATCGCGTCCGAACAATGTTTATACCGACCGTGATGGAAACATTATGCGTCGCGACAATAACGGCAACTGGCAGCAAGAGAATAAACGGCCAAGTACGCGCCCCGATCTTCCAAACAAATCGGGAAATACGAATGCAACGCGGCCATCTACACGACCCACGCAGCCAACTCAGCGCCCGTCAACCCGCCCGACTCAACCAACGCAAAGGCCATCAACAAGGCCAACGCAACCAACACAACGTCCGTCGGCAAGGCCGGCAACACGGCCAAATACTCTGGAGCGTGATTTCAACAGCCGAAACCGGGGAACAACGCGATACAATAATTTCCAGCGTAGTAGGCCAACAACTACTCCCCGAAGTCGCCCAATGCCGGCACGAGGCGGAGGTATGAGACGGTAAAGCATAAAAAAAGAGCAGACACTAAAGTGCCTGCTCTTTTTCTTTTCGCCTGCTCTTTATTAGCGCGAAACTACTTTTTTATTCACCAGTTGTTTGGCAACAAGATAAGCCAAAGCTTTTGCTTCTTCTTCAACCGATTTTATGTTGGTCGATTTTGTTTGTGCCCGGTAAATCAGTTTTTCCGAGTCAACGTCGTACAGGTTACATTCAATAAAGTAGGTAACATCATCGGTGTAGTAACCCGAGTTATAGATCGTACCGAGCGAATAAGCGTAATAATCGTAGTACATTCCGCTCATTCCATATGGCGAACCATAGTAACCCGTTCCACCTACTGCAATATTCCGGTCGTTCACCCATCTTTTTTCATGTGTCATATCAAAAAGCGTAACAATCATCAGCGCGTCAATATTGTTTTCTTTCACTTTGGTAACCACCGATTTTCTTACTGCTTCCGAGTCTTTCAACAGCTCTTCGCCCTGGCTTACACGTGCTGCCAACGGAAATACATCAACGGTTGACATACCGTTTATTCCTTTTTCTTTTAGCTGATCAACAATGGCGTGCTCGGTAACATACCGGTTCGACGAATTGGGGAAAAGAACCGTAACACCAATATTGTCGTACTGTTTCGGAGTATTGTCTTTGTCCGACCATGAATTGATGAGTTTGGTTGATGAGCAACTGGTAAGCAGAAAACTTACGGCGATCAGAAGATAACTTAATTGTTTCATTGTAACTAAATGTGTTGTTGTTATGTACAATAATACAAAATTTATGATGAGTCATTGTTATGATGAGTTAAGAGATGTTGTAAACAGCACCTCATTTTTCAATAAAATAATTTGATGACATTATCTTTGCATAGTGATTGTGTTATAGCTCAACAAATTAAATATCTATTTGAACGAAACTGTCCGGCAATGAAACGTTTGATAATTAGTCTGCTTTTATTACTCCTCCTGAATTATAGTTACGCGCAGCAAAATGCCGACAGTGCGCTTTTTGATCCGGTTTCGCACACCCTTTCTGATATTCGATTTTTCGATAATGAGGAAGCACTTACCATTACTTTAAAATACGATATCTCATCCTTTATCAGAACAAAAGCAAAAGGAGAGTACTTTCCGGCCGAGCTTACTATTCATCCAACCGACAGCACTTCCGTACTAAAAAATATAAGGTTAAAAGCACGCGGCAACTTCCGTCGTGGTCATTGTTTTTTCCCACCTATTTTCCTGAACTTTAAAACCGACCCCATTGAGGAAACCGAGTTAGCCGGAATCAAAAAGATAAAAATGGTTACGCATTGTTCAACCTCAAATGCTTACCAGGCTTATGTGTTTCGCGAATTTCTGGCATACAAAATCTATAATATTCTTACCGAAAACAGCTTTCGGGTGAGGCTGCTGAATATTAATTATATCGATACGGGGAGGAAAGAACGCAACTACGAGCAAATTGGCTTTTTGCTGGAGCCGATGGATTTGTTAGTCAAACGACTGAAAGGAGTTGAAGTGCGGCAGGAAATTATGCAGGGAAAAAACCTGTTGCCCCGTGAAAGTACATTTGTGGCCCTTTTCGAGTATTTTTTGGGCAACACCGACTGGCGTTTTACCAGTGGCCATAACATGAAATACATAAAGTTGGCGGAGCTGCAAAAGCCGTATCCTGTTCCGGTTCCTTACGATTTCGATCATGCAGGTTTTGTGAATACCAGTTACTCAATGCCCCAAACATGGAGCAGTGTGGAGAAAGTTACCGATCGCGAATACCTTGGTTACTGCCAGCAAGACGAAGAAAATTACCTGCAAGCCATTAACTTGTTCAACAGCAAAAAAGAGGAGATCATTCGCACCATCGAAACATTTGAGTACCTCGATAAAAAGAATAAAAATCAGGTGTTGAAATTTGTGGACGATTTTTTCAGAATGGCAGAAGAACCTGAGATTTTAATCCGTAAATTACAGGGAGAATGCAGAGACCTTGATTTTTAAACCAATAATAATGACTGATTTACAAGCCATAAGTATTAGCAGTGCACCCTGGACCGAGTTTCTTGTCCGGCTGGCCATAAATATTGTTTCTATTTTCTTTCTGATCAGGGTGGTGTACTACCCTAAAAACAGCCGCATAAAATACCTGTTTACTTTTTTCCTGATGGGAATGATGATCTTCCTGATCGCATCCATCCTCGACCGGGTAAGTTTAGACATGGGATTTGCCCTTGGCTTGTTCGCCATATTTGGCATCATTCGCTACCGCTCACCGTCAATCGACCTGAAAGAAATGACTTACCTGTTTCTGGTTATTGGTGTTTCCATCATAAATGCTTTACTCGAATTTAATATTCAAACCCTGTTTGGGCTCATACTCGCGAATCTGCTAATAAACGTTTCGGCGCTGATAATGGAATATTACAAACCCAGGGCTTATGCGCTAAAACGTGCTTTGGTTTTTACTCCATCCGATTTTTCGATACTGAACGATAACCAGAGTTTGTTGGAAGAGATCAGGCAAAATACAGGTATTGATGTGCTGCGGGTTGAGCTGGAAAAGATTAATAAGGCGAAAGATGAAGTTACAGTCTGGATCTATTTCCATGAAAATAAACCGGAGAGTGTAATTGAAAACCCCGATGAGGGATTACCCCCCGCCGAATCGCCCACAATTTGGGAGAGTAACGATACCAGTAGCTACTAAGATCATCTATAATTGAGGGAACTCGTTTTAATCAAGTAAATTGGTTCTTGACCCCCTATAATCCCCCGAAGGGGGATATTTCCTCCCCTTTGGGGAGGCCAGGTGGGGTGAAATTTCAAGAACCTGTTTCAACAAAAAAGGTCCGGCAAAAAACCGAACCTTTCGTATATCTTCAAACTGTTGTATGTCTATTTTAAGCCAATTCCGAGACCTAAGCTCAGGTACGACTGACTTGGGAAGTCGCCCGCTTTAAATCCGTAGTTGTATTTTAATTTCACAGAAAGCCAGGCTTTGTAGTTCATATCGTAAAGCATCCCGATTTCAGGAGCGAGATTAAACAGCCACTTGTCTTCGGTTAAGGTAAATATGCCAACATCGTTTCGGGTTTCGTTGTACGAAGTTCCCAGACCAAAACCAGCATAAGGAATGTAATCGCTTTGTCCCGAAAAGTATTTCTTCACATTTACATGCACCGGAAAAATATTGGTGTAGTGAAACTGAACAGCGGTAATCGTCAGGTCGTTATGGTAAAATGTTTCTTCCGGAATTTTCTCGCGAAATAAGTTCCATGCAATGTTAAAACCCACCGACAGGTCTTCGCTTAAAAATCGTTCTACTTCAAAATCAATTCCACGCGGGCTAATATTATCGCTAAAGTCGGCTGTTCCTCCCATCGGCATCGAAGGCAGATAATTAATAAAAATACTCGTTCCTTCCTGTGCTTTTAATGTGGTGGTAGCCAGAAGTATAAGTGATATAATGATGTATTTCTTCATAATTGCTGGGTTTATTTTAGTAAGTAAGGGCTTTGTTCAAATACCTGGTTAATTTCGTTTGTCAGGCGTTGCTGAAGAAATGTATCGGATCCGGCCAGTATGCCCATTGCAGCTCCCTGCCACGGCATGGGCAGTTTAAACGAACTGTCGTCATCTGAAGGTATCTCAACCTCGTTCATATTCAACATATCGATAAACAGAGTTCCAACAGTGTAACCCTGCGCCGGGTATGTTGGGAAAATCGGCCAAACGGGGTAACCCGGATACCATGGATCGTCGTACCACGGGAACCACCAATCCCAGGGGTACCAGTACCACCAATCCCACCAATAGTAATAATAGTTGTTTACATCGGTTTCTAAAACCGAAAGCATTATCGAAACATCGGCGTCTATTTGTCCGTCGGTGGGGCCGGTAACTTCTGTCCAGCCCATATCAAGAAAATTTTGCCTTACCAGAGAAATAATCAGATCGTTTTGCGAGTGGTTGACATTTACCGACGATCCGGCTTCTTCATCGTTGATATAAACGATGGAATCTTCAAGGTAAAAAGTCTGGAGTTGAGAGAAATCCTGCTCTTCGTCGTATTGCGTAATGGCAACGTCCAATTCCTCAACGGTGGCATCGTAATCCGGATGACACGAAAAAAGAAGGGCCGAAGCTAAGAGGAGAAGAGCAAAAATGGGGTACTTTCTATTCATAGTAACATGCTTAAAATATGTATTTATAATCAAAATGTGTTTTGCGGTTAATCTTCTGCATTTTTAACATCTGTAGTTTCTAATTGTTCTTTAACGTCATCAAGCCACAGCTGAAGAATTTGATAACCCAAAGCCATAACTACTGCGCCAATAAACAGGCCGATCATTCCCATAAGCAACATTCCGCCAATTGCTCCGATAAGAATAACGAGCATGGGGATATTAAGTCCGCGGCCCAGCAACATTGGTTTTAGAACATTGTCGCTTAAGGCACCCACAATTCCCCAAATGGTAAACAGTACTGCGGGAGCTCCGCCAACGGCCGAAAACATATAAATAATGAGTGGTATGATAATCAGAAAGACCGGTATTTGTGCTACTGCAAAGAAAAATGTAACCAACGTTAACAGGGCGGCAAGTGGTATTTTAAATACAAAAAGTGCGGCAGAAATAATTGCTGTTTGAATAACCGCTGTTCCTAAAATGCCGGTTACAACGCTGCTTACGGTTTTTCTGGAATTGTCTACAAATTCAGTACCTTTTTCTTCGCCAACCAAATGGTTAAAAAGTTTATAAACAAAAGGATAGCCCGACTTTGCATTGGCCAAAAACATGCCTGAAATAATAATGGACAGCATAAAAACCAGTGTGGTTCCCATAAAACTTTTAAAGAAGTTAAGCACCTTTTGTCCTAAAGCCTCTATTTGTGGTTTGAATTGAGTGGCTGCGGCAGAAACATCTACTGCAAACTGATGCCACGAGTTGTAGATCGATTTTCCAACCAACGGCCAGCCGGCAACTTTTTCAGGTGGCTCGTTAACTATGAGTTCTCCACTTTTTAGCTGCGTCGAGAGGTCTTTTACATTCTCGAACAAGGAGCTGACAAATGTTCCGGTGGGGATGAGTAATAGGGCCAAAAGAACAAGCGTAATGATTGTGGCCGACAATCCGGATTTACCTTTCAGCAATTTGGTAAACCGAACATGTAAGGGGTGAAATGCTATTGCAATGATTATTCCCCAGATTACAGGTACCAAAAAAGGCTTAAAAATCAAGAAGCAAATTACTACTATTGCGAAAATTAGCGCTGTTTTAATGTAGGTCTCAATGTTCTCTTTTCCAAGTGTGTTGGCTGCTTTTTTTATAGACATGATATAGTTATTTTTAATTATGTTCTGAAGTAGTTGACAATTTGTTGAAATTATTTGCTCTATTGTGTATTATCGTAACATCGTAATTAACTTTTGACTAAATTTACGGCATTAAATTAAATTTGTCAAGTTGACATCGAAATTGAAAATATCAAATCTACTGGTAAGCTACCGGTGCTTGTTCGAGTGCTGGATCTTGTATGCTTAGAATCTATCGCTTAGGTTAACCCTGTTTCTTTACTTATTGTTTAATTTAATTTTTTTGAAGTCATGTCTTTAGCAGATGAACTAACCATAAAGACACCCGAGCGCCCGGCTGGCGCTGAAGGTAATTTTTACACGCCGCATCCTAATGCTATTGGTCCCGGCATGAACGAACGCGTTCAGCGTTTGCGCAAACTAAGTGTTGAAACACAGGAGTCGCTGTCGATTGAGCGCGCCATGATCACCACTAAGTTTTATAAAGAAAACTACGGGAAGTACTCGGAGCCGATGATGCGTGCCCTGAATTTCCTGGAAATTTGTAAACAAAAAACCATTTATATAGGCGACGATGAATTGATTGTTGCCGAACGTGGCCCGGTTCCGAAGTCGGTTCCAACTTTCCCGGAATTAACCTGCCACAGCGTTGAGGATTTTCATGTGTTGAACACGCGCGATCAGCAACAGTACACCATTTCGCAGGAAGATATTGATACCTACGAAAAAGAGGTAATTCCATACTGGGAAGGCCGCACTATGCGCGAGCGTATTTTTAGTCACGTGCCAAACGAATGGAAACGTGCCTACGAAGCCGGTGTATTTACCGAGTTTATGGAGCAGCGTGCTCCCGGTCATACCGCGCTCGACGGAACGATCTACAAAAAAGGGATGCTCGATTATAAAAAAGAGATCAACGATCACATCAACCGTCTCGATTTTATGAACGATGTTGAAGCCACCGAAAAGCTGGAAGAATTAAAAGCCATGGACGTGTCGTGCGATGCTGCCATTGTTTTTGCAGAGCGCCACGCTGATCTGGCTGAGGAAATGGCAAAAACCGAAAGCGATCCGAAACGAGTTGCTGAGCTGAAGCGAATTGCAGAAGTGTGTCGCTGGGTACCTGCCAACGCGCCTCGAAACGTGTGGGAAGCCATTCAGATGTACTGGTTTGTGCACCTGGGAACCGTTACCGAATTAAACGGTTGGGATGCGATGAATCCGGGCCATTTCGATCAGCACCTTACACCGTTCTTCGAAAAAGAACTGGCCGAAGGAACGCTGACCCGCGATGAGGCCAAGGAACTGATCAGCTGTTTCTGGATAAAAGTAAATAACCACCCTGCGCCACCAAAAGTAGGTATTACAGCGCGCGAAAGTGGTACTTTCAACGATTTTACCAACATCAATATCGGCGGTGTAAAACCCGACGGAACCAGTGGTGTTAGCGAGGTTTCGTATATGATGCTGGAAGTTATCGAAGAGCTGCACATTTTGCAACCCGGTAACTCGGTGCACATTGCCAAAGTTACACCCGACGAGTTTTTGCAGGCTGCCGGAAAACTGATCCGTCAGGGACACGGTTACCCATCGGTTTTCAATCCTGATATGTACATCCAGGAAATGGTGAACCAGGGAAAAACCTTGCAAGATGCCCGCGAAGGTGGCTGCAGCGGTTGTATCGAGGTAGGAGCTTTTGGTAAAGAAGCGTACCTGTTGACCGGTTATCTGAACGTTCCGAAAGTTATAGAGATCACGCTGAATAACGGTATCGATCCGGTAACCGGAAAAGTTGCAGGTATTGAAACCGGTGACCCGCGCAATTTTAAAAGCTACGACGAGTTGTACGAGGCATTCCTGAAGCAGCTGAATTTTGTGGTAGACCAAAAAATACGCGTAAGCAACTACATCGACCAGATGTTTGCCAAATATGCACCGGCGCCATTTCTTTCAGTGGTAATTGAAGACTGTATCTCGAAGGGAAAAGACTACTACAACGGTGGCCCGCGCTACAACACCAACTACATTCAGTGTACCGGTTTGGCTACGGTAACCGACAGTCTTTCGGTATTGAAAAAGCATGTTTTCGAAGACAAGACTTTCTCTATGGATACCATTCTGGATGCAGTAGCCAAAAACTTCGAGGGCGAAGAAGTATTGCGTCAACGCATTCTTAATCGTACACCGTTCTTTGGTAACGACGACGAATATGCCGACACGATTGCCGTACAGGTGTACAACGACCTGCTGGCTGCCATTGAAGGAAAACCAAATACCAAAGGAGAAGTATATCATTTAAATATGCTATCGACCACCTGCCACGTTTATTTTGGGCTGGTGCTGGGAGCCACACCAAACGGACGTTTTTCCGGCAAATCGATTTCCGACGGTACATCGCCGTCGCACGGTTGCGATACACACGGGCCAACAAACGTGATCCGTTCGCTGGGTAAACTCGATCAGTCGAAATCAGGCGGTACCTTGTTAAACCTGCGTTTTGTACCAAGTTTGTTGAAACGCGACAAGGACGTGGAGAAACTGGGTCACCTTATCCGCAGTTATTTCTCGTTGGGTGGTCACCACATTCAGTTTAATATTGTTGATACGGCAACGCTTTTGGCGGCACAGGCTTGTCCCGAAGATTACAAAGACCTGCTGGTGCGTATGGCCGGATACAGCGATTATTTTAACGACATGAATGCCGATCTGCAACAGGAAGTTATTGACCGTACACAGAACGAGGTGCTTTAAAATTGAAGACTATAAGAGTTATATAGACCCCCTAAATCCCCCGAAGGGGGACTTCTCCTCCCCTTTGGGGAGGTTGGGAGGGGTCAGGATTACAACGTGAAGTTACTTTTCACATTTGGTAAACATTAAAATGAATCAATCATTAATATTCGATATAAAACGTTACGCCATTAACGATGGCCCGGGTATTCGAATCACCCTGTTTATGAAGGGATGCCCGTTGAGCTGTAAATGGTGTCACAACCCCGAAAGCCAGTCGCCGGGTGTACAAAAGCTGTATACCGAATCGAAATGTATCGGGGCGCAGGAGTGTGTGAAGATGTGCCCGGAAGATGCGCTTACACTTACGCCGAAAGGAATTGTTACCGACTACCAGGCCTGTACCCTTTGTGGTATTTGTGCTGATGTATGCCCAACGAAAGCCATCGAAATGTCGGGGCGTACCTACGAGATTGACGAGCTGATGCAGATCATCGAACGCGAGCGCGTACACATCGAGCAATCGAATGGCGGTGTTACCTTTTCGGGTGGTGAGCCCTTGATGAATCCCGATTTTCTGATGAAAATGCTGGATGCCTGTGGCGAAAGTAAACTGCACCGAACCGTTGATACCTGCGGATTTGCCGACACTGAAACCTTGCTGAAAGTGGCTAAAAAAACCGAGCTTTTCCTGTTTGACCTGAAGCTGATGGATGAGGCAAAACACAAAAAGTGGACAGGCGTAAGCAACAAACTTATTCTGAAAAACCTGCAGTTGCTGGCCGAAAGCGGCGCAAACATCAATATTCGTGTGCCGTTTATCCGCAATGTAAATGCCGACCATAACACAGTTACCGAAATGGCGGAATTTATAGCTGCTTTACCGGGCAAAAAGCCGGTGGTAAACTTATTGCCGTACCATAATATTGCGGCCAATAAGTACAATAAATTGGGGTCAAAATACAACGAGTTCAATATGGAAGAGCCCACCGAAGAGGAACAGAGCAGGGCAATCGCCATATTCGAAAAATATGGTATAGAGGCGGAGGTTGGTGGTTAGATTGTAAGTCGTGAAAGTATTAAAAACATTCATGATTCTTTGGAACCTTCAACAGAAACTCTCCCTCACTGGGGCTGTCCCAAAAGTGCAACAAATAAAGATGAAACTTTCAGTTTATAACACACTTTAATTTTACCCCTCCAAACCTCTCCGCCAGCTGTCGGAAGGCTTAAAGTCCCCTGTAGGGGATTTAGGGGTGAGAAATTAAGTGGTTACTTACAGATTATAAGTTATTCTATTAAAAGAATATCTTTTTGGACAGCCCCACGATTGTGTCGAAGGCACAATCAGGGTGAGTCCATAAACTACAACCCAGATTCTGCTATTGATTTTCAGTAGACCTTCAAAATAAAAGGGCATCCAAAGCGGGTGCCCTTTTGTTTTATGTTATACCAATTATGAAAATGATTAAGCTATTTTTTATTATTTTCAAATTGGTTAAATGCCGATATATAAAAACAAAGTCATTGGGAGTGTGCGAACCAATGGCTCAATGTTTTTAATAATCGGTATTAATACCCTCAACCTTTTTACATTAGCATATGTTAATTAAAACAGGTGGCTTTTTTGCCGGATTTATTATGCGTTTCTGAGATGAACTTCTTAACTTATACAACCATAATATCAAGTATTGTAAAAATTCATTTAATAACACACACATTAAGTGCATAAACATTAATAACTATGAAACACAATGTTAGTATTTTAAAGAAGAGTTTATTACTACTACTCTTCTTACCATTTGTAACTTTTGCGCAGGATAAACCCAACATCCTTGTTATAATGGTAGATGATGTTGCTCCAAACTCGCTTAGCTGTTACAGTTTGGGAATGCAGTACCCGACACCAAACATCGACAGGATTGCAAAAGAAGGCGTACTTTTTACCGACCACTATTCGCAGCCCAGTTGTACTGCAGGGCGTGCTGCTTTTATTACCGGACAAAAACCGATTCGTACAGGATTAACTACCGTTGGCCAACCCGGTAATCCACTTGGAATTAAAAAGGAAGATCCAACACTGGCTGAATTACTGAAACCATACGGGTATATGACCGCACAGTTTGGTAAAAACCACCTGGGCGACCGTAACGAGCATCTGCCAACCGTGCATGGGTTCGATGAGTTTTTTGGAAACCTTTATCACCTGAATGTTTCGGAAGAAGAAGAGCAGGCTGATTACCCGAAAAGCAAAGAATTCTATGAAAAATATGGTCCGCGTGGCATTATCGAATCGTATGCTACCGATACTTATGACGATACGGTAGATCCGCGTTTTGGGGTAATTGGAAAACAAAAAGTAACCGATATTGGTAAACTCACCAGCAAACGTATGGAAACTTTCGACGAAGAACTGGTTGCCAAAACCGAAGATTTTATGAAGCGCGCACACGATGCCGGCAAGCCATTCTTTATCTGGCATGCAACAAGCCGCATGCACGTTTACACGCACCTGAAAGAGGAATCGCGTAACCTGGCAACGCCGATAAGTACTGATATGGACTTGTTTGGTTCGGGGTTAATGGAACACGACGGACATGTTGGTGAAATTCTGGATTACCTCGATGAGCTGGGAATTGCCGACAATACAATCGTAATTTATACCACCGATAACGGACCGGAACAAAGTACCTGGCCCGATGCCGGTGTAACACAATTCCGTGGAGAGAAAATGACCACATACGAAGGTGGTGTGCGTGCGCCGTTTATGGTGCGCTGGCCCGATGAAATTCCTGCCGGACTTATCCGTAACGGTATTTCGGCTCACGAAGATGTGGTGCCTACCATTATGGCTGCCGTTGGCGAGCCTGAAATTAAGGATGAACTGAAAGCCGGAAAAACAATTGGCGACATGACCTACAAAGTGTATATCGACGGATTTAACAACCTCGATTACTGGGAAGGAAAAACCGATGAGTCGGCCCGTAACTATTTCTTTTACTACTACGAAAGTGGTTTAACTGCCATGCGTGTTGGCCCGTGGAAAATGCACTTTGCCACCAAGGAACGTTACTACGAAGATATGGTAGTACATACTATGCCGCAGTTGTTTAACCTCAGGAAAGACCCTTACGAAAAATATGATGGTGTATACGGTTTCGAACTCATCATGCATAAATCGTGGGTTTTCCAACCGGCTATTGGCTATTTGAATGAGCACCTGTCAAGTTTCAAAGATTTCCCTCCGCGGCAGGAGTCTGCGTCGCTTGATATCAACAAAGCTATTGATGCGATTTTGAAATCGGATACACGGCAATAACGAATTTTATTCGGAATAAAATAGCAAAGGGCATCCAAAGCGGGTGCCCTTTTATTATTTATGTTAACACCCTCAACCTTTTTATATTAGCATATGTTATGTAAACAAGAAGGACTTTTTTACCGGTTTTATTAGGTAAATCTGAGTCAACTTTCATAACTTATACAACCTTAATATCAAGTATTGTAAAAATTCATTTAATAACACACAGATTAAGTGCATAAACATTAACAATTATGAAACACAACTTTAGAATTTTAAAGAAGAGTTTATTGCTACTGCTCTTCTTACCGTTTGTAACATTTGCGCAGGAGAAGCCTAATATCTTAATCATTTTCCCCGATGATGTGGGCTGGAGCAATGTAAGTGCTTATGGAAACGGCGTTATGGGGTACACAACTCCAAATATCGATCGGATAGCCAAACATGGAATCATGTTTACCGAACATTATGCGCAACCATCCTGTACTGCTGGTCGTGCTGCACTGATTACCGGGCAGTACCCCATTCGTAGTGGAATGACAACCGTTGGCCGCCCCGGTGGTGAGTTAGGATTGAAAAAAGAATCGCCTACACTGGCAGAAGTATTGAAGGAACAGGGTTATGCCACCGGACAATTTGGTAAAAACCACCTTGGCGACAGAAACTCGCATCTTCCTACTGTTCACGGATTCGACGAGTTTTTTGGAAATCTTTATCACCTGAATACGCAGGAAGAGTTCCAGCAAAAAGATTATCCGCAAGATCCTGAATTCTTTAAAAAGTATGGAACCCGCGGAGTGTTACATACCTGGGCAACCGACGAGGATGATCCTACTGTTGATCCACGATTCGGACGTGTTGGAAAACAAAAAATTGAAGATACTGGTCAACTGTCGAAAGAAAGAATGGAAACCGTTGATGAGGAGTTTATGGCAGCTTCACTCGACTTTATGAAAAGAGCCAAAGACGATGGAAAACCGTTCTTTTGCTGGTTCAATCCAAGTAGAATGCACATGTTCACCCACCTGAAACCCGAGCATCGTTACCTGGCTTTACCATACACTACCGAGCACGATTTTTATGGAAGTGGTATGATGGAACACGATATGATGATTGGAGAACTGCTCGACGAGCTGGAGAAAATGGGCGTATTGGAAAATACAATTGTTGTTTATTCTACCGATAATGGTCCTGAGCACAGCGCACGCGTACACGGGGGAACTACACCGTTCAGAGGCGAAAAAATGACAACCTACGAAGGCGGAGTGAGAGTTCCGATGATGGTGATGTGGAAAAACCATATTCCTGAAGGCAAAGTGTTAAGAGGTATTCAATCGCACATGGATATATTTACTACCCTGGCTGCTGCAGCCGGCGAGCCTGATGTTGCGGAAAAAATGGAAAAAGAGCGCCATCAGTATATTGATGGGGTGAATAACCTGGATTACTGGTTGGGTAAATCGGATGAAAGTAACCGGAATAATTTTATTTATTACCACGAGTCCGATATTCGGGCAATTCGTGTAAATCAGTGGAAGTTACATTTCCAGACCAGTGAAAATTATTATGCTCCTTACGTGAAACAGAAATTCCCGATTATTTACAATCTGCACTTCGATCCTTATGAAAGTTTCGATAACCTTACCGACCGATCGGATATTGTGCAACGGAAGCAGTTTCTTAATGAGCCGGTTCAGGAGATTCTGGGAGAACATATTCAGTCGCTGGCCGAATATCCACCGGTACAAAAAGCAGCAACTCTGGATTTCTCTGAACTGATGAAACAATTAAGCGAAGGAAAACAGTAGCGAAAATTCCCCGCTATCGCGCGAATCCTTTCGCGTGATAATAGGATACAACAATGCTAAAAGGATCCGATCCGTTTAAGTTGACTTAAATACGGATCGGATCCCTTGGTTCAAATAAAAGGGCATCCAAAACGGATGCCCTTTTTTACGTCATTCTGAACTTGTTTCAGAATCTCCTAAATCTGATTCTTATAGCTACAGGCTTATCTCGATAACTATCGGGCGAGGGTAGTGAATTTCCGGCAACAGCAGGGCTTTAGCCTGGGGTTAGTGAATTCCTGCTCGCGCCTCCCGAAACCTTGGCACCCTCGCTGCCGCGCGAATCCTTAATTCTTTACCTTCAGGCTTTCCAACGGAACCCTGGTATACTCCACATCTTCTTTATTGGTGGCATACGCTACATACAAAGCGCCCTGCCAAATCATACTTTTAGGATAATGATAGCCGGGTCGTTTGGCTTTTCCCGGATAGCGCAAGGGCTGGAGATCCTCACCTCCCGATCGTAGCAGGTAAGCCGTATTGAAGTTCGCTCCGGTAGCACCAAGTGTTACAACCAGCGGTACCCGTAGTTTGTAGTTTACAGGGTTGCCTACCATAAAGGCGGTTCCATTGGGCAGGTTACCTGCACTTTGTTTCGAACGCGAGTCGGGCATAGAGGTGAGTTCCGGCGTGGTCCAGCTTTCACCACGGTCGGTACTCACCGAAGCCAGCCGACGGAAGCTACTCTGCTGATCGCGGAAGGTCATCACCAGGCTATCGCTGCCGCGAAGAAACCAACTCGGTTCCATTTCTCTTGATTTCTCGCCTGTGGAAGGCAGGAGCGTGTAGTTGGCTTTCCTCCAGCCGCGGATACCCATGGCATCGTCGGTATAAATTGGGTTTACCCGTATGCCCGGAGTAAAGTGAGCGGCATTGATTATTCGTCCATCCGGAAGGGGGTGAGGGTCTTGTTCAAAAATTCCGTTTAAGGTATCGCCATTGGCCATCAGCACGGGACGAAGGATTGACCAATGCGTTCCATCGGCACTGGTGGTGTAGGCCGTATACACCGACTGGTTCAACCTCCAGACATTGATATAGGCAACCAGGGTATCTGCCGTGGCCCACCATCCTCCCGAAGTACAGAAACCATTGATGAATGTCGGGGAAAGTTGCCGGGGGGAAGTCCATGTACTATCGTTTAATCCGATACTGTATACAACATGGGTGTCGGGTGCATCTTCATCGGTTCGGGAGCTTTGCCACTGGCAATAAAGTTTTCCTTTAAAACCAATCATCACCACGCCGTTATTAAACCGGTTGTCGTTCGAATCGGGGGTAAATACCCTGAAGGATTGTGTTCCTTCGGCAGAGGTACATCCAAGGTGTGTACTGTCGCTTGTATCAAACATTGCGGTGTCTACCAGGAAAGGCGACCGGGCTACCTGCTTCGCATTTTGACTACAAGAACACATAAATGTGCCCATTAATAGAATAAAGGATAAAATGTGGGATATAGTTTTAAGCATATTAAAGTTATTCGCTGATTATTGCAAAGGGTAAAAATAGAGATAAGAAGTTTAACCGGAAAATGATAAGTTGCCGTTTGCGGCGATTGTTAACGTGCTACCGTGCGAATCCTTTCGAATGGTGCTACGTTTTCAGTCTGTTCACTTTGTAAAATCCGAATTGTTTTTGTTAAACAGGAATAGTAACTTTAAACAAAAAAGAATCAACCCGTTGAATACGTACCCGAAAAAATGAGAATTAACTTCAAGGAAGAACAGAAATTTACCCAATGGTGGTTTGTGTGGTTGATAATAATATTGATAGCAATTATTCCAATCTACGGAATTTACAAGCAATTAATACTTGGAGACGAATTTGGCAATAATCCTATGTCCGACACTGGCCTTATTGTTTTTTCAATACTGATGTTCGCATTAATCGGGCTTTTTTTACTGATAAAATTGAAAACCACGATTAACGACAATGAAATTCGAATGAGCTTCTTTCCATTTGTGAAAAAGAAAATTAAATGGGATAAAATTAAGAAAGCAGAAGTTGTGAATTATGGATTTGTTGGCGGTTGGGGAATTCGAATTTGGACAAAATATGGTGTGGTGTATAATGTGAGAGGAAATAAAGGGTTGGCAATAGAGCTTTCGAATGGGAAAAAATTGTTAATCGGAACTCAAAAGGAGGCAGAGTTGAGACGAGCTATCGAAATGAAAATGAAGAAAATATAACCTATCTAATTATTATTTTAACCCTAAAAGTGAATGCATATGAGTACTAAATTAATTAATCAAACCTTAGGCTACCTTAAGCTATTTTCGGTGGCTGTAATTGTTGCAGCCGCAATAATGACACTTTTTACTAAAGATTCCTGGACGTACTCTGATCTTGAATCTTTGTTCGCGTATGTGTTGTTGATTGTTTTTTGCTTTTATCTGGTGCAAAGCGGATGGACACAAGTAAAAATGAAAAACCTCAGATCCAGATTCCTGGTTTTTATCGGCCTGTCGATTGGGGCTTTTATAGTTGCAATTTGCATTCTTTATATCGTAGAGAACGGAGTACTGAATTTCACCGTTATTCATATTATTATACTGGCACTTGTAACTTTTATGGTGAATGATGTTTTTCGTTTAAGAGCTCAAAGTCGAATCAAAAACTAATTATAAAGATATTGCTCACGGATTGGGGTATAATGTATTTGCCCTAAACATCTTAACATAACTTATAGCTTCTTAAGTCGGCTTAACATATTAATGTGTTTTCTTTGTTAGTATAAACGGCAATAAAATGAAAACCAAACTCACCTTCATCTTCATTATCATCGGCTTTATTGTAAATGCACAAAGTCCGCAAGTACAGGAATTGGGTAACCTTTACGGGGCCGGGAAATATGACCAGGTAATTAATAAGGTAAACGAATATTTAAAAACTGAGCCCGACAAAGTTGAATACAAGCTTATTTTGGGGCGGGCGCTGGCAGACATAGGTAACTATAACGAAGCAATACCACACCTGCAATTTGCTGTTGATAATGATAACGATAACTCGTGGATAAAAGCCTGGGGACTGGGCTATTTGGGTACTTGTTATTATATGCTTTCCGACTTTGAAAAATCGGAGTCGGCCTTAAAGTCGTGTATAAATGTAAATGCTACCAAAAATGCTACGAATTTCTCTGCCCGAAGAGTTGGGATTTTTGGATACGATAGCTGCTACAACAGCTGGACGATTAAAGAATCGAAAAATATTCGTTTTCATTTTCAAAACATGAGCGACTATGAAATTCAGCAATATATGGAGTCAAGAGAAAATGCTTTCGAAGAGATTAACACGTTTTTTGAAAGTTCATTACCTAAAAAGATCGACTTTTTTGTATGGAATTCGAGAGATGATGCAAAACAAATAGTACTTAGAGATTTGGGGTTTGCAGAACCTTCTTGCTGTATTATACACTCCTATTTTCAACAAAGCAGAGGACATGAGCTAACGCATGTGTTATCGCATTACACCTCGGGCATTTCTTCCAAAACCCGATTTATTAATGAAGGTACCGCTGTTTGTTTCGATCTATCAAATCAAAATAGATTAAAAAAGGTGAAATCTTGGATTAGAACAAATGATGAGAAAATTGAAATAAAGGAAATTTGGAAAAATGGAAGAGATTATCCTGAAGAAATATTATATCCTTTAGCCGGATTATTTGTGGAAGAACTTATTGAAAAGTATGGAAAGGAAAAGTACCTGGAATTGTTTAAGAATCAGACTTATGAAAATGCCCAGGTGGTATATGGCCTGGATTTTTTTCTGTTTATAAAAGAATTTGAAGAAAAAATTAATGTATAAACTATTTTGCCTAATTAGAGTCAGTCAGAATTACCAACAAATCCTATGAAAAGAATTATATTGACTAATGTATTTCGACTTCTGATTTTTGCTCTTGGATTCGCCCAGCCGGATTCAGCTCTTGTAAAAATTGAAGCAGAATTGGATAAATGGCAATCCATAATCGACACGCAGTTTGATAGCTGCGATAAACTGTACAAGTATTCTTGGGGGAGTGTTTATCAATTTTCTGAATGGACAAACAAAAGTAGTGATGTCGATTCTTTAGCCTTAACAAAAGTTGTATCGGTAATTGAACAAAGCAATTTAGGATACTTTGTAAATGTTGAAAGTCACTCCTTTTCCGGTGATTGGTTTATCAACACTGAATACTATTTCGATAAGTCAGGACAACTATATTTTGTGAATTGGAAAATGAATAGCTTTCACGCGGAAGAGCCTGTAACAGTTGAGAAAAGCTTATATTTTGGTTCTCAGGGAGAATTTATCCGCAAGTCAGAATCGGTGTATAAAATGAACACAAAAGAAGAAACTGAAATTGCATTTATGGACAGGGAGGTTGATTACAAACTATCGATTAGCGATATGGAGTTTTATAGCCACTGGGTGAATACTGAATGAATTTATTGGTTGAAGTCTCACGAGGTGTAGTGATATACACTATTCCGCAATATTAGAAAATGAAACAAATACTTATCTTATTAATTGGCGTATTCGGAGCACTGGTTTTCACCTTGTGTACAAAAATCGACAAGAGTGGAAACCAGGAGAAATATGAATCAGAGATAATTTCTCAAACGCTTCCTGAGTTGTTGCGCCCAAAATATCCACCGCCACCTCCTCCATTTGTAGGTACGGAAATAAGAAAGGCATTTAACGACAGCATTGAAAAGGTAAAAGCAGATTTCGAACGCAGAGTTGATACTACTGTTTTTATCGTCCATTTAAACGATAAATTAGTACTGCCCGACACCGCTGAATTCTCTCATCTTCAGGATTCAGCGTATAATGGGCTGCTAGGTAAATTACGCGCCGACACACTAAAACCAAAGTCGATTCAATTTTCAGTAATCGACAGTTTGTGTGAATATACATTGCAAGCGGAAAGGCCGCCTGAATTTAGGAAAATGGGATTTACTTACCTGGGATCAGCGTTTTACTCGAGAATGGTTTTTGACGCTAATTATACACATGCGCTGTTTTACTTTGTTGGTTATTGGGAAGTGGACGATGGCTCCGGAAGCTTAATCTATGTGGAGAATAAAAATGGAAAATGGGTGATTAAACGTCACTATGCAATTTGGATCTCATGATCAATCCAGACAATTCTCTAATAACAAAAACACCCTCCGCTCGCGCCGATCCGTCAGCCGACGGACGGTGTGTCTTCGGTAGAATTGAAATAAACAAACTGTCAGCCGCTGGCTGAGGTACGGATTCATCACTCCTTTCCGATGGCAAAAATTCAGCGGAAATATTGAATATAATTTTGTAACTTACCAATAGATCTTAAAACACCTTCTATTATGAAAAAAAATTATTTAATCCTTCTCACTCTATTCGCAGTTTTATTACTCTAATGTGGCCAATCTGGGAAAAACGATAAGTCCGACAGTACTGCTCCCAAAAAAGTTACTCCTGAAACATTTATAAGAGCTGAAACAGACAATATGTATACCCAAATGATTAAGAATGCCGGGGGTACAAACCAGTTTTTTCACTTCAGAACACCCACTCCTTTAGACAAACAAACCGTAATCAGAATGAATAGGGATGTATTGTATTCGGGTGGAGTTTTCGACTCGAAAGAAGGGCTTGAAATAACCTTCCCTGAAATGCCCGACACTCGTTATGCATCAGTTTATATTCTCGATAACGACCACTACGTTCAGGACATATTTTATAAACCGGGTGTGTATAATGTAAAGGGCAATACCAGGTTTTTGTATGTGATTGTTCGTGTTCAGGTGTATAATTCGCAGGATGCCGGGGAAGTTGAGATGGTAAATGGCCTGCAAGACCAATTTATTATCAAGTCGGTTACAAATGAAGAATTTCCTGAATTTACATGGGATAAGCAGTCGCTGGATTCGTTACGAAATGTCTATAATGCGGAAAGTGCCAACTATTCAAGTTGGAAAGGTATGCAAGGAAAACGTGGCGAAGTAAATGAAAAAACAAGGCATATTGCAGCAGCAGCAGCCTGGGGATTGTTGCCCGAAGAAGCGGCGACTTACTTAAACTACAAACCAAAAGAAAGCAACACGGATAAATGTTACACTGCTACCTATTCAATTCCTGAAAACAATGGATTTTGGTCGATTACGGTTTACGGTGCCGACGGCTATATTAAATCGGAAAATTGTCTGTTAAATGGCTCTAACGTTACGTTAAACGATGACAATACTTTTACGGTTTATTATGGATCGGAAGAAGCGTGTGGCGATGTGCCAAACAGGCTGGATGCTCCTGACGGGTGGAATATACTATTTCGGATTTACCGACCGGGTGAATCTGTTCTTGATGGTTCTTTTACCTTGCCCGAAGTGAATTAAATCATTTGTTCCCCCACTCCTCGCTACCGCGCGAATTCGTTCGCGTGGTGTTAGGACAATTCGGTAGAAATGAAATGATCAAATTGTTAGCTGCTGGCTGAGGTACGGATTACATCCCGATAAAAATTAAGACCTAAAATTACCTCCGAAGCGATGGTGAAACCATTTCGTGCAAGGGCATTATTCGCCAAATCGGTACAGCTATTTTGAAATCAATGCCGTATATTTGATAGACAAAACTGTTAATCCATGAAAATGAAAAGCATCCCGATACTCGCATTTCTGTTGATCTTGCCGGCTTTTTTATTCGCTCAGCAAGATTCATTGACCAATCAGAAAACCACGCCTTACGATCTGCTGTCGAGTTATTATACCGATAATTTCCATCCCTTTCAAAAAGGTAATTTTTATGTGGGCTTGGCTTTTTCGATAACCGATAAAAACCTTACCAACACCAATTACCTGATTCAAAAGGTTGTGGAAGGCGACCGGCTCGATTACAATTTATTGTTGAAAGGCGGTTATTATACCGGCGATTACGGAATGGCGATCATTAACTTAAATTATTTTCAGAATCGCTTTGGGGGCACTGTTTTTCAGGATCCCGACACGGTGCAGTCGAACACGCTAACGCGCGGATTTGCTGTTAGTCCGGGTTTTCGTTCGTCGGTGCCGTTAACAGCAAACGAGCGACTCAGTTTTTTCACCGAATTTGGTTTTACGTTGGGTGGCAGCAGCTCGCTTACCCGCGATGTAAAGAATATCGACGAGATTAATAAAAAACACAAAAAGGAGTTCACTTTTGGGCTGGGATTAAGTCCGGGTATTACCTTTTTTGCCATGGAGAATTTTGCTTTCGAGGTGCAGCTGAACAACGTTTTAGGCTACGAACTCAATGTTGCGAAAAGCAGCACCAACGATGGACCTGAATCGAAACAGGTGCGTCAGAATGTCGACTTTCGGATTAACCTGCTTTCGCTCGATCTGGGGCTGGCCTACTATTTCGGTGCCGATAAAAACAGGAAGGGGGCCCGCAAATGAAAAAGTCAGTATACATAACCGTAATTCTTTTGGTGCTGTTTTCCTGCGTTAAGGAAGATCATTTTGGGTTGTCGCCCTACGGAAATATTAAAAAGTTTCTGGTAAGCAACCAGGCCGGAAATGCCGTAATCGACAACGAAAATCAAACTGTAACCATCGAAATTCCCGGCGGTGTTGAGCTTTCGTCGCTGGTAATTCAGGAAATGGAACTTTCGTCGTTTGCCACTGCCGATAAAGCTGTTGGCGATGTCATCGACCTGAGTGACGAGGCAACCATAAATGTAATTGCCGAAGATGGCAGCGAGCACGCGTGGGCCATTGAATCGTTTGTGGCGTCGGCCACTCCGCAGCTCGATAACGGCGATTTAAATGCATGGTACAAAACCAGCTCCGATTATTACGAGCCCGGAGCCGATGCGGCGTCCACCATTTGGGGAACCGGGAATCAGGGCACGCAGATATTGGGGAAAATTGCAACAGCACCTTACGATTTGGGAAATAATAACCTGGCAGCGCGCATGGAAACATACGACCTGGGATTGGCAGGAGTGCCGTTAAAAACGCCGATTGCTGCAGGATCGCTGTTTACCGGTTATTTTGATTCGGATAAACTTGACCCTACCGACCCCGAAGCTGCAGTTATATTTGGAACGCCGTTTACCGGCCGACCCGTGAAAATCCGTTTTACTTATTCTTATGTTCCGGGTGCAGTGAATGAAGACCGATATGGTAATGTGCTGGATTACGACGACAGCTGCGATATTTACGCCTTTCTGGAAGTGCGTTTGGGCGGAGAAACACAACGTTTGGGAACGGCTTGGTTTAGGAGTAGTGAAGTACAATCAGAGCTCATCACAACTGATATGCCTGTAATTTACGGCCCGCTTGATGATTCGTATCCTGACTATATGAAACCTGAGGACGGGAATTTCGTGTCGGGCGATTCAGCAACTTACCTATTGCCAACACACATCTCTTTTGTAGCATCCTCGAGTTACGATGGGGCAAACTTTGCAGGTGCTGTCGGCAGTGTATTAATTGTTGACGACGTGGAATTGGTTTATGAGGAGGAATAAAAAAGACGGATTATCAACAGAGTGAATTTCGTCATCCTGAACTTGTTTCAGGATCTCAGTGGAATTGGAATGCATAGATTCTGAAATAAATTCAGAATGACGTTCTGGCGACTCCAGATACTTTCTCTTGTACCGTCTCAAAAATTATTATCCTGACTTATTCACTCTTTCCCCACGTCAAAACAATTACAATTCCCATCAGTCCCGTTATCACTGCATAAGCCAATGCATCAACAATTACGGCCCACACATTCAGCAATATATTGGTCATGGAATAAATAGCCAGGTCGGTAGTTAATGCGTACAAACCACCGAATAGAATGCCGATTTTTAAACCGTCGATCCATTTTTTTGCTTTTCCCCATTTTAAAAACAGGGTTTGAAGCAGGGAATAAGTAAGGTTGGAGAGAATGAGTGCCCACCAAACCATTTCGTTGTCTTTCAAATAAAAATCAGGATTGTAGTTGTTCGCCGAAAAATCCATGAGCAGAATTCCCCAAAACAGCCAGCCCAGAAAGAAAAAGGCAATGCCGCCAAAAATAGTTCCTCTTAGAATTTTCATGATGCAGTTGTTTAAAGTTTAGCTGTTTATTTTTTACGACAGATAACTTCAGAAGGTTGTATTGCGCCAATTTTCCAATTTTATGATCATCTTTTTAGCTTTTAGCTGCCGATCGGTGTAAAAAATTATACTTTTAACGATCCCAAAAATTTAATAATGAGAGTAACACTATTTTGCGTGCTGTTATTGGCGGCATTTACACTGAATGGATTTGCACAGCAGAGTGATAATGATTTGCGTTTAAAAACTTTTCACTCTATTTCGAGCAACGAGTTAATGGAGTTTGCAACCGAACTGAGTTCTGATAAATATGAGGGGCGTTTGTCGGGCACTCCGGAATATATGGAAGTGGCCAAATGGTGCGCTTCAAAGTTTGAAGAGTTTGGTGTAAAACCAGCAAATGGTGATAGTTACTTTCAGTATTTCCCGAACGAATATTCCGAGGTGAACTCACTGGGTTCGGTGGTTTATTTTAACGGAGATGAAAAAACATACCTCGATTTTCCGGAAGATTATTTACCCGGCTCCAACTCGGCGAGTGGCACCGTTCAGGCCGAACTGGTTTATGTTGGCCACGGAATTACTGCTCCGGAACTGGGTTACGACGACTATAAAAACGTAGATGTAAAAGGTAAAATTATCATTTTGGAAAGTGGGACACCTTATACCAAAAACGATGAAACACTGGCAAAATGGACGCCTTATGCTTATCACCGCTATAAATTCAGAAATGCAGTAAAACACGGTGCTGCCGGAATGATCTATGCCAGCAAACTGGCCAATCCGAACACGGTAAATCTCGAAGGTTTTGTTTATGCGCATGTGGATACAAAAGTGGTGACGCAAATTATGGCCGATGCCGGAAAAGATTACCAGCAGATTCGCGAGCAGTTGAAAAACATGGAAACGCCATCGTTTGAGCTTCCGGCAGAACAAAAAGTGTTTATCCGCGCCGAAACAAAATATTTCCCCGATGCGCAGGCTTGCAACGTGGTTGCAATGATCGAAGGTTCCGATCCAAAACTGAAAGATGAAGTTATAATTATTGGCGGTCACCTCGATGGGCAGGGTATAATGGGCGATGTTACCTTTTCCAGCGCACTCGATAATGCATCCGGAATCAGCGATATTCTGGGGGCTGCAAAAGCTTTGGCAACGTCAGAAGTAAAGCCTAAACGTTCGGTACTTTTTATTCTTATCGGTGGCGAGGAGTGTGGTTTGTACGGCTCGAAATATTACTGCGAAAATCCGCTCTTCCCTGTGGAGAAAACCAAAATGATGATCAACCTGGATATGGTTGGAAACGGCACCTCGTTTTTTATGTCGGGAGGAAAAACGCATTCGGCATTGTTCAATCATTTCGAGGATGCCAATAATAAGTACATCCACCGCGAGATGGGAGCTTCAGCAGTTAGCAAAAACTACGGACGACCTCGCTCCGATGCTTCAAATTTTGAAAATGTAGGCATAAAAACATTTGGCTTGTGGACTCGTAACTCGGTGTATCCGGTGCACTACCACATGCCCGCCGATAAAACAAATGTGCTAACTCCGGAGATTATGGAAGATGCCGCAAAACTGCTTTATTTGGGCGTTTTGGGCGTGGCAAACGACACAAAACTTTAGCAGCGGCAAAAATCGGTTCAACTTTTTATCGATTAGTCTTGTTACTGTGCTAATACTACTTGTGTGGCACCTATGAAATCGAAAAAAGAACACTTTAAACGAACCCTACTCGATCTGGCGAACAGAAAAGATCTCGTTCCGGGGATATACAACTATTGCGATCGTTGGTGCGAACGTTGTACCATGACGCAGAAATGTTTGACCTATTTGCACGAACAGGAAAACAAAATTGAAGAGGATTCGCTAAATCCCGATGAGGAGAACAAAAACTTTTGGGATCAGATCCGCCTGGCATGGGAAGTGACCATGGAAATGATTGAAGAGGATGCCGACAAAGAGGGGATCGACCTTAGTGATGTTGAAGATATTGAATTGCCCGAGCACATTGAGACGCCATTGGAAGTACAAGCGCGGAATTACGGAATCAACATTCATAAATGGATGAATAAGCACAAAGAGCTTTTTTCAGAGAAAGCTGAAAAGCTGGTGATGATAGACGACGATGCTTCGATGATAAAATACCGCGACGCCGCCGAGGTAATTCAGTGGTACAGTGCTTTTATCGGGGCTAAAGTTCATCGTGCTCATCTGGAGTTGGAGCAGCGGCAAAACGACCCCCACGATGAATACGGTTTATACGCCGACAACCTGGGATCGGCAAAAATTGCCATTATTGCCGTTAAACGATCGATGGATGCACTGTCAGTATTCTACTCCGGTTTTAGTGAAATGGAAGACGAAATCCTGCAGTTTTTACTCGAACTTTCGCAGATAAAAAAGCAAATGCTAAAAACATTTCCGGGCGTAATGGAATTCAAACGTCCGGGTTTTGATGATTAATTTCCAATCTTTCCTTGTATCCTGCTACTTCTGTATTATTTTCACGTCAGAAAATACTCAACATGGAATTTGAAGGCAACATACGAAAAATGATTACCGAGCTTAATGCGCCGGTAAAATATACGCTGCCCATTGGCGACGAAAAAATTGATATGAATGCGCTGATCGGGAAAGAAATCTCGATGAAATTCGACGGGCAGATTAATTGTGTGTCGTGCGGGAAGAAAACGAAAACATCGTTTAGCCAGGGATTTTGCTACAACTGTCTTCAAACCGCTCCCGAAGCAAGTGAATCAATCATTCGCCCCGAGTTGTCGAAAGCACATTTGGGAATTGCACGCGATATGGAATGGGCCAAAAAACACGACTTGATCGACCATTTTGTATACCTGGCCGTGTCGAGCGCTTTAAAAGTTGGTGTTACCCGCGGTCATCAAATTCCAACGCGCTGGATCGATCAGGGAGCCAGTTATGCCATTAAAATTGCCAAAACGCCAAACCGTCATATTGCCGGTGTTATCGAGGTATTTTTGAAGGATCATTTTACCGATAAAACCAACTGGCGGTCGATGTTGAAAAACGAAGTCTTGGCAGATTTTGATCTGGCCGCAGAAAAGGAACGTATTGCCAATCTGCTTCCTTTGGAATTACAGAAGTACATGGATACGGAAAATGAGGTGACGGAAATAAATTACCCGGTTGAGCAGTTTCCTATGAAAATAAAAAGTATTGGTTTTGATAAACTACCTGAAATTACCGGAACATTGGCCGGTATAAAAGGGCAGTATTTAATCTTTGATGATAGTCGGGTACTGAATATCCGGAAACACAATGGTTACTTTTTGCGGGTAGCGATGTAGTTCATCAGTTCGATAAGCGATTCGCGAGCTTCACAATCCGGGAATTCCTGTAGGCCGGCAATTGCCCGGTCTTTAAACTCATTCATTTTTTGCTCGGCGTACTCAAGGCCGCCTTTTTCGGTTACCAGCTGAATCAGTTCTTCAACAACTGCTGAACTGTTATTCTTGCGTTTTATCAGCCTCAGAATACGTTTCCGTTCCGAACGGTCGGCTTCATTTAATACGTGCAGTAACGGCAGCGTGATTTTCTTTTCCTTAATGTCGTTGCCCGTTGGTTTGCCCAGCAAACCTTTCGACTGGTAATCGAAAATATCGTCTTTTATCTGGAAAGCAATTCCGGCATCTTGCCCAATGCTGTACATTTTTTCAATGATCACTTCGTCGTCAACTGCCGATGCAGCGCCAATGGCCATGCTTGTTGCAATTAACGAAGCTGTTTTTTTGCGGATGATCTCGAAATAGGTTTCATCGTCGATGTCGAGTTTGCGGCTCTTTTTCATCTGCAGGATTTCTCCTTCGGCCATATCCTGAACCGCACGCGAAATCAAATGCAGGAAATTGTATTTTTTGCTTTCGAGTTGCAATAGCAGTCCGCGGGCCAGAATATAATCGCCCACCAAAACGGCCAGTTTGTTTTTCCAAAGTGCCTTTACCGAAAACGACCCGCGGCGCTCGTACGACTCGTCAACAACATCGTCGTGTACCAGCGTGGCGGTGTGCAATAATTCAACAGAACAAGCCGCTAATTTCGAAGATTCATTGGTTCCGCCGTGCAATTTTGCCGATAAGAACACAAACATGGGGCGAAGTTGCTTGCCTTTGGTGCGATAAAGGAAGTTTAAAACGGTTGCCAGCAAAGGAATATCGCTCTGCAACGATTTCTTAAAATAAGGCTCAAAATCATGCAGTTCCTGTTCAATGGGGGCCTTTATTTTCTTTATCGTGGTCATTCCTTTTTCCGCTTCTCTTTCGATGAACGAACTTAGAATAATTTTAAATAAAAACAGACATTTTATTTAAAAATTCTAAAAATTACGGATTTTGTACAAATGTTAGATATCCGCACGCAAAAAAGCAGTAAACAAGTCTCAAATATTTATATATTTGCATTTTTAAAGGTATAACCATGGTAGATATCAAGGAGATAAACGTCGAACGTTTGGAGGTTGCTGCCAGTATGCTGAAAGCAATGGCGCACCCGATGCGAATTGCGATTTTGAAGCATCTGGAGGGAGGAAAAAAATTAACTGTTACCGAGATTCACGAACTGCTAAAAATTGAGCAGTCAACCACATCGCATCACTTGGGCATTTTGCGCGACAAAGGTGTTTTGTGCTCGAAGCGCGAAGGAAAGAATACGTATTATTACCTGAGATACAATATTTTAAGCCAGATTGTTGATTGCCTGGAAACCTGCACCTGCGATTAAAAGAATTTATTACGATAGGAAAAACCGCTGATTAAGATCAAGCGGTTTTTTTATGCAATAATTTTAAAGGTTTTCTTATTTTGTAGATCATTTTTATGATTCAATAGCCCGGATATTTTAATCTAATTTTTCAACTAATTTGAAAATCGACCATTTCATAAGAAAGTACGGAAGCATACTATTATTTGCTGTGTGTATTGTAGCCTTTTGGCAGGTTGCATTCCTTCAAAATGGGATGAAATGGGATTTTGTGGATGCCTATTTACCGGCACGTTACTTTTTATCTGAAGCAGTTTTAAATAATGTTTTTCCGTTTTGGAATCCTTACATGTTGTATGGCGTGCCCTTTTATGCCGATCTGGTTTCTGTTTTTAATCCCGAATTTTGGCTGGTTGCGAACATGTTTGGTTATTCGAATATTACCCTTCAATATGTTTTTTTAGCATATGTATTTTTTGCCGGGATCAACTTCAGGTATTTTTTGCAACGATTCAAGGTAGACGAATCGCTGGGGCTTTCCTTGGCAATTGCTTACATGCTTTCCGGTTTCACGGTGGGCAATGCACAACATCTTGGGTTTATTGCCGGATATGCATTGTTCCCCCTTGTTGTTGCCGCTTATGTGCAGTTTGTCTGGCAGCCCGAAACAAAAAGTTTGGTGCGCATGAGCCTCGTATTTTTATTGATGGTTTTTGCCAGCTACCCGGGCATTACAATAATACTTTCCTATTTGTTGCTGGGTATCTTTACCTACTATTTGGTTTTGTCCATCAAGAGAAAAGAGAATGTTAAGCGGCTGCTTGTTTTTCATCTCATTTTGGCTGGTATTGTACTTGTTGGAAGTTCCGTATTGCTGTTGGCTTATTCGCAGGCGCAACCCTATTTAAGTCGTTATTCAGGATTAACGCTCGAAGCCGTTTTAAGGCACCCGTTCACTTTGCGCTCATTTTGGTCGTTCTTATTTCCATTCAGTACAACAACCGATGTGGTTTACTTCAACACCGATCCGTCCATGTCGAACGCATATTTCGGACTATTCGGATTTGTATTATTGGTTCATGCGCTAAGCGGTAAAATAAAACAAAAACTAGGGGTTGTCTTTTTGCTGTTTGCGGTATTAGCTTTGTTTACCGCATTGGGCAACCAGTTCTTTTTAAGGGAATTTCTGTACGATTATTTCCCTTTCATGAACATGTTTAAATATCCATCGATTTTTAGAGCATTGAGCATATTTGGTTTTCTAACTTATGCGGGGCTTAATTGTAAACTCAATGATTTTACATCGGTGGATAAAAAGAAGCTATTGGCTATTGTTGGTCTGGTGGTAATCTTTATTCTTTTTGTACTTGCTCGATCGGCGGGCAAGCTCGAATCTGCTGGTCTTTTTGATTTTAATTTATCATTGGCCGATCGTTTAGAAACGGCGACAATTAATGAAGCTTTTATTTTGCAGGGCATCATTCATTTGTTGTTGTTGGGATGCTTTTTTCTGGTATTAGTTCTCGGCAGCAAACAGAAATATTTGCCTGTGGTATTTGTAATCCTGTTTGCCTTTGATGGAATTATTTCAGCACAGCTGAATTTGCATTACACGGTTGTTAGTAATATTGATCCTATTGTATTTCAAGAGTATTTAGATTCTGAACCCAAAGGATTTCCTATTCCTGAACTGCATCCGATTGGCGAAAATTCAGACAAAAATGCATCAGGTAAATTTACCTGGAGAAATAACAATGTGTTCCCCAAGCGTCCCACTTTCGATGGGTTGGTTTCTTTTAAAACCGATGGTTACTCAAGATTGAGTGATGATTTTCCGGAGCTACTGGAAATGTTGAAAAAGCAGCCACTTTTTTTCTTTTCCGACGATGTAAGGGAAAACGCCGACACGGTTAATATTGGCCCGAAAACCATTTTGTTGGAATCTTCCGACTTGCAAAATATCAAAGGGAAAACGCTGCAACATCATCAATCAGACCAGTTGGAAATAAAGAGCTTTTCTCCGAACAAAATCGTTGTACACACCAAAACACAAAGTGAACAACTGCTGGTTTTTCAACAAAATTACTTTTCGGGTTGGAAAGTGGCTATCGACGGAAAAGTGCAGAAAATAGTTCAGGCAAACTATGCTTTAATGGGCACGCTCATTCCTGCAGGAGAGCATGTCGTTCAGTTCAGTTACAGTAATAGGCTTATAATCGTGTTTTTTGTTGTGTCGATTTTGGTAATGCTGGTTTTGGCTAGTCTGATGATTTTTATACATTGGAAAGAGTATTCAAAACACCGGAGAATGATACTGTTGCTGGTTGTTGGATTTATGCTGCTTTTTGTTGTCTTTAGCGTAATTAACAGGTGGCACTATCATAGAAGTAAAAGCAGATTATTGCCCGAAATCATACAAGAATTCGAAGCCGTAAAAAACACCGATGTAACCACCTTTTTGAGTTATGCTTCAAATTCTCAGGTTGAGGTTCCCAATGTCGATCATCAGTTTTATTTGGATGACAATATGAATGTGGCCGCTTTTGGTAAGTTGCTGGCCGAAACGCACTCGCAGCAATTTGCGCTTTCCTGGGTAAATGGTGCCATTAGCAAAGAGGTGAAAGCACTTTTTACCTCCTACTTCCCGACTGTTGAAAAAGAGATGATTTCCGGAAACTCTGGATTTATTCTGGCCGGAAAAGGCGATAATGCAGTTTCAGAGTTTGATGAGAATTTTGAGCAGGGAACAACGTCCTTATGGAAAACAGATAAAAATAGAATTAAAATCGACTCTATTTCTGCAGATAGATATTACACCTTTATGCCAACTCAAAAATGGGGGACTGAATTGAAAATTATCGTTGATGAGGCGATTAAAGATCTGCAAAAAATAACGGTATCGGGTGATTTACGATTCCCTGAAAAATTTGCTGAGGTAAATATGGTTATTTCCGTATCGCGGGGGAAAGAGGAATTGGATTATTATACCCGAAAGGTTAGTGATTTCACTTATGGTTCAGGAGTCTGGTCGCGTTTTGCGGTGATAAAAACTGTTGATTTTGATTTGCTTTCGGGAGATGTAATTCATATTTATTTATGGAATAGAACACAAGCCCGGTTTGATGTTGATAACCTAAAAGTGGAAATGTGTAATGGTAATGAGAAGCTATTCCCGAATGTGCCTGCAAAGTAGAGCCATTTTCTTATTTTTACCTAAAATTATTCGATTATGAAGCTCGTTTTTGCGACAAACAACAAACACAAACTGGAAGAATTGCAGGCTATTTTGGGCAATCATTTTTCCCTGCTTAGCTTAAAAGATATTGAATGTTTCGACGAAATTCCTGAGGAACAGCCCACATTGGAAGGAAATGCCAGCCAAAAAGCTTTTTATATTTATGATAAATTTAAAATAGACTGTTTTGCCGACGACACCGGACTGGAAATTGAAGCCCTGAACGGTGAGCCCGGAGTTTTTTCGGCACGTTATGCCGGCGAAGACAAAAATCCGGAGGCGAACATGCAGAAGGTGCTCGAAAAACTGGCTAAAATAAATGAACGGAAAGCACGTTTTAGAACTGTAATTTCGCTGGTTATTGACGGCGAAGAGACACAATTTGAAGGCATTGTAAACGGCGAAATTCTGAAGGAAAAACGTGGAGGTTCGGGATTTGGTTACGATCCTATTTTTAAACCCGACGGTTTCGATCAGTCGTTTGCCGAAATGGGCCTCGAAGATAAAAACAAGATCAGTCACCGCGGAAGAGCCGTACAAAAACTGGTCGACTATTTAAAAAAGCTGGATTAAATGATGAGAAGATTTATACTTTCTATACTTATTTTACTGTTGTTTTTTGTTTCGCAAGCCCAGCGCGAACAGGGTTCGTGGCAAGATTATCTTTCGTATAATAATGCCAGCAAAATTGCGGTTTCGTCCGATAAGGTTTTCTGCGTTACCGAGGGCGGACTGTTTTATTACGACCTGGAAGACAATAGCGTAAATAAGTTTGGCGATGCCATTGAGTTGTCCGATTTTGGGGTAAGCACCATTGCTTACAGCGAAGCGAACAATGTGCTGGTAATTGCTTATTCTAACAGTAATATCGATTTGCTTTTCGATGATGGCGAGGTGGTTAACCTGTCGGACATAAAACGAAAAACTATTGCCGGAAATAAGGTCATCAACAATATTTCTTTCTCAGGAAATGAGGCCTATCTGGCCTGTGGTTTTGGTATTGTAGTGCTCGATCTTGATCGTCAGGAAGTAAAAGATACGTATTACATCGGCGATGGCGGATCGTCGGTGGAAGTGAATGATATAGAAACCGATTACAGTTCGATTTTTGCCGCTACCAACGAGGGAATTTACCGGGCCGATAAAAATGAGCCGAACCTGGCCAATTTTGCCAACTGGATTCATGTGGATGATATTCCGCACCCTGATGGTATCTTTAATCAGCTGGTTTATCATGCTGGCAATATTATTGCCAATTATGCAGCCGGCGAGTGGTATCAGGACGAAATGTATATTCTTGACAACAACAGCTGGGAGCCCTACAATTCACCCATTCATTATGCTTTTGATATGCAGAGCAGTGGTGGGTATCTTATCATTGCCAGCCGCGAAGTGGTGTTTATCATCGACAGTAATCATTCGCTAATTGGACGGATTGATACCTACGAATTTGGTAACAGAACAGAAGATAGTATCGACCCAAGAAGTGCAGGTGTGTCTGCCGACGGCTCGATTTGGATTGCTGATAACAACGAAGTTTTGGTGCGCTATTATGGTGAAAGTTTTGAGCAAACCTTGCCTCCGGGACCGATTAATAATAACATGTTTTTTGTAGGTGCTTTTAACTCGGAAGTCTGGATGACACCGGGTAGTACGGTCGGTTATGTCAGGCCACTCTTTCAGCGTTTTGGCAACGATGGCTGGACGTATTTTACCGAAGAAACACATCCTGAACTGACAGGATTTCATAACATTCTGGCTATTGAAGTTGATCCCCGCGATCCGGATCATTTTTTTGTAGCCAGCTGGGGAGGTGGATTGTTGGAATATCGTAACGATGAGCTGGTGGAACGGTATTATAACCTGAACAGCCCACTGGAAACAGCTTTGCCGGAACAACCCAACGAACCGTTTACACGTGTTGGCGGTATGAGTTTCGACTCGGAAGGAAATCTGTGGGTTAACAATGCCGAGTGCGCACATAACCTGCATAAGTTAACGCCATCGGGCGAGTGGGAGTCGTTTGAATTGCCCGAAATCGCCAACAGATACAATGTTTCAGATATTATCGTGAATGAAAACGATGACAAATGGATGCTCATTCCGGGAGGACATGATGCCTACGTGATTAATAAAACCGGCGACCAGAAAAGAAGATTATTGGTGCAGACCTATTTTAGTAATGGTACCGACAATATTATTACCCCGATGCATGATGTTTTCTCCATTGCAGAAGATCGGGAAGGGGCTATTTGGATTGGCAGTTCGCAAGGTGTGGCGGTGTATAGCAATCCGTCGCGTATTTGGAATTCGGAGACCTTTTATGCCACTCATCCGGGACTTGATTTGAATGACGGTATTTACCATCCGCTGTTGGAAACCGAAACTGTTACTGCCATTGCCGTTGACGGTGCTAACCGGAAATGGCTGGGAACACAGAACTCAGGAGTGTTTTTGGTATCGGAGACGGGTGAAGCTGAAGTGTTACATTTTACAACTGAAAACAGCCCGTTGCTTTCGAATAATATTCTGTCGATTGCAATTAATCAGAAAAGCGGCGAGGTGTTTTTTGGAACCGATAAGGGACTGATCTCCTATCAGGGTGAAGCCACAGGAGGAGCGGACACCTACAGCGATGTTTACGTTTATCCAAATCCGGTGCGCGAAACCTACGATGGTCCGGTTACAATTGCCGGATTGATTGAAAATACTGATGTAAAAATTACCGACATCAGCGGAAACCTGGTGTATAAAACAACTTCATTTGGCGGGCAGGCCGTTTGGGACGGAAAGAACCTGAACGGCAACCGTGTAAAAACCGGTGTTTACCTGGTATTTTGTAACGATGAAAATGGGGAAGAAACCCACATCACAAAAATATTGTTCATCCATTGATCAGGATTCAACAGAAGTTTAACTGAGTTATGATTACTGCTACCGAAGGCATTGTTTTGCACACGATAAAATATGGCGAGAGCAGTGTTATTGCCACTATTTTTACCAAAGAATTTGGGCGGCAAAGCTATCTGATAAACGCTGCCCGTAGCCGGAAATCGAAAAATAAAGCCGGTTTGTTGCAGCCTTTGTTTATGGTTGAACTGGAAGCATATCAGAAACAATCGCGCGACCTGCAACGAATCCGCGCGATGAAAAGCCTCACTACTTACCAGGAAATTCCTTTTGATATTGCAAAGTCAACACAAGCCATTTTTCTCGCCGAGGTGCTTTATAAAACCATCCACGAACAGGAAAGTTACCCGGAGCTGTTTGAGTTTATGAAAAACGCTTTGCTTTATCTTGATTTGATGGAGGAAGGCAAAACAAATTTTCACCTCTATTTCCTTTTTCATTTAACCGAGTACCTTGGTTTTATGCCCGACACCACACAAACCGGTTTTGAAGGCTGGCTCGATTTGCAAAAAGGAGCAGTTGTTCCATTCGAGCCTTCGCACCCGATGTTTGTAAACAAAGAGGCAACGGCAATTCTGGTAAAACTGGCTTTGCTGAAAATTAATGAACTGGACACTTTGAAATTGAAACGCAGCATGCGCGATATGCTGCTTGAAAAATTAGTTGATTATTACCGCCTGCATTTTGATACGCTGGGTGAAATAAAATCGCTTAAAGTGCTTCAGGAAGTTTTTTCCTGATCGTCTTTCACAATCACGACTTCGTAGGTGTAAAGTTCGGCGGTTTTCCATCCGTCCCAGCCAATTCCGGCTTTGTTTTTTGCGCATCTTCCCAAGAATTCTTCTTTGCTCCAACCGGTTTTTTCGGCAACCTGCGGTAAGAACGTGCCGGAGTTGAAGCCGCTTATTATATAAATGCCGTGTTTGCCAAGTTCGAATTCATCGATCGATTTAATCTTTTTCAAAGGTGTTAAAACCGAAACTTCCAGTGTCATATTGTCCAAATCCGAAGGTTCAATCGGGTCGAAACGCTGGTCGTTTGTGGCCGAAACGGCAAAACGTTTGATCATTTGGCGCAATGTTTTATCGCCGGCAAAACCGCCAATGCATCCGCGTAATTCATTGTTGATATAAATACTGATAAATGCACCGGCTTTTTGGTCGAGAATGCTGTCGTTACTTTTTTTATGCTTCTTTTCTTTTACGTCCTCGCCTAAAAAACGGGCAATTGAATTTCGTGCCAGCTGCAAAATTTCCTGTTTTTCCGCGGGGCTTATTTCAAAAACCGCTTTCTCGTAAACAGCAATGGCCCAGTAACCCACAACGCGGTCTTTTTCGCCATAAAGTTTACTGTCGCCAGAGTTTTTATAGGCCAATTGTTTGAACTCAAAATCCCCTTTTTTAGTCAGGTAAAGCAGCGTTAATACTGATGTCCAGCCGCACAACGAAGTAGCAAGGTTGCCAATCTTTTTGTCTTTGTTCTTTTCAATGGCTTTCAACAGTTTGTTTGGCTTGTTCTTGCAAATGGCATCAGCCGTTATGTGGTCTACCAGGTTTGCATCTTCATAGCTTGGGAAATGCGAAAAGTCGGTGCTGATAACAAACAAATTATCCGGTGTAAAATATGGACGAAGTGCTTCTGCCAGCTTTTTGCAAATGCCCGACGAGTGAGTTCCAAGGATTATCGGCACCAGCGTGAAATCATTCCCCAAACGATATTGCAAAAAGGGTAACTGAACCTCTAGACTATGTTCGTACAGGTGCGATTCATCGTGTTCGGTAAACACCGACGATGAGATCAGCAGTTCTTTCCCGATCTTTTTATTCACCTTAATTTCGCCCAGCGGAGTTTCGTAGTTTCCTTCCGTGTAAACCGCCGCTCCGCCAAAACTATAGCGGTGGCTCGATGCCAATACAAAAATATTCCGGTAGCTTTTGGTTGCCGGAATTTGTTTGAAAGCAGCCGCAGCAACTTCTCCACTAAAAATGTAGCCTGCATGTGGCGAAACAATAGCCCGCAGCGGTTGTGAGGTTTTTACAGTCGTGGCATTACTGAAAAGTTCTTCCAGCTCATTTCGTAATACGCCGCCCAATGAAGGGTAAAATTGCCCGGCCACTGCCGGCTCGCGGTTTTTATTTTTATTGAATATCATAGTTTCCTTTCAGCTAAAAGGTAGTAATTCTATTACGCATCTCAATAAAATTGGTTTAGATCCCGGTTTGTGAAGAAACATTTAAATAGCATCGGTTTTTGCGCGCAGTGATTTTAAAGATAGAACAGATAACGTAAATTTACGTGAATACTAAATCTGAATGGACTTAAACAAGGTACATAATGTTATTGATGTGCTGGCCGAAGCCGGACGCGCGATCATTGAAGTGTATGAAAGTAACGACTTCGATGAGCAACGGAAATCGGATAATACAGCAGTTACCCGGGCCGACAAGGCGTCGAGTAAGATCATTAATGCAGGCCTTGAAAAAATATTCCCCGAGATTCCCGTATTAGATGAAGAAACAAACTTCCCGGAGTACGAAATTCGCAAAACCTGGGAGAATTACTTTTTGGTCGATCCACTGGATGGCACCAAAGAGTTTATTAAACGAAACGGCGAATTCTGCATCAACATCGGGTTGATTAACAAAACAGCCCCGGTAAACGGATGGATTTACGAACCCTTGAAAGAAAAAGGCTGGTACTGTGGTAAAGACGAGGGGATTTATGAGTTCGACAGCAAAGGGAATTTTGCAAAAATGGATAAGCCCGAGCCGTACAACGGAAAAATAAGAGTAGCCACCAGCCGCTCGTTTTTTAAGCCCCGCGAAGCCGAGTTGATCGAAAAAATGAGAGGCACTTTTGAGTTGGAGATCCTGCATTGCGGCAGTTCGAAAAAACAAATCGAGATTATCAAAGGAAATGCCGATATGTACCTAAAAGCCGGTCCCTGTTCCGAATGGGATACTGCACCCGGCCAGTTAATGGTGGAAGAATTTGGCGGCACTGTTTTTCGTCAGGATACTTTTGAAACCATGGCCTACAACAAAGCCATTCTTAAAAACCCGCATTTTGTAATGCTTAATGAGCGGCTAAATACCCCCGATTTTGTTGCTTTTATGCAGCAGATCATTCAAGAGTAGTTACTCAATTTCACTTTTTGATAAATAAAGCCTAACTTGTTCGGAGAGCACGGGATTTTTCCGTCGCATAAATCAAAAAAAACAATTAGATGAAACGTACATTTATTTTATTGGCAGTGGTAGTAGCTGCAGCAATTCTTTTTGCCGGATGCGCAACACAATCGTTTGAAAATATTGGCGATCCTCCGGGATTTATAAAAGGTATCTTTCATGGTTTTATTTTGCTGTTTAGCTTTATAGCCAGCCTTTTTACCGATTACGAAATTTATGCTTTCCCCAATGCAGGAGGCTGGTATAACTTTGGTTATCTTATTGGTGTGATGATGTTCTTTGGCGGTGGTGGTGCCGGCGCGAAGTGTAAAAAATAGCCTGCCGAAAAATAAATTTGCTAGTTGCGAACAACATGCTGTGTAAAACTTGCGTTTGATTACAAAAACGGACGCAGGCGTAATGCGTATCTTCGTATTGGATTTTAAACAGAATACAGAAATTAAATTTTAGACAGATGAATAGGATAGTTGTTCTTTTAGCGATTCTTGCAATTACTGCATCTTCATGTAAGATATTTCAAAAATCGTCGGGGCAGGCCGAATCGGCTTATACAACCGACACCACAGCACCAACAAAAGTGTTTACCGTTCCGGGTAGCGAAACAACCACGCAGCCAACAGCTGTAACAAAACCTGAGCCGGTAGCCGACGAGAAACCAATTGCAATGCGTAAAGAGCAGGTTTCGTTTACCAACGAGACGGATCAAACTGCAAACGCCGGAAATACTTTCTTTGTGATTTTGGGTTCGTTTAGCCAGTTAGACAATGCTAAGAATTACCGTTCAACACTTATCGACGAAGGTTTTACGCCAATTATTTTGCACAGCGAAACCGGTTATTACCGTGTTTGTGTTAATTCGTACAAAGCAGAAACCGAAGCACGCGGAAGAGTTGCACAGGTGCGCAATGCTTTCCCGAAATACTCGGATGTATGGCTTTTAATTAAAGAATAGAAAATATTTTAAATTGATTTGAAGACGCCGCTTTATGCGGCGTCTTTTGTTGGTGCGTTTTGCACCGTTCTTTTGGCTTATAGTCCATAGAGAAGTGAAGCCTCCAATAAATTTCAATTGATTAGCATTGAGGTAGCTTAAGCCTTATCAGGCGGATTTTACTCTTTGGCTTAGCCCAAAGAGTAAACAGAAAATCCAAGGCTGCGCCCGCTTCCCTCGGAAAAGCTACGCGATGCCAGCTAAAATTCCTGAAACTCGTCGTGCCTCCTCAAACAACAGTAATTTTTTACGCTGACAACGCTTGTTTTCCGGCTCACCGGCCGAGGCCGAAGCTTCGAAGCAGCCTTTTCATTCGCACTAACTTTGCATGAGTGGACGGCCTCTTTTGGTCTTTGCATAAGTTGAATTGAAACCTTAATGAGAGCGGGAAGCTCCGAAGGATGAGGAGATCACCCGTCCGAATTTAGGTTTTATAAAAACGGAGGGCGAAGATCAAAAGGAGCCTTGAATTTTGTGCATACTATTTGTTTCAAGCCAAATAGTATGGCCTCCGGCAGGAAATAAATGAATGTAATACTCACCTGCCTATATTTCTCGATTGATTTTTTAAAAGGAATCCAATCTTTAAAAATTCTTAAAATCAACAACAAAGGGTGTATCGGTGTTATATTTTCAGAATTTATTGGAAATCAGTATTACATTTGTAATCATTGCAAAAAATGAATACCCATTCTAGAAAGAAAAAGTTGTATGTGTAAAGACGAAAAGCAGAAGTTACTTGATCAACGCTACCTGAAAATGGCTGATGTATGGTCGCAAAACTCGTACTGTAAACGCCGCCAGGTAGGTGCTTTAATTGTAAAGGATAAAATGATAATTTCTGACGGATACAATGGTACGCCGGCAGGATTTGAAAATATATGCGAAGACGAAGACAACATTACAAAACCTTACGTGCTGCACGCCGAGGCCAATGCAATTACAAAGGTTGCCAAGTCGGGGAACAGTAGCGACGGTGCCACTTTGTACGTCACTTCTTCGCCATGTTTAGAGTGTTCGAAATTGATTATTCAGGCCGGAATTAAGCGTGTGGTTTTTACCGAAAGTTACCGCCTGGAGGATGGAATTAACCTGCTAAAACGTGCTGATATTGAAGTAAAGCAGGTTGATATTTAAAGGCAAAAGTTTCAAGTGGAAAGGCAAAAGTGAGATTTTGCTATACGCTACCGGTTGTTTGCCGCCATGTTATACATTAAAATCAGGCCGGGCTTCGTTCGCAGAGGTACTGGCCATTGAAGAAAGCCTATGAACAAGAAAACAACAATACTTTTACCTGTTCTCATTGCAATTGCTGTTGCAGCAGGTATTCTTATCGGAAACCTATTAAGCAGGAATGCCACCACTCCGGCATTTCACGGAATGGGTTTCGCGCAGCCCAATAAAATCTCCACTATTCTCGACTTGGTAAATACAGGATATGTAGACAGTGTAAATACCGGCGATATTGTTGAACAAACAATTCCGGAAATACTGAAAAGTCTCGATCCGCACACCAGTTATATTCCCGCACGCGATATGCAGGAAGTGCAGGAAGAAATGAGTGGAAATTTCTCAGGTATTGGTGTTCAGTTTTCCATTCAGGAAGACACGGTGCGCGTGATTGAAGTGATTTCAGGTGGCCCGTCGAGCAAGGTGGGCGTAATGCCCGGCGACCGCATTGTAAGTGTTAACGACTCGGTAATTGCGGGTGTTGATGTGCATAATAATACGGTGCTGTCGTTGTTGCGCGGCGAAAAGAACTCGAAAGTTCGCGTTGGCGTAATACGATCGGGTTTTGATGGCGAGCTGGAGTTTGAAATTACCCGTGGCGATATTCCGCTGTACAGCGTTGATGTATCGTACATGATTGATGACCACACCGGTTTTATAAAAGTGAGTCGTTTTGCCAATACCACTTACCGCGAGTTTGTGGAGGGAATGCTGAAACTTAAAGATGCGGGTGCCGAAAAGGTAATTATCGATTTGCGGGGTAACCCTGGCGGATCGCTTGTTGGCGTGCTGCAAATGGTTGACGAATTCCTTAAAAAGGGGGAACCGATTCTGTACACCGAAGGTATGCATCAGCAACGAAAAACATACAATGCTTCAGCTAAAGCAACTTTTGCCGATATCGGTGTTTATGTGATGATCGACGAATTTTCGGCATCGGCAAGTGAGATTTTTGCCGGCGCTATGCAGGATAACGACCGCGGATTTGTGATCGGTCGTCGTTCGTTCGGAAAAGGACTGGTGCAAGAGCAAATTCCACTGATGGACGGTTCGGCTTTGCGCCTTACTGTGGCACGTTTTTACACGCCCAGCGGACGCTGTATTCAAAGTTCGTACGATGATGGTAACGAAGAATATTACAACCATATTTACGAGCGTTTCCATAATATGGAGCAGTTGGTGGCCGACAGTATTCATTTTGCCGATTCGTTGCGCTACGAAACCAAAGGCGGACGTGTGGTATACGGCGGTGGCGGCATTATGCCCGACTTTTTTGTTCCGGTTGATACCACTGGGAACTCGGCCTATTTCAACCAGATTTACCGCAAAGGGCTGATTTATTCGTTTGCTTATGCTTATGCCGATTCGCACCGCGAGGAGCTAACAAAATTGACCTCGGCCGACGAGTTTGAGAATTACCTGGATAAGAACAAAGCGCTAAACGACTTTATAGCGTATGCCGAAGAAAAGGGCGTGAAAAAGGATAACGAAGGATTGAAGGTGTCGGGGAAAGTGATTAATACGCAAATGAAAGCCTATGTTGCACGGAATATTATTGGCGAAGAAGGTTTTTACCCGATCATCAAACAAATTGATAAAACGCTGTTGCGTGCCATCGAGGTGTCGCAGCAAAACCTGATGGTACAGAATGTGGTGGCTACCGATTCGGTGGTGGTGCCCTTTGCGCAATAGCGCATTAACTTGCTTAGTATAAAAGATCCGGGCCGTATTATCTGAAAAGATAAACGACCCGGATTTTTTTTGTGGAAGACTATTTTTGAATTAAGGCAGTCGTTTCTTTACACACCGTTTTTTAATGGAGCTGTTTTAACTTTCGTCCGGAAGAACCATCAGCGTTGAACGGCTTTCTTCGCCGGACGATTTCCCTTTGATCATTTAACCCCGGCGCTACGCACCGGGTTATTCACATTCGACGCTTCCAGCATCGTAAAAAGCTATCGTTTCAATTATAGCTTTCCGTTTTTCAAATCACGAAGGGATAAAACAGGATTTATCTCGGGTGAAACCCGAGGCAGGGTTCAGCGCTATTTATTAATAGCCGCAAGGGGGCGAAGGCAATAACCCGGTGCGACTGACGGAGTCAGGAAGCGCCGGGAAACAGAATGAGGAAGATCTCGTCCGGCGAAGAAAGCTGGATTACGCTTGTTCGCCGTCCCGGACGAAATAAATTGGATTATGTAGAAATAACTGGCGGTAGAGATATTGTTCGTACGTAATTTTATGAAACTATACAGTTTCCTAAAGTATCAGTGGCAATAATTAATCAAAATGTACAATTTTCTAAAATGTACATCGTGATATTTAATCAAATTGTACAGTTTTATAAAAAGTAAAAGCTGATATTTTAGGAAAATAAAACAATTCCTAAAGAATTGCAATCAATACTTTAGGAAAGTTCTCAATATGATAAATAATTAAACGGGTAATACTCTTGGGTGATAAGATTTTCTTACTTTTAAGGAAAAACCTGTTATGTCCACAAACAATTTTACCCCGATTACGCCCGAATTAGTCTTTAATGGTTTGATTGATAACCCCGGGAAAGAAATTAAAAAGCGCACAGAGCTGGTTCGTGAGAATAATGCCAGCGAAAATAACTACATGGATATGTTTGCCAATTTGGTGCGGATTTACGGCAAGCGCGATGCGAAAGATTATGCCAAAATGTTAAATGCCAATTATCGGCATTTCGATGGGGCTATCCGCTGTATGTCGGGAATGAGCGCCCACCAATGGATAAATAATTACCTGTGTTTGGTGGCTTGCGATTTAGTGGAACACACCGATTATACGTTTAAAACCATTGGTAAGATTTTGGGATTTTCGCAAAGCAGTTTCTCGCAGTTTTTCCGGAGCCAGAAAAAAATGCAGCCCTGGGAGTACCGGAATTTGAAACGCCATGGTCGCAAACGTGGATTCTTTTACGATTAGTCGTTGGTCAAAAGGCAAAAGGAAAAAGTAGAAAGGCAAAAGGAATGTGATGAGAAAACAGCATCTAGTATCCAGCATCTAGCATCCAGTAACCAGTATCCAGTAACAGATTTCTCGCTGCGCTCGAAATGACAGTAGCTCGCGTTACTCGTTACTCGCCACTCGTGTCTTCCTAAACTATTTCGATATTTCCAACATCCGTTGAATCGGGATGCGGGCTTTTTCAATTACATCTTGTGGAAGTGTAACCTCCGGCTGTTCGTGTTTTAAACAGATATACAGCTTTTGCAGGCTGTTTAATTTCATGTACTCACAGTCGTTGCAGGCACATGTTGAATCGTTCGACGGCGCCGGAATAAATATCTTATCCGGACACGCTTTGGTCATCTGGTGCAGAATACCGCTTTCGGTGGCTACAATAAATTTCTTGGCATCGCTGCTCTGTACGTAATTCAGCAGTGCAGTTGTTGATCCGATATGTTTTGCCAGCAAAAGAACCGGTTTCTCACACTCGGGGTGGGCGATAAACTCGGCATCAGGATGTGCGTCCATCAGGTCGATAATCTTTTCTACCGAATATTGCTCGTGAACCATGCAGGCGCCATCCCACAGTACCATGCTGCGGCCGGTTATGCTGTTAATATAGTTTCCAAGGTTTTTATCCGGAGCGAAGATCAGCTTTTCGTCTTCAGGGAAACTGTCGACAATCTTTTTGGCATTGGCCGATGTACAAACAATGTCGGACATGGTTTTTAATGCAGCCGTTGCATTTACATAGGTAATTACCTTGTGGTCGGGATATTTCGCTTTAAATGCCGCAAATTTATCTGCCGGTGCCGACTCTGCCAGCGAACAGCTTGCCTTCAGGTCGGGAAGGATCACTTTTTTATCAGGATTGATGATCTTGGCTGTTTCGGCCATAAAATGCACCCCCACAAAAACGATCATGTCGGCATCTACTTTCGCTGCAGCCTGCGCCAATCCAAGACTGTCGCCAACGTAGTCAGCAATGTCCTGCAGCGCGCCTTCAACGTAAAAGTGGCTGAGTATTACAGCATTCTTTTCCTTTTTCAGGCGCTTAATTTCTTCAACCAATTTCAGGCTCGGATCAATTGTTTCCTCAATATAACCCTTCTCGTCCAACATTTTATTTATCTGAAGCTGTTCCATCTCTTAGATTCTGAATAAACAGGGCGCAAAAATATAAATTCCTTTAAAAAAAACAGTGATTACGGTTAAATGTTTGGTTTTGAAGCATAAAAAAAGCCGCTTAATAGCGGCTTCTTTATATTGAATTAAGGTAGATCCTTATTGCATAACGTAAACACCACCTTCAAGAATGATGTTCATTACATCGTCGTGAGTAGAACCATCGTAAACAGTGTAAGTAACTGCAAACTTCTGTCCTTCTTCTGCTGATGGGTAGTTGTTTTCGATAACCAAAGTTACTGCTTCAAGCAACATTTCATCGGTCCACGAGAACAGGTTAAAGTTACCGTAGCTGGCAAGGTTACCGGTTTCTGATGGGTAAGTTGAACCTAGCTGATCAACAACTAAGGCATAATCACCGCTTGTGAAAGTGTACTTGATTGTATTGTCAGGTACCCAGGTAGTTCCGTCGTGTGCAAATTGCAGTGTAACGTCTTGAGTCGACTCGTAAGCAGCCCATTCGCCTGCTGTGAAAGTGAACAAAGTACCACGCAGTTGTGCACCTGTTGAACTTGAGTAATAATCGTAAACGATAGTCATCGCATCCTCTTCCTGTCCGTAAGGATAAGTATTTACCATAAATGCAGGTAAATAATCAAGTGGAGAAATAGAGCTGCTGAAGTTATTGTAGTAACCCGGACGGCCATAATCTTCGCCCATTGCATCTAAATCGGCACTGCTTAAGAAGTAAACACCTTCTGAAGCTTCCCATTCGCCATCTTCGTTATAAGTGAAGTAAGCTGCTTTGCTGATGGTTTCGTCTTTAATACCGCTTGAAACTACAATGTTATCGATTTCCCAGGCCGGAGCTACGTCTTCAGTTGATTGGTATTTGAAAGCGATATTGATGGTTTCACCTTCGTAAGCTGACAGGTCAACTGGCTCAGACAAAACAAAAGTCCAGTCGCCACCGCTTGGCATTTCTTCCAGTGTAAGTACATCCCATGTTGCAGTTGTTACATCGCCATCGTAATCAGTAGAAACCAAAACGCTTGCAAGATCTAAGTTACCCGAAGCGTAGTTGATTGCCTGGTTGATGCGTACAACAACATTGCTGTAGTCTGATAAATCAACTGCAGGAGAAACCAGGTAGTTTTCAACAACACCGTCGCCGTAAGCCGACATGTATGCGTATTCAACACCGCTGTAGTCTCTGTTTTCCCATTCAGTTGGTCCGGCAACATATTCAGGAGTAAAATCACCCAAAGTTCCGTTAAAACCTTCTTCAAGAAGAGTAATTGACTGCGCTACTGTGTTTGATACGTGCTCTTCGTAACGTACTAAAACGATATCGCCTTCTGCAGGATCAGCAACAGCGCCATCCAGGTAATCAGGGATAAGTGCCAAAGCATCTTCTGAAGGCAAGAAACCTACAGCGCCAATTTCGCTTTGTGGGTAGTCTGCGTCTTCCATTTCAACTTCGTCGGCATAAGTGTAATCGCCAACGCCAGGAGCAGAACCTACATATAATTTATAGCCTACCAGTACTGAAGAACCATTTCCCCAAACCGGGTATTTCTCGGTTAAGAAAGCCGGAAGCATTTCTTTAGCATCGTCAACGCTGTTGAAACTTCCGTAGCCCAGATCCAAATCATCGTAGTCTTCGTCGGTAAGCGTGTACTCAACATCTCCTACAATTGGATTATCCATTGCATCAATCTCCTCGTGTATATCATCGAGTGAATTACACGCAGTTGCAAAAATCAATGCAAGTATTGCGAATAAGTATGTTATCTTTTTCATCGTAATATTGTCTTTTTAATTAAAAATCAATTTTTAAGCTGGCACTGAAAGTTCTACCGAAACCGTACCATACAAGAGCTGTTGCAGCATCGTTGCCTTTACCGTTAATTGCATCGGCAATGTAATCGGTGTCGAATACGTTGTTAATCGCTCCGATAAGTGTTGCATCGAATTCACCAATTTTGAAACCGTGACGAAGACCTACATCGAATAAACCGTAATCAGGCACTTTCCAAGGTTGTGGTGCGCCTTCGCTGGTTACGTTTGTTGGCTCGAAATCAGCATAGTAATCGGCGAAATAAGTATAGTCAACAGTAAAGTATGATTTGCTTAATAACTGGTATTCCAAACCAACAGCAGCTGTAGTTTGTGCAGCATCCGAAACTTTCAAACCGTCGATGTACAGGTTGATAGGATCTCCAATTGGATTTTGCTGATCGTCGTATACCTGAACATTTTCTACGTTGTTGTTCCATTTCCAGTCGCCAAGAGATAACATACCTGTAAGTTTCAGGCTTGTTGTTACATCCCAGTTTGCGTCAACCTCAAGACCCTGGTGAAGTGCGTTAACACCTAACAGGTTTAGGAAATACTCTTCGTTTTCCGGTCCGTATAATACATCGGTAAATGTACGGTCGTTCCAGGCTGTGCGGTACACGTTAATGTTAGCGCTGAAGTTTTTAGTACGGTAACCGTAACCAAACTCAACACTAAAGATTTTTTGGTTTTCAGCATCCTCGTTAATGTGCTCGTTATCGTAGTTCAGGAAAACGGCATCAAAACCGGCAGCTTTTTCGAAATAACCAATGTTGGCAAAAACGTTGTGGTTTTCGTTAATGTTGTAGTTTGCACCACCTTTAACCATAAAACCAAGGAAGTTGTAACGATCTGTTTCCTGAAGTGGATCAGAATCGAGGTAGTTGAAATAGTCGATACGTTTGTAAGAAGTGTTTGAAACAGATGCTGAAACAAATCCTGACAATACATCGTTCGAGTACTCAAGCTGACCGAAAACACCTTGCCAACCCACAACTCCGTCGTTGTAGTAGTTGTATTTGTCGCCTACTTTTAAGGCTTTGTTTGGCTCGTTAATATCGTCGTCGCTCAATGCATACTCAGCACCCATCAAATCGGTAACTTCGTAAAAGTGGTGACCGGTGTAAGTTCTTAAGTCAATACCACCCACAAAAGTAAGGTCGTCGGTAATTTTTGTATCTAACGAAGATAAAATTCCGTACCAGCTGTGGTCGTTATGCGATGCTCTTAACCACGAAATTGCACCGTTTGGACCGTTTGCACGGTTAGCTTCAACAATTGCATCCAAATCCATTGGCTGATCGAAATCACCTAAACGTTGGTTGAAAAGGCTGTTTTCGCCTCCTCTACCACCGCCACCACCGTTACCCCACGATGCGTAAAGCGAAGTAGATAAAGTAGTATTTGGTGTAATTGACCAATAGTGGTTCAACGAGTTTTGCGATTTGTGGTAGAAGTTATCTTCAACGTGAGTAACCTGGCCATTCATAATACCCCAGTCAGGGTTGAATTTTCTTCCGCTCTCTGCTTCTCTGTAGTCAGAAATCAAACTTCTGTTCTGACGTTGTCCGTGACGCTGAGGTGCACCAAATGAAGTTAAAGAGATACGGTGGTTCTCACCAATTTTTTTCGAGATGTTTACGAAGTAGTTGTAACCGCTGAATTCAGTTCCGTCAACATAACCGTTACCAGTTGTGCGGGCAAACGATACAGTAGCAGCAAAACCGTTATCCATTAAACCGGTTGACAATGTTCCGCCAAATTTTTTGTAACCGTCGTTACCAAAACCTGAAATAAAGTTACCACCTTGTTCCATGTCGGTTGTTTTGGTTACAATATTAATGGTACCACCAATTGATGGAACGGCAACTTTAGAAGCTCCCAAACCACGCTGTACCTGCATTGTTCTTGTAACATCAGAAAGGCCGGCCCAGTTACTCCAGTATACCCAACCGTTTTCCATGTCGTTTACAGGAACACCGTTGATCATTACCGCAACGTTTTCTGAAGTAAAACCACGAAGGTTTACACGACCGTCACCAAAACCACCACCTGATTTTGTTGCATAAACACCGGGAGTAGTTTTTAAGATCTCAGGAAATTCCTGCGTTCCCAGTTTTGTTTGGATCATTTCGGCCGGAATGTTAGAAACAGCAACAGGCGTTTCGCGACTAATTGCCACCGATGCCAGTACCATAACTTCGTTAATACCAACTGCGTCTGATTTTAACTGAATCGTTCCCAGGTCTTTTGTCTGACCACCTGAAACTGATACAGTAATCTTTTCAAGCGTATACCCGATATAAGTAACGATAAGGTTTACTTCGCCTGCAGGAACAGACAATTTAAATTTACCATCAATATCGGCGATAGTACCTTTTGTTGTTCCTTCAACAACAATGTTTGCACCAATGAGTGCCTCACTGGTTTCTGCATCTACAACCACGCCGGTAATAGTACCCTGCGCGTAAGTTGCAAATGAATACAGGCTAAAAACAGCCAGTAATACAATCGAAAAAATTGCTTTTTTCATAGAATTATTAATTTGGATTAAAAATAAATATTGAATTTAAATCAATTTCTGAATGACTTGTATGTGTTTGAGGCTCTTCATCCCACTATCGTAGGCGCGGTTAGTTAGAACATGTTTTTTTGTGTATCCTAATGTGGCTCTCATTTTTTATCTGTGTGCTTTTTCTTTTTTTTTTGACTGTAAAATCAAACTCCCCCCAATTTCCTAAACGTGCAGCAAAGGAAACTTTTCTTTCAGTCGTTTTTGTTAAATAGATGTTATCTTATTGTGTACTATGCCTTAACTTTTGCCCCACTTCTAACAAGATAAAATTCCTATTAATGCTCAGTAAAAACAAACTAACACGAATTAAGTTGTTAAATAAATTGTTTGAGTTATTAACATTTTTATTCACATTTTAACACTTTGTAGGTGTTATGTAAATGGCAAAACTGCATCTTATTGTTAATCAGAGTGACGGACTTTCATTTTCTTAAAAAATTATTGAAAAATATTGCATTTCGCAAGTATCAGTAAATCAGCGAAAAAGAAAGTTTTTGCTAATTTGAATGTAAAAAATATGGTACTATGTGTTGCAAAGTACTAGATTAATGACATATATTTGTAATGCAAACAACGATGTAAAAAAAAGTACATTCTTAAAAAAAGTTCTTTACAGGTTGTAACGGAAACAAAAAACAATCGTCTTAAAGACGGAAACAGAAAACAATTAGAAAACGAATGAAGAGCGAACTTCAGAAAAAATCGCAAAGCCAAAAAACAAAAACAATTACAGAAACAGAAAACAAAAACTCAAAGTCATGAAAACAAAAAACAATGTTCAGAAAGCAGTTTTACGATCAGCAGCAGTAGTAGTTAGCTTTGTTCTTATTAGTTTTACAGTGAGCGCACAAACATTTTGGAAACGTTTATTGGAAAATACAGGTTTTAGCGATATTGCCATGGCAATGGCAGCACCCGCTGAAATAGCAGATGTGGAAGGAATTCCAGCAGAGACCGAGGCTAACTATTACTTTGTTAACGAAGTTGAACCGGCCATGGAAGTTGAAGCATGGATGACCGACGATTCAAGATTTACCACCACTCAGTTTGAATACAGCGAGGCAACAGAAACAAGCCTTGAAGTGGAAGACTGGATGATGAACGAAACATTTTTTCAGCCGGTTGTAGAAGAGGAAGCAGCGCTGGAGCTGGAAGCCTGGATGGTTTCGGAAAATACCTGGGCTATTTAGTAGCGGGTATGGCCAATTAACAGTGAGGAAAATAGAGGACTAACAGATAGAAAGGGACATAAAATGAAGATAGAAAACACAAAAGCACAAATGAGAAAGGGAGTACTGGAATACTGTATCCTGCTCGTTCTCGACGGAAAACCACTTTATGCCAGCGATATTATTCAATCGTTGAAAGAAGCAAAAATGATAGTGGTAGAAGGAACGTTGTATCCCTTGTTAACACGGCTGAAAAACGCCGGGTTGCTGGCTTACCGCTGGGAAGAATCAACACAAGGGCCACCTCGAAAATATTATGAGCTTACCGAAACCGGGCGTACTTTTTTAGTTGAACTTGAAGGTTCGTGGAGCGAACTGGTTGGCGCAGTGCAAACAATTAGAGACAACAAAGCTTAGTCCATCCTAATAATTTCAAACAAAAAACAAGATGAAAAAGACATTCACAATAAATATAAGCGGCACAATATTTCACATTGAAGAGGATGCCTACGAGGTGCTGCAAAGATACCTTATCAACCTGAAAAACCATTTTGGAGTTGACGAGGAAGGAAAAGAGATTATTGCTGATATTGAGGCACGTATTGCCGAGATTTTTAGCTCGAAAAGTACCGACGAGAAAAAGGTTATTACCGTTGAGTGGGTAAACGACATGGTTGAAATAATGGGAACTCCCGAAGATTTTGCCGAGGAAGAAGGCGAAGATGAAGATGTTTCTATTGCATCGGAAGCCAAACGTAAACGTCGTTTGTACCGCGATCCCGATCATCGTGTGCTGGGGGGAATTTGCGGAGGTTTGGGAGCCTACTTTAACATGGATCCGGTAATCCTGCGTATCATTTTGGTGATCCTGTTCTTTGTAACATCGGGTGCTGCCGGACTGGCTTACCTGATTTTGTGGATTGCCGTACCGAAAGCGGTTAGCACTGCTCAACGTCTTGAAATGCGTGGCCAGGAAGCTACCGTTAAAAACATCGAGAAATCGATAAAAGAAGAGGTAAAAGAAGTAAAAGAAAGCTATAAGAAATTTAAAGAATCGGATACCTACTCGAAAGGAAAAAAGTCGATGGAAGGAGCCGGCGACGTGGTTTATAATATTTTCAAAGTAATTCTGAAAGTATTTGTAATTGTGTTTGGTGTGTTCCTTATCATTTCCGGTTTCTTCGGAATACTTGGATTGGTTTCGTCAATGATTATTGGCCATTCGTTTGTTGAAGGAATGCCACTGGTTTGGGGACCCGAAATTCATGTGCCAAATATGTTGAACCACTTTATTGAGCCGGGTGCAGTTACCTGGGGATTGATATTGGTTGGACTGATTGCAGGCCTTCCGTTGCTTGCTCTTGTTTATATCGGAACCAAGTTGGTTTTCAGGTATAAATCGAACAATGCAGCAGTTGCCTTGTCGATGGTTGGTGTATGGTTGGTATCGCTTTTCGCCCTGTTAATTCTTTCGGTTGGTCAGGTTGGAAACTACAAACAAAGCTCATCGATTACCAAAAGCGAAACCATTTCGTGCGATTCGTGTCAGACCTTGTACCTCAGGGTAGCCGAAGATAAATTGGATGATTACGCCGAAATCGACTGGGATGTGGAAGGTTTTAAAGTAGCTGTTATTGATGGCGAGGAAGTAGTGGTTGGTTATCCGCAGCTGGATGTTATCCGTTCGTCGGGCGATGATTTTGTGGTAACAGTTCGCTATTCGTCACGCGGTAAAACACGCGACAATGCAAAACAGTGGTGCGAAGAAATGGTGTACACTTACGAGAGAACTGATTCAACGCTTTATTTCGATCCGTATTTCTTTATCGGCGACGAGGCCAAATGGAGAGGACAGGAAGTGGATATAAAAGTACGCGTACCTGAAGGAAAAGCAGTATTCCTTGGAAACGACATGGACGAGATAATTCATGATATTGAAAACGTTTCGAACACCTGGGATGGCGATATGGTTGGAAAATACTGGGAAATGAAACCTGAAGGATTGACAGAAAAAGTAACCGATACAGAAAACGAAGATTAAACAGCTATTATGCAAGAAGATAGAAAACAGATAGAAACACTCGTTTACCTGGTAGTACCGGCCGTGCTTTTATGGCTGACCTTTGGAGCATCATTTGCCTATGAAATGGGAAAAAACGGATTACATAATATCAACTGGTTTTGGATCATTCAAACTTGTTTGCCCGTTTTTATTATTTCGTCTTCAATGATGTTTTATGCTGCCCGCGGTTTAAGAGCCGAGCGGATTTTAAATAAGAAAACACCTCGAAATTAGAACGTTAATTACCAAAAAACTTTAACAGATGAAAACAATTACAACACTACTTTTTGCGCTTGGTCTTTTGTTGGCAGGATTGCTGGCATCGGGGCAAAGCAAGTCGGATAAAATGTATGATGTCTTTGCCAATAAAGACGGCATTACCAGCTTTTCGTTCTCAAAGGATATGATCGATGCCATTGATATGGATTTAGGCGATGATGACGAAAAGAATGTAACCGGCGATTTGAGTCGAATTCGGTTTATGTCGTATAACCCTGAAAAAGGAAGTTTGAAAAACAGCGAGTTTACCAAAAAGGCTATTGCGCTTCTTCCAGCTAAATACAAAAAGTTCGAAGATGATGATGAAGATTCGGATGCGGAGATCTATTTATTGGGAGGAAAGAAAAAATACTCTGAGTGTCATATTTTTATCACCAGTGAAAATGCTGAAGGCAACAGTTTTGTTGTTTCGTTCTTTGGCGATTTTAATGTAAATGATATTGATAAACTAAAATCGCAGGGACAGGATATGTCGGAATAAGACAGACAAATGATACTTTTCTGAAGGTCGTTATAAGCTTATGTGCTTGTAACGACCTTTTGTTTTGCGGTAAATTGTTGCAATTAACCATATTCAATGTTAAATCTTGTCCCAAAATGAAACAAACCCCGCCAATAAAGGCTTCTAAATTCACACGTTTATGTTAATTCTTTATTTTTGGCGGCTTAAGTGTAACAAGTTGTAATTGTTATATTTGGAACGAGTGATTGCATGTTGGGATTTGTTGTTTTAAAAATTAGTAAAAACACAAGCAAAAGGTTTTATGTAAAAGACCCAAAATGGTAAAGTTGCATTTTGCCCGAAAAACCAACAAAACTGCTATTCTCATGTGCAGGGAATAGCTGTAGGAACAAAAAGATAGAAAAGTAAGAGTAAAAGAATTGTGCGGACAGTGTGCTGTAGGGACATATTGACTATACCCCATGCTATCAATATGCGGATGGCTCAAGTAAACCAGATGTTTGCTAAGGTCAGGGGTATGTCTCTGCTTGTCTTGTTTTTTCTTATTCTGAGTTTGGGATCTACTGCTCAAACAAAAACTGTAGTTGAAGGTGATGTTCTCGTTGCAACAAATCAAGCAAAAATAATTGCGGAAAATGATACTCTTATAATCACAGGAACACTTGAGTTAAAGCAGGGAGCAACACTGACTATTGAAACGAATGCTGTTTGTATTATCTATGGAGACTTAATTGTCAAGAATTCTGTAAATTTAAGTGTAGGAGCTCATCTCATCGTAGGAGGTAATGTAGAAGCACCATCCGCTAGTAACAAAGTAAATTTGTACGTTGACCCATCAGCTGCTTTTTATATTTTAGGAACGGTTTCCGATAACAGTACAGATTTTATATGTGATAATACCTCCAATTATGATCCACCCGGGGACAATAGTTGTAATTATGGCGATATAATTTCATTGGAAGACAATGAAAACGATAGCACCGGTATATACGATTTGTTTGTTTTAGGCGACGCTGAAAAAGGAGTAACTCCGGTTTATTCTGAGCTGTGTTCCGGAAGTTCTGTTATACTTTCTGCGGTGTACGAATCTGCAGATTCTTATGAGTTGTGCGATTCAACAGGCACTCCAATTTCTGAAAATACGACCGGTAGTTTTGAAGTTTCTGAACCTGGCGAGTATTTTGTAAAAATATATGATTCTGAACTCGATCAAAATCCAACTATTTCACACAGAGCAAAAGTTGTGATGAATTCGCTTCCTGCCATATACTCAGCTTGGAATAACGACGGAGGAGTAATTTGCGTTGGTGGAGCTGCAAGTATTGGGGCAAGCGCTAGCGATGATGTCAATTGGTATGCTGGAAGTTGTAGTTCCGGGATTATGGTTGGTACAGGTAACACACTGTCTGTTAGTCCGGATACAACGACTGTATACTATGCTAGAGCAATTAATTCAACGACCGGATGTGAATCGGATGAATGTGAATCTGTAACTGTAACTGTAATTCAGCCTCCAACGATTTCGCTCGGAACAATGCCTGTGATTGAAACAGAGGTAGGAGCTGCATATATTCCGTATGTATCAACAACAGGAAATCCAACGAATTATAGTATTGATTTTGACGCAGTTTCAGAGGCGGCAGGATTTGATGATCATAATAATTATAAACTTAGTCCAGATTCTTTGGCCATTAATATTCCGGATGGAGGTTGGGGGATTACACCCGGTATTTACCATGGTATATTAACCGTTAAAACATATAATCTTGTCGAATGTGAAAGTGTCGGTTATCCAATTACGGTGACGATTGTAGAAGCAACTAGTGTAGCAGGTGTTATTATTGCTGTTTCTGATACTGCAATATGTGAGGGAGAGGAAGTTGTATTTACTGCCACTCCGACGAATGGAGGGGCAACTCCGGTTTATCAATGGCAGATTGATGGAGTGGATATAACGGGAGCTAATTCTGCAGCTTACATAAGTTCTTTATTAACAGATGGACAGGCGATCACCTGTGTAATGACAAGCAATTTAAGTGGTGTAACCAATAGTCCGGCAACTTCCAACGAAATCACGATGACGGTTAATCCGCTTCCAACCGCAACTATTTCTTCCACTAACGGCCCTGTATGCGAAGGAGATGAAGTCATTTTTACCTTTTCGGGTACAATTGGAGCCATGGTAACCTATACTATTAACGATGGCGTAAACGAAACAGTGGAATTAACCGGAGGAACAGCACAAAAAAATATTGCAATTGCAAATGAAGACCAGATCTTAAAACTGATTTCGGTAGATGATGGAATTTGCTCAAAGAATTTAACAGAAACAACTACGGTGGTGGTAAATCCTTTACCGAACACCGGCGACATAATACCTGATTAAGCAAACAAAAAGATAAAAACAAAAAAATGAAAAAGACATTAACTAATTTAATTGTAACTGCAGCTTTTATAATAATTAGCGCAGTAGTTATGGCACAGGGAGGAGAAGCCCCATATGTCGGATCAGCTCATGATTATTCTGTAACTCCGGGCAATGGATCTAATGGATTAAGCTGGCAGGTTGATGGTGCGGAAACAGGAACAGGTTTCATGATCAATTCCGGACAAACAGAAAGTACCGTAAATATAACATGGATGCAGGCAGGAACATATATGCTTACTGTTACCGAAACCGATGCCAATTCGTGTTCAACTACAAAACAGTTGGAAGTAAACGTTTCCAGTGCTTTTGAGGTAAGTATAACAGGACCTGAAATGGCCTGTAATTCTGCAGCTGATACTGCAAATGCAGCCAACAATATTACATCGGTTGATTATGTCATTAAAATGACAACAGGGGTTTCCACTTGGAGTCCAAACTGGGAAGTTGCGTTCACTGTATCAGGAGGAACTGGTTCGCCGTCAATTGAAGATGTTAATGTTTCAGGAGTTTCGTTAACTGATACTGGTGGAGGTTCTTATTCTCTTACCGGATTAAGTTCAACATCGGGAAATGGCACTGTTACTGTAACAGTTGATGTTGCCGGTGATGCATTTTCGTTGTTAACTTCAGTTTTTACTATTACTTCCGCTAAAGAATTACAGTATAACACCACAGATACAGACGGTGGAGATTGGGGCGCAACAGCAACGATTAATCCAATACCGAACACATCAGCAATTCAAACAGATTAGAAATTACAACACACAATAAAATTTATGAGTATGAAAAAATTAGTCTTTCTTTTAACTGCGGTTATTGCAATCGCATTTAGTTCGAGTGTTTTTGCACAAAGTACTGGAACAAATCCGGCTCCGGGTGCAACACATAGTTATTTTATTACACCGGGAAATAGTTCGAATACAATAACCTGGACCGTTTATGAAGATGATTTTGAAACGGTGGCAAGTGAAGCATCAGTAGTAACCGTTACTTCTGACTCTGTAAATATCACATGGGCTTCAACTGTCACTCCTAACACCTGGTATTACGTGCAAGTTGTGGAATCTGAAGGAGATTGCTCAAATACTAAAGTTCTTCCAGTGCAAATAAAGGAAAGCGACTTTACCTTAACGCTTGCGGCAACTTATGCAACGGCATGTTATGATAATGCAGTTTCTGTTTCTATTGTAAACAACTCTCCTGAATATTATCATGGTACAGCTGATCTGGAATTTACCGTATCTCCTGGAGAGGAACTACAAGCTTCATCTTATAGTGGTTATCAATTTGATTTATCTCTGACTGTTCCTGCCGGATTTTCGGCTGATACTACTTTCTCATCAAATGTGTCATCTTTTGACGGGACAACGGTATTTGTATCAGATAACAATGATGTTACAATTAGCTTCCTTGTGGATAATGAAAATACGTATGATAACGAGTCTCTTCCTAATGCTCAGGATTTCACAGCTACAGTTGAAATCTTAAATGGTAAGACGGTAAATGGTGTTTCTGAAAACAATACTGATGATGATAACTCTGATTCAACTGATGTATCAAGACCAAACACCAGTGGTATCGGAACGAATTAACCCCACCTAATTGAAAACAAAGGCATTTTTCATAATGATATTAACCCTTCTGGCTGCCCTTTACGGGGCGGCTCAGGAGGACTTTGTCGTTTTTGAAGGTGCCGAACAAAATTATTTTGTTGAGAATCATTCGGGGAGTGACTATTCCTGGAGGGTATTAACCAGTTTTAATCCCGACACAGAAGCAGCCGCGAATAATTATACTTTCGTAGGTTCTTCGAATTCAAACGAGATTACTGTCCGATGGAAGAGCGCAGGCTTGTATTATCTCGATGTAATTGAAACCGACATTTCAGGCTGTACTAACCGCAAAGTTGTGGTGGTAACTGTTTTGTCAACCACGCGAAGTGTGGCCTTTGCCAACCGGTCGAGTGCAATATGTTTTAATCCCCACCCCGATGAATCCCGATTATTGCAATTGCTTGACAACGAGGGGGCAGAGCTTGATCCATCAAAATTTCCGGTAGAGGTAAAAGTCGATATTAACGGATCGGAATTTACATTTCAGATAAATAACGACGATCGGGGAATTAGCGTTCCCGATAGTTTTATGTTGACTGCGCCTGAAGAGGATGTGCAGGTGGCGATAACACTTCTTGAAGCTACTGACGCAAAAGGTCAAAGCATAAAACCACTTACGGGAAGTGATGTGCATCGGATAACAGTTTTTGCACAACCTGAAATCGAATTTGTTACCGCAGCTGATACAATTAAATATGTAGGTGATGGCTTCTATGAAGTTGAAATGACCCGTGGAACTACTGAAGGTGCTGTTTACAATTGGAAGGTAGAACCATCGGATGGCACCAGTACAGACTTGCAAGCATTGACCGGACCAAGTGCGAATATTTTTTGGGACGGACCGGAAGGAATTTATACGCTTTCGGCCACAGTTACCGACGGAAACGGATGTTTGGCTGACACTATTGAAACACTGGTTGAGTTGATTGCATCGGATGAAGAAGGAGAAGGTGACACGACAGTTGTTGAGCCTCCGATTTTATTCATTTACGCCGGTACTGATACCACAGTAGGTGCTTGCGAGCCTTACACTTTTTCAGAAGTATTTCCAACTGCCGATACATTTTCGTATCAATGGGAACCGTCTCAGTATTTAAGTGATCCGACTATCGCAAATCCGGTATTTACGCCGGAAGAAACAAGTACTTATGTGTTGACCGTGAGCTCGCAATCAGGACTTACGGCTACCGATACGGTTACAATAAGTGTAGCGAACCTGGTTGCCAATGCCGGCGAAGATATTATGCTCGATCAGGAAACTTCGGCTCTGTTAAACGGACTGGGAAGTGTTGGTGAGCAAATTGAATTTAACTGGACAACAGAAAACGGAAGTTTTATTGGCGGACAAAATACGGCTACTCCTGAGATCGGTTCAGCAGGAACTTATTATTTACAGGTTACCGATATTTTCGGATGTACTGCCACAGACTCGGTAGTGGTTAGCCGTTTTATTTCGGCGCCAATTGCCCGCGATGATTACGATACCACTGAATATCAACAGTCAGTGACAATTGATCTGCTTGCGAATGATGAAGATCCGCAGCAGGAGCTCGATCCGTTGTCGTTACAAATTCTGCAAAACCCGGAGAATGGTTTTGTTGACATTAATGGCGACGGCACGATAACCTACACGCCAAACGATGGCTTTTTGGGTGGCGATGTATTTCAGTACCGCATTTGTAACTACTACGAAAAGTGCGATAACGCCAATGTTTTTGTGTATGTAATGGCGGCCGATTTCTTTATTCCGGAAGCATTTACACCAAACGGCGATAACGTAAACGACTACTTTGAAATTAAAGGAATTGAGTTGTTTGAGCAAAATTCAATAACCATAATAAACCGCTGGGGAAAAACAGTGTACAAAGCCCGTGGTTATGGTCTATCTACATCGCCAAAATTTTGGGATGGTAAATCGAACCAGCTTGGCGGCGACAGCGACTTGCCAACCGGAACATACTTTTATGTACTTGATTTAGGAAACGGAGAACAACCAATTGCCGGCTCGGTATATATCGACAGATAATGGGAAGACGAACTAAAATAGCAGCATTTTTGATTCTTACACTTGTGGTTTTAATGCAAGGAAAAGAGGCCAGTGCCCAGCAAGATCCCATGTACACCCAGTATATGGACAATCTGCAGGTAATAAATCCGGGCTATGCCGGATCTCAGGGAATTGGAAATATTCTGATGGTAGCACGTAGCCAGTGGGTGGAGTTCGATGGAGCTCCGGCAACGCGCTCGTTTACCTATAATACTTCGTTCGACGAGAAGAATGTTGGTGTTGGTTTCTCGCTAATGTCAGACCGGATCGGGCCATTAAAACAAACCGGATTTTATGCTGATTACTCTTACTTTCTCAAGGTTTCGGAAAAATTTAAGTTGGCATTCGGACTTAAAGGAGGAGTGAGTTTTTACCGTGCTAATCTTGTTGCACTTAAAACGGTGGATGCCGACCCGGTATTTAGCCGCGATATTTACGAGAACTTTCTGCCCAACATCGGTGTGGGTATGTATTTATTTTCTGAAAATACTTACTTCGGACTTTCGGTACCCAAGCTGATTGAGAATACCATTACGCACGAGGATGTTACCACCGATTACATCAATAAGCAGCTAATGCACGTTTATTTGGTGGCCGGTCAGCGATTTGATTTCAACCAGGACTTTCAGTTAAAAACCAATGGAATGATGCGTTGGGTGAGTGGTGCTCCGGCATCGTTTGATATGACGGTGATGGGTGGTTTCCGCGACAAATTCTGGGTGGGTGCCATGTACCGTTTCGATGATGCTTACGGAATGCTGGTTAAGTTTAATCCTTCGCCGAAAATGTCGATCGGTTATTCGTATGATATCACTATTTCCGAATTGAGCGCGTTTAACAACGGAACCCACGAAATCATGTTCAGCTACAATCTCGATCTTTTTGGCCGTGGCCGCGATCATCAGCCGGAAACTGCTGCGAAGTAATTTTTCGGGCATAAAAAAGCCGGGAGTTACCCCGGCCTCTGAATTATATATTTTCTAGAAAATTATTTTACCAAAACCTTTTGAGTGGTGCTGTTTCCGTTTTGTACAACACGGATTAAATAAACACCCGGCGTAAAATCGTGCACATCAATTTCAACTTTGTTTTCGTGTAAGTCGGTAGTTTGATATTGCAACGTTCCGGCAACTGAAAATACCTGAACTGCAGAAATGGTTTTTTCTGAAGCTACCGTTAATTGGCTCGAAACCGGGTTTGGATAAACCTGCAAATCGCTGCTTGTACTTTCAATTTCGTCAATGTCGGTTACAATACTTGGCTCTTCAAACTGTTGTGTTGAATATAAACGATATTCGCCCGGAGTAAAAGTAAACGTCTGATTTGTACTTGTTACTTCAATTGAATCGCCGCTGAAAAACTCGTAGTATTTTCCTGTTTCCGGGAAATCGATAGCTACATCGTTTTCGGTGATGCCAAAGTTACCCAGTGCAATCGCGTGATTACCGGCACTACTTGAAATAAACCATTTTGTTGCTCCCGAAAGGCTGTGTGTAAAAGTCTCGGGCGAAAACTCATTGTAGCTTTGTTTTAACTCATTCAGTTTTGCCATTACCTGAAACAGGTCGGTGCGATCGGTATTATTCAAATACTGCCAGTAAGGAGGTTTTTCCGACAGGCGGCAGTCGTTACTGATTGATCCATCGGTGCAACGGTTTATCGACAAGTCGTAACCGCGCTCTCCAAATTGCCAGATCATTTTTGGGCCGGGCAACAACAAATGGAATAGTGAATTCAATTCAATTCGCTGCAAGGCGGTTGTTTGGTTTCTTACATTGTAATCGTCGTTGCTAAGTCCCGAGTTTTTTATGGTGTACATTATACGCTCTTCGTCGTGGCTTTCGGGGTACGAAACCAGGTTTGGCTCATTCCAGTTTCTTTCGGAGTAAACGGCCCAGCTAAGGTCTGAATCTCCGGTTTGTCCGGCGGCTGCGTTTTGGTAACTTCCGTGCATGTTTCCCCAAAGAAGTATTCCGTGGTTGGCCAGCTCTGTTTCTTCCGAATTGTCAGCCAGGTGCTCGAAAATTACCAGCGCATCCGGATTGCGATTCCAAATCTCGTCGCTCATTCGTTTAAGGTTGGCGATACGATCAGCATCGTACTCGCTGCCCCAGCTCGATGAGCTGTAAGGCGTATTCGAGAAACCTTTTGTAAAATCGAAACGGAAACCATCAACTTTATATTCGTTCATCCAGAAAGATGAAACACTGTCAACCAACTCTTTTGTTGGGTCGCTTTCGTGGTTAAAATCGTAACCCCATCGCAGGCTCGAATTCTGGAAATTACTTTCCTGGTTATACCACGGATTATCGGATGTAACCACCCAGTTGTCCATGTACATTTGCACAAACGGACTTTGTCCGTAACTGTGGTTCAGTACCATATCAATTACCACCGCAATTCCACGCTGGTGACATTCATCAATCAATTCTTTCAGTTTATCTTTCGGCCCGTAATATTTGTCGGGTGCAAAGTAAAACGACGGGTTGTATCCCCAGCTGCTGTTTCCTTCAAACTCGTTTACCGGCATAAGCTCCAGCACGTTTATGCGCAAATCTTCAAGATAATCCAGCTGGTCGATAACGGCCTGGTAAGTATGCTCCGTCATAAAATCGCGTACCAGCAATTCGTAAATCACCAGTTTACTTTTATCGGGAGTATCAAAATCTGTAACCTGCCAATTATAATCTGTTTGAGCCGTTTGCAGTACCGACACAATTCCTTCGGTTTTCCCTTCAGGATAAGCTTTCAGGTTGGGGTAAGTTGCTTCTTCGATGTAGCTGTCGTTCCAGGGATCTAATATTTTTTCGGTGTACGGGTCGGCAATGCGAATGTTTCCGTCGATGAGGTACTGGTAGGCATATTCAGTTCCGGCTTCCAAACCGTTAAGTTCGAGCCAGAAATAGTCACCGTCTTTCTTCATCAGGTACTCGTCGGAAAGTTGCCAGTCGTTAAAGTCGCCCTGTACGTACACAAATTCTTTTAATGGTGCCCACAGTACCAATGCTGCGGTGTTATCGTCGATGTAGTTGATTCCTTTTTTGTATCCGGCGGGTAGCGGTTCGTTAACCACTTCGCTGCCCACAAAAATATTCAGCGAATCGAAAACCGTTTCACCGTTAGCGGTGGCTTCGGCAATCAGCCAGTAGTTTCCGCTTTCGGTAAAAGTATATGTGGTGGTAATGTTGGTGCCTGTGGTTTCGGTTAATAACGTTTCGTTGAGGCTGAGTTTTAAATCGGCTTCTACCGATGTTTGGGCCGAAAAAGTAACTTCTTCGTTGGTGTTGAGAATTGAAGAGCCGGAAGGTTCAGTAATATTCACAACCAGTCCTTCTTCGAAAATGGTTATAAAAATGTCGTTTGTTTGCTGGCTACCATCTGCCGATCGAAAAACCAGGCAGAGTTCTGTAACTACATCACCAGCGTCAACACCATAAAAGCTGTTGATGTCCGGAGTAATTTCCAGTTCATAAATGCCATCGCCAATGTAAGTTAGCTGAGGTTGCGTATCGTTGTTTCCCCACGATTCAATTACATATTGCCAAGGGTCTTCGCCAATCGTAACTCCGGTGTGGGCATACAAGTCTCCGGTAAAATAATTAAGCCGGCTGTCTTCTGCCGAGTTAAACGTAATTTTTACAGGCTGGCTGGCCACCGGAAATTCGGGCTCGGTTGTTATTTGGGCTGTCGCATTTAGGGCAAAAACAACCAGGCTTATCAGAAATAAAAAAGGCTTGTACATTGTAATTGTTTTAGGATAAAAAAACAGGTAGTGCCTACTAAAAAGCACTACCTGTTGTATTATAGCTTACAGTTATTGTGCTGTAATTTTATAGGTATATTCTGAGAAATCAATCTGGATTTTGTAAGTACCTGCCGAAGCCGGTTCCGGAATTTCTGCCGGATCAGGATCAGCGTCGCCCGAACGGTAAGCAAGTTTACCCAACAAGCTGTTTCCGTTACCATCTGAACCCCATTGTGGAGCCCATGCACCGCTGTTGGTAGCCATAATTTTCATTCCGCCGTTTCCAACAGAAAGATCGGTTACTACTGAGTATTTGCCAACGCCGTCTTTTGTGAATGCAATTCCGTTTGCCGGATCCCAGCCAACTGTTGTTGCACCACCTACCAGGTAAATTTCATCCGGAATTGGATAAACCGAGTAGGTAAGGTTGGTGATGTCTACATCAATGCGGTAGTCGCCTTCAACCGAAGGAGATGGAATTGATGGTGGGTCAGTATCATCCTCAGTTGGACGATAAACCAGATTTCCACCGGTAGTTGTTGCAGCGTCGTCAGTTCCCCACATCGGAGCCCATTGTCCCTGAGTTTGAATAAACTTGTAGTACGCATCGGCTTGTAAGTGGGCTGCAATTCCGTACTTGCCGCTCGACATGTAAGGTGCTTCCAGAGTAGTATTGTTATCCCATCCTGCGTCGGTTGCGTCTCCTAACAAGTACAACGGTGGCAATTTAATGGAATAAGTAATTACATTGAAATTGAACGTTTGTGATGGCAATGCCTGAGCATAATCGCTTACCGATGCTTCAACTCTGATTTCAAGCGGAGTTTCAACACCTGTCGGATATTCCATCGATGTTAACAACGAGTTTAATTCGCCAACTGTAATTTCGTAGCCTAATTCAGCTGATGAAGCAATAATTGAAGAATTTGCGAAGTCGTTACCGGCATCGTCAATTTTTAGCTCGTAAGAAATTGCTGCCTGAAAACCAAAGTCAGCTTCCGTCCAGTCGAAAGAGAATAACACATTATCTGCGTCTTCTTCAGTAAGCAAATAAGTGCCACCCGCTGCCTCTGAGGCGGTAAGAACCGGGCTGTTTCCGTAACTAATCACCGGGTCGAATGTCTCGTCCTCGCAAGAAACAAACACCAGCAAAGCAGCCAGAATACTTAATATATAATTTATCTTTTTCATGATCTAAATTTTTGCAAGTGATTAATATCCTGAGTTTTGAGTTAGATTTGGATTGGCACTTACATCTGAAGAAGGAAGTGGATACAAGTTGTATTTCGCATCAACACCAATACCATCTTTTTCAGCTCCTTTCCATGCCCAAACGTAGTCTGAGCCGGTGAATTTGCCAAAACGGATAAGGTCGGTTCTGCGGTGTCCTTCCCAGTACAATTCGCGTGCACGTTCATCCAAAATAAAGTCGAGAGTAAGATCGGCTTCGGTCATGTTTCCAAAGTCGTCGCCATAAGCTCTTTCGCGCAATTCGTTAACGTACGACAGTGCAGTGCTCATGCTTCCGCCACCACCGCGCAATACTGCTTCGGCATACATCAGGTAAGCATCAGCTAAACGGAACATTGGGAAATCAGTGTCAGGATGTGTTAAATCCGATCCGGTTTCGCCGGTAGAAGTTACGTTTTTCCACTTGGTAATGGCATAACCGTTTGTAAACTCAAACAGGTCGTCAATTTCAAGCGTTTGCCCGTCGGTGAAGAACAAGGCGCGGCCGTCAGAGCTGAATTTCTCAACTGTGTAAGTATAATCAGGAGATTCCAGTTTCATGGTAATTTTGTAGCTACCGCCTTCTGCAATTGCAATGTTGTCGGCACCTGCTTCAAGAATACCGTCGGCACCCGCATCACCATAATTTAAATCCCAACCGTCGTTAGCGCGGAATTTAATTTCGCCTGCAGCAAGGTCAATTTCTGCAATCCATGTTTTGCTTTCAGCATCAAACTCCATGTTTTGGTCCGAGTCCCAACCACCTGCAGTTGCCGATCCGATAATTCCCCAGTCAGTTTTCATTACCGAGTACGTACCGTCAGCGGTGTTTACATTGATTTTGTAATAACCGGCCTCATCAACCGATAGGTTTGCACCGTTTTCTTCCAGTGAGCCATCAGCACCGTCGTCTCCCCAGTTTAAATCCCAGTTTGGTCCGGCAGTGAATTTAAATTCGGCTGCATCGGCAAAATATACATAACCTTCGTAGTTGTCGTCAGAATTAACTGAAGCCAGTGTTGGAGCTGCATCAGGAGCCCAGTCGCCTTCGCTGTAACCTGCGCCACTCTGGTATCCACCCGGAACATAAATTACCGGATAATCAGTAGTTGCATTAACACTTTTCAGCTTTGGAGCCAAAGTTTCCAAATCGAGGAATTTGCCTACAAACTCTTTGGTAGTTCTTAAACCGCTCCAACCACCGTCGATACCGAATTCAGCTGGATCCATTGTTCCGCCTACAGGTGCGTGAACTAGGAAAGTTGTTCCACCCCAGGTACGAATGTTAGTTCCATCCTGAATAACAGGGAAAATGGTTTCGCTTGATGTATGGTTATCGGCAAGGAACATGTGCGTATAGTCAGGATCGAGTGAATAGCCTGCGCTAATTACTTTTTCTGAGTATTCGAGTGCATCGCTGTATCTTGCTGTTCCGGTGTAAACCTCGGCATTCAGGTACATTTTTGCCAAAACCATCCAAACGGTTGATTGGTCGGCTCTTCCGTACTCGGCACTTCCCGGTGCTGAAAGTTCGTTTTCAACAGCCAGTAATTCCGATTCAACATAGTTGAACAGGTCGGTTCTTGAAATCTGCTCAGGGAAGAATGCGCCAACGTTATCTTCTTCGGTAACAAATGGTACGCTACCAAATAAGTCAACAGCGTGGTAGTAACTTAATGCACGCAGGAAACGAGCTTCTGCACGGTATAATTCAATATCGGTACGGATAGAGCCGTCGATTCCGCGTCCGTCTAATTTTTCAGCAGTTGTTTCGCGAATAAACTCGTTACACAACGAAACCTGGTAAAAAATACGGTAATACAGGTTGGTAATAAAACCGTCGTCGGCCGACCAATCCATATCGTGGAAATCGCGTAAAGTAGCATCGTTCCAGCCAATAACTGCTTCATCGGTTGGAAGTTCCTGTGCATACCAGTAGGCACGCAGGTACTGACCGAAACCTTCATCCAAACCACTAAGGTCGTTGTTTCCGCTTGGTCCTTGCTGGCCACTAACTGCCAAACCTGCATAAAGTTTTGCCAGAACATTGATGTAGTTGTTCGGATTTTCGTAAACGCTTTCCGAGGTAACCACATCTTCATCGATCGGCACGGTGTCCAAATCGTTGGTACATGATGTAATTGCAAGCAGTGCTGCAAGTACAATTATGCTTAAATATTTAAATTTCTTTATTATCATGGTTATCAGTTTTTAGAGATTAATAATCAATGCTTAAGCCCATCATAAACACGCGTGGGCGTGGATAAATGTTGTTGTCGATTCCACCATTAACCTCTGGGTCAAGACCTTCGTAATCTGTAACTACAAATACGTTTTGAACCGTACCGTATAAACGAAGACTCATCTTGTCTGCATTCAGATTTTTAAATGTGTGCCCCAGCGAAATGTTGTCTAAACGCAGGAACGACGCATTTTTTACATAGTAATCAGAGAAATATTCAGGATTTTCGAATCCTGTTGTCAATGCATTTTGGTTTACATTAAGCAGATAGTTCGACGACCAGTAAAGGTTGTTCAACGAACCGCTTGACGACCAAACGTTGTTGTAAACGTAGTTGCCTAAGCTAACACGTCCTGCAAAACCGAAGTCCCAGTTTTTCCAGTACAGTTTCGAGTTGAAACCCATAAACCAGTCGGGTGCCGATTTTTCGTAGCGGTATTTGTCTTCGCTGTTAATCTGTCCGTCGCCGTTACGGTCAACATAAAGTCCCTGGATTGGGTTTCCTGCATCGTCGTATACCTGTTCGTATACAAAGAACGAGTTGGCTGGGTAACCTACCGAGTGGATTTGAATGTTGTTACCAACAGCACCCGAAATACCACCTGTTTCTACACCAGGATATTCTTCCAGCGACATTTGTGTTGCAGTAAGTTTGGTAATTTCGTTTTCGTTGTAGGTGGCGTTAAAACCAACTTCCCACGAAAGGTCTTGTTTCGAGATGATACGACCAAGAATAGAGAACTCAAAACCGCGGTTCTCAAGGTCGCCCACGTTGGTTAACAGCATATTGGTAAGGTTGGTACCTGCCGGAACCGGAATAAAGTTCAGCAAGTCGTCGGTAACACGTTTGTAAACGTCTAATGTACCGGTAATGCGGTCGTCCATAAAACCGTAATCTAAACCAATATTGTAAGTTGTGGTTTCTTCCCACTTAATTTCCGAGTCGTAACCTTCAGGGCGTATCGTTGTATAATACTGATCGCCAAACTGGTACTGCGCATTTTCCTGGCTATAAGTGTAACGTGCCAAATATGGGTAATCGCCGCTACCAATGTTTTGTTGACCGGTAATACCGTATCCTAAACGCAGTTTCAAGTCAGAAACTACAGCGCTGTTTTTCAGGAATTCTTCTTCTTTAATACGCCATGCAAAAGCTGCCGATGGGAAAAGGCCCCAACGTGTATCAGGCGAGAAACGTGAAGTTCCGTCCTGACGAACAGTTAAAGTAAGCAGGTATCTGTCTTTAAACGTGTAGTTCATACGTCCGAAGAACGAAACCAGGTAATATTCTGTTGGATCCCAGTTTTTAGGATTGATAATTTCGTTGGTAATACCACTGCGAGCAAAGTTGTAGTTTTCGCTCCAGAAATGTTGCCATGAGTAACCACCCATTACGCTAAGTCTGCTATCAATCGATTCCAGATCTTTGTCGTAAGTCAGGTAGAAATCCAACAATTTATTTTTCTTTTCCTGAGTGTATTCGCCGTAATAACCACCACCGTTACCAATTGTCCAAGGAGCATCGTCATCGTCGATGGTTGTTCCCTCAGAATCGGTGTATTCGTATCCAAGGTTAAGGGTGGCTTTCAAATCAGGAAGGAAATGGAAGTTATAATCGAACTGTGCATTGGTCACCGCTCTTTTTGCAGTAGAGGTGTCGTCGTGCATCATAATCATTGCCAACGGGTTGGTTGGTGCCAGCGTATTTGGATTTCCGTTGCCCTGCAACCAGGTAAAGTAACCGCCGTAACGATCGCTGCTGGAATAAATCCACTGTGTTGGATCGAAACTTACTGCAGTACCAATAGCGCCCTGATTAGAGAAATTGTTGTCGATCAACATTCCTTTAAAGTTCAGGTTCATTTTTAAATGATCGTCGAAGAAACTTGGGTTTAAACCAACAGTTCCTGTCCAGCGTTCCATGCTCGATTTTAGCAAAATACCGTTTTGGTCAGAATAACCAATTGAAGCACGGAAAGGCATATCTGCAACACTACCTGTAACACTAAAGTTGTGGTCGTGGCTAACCGCCGGATCGAAAACAACATCTTGCCAGTCGGTATCAGCTGTACCCATTAGGCTGGCTGCATTTGAGCCTGCTCCGTTTTGGTCGATAATTGCTTGTCTGAAATCATCGGTCGACAAAATATCAACTTTACCCGAAGGAGTGCTGTACGAACTAAATCCGTTGTAGCTTAGTTTAAGGCCTGCACCTTTTCTACCTTTTTTAGTGGTAATAAGTATTACACCGTTTGATGCGCGCGAACCATAAATGGCGGTTGCCGATGCATCTTTAAGTACGGTCATTGTTTCAATATCGCTTGGGTGAATCATGTTCAGCGGGTTTCTCATGCCGCTAACTCCATCGCTCGACACCGGTACTCCATCAATTACAATTAACGGGTCGTTACTTGCCGAAAGTGAAGAACCACCGCGGATACGGATTGTTGATCCTTCTCCGGGAGCACCACCGCTGTTTGTAATTTGTACACCGGCAATTTTACCGGTTACCAGCTCTTGTGCCGATGTAATTGCACCCTGGTTAAAATCTTCAGAACTAACTGCCGATACAGAACCGGTAGCATCTTCTTTTTTAACTTGTCCGTAACCAATTACTACAACCTCGTCGAGGTTTTCCATTGATTGTTCCAACTTAACATTTAACTGATTTGAAGCGGAAATAACTACTTCCTGTGGAGTGTAGCCAATGTAGGAGAGAACAATGGTTTGTCCTTGCTCAACATCGATGCTGAAATTTCCGTCAAAATCGGTAATTGTTCCTTGTGTAGTTCCTTTAACTACAATGGTAACACCAGGTAAAGGCTCGTCGTTGCCGGCGTCGCTAACAGTACCTGTAACTGTTTTTACCTGCGCATATCCAAGACTAAAGCTCAGCATGGCAAACAAAAACAAGACTACTTTAAGGTTTTTACGAATAATCCTCATTTTACATGTTATTAGTTTATGAATCTTCCTGTTTGTTAAATTCTCTTTAACTCATTTAAATAGGCAATAAATCAATTCGTTACAGAGACTTTGTGCTCAACAAATGCTAAAATTCAAGGGCGAATGTATAATAATTGTTAAGAAAAAATTACGTTTTTTAACACACCTGTTTATGCAAACGTTTGCGGTGTCGTTTGCGCCCAATATGTTATAAAACAGGTGGTTACTGGTTGCCCTATTTAACGGGTCGATTTTATATGAAGATTTGGGCTAAATTGTTACATTTGTGTATAGCCTTAAACCGAGGAGTTAGTAAAATCAATAATCAACAAGAGGGGAATAGAGGAAGATGAAAAGCGGACTGGTAACAATAAAAGACTTGGCTCGTGAATTGAATATTTCAGCGTCTACGGTGTCGCGTGCGTTGAAAGACCACCCCGATATCAGCAAAGAAACCAAGAAAGCAGTTCAGGAACTGGCGCAAAAGCTGAATTACCAGCCCAATGCCGTTGCACTAAGTTTGAAACAAAGGCGCAGTAATACTATTGGTGTTATCATCCCCGAAATTGTACACTATTTTTTCTCGTCGGTAATTAGCGGAATTGAAGATGTGGCTTACGATGCCGGTTTTAACGTAATTATTTGCCAAAGCAACGAACGTTACGAGCGTGAAGTGGCCAATGCAAAAACATTACTTTCGAGCCGTGTCGACGGTGTTTTGGTGTCGATATCAAAAGAAACTACCGACTATAAACATTTAAATAACTTCCAGAATAACGAAGTGCCGATGGTTTTCTATGACCGCGTAGTTCCGGGCATTGCTGCCGACCAGGTTATAATCGACGATTTTGACGCTGCCTACCGTGCAACCCGTCATTTAATAGATAGTGGAAGAACGCGGATTGCGCATTTGGGCGGGCCAATGGCCTTGTTAATTGGGCAAAACCGAAAAGATGGTTACCTGAAAGCGTTGAACGAAGCCGGTATTCCTGCCGACGAAAACCTGATTGTGGAAGCCGACTCGTTTGAAAAAGCCCGAATGGCAATAATGAAACTGATTAACCAGAAGATTAAGTTTGACGGCGTTTTTGCCACCAACGATCTTACTGCAATTGGCGCCATGCAAACCATTCAGAAAAAGGGCTACAAGATACCCGATGAGATTGCAATTGTTGGTTTTTCCGATGGCCGCTTTTCAGGAATTACTGATCCTACGCTTACTTCGGTCGATCAGCATGGCTACGAAATGGGAACGCTGGCAACACAAATGCTGCTTAAACGAATCCTTTCGGAAGACGATGAATATCCGGCGGAGACAAAAGTGCTGAATGCCGATCTAATCGTTCGTGGCTCCTCCATCATTTAATATAAAATAGTGATATCCTCACTCAGAGTGAGTGTATCACTAGTCATCCACAAAAACATGTTGTAGAATATATTTTCACTTTCCGCAAACGTTTGAAATGATCATTTTTGGCTAAATAGCCCTGTTTTACAGCTGTTCGCACAATCGGAGGTTTGGAAATTACTTCGATTCTGACTTATATTTGTGCAGGCAATTTTTCAATTCACACACTTCGTGTTTAACAGCAAAAGTTCTTTTTGCTGTATTATCTTGTTTATACATACAGCTTTGCTACAAATTAAAACTACTATTATGCGCAAAAAACCTACGTTAAGTTTTTGGCAGATTTGGAATATGAGTTTTGGTTTTCTGGGTATCCAGTTTGGGTTTGCCCTGCAGAATGCCAATGTAAGCCGTATTTTCGAAACACTTGGGGCCAACGTTGAGGACATCCCGATTTTGTGGATTGCCGCACCGGTTACCGGGTTAATTGTTCAGCCAATTATAGGGCACATGAGCGATAAAACCTGGAACCGACTCGGACGAAGACGGCCATACTTTTTATTCGGAGCCATTTTTGCTTCGCTGGCACTGCTGTTAATGCCAAACTCGCCCGCCTTGTGGGTAGCTGCCGGAACACTCTGGATAATGGATGCTTCCATTAATGTTTCAATGGAACCTTTCCGCGCTTTTGTTGGCGATATGTTGCCCAATGAACAACGCACGCAGGGTTTTGCCATGCAGAGCTTTTTTATTGGTACCGGTGCCGTTGTGGGATCGGTGCTTCCGTATGCAATGACCAATTGGCTGAATATTCCAAATACCGCTCCCGAAGGAGTTATTCCTCCGTCGGTGCGCTGGTCATTCTACATTGGAGGTGTCGTTTTCTTTCTGGCCATTTTGTGGACTATTTTTTCAACCAAAGAATACCCGCCTGAAGATTTGAAAGCGTTTGAAGAAAGCGAAAGACAGACAACCAATAAAGATGAGGTAGTTAATGAAAAAGAAGTGGCCGGCAGCCGGTTCGCCAAAGTTGGCGGAATGCTGGGGCTGCTGGGTTTACTGATAGTAGTAGTTACGAAACTGATGGAGCTTGAAAAAGAGCTGTACATTCTTGGAGGCATACTTTTCCTGTTCTTTTTACTGATGATGATGGCTGCCCTGCTAAAATCGCAGAAGAAGGACAAGAATGCTTTGGTGGAGATTTTCAGCGATTTATTGCGCATGCCGGTTACCATGAAACAACTGGCGCTGGTGCAGTTTTTTACCTGGGTCGGTTTGTTTGCATTGTGGATTTATGCCACTGCAGGAATTACCAGCCATGTGTACGGAACTTCGGATACCACGACAAAACTGTACAACGATGGTGCCGACTGGGTGACCATTCTTTTTGGCGTTTATAATGGTGTTGCCGCACTAATGGCATTTACTTTGCCTGTAATTGCAAAGTACACCAACCGAAAATTTACGCACTTCATTAGTTTAATAATTGGTGGTGTGAGCCTGGCTTCCATCTACCTTTTTAACGATCCAAACTGGCTAATTGTGCCAATGATTGGAGTTGGCATCGCGTGGGCAAGTATTCTTTCTATGCCCTATGCCATTCTTACCGGATCGCTGCCATCGAACAAAATGGGAATTTACATGGGGATTTTCAACTTCTTTATTGTAATACCGCAAATTCTGGCGGCAACCATTTTGGGGTTCATGGTAAAAGATCTGTTTGGAGGAGAGTCGATTTTAGCACTCGTTTTTGGAGGAGTATCAATGGTTATAGCAGCCGTGCTGGTACTTTTTGTAAAAGACATTGCAACAGAAAATTAAAAAATTAAAAACACTGAGATGAAGAATTATATCATTCATCACGACTGGAAAATAGTTGAAGAGGGTTTTGTTCCCGAACATAACCGGATTTCCGAAAGTATCTTTAGTATCGGAAACGGAAAAATGGGCCAGCGCGCCAATTTCGAGGAGAAGTATTCAGGCGACACGCTGAACGGAACATACGTTGCGGGTATTTATTACCCCGACAAAACCCGCGTGGGATGGTGGAAAAACGGCTATCCGGAGTATTTTGCCAAGATCATCAATTCTACCAACTGGATAGGAATTGGAGTTACCATTAATGGTGAAGAACTTGATCTTGCCAAGGCAAATGTACTTTCGTTTAAACGCGAGCTCGACATGCAACACGGTTTGTTAACCCGTTGTTTTGTTGCTGAAATGAAAAACGGAAACCAGGTTGAGGTTTGTTCGCACCGTTTTGTAAGCACTGTAGCCACCGAAATTGGCGCTATCCGATACACCGTAAAAGCGCTGAATTTTGACGGTGAGATAACAGTTACGCCTTATCTGGATGGCGATGTGGTGAACGAAGACTCCAATTACGATGAGAAATTCTGGGTAGAAATTGCCCGCGCCGTTGGCGGACCTGAAGGTTATCTGACGGTTGAAACCTTAAAAACCGGATTTCAGGTAAGTACCGGAATGTGGTTTCAGCTGCTAAAAAACGGAAATAAAGTAGAAACAGATATCACGAACAGGGAAAGTGAGAAATATGTCGAGGCATCTCAAAATGTTTCGGTAGAGAAGGGTGATGAAATAGTAGTTGAGAAATTCTCTTCTATTGTTTCTTCCCTTGATTATGAAAAGGAATCGCTTCCCGAAAAGGCAAAAGAAGCCGTTGATTTGGCTGTTGAAGCCGGTTTCGATGCTCTGTTCGAAAGTCATAAAAACCGCTGGCTGCAAAAATGGGCAACCAGTGATATTAAAATTGAAGGCGATATTGCTGCCCAGCAGGGAATTCGCTTTAATATATTTCAGCTCAATCAAACGTATTCGGGCGAAGATGAGCGACTGAATATCGGTCCGAAAGGATTTACCGGCGAAAAATATGGCGGTGTAACCTATTGGGATACAGAGGCGTATTGTTTGCCTTTTTACCTGAGTACAGCCCCACAAAAAGTTTCGCGTAACTTGTTGGTTTACCGTCGCAAACATCTGGAAAAAGCGATTGAGAATGCAGAAAAACTTGGTTTTAAAAATGGCGCAGCATTGTACCCGATGGTTACCATTAACGGCGAAGAATGCCACAACGAGTGGGAAATTACCTTTGAAGAGGTTCACCGAAACGGAGCGATTGCTTATGCCATTTTCGATTATATAAATTACACAGGCGATAAGGAATACCTTGCTCCGATGGGTTTTGAGGTGTTGCTGGGTATTAGTCGTTTTTGGAGCCAGCGCGTAAACTGGTCGGCCGACAAAGAAAAGTATGTAATGCTGGGCGTTACCGGGCCAAACGAATACGAGAATAACGTAAACAATAATTTCCACACCAGCTATTTGGCCGTGTGGACATTAAAATATACGCTTGAAGCCATTGAATACCTGAAAAAGGAATTCCCGTTCCTGTTCGAGGAATTGGTGAAAAAATGGAAATTCAACGAGTTGAACGAAACGGCACGTTGGAAAGATATCATTGATAAAATGTATTTCGCAAGAGATGAAAAGCGTGGTATTTTCCTGCAGCAGGATGGATTTTTGGATAAGGATTTGACACCAGTGGCCGAACTTCCGGCTGAGGATTTACCTATTAACCAGAACTGGTCGTGGGACCGCATTTTGCGCGCTCCTTACATAAAACAGGCTGATACTTTGCAGAGTTTGTATCTGTTCCAGGAGAATTTTACTACCGAAGAATTGAAACGACATTTCGATTTTTACGAGCCTTTAACCGTTCATGAATCGTCGTTGTCGCCATGTGTTCACTCCATTCTGGCAGCAAAAATTGGTTACCAGGAGAAAGCTTACGAAATGTATTTGCGCACGTCGCGCCTCGATTTAGATGATTACAATAACGACACCGAAGACGGTCTGCACATTACAAGTATGGGCGGAACATGGATGTCGTTTGTAATGGCATTTGGCGGAATGCGCGTGGTGAAAAACAAACTCACCTTTAATCCGTTTCTGCCTGAATCCTGGAAATCATACGGATTCCGAATCGATTTTGGAGGTGCGCATCTCGAAGTAAAAATGAAACATGGGGAGTTTTTTATAATCAATCATTCTTCGGTTGTTGTTGAAGCAACGGTTTGGGGAACTGAGCACAAGATTGCCGGAAACTCTACTCTTGAAATTAAAAAGTAAATAATTTACCCTTTTGTCTGTCGACATTTTCCCTCGCGAGGGAAAACAGTTACAAATAAGCCGGAGCTTTGATTAAGGTAAAAGCTGGTTTGATTCATGTTCCCCTAATTAGGGGAACTCCCGACAGGGTAAGGGGTAACGCAAATTTGAAACGACTAAAACGTTATAAAATGAAGAAACTTATCACTTTGTTTATCATCCTGCTTACCCTGAATGTTGTGGGGCAGGAAGTATCTCGGGTTGAGCCGCCAAACTGGTGGGCCGGAATGAAAAACCCAGATTTGCAGTTGCTGGTTTATGGCGAGGATATCTCAAAAACCGATGTAGTAATCGATTACCCGGGAGTAACTTTGGAGGCCACCACAAAAGTGGAAAATCCGAATTACCTGTTTGTCGACTTGAAGTTGGCAAAGGATGTAAAACCCGGCGAGTTTGAGATTCAATTTAAACAAGGCGATAAAGTTGTAGATAGCTACAATTACGAATTATGGGATCGCGAAAAAGGATCGGCAAAACGTGAAGGTTTTAATTCATCGGATGTAATTTATCTGATTACACCCGACCGATTTGTGAATGGCGACACCAGCAACGATGAGGTGGAAGGAATGAAAGAAGGCCTCGATCGCGATTATAACTATGGCCGCCACGGTGGCGATATTCGCGGTATTATCAATTCGCTGGATTACCTGCAGGACATGGGATTTACTGCCGTCTGGTTAAATCCTGTGCTTGAAAACGATATGCCCGAATCGTCGTACCACGGTTATGCTTGTACCGATTTTTACCAGGTTGACCGGCGTTATGGTTCGAATGAAGAGTACCAGGAGCTAAATGAAGAGCTGGATAAACGTGGCATGAAACTGATCATGGATTTGATCTTTAATCACTGTGGATCAGAACACTGGTGGATGCATGATATGCCAATGAGCGACTGGATCAACAATTATCCTGATATGAAAATTACCAGTCACCGTCGTAACGTAAATGAAGATCCACACGCTTCGGAAGCAGATAAAAAGGCGATGGTGGACGGTTGGTTTGTTCCATCGATGCCCGACATGAACCAGAAAAATCCATTTCTGGCAAAATACCTCATTCAAAACAGTATTTGGTGGGTTGAATATGTTGGTCTGGAAGGAATTCGACAGGACACGTGGCCTTATCCCGACAAGAATATGATGAGCGATTGGACAAAAGAACTGCTGGAAGAATATCCGAATTTTAATGTGGTTGGCGAAGAGTGGACCACCAATCCGGCGATTGTTTCGTACTGGCAAAAGGGAAAATACAATCAGGACGGCTATAAGAATTATGCCCCGAGTATGATGGATTTCCCGTTGCAGAGCGCCGCTGCCGAAGGATTAAGAAACGAAGAAAGTTTCGACTTTGGCTTGATTCAGCTTTATTATGCATTGTCGAACGATTTTTTGTATCCTGATCCTTACAAGCTGACCATTTTTCCGGATAACCACGATATGTCGCGGTTTTATGTGCAGGTTGGCGAAGATGTTGATCTGCTGAAAATGGGAGTTACGTTCTTTTTAACGACCCGTGGAATTCCGCAAATTTATTACGGTACCGAAATTCTAATGCGTCACGACGGAAGTGAACACGGCGATATTCGTGCTGATTATCCCGGTGGTTGGGAAGGCGACAAAGTAAATGCTTTTACAGGCGAAGGAATGAGCGAAGCCGCAAAAGATATGCAGCAGTATGTTTCCAAAATCCAGAACTGGCGTAAAAATGCCGATGTAATTCACGATGGAAAATTGATGCACTTTGTTCCGGAGGATGGTACTTATACCTATTTCCGTTACAACGATGATGAAGCAGTAATGGTGATTCTGAATAAAAACACTGAAGCAAAAACGCTTAAAACCGATCGTTTTGAGGAAGTGATCGACGGATATACTTCTGGAAAAGAAATAATTTTTGGTAATACGATTTCTGATATCTCGGAAGTTACAGTGCCTGCAAAATCAGCAGTAATTGTTGAATTAAGTAAATAGAGCAAAAGCCCTGTAAGGGCGAAATATTTTAGCCCGGGGCAGCGCCCCGGGTTTTTAATGTATATTAGCTAAAGGCGCATTCACTCGTGTTTTATGAAATGATGCCGTTACATGCGCCGCACACACATCAAAGCATAAAACCAATGAAAAATTTTGTTCCCGCATCTTTTTTAATTTTGGCTCTTTTTGCCTGCCAGCCAGCGCAAAAACAGAAGCCTGAACAACCCGATTCGCCGAAAGGAAAATTTGTGGTTTACCAGGTGTTTACCCGTTTGTTTGGTAATACCAATACCACCAATAAACCGTGGGGAACCATTGAAGAGAACGGTGTTGGGAAGTTCAACGATTTTACCGATCGGGCACTCGACGAGATTAAATCGATGGGTGTTACGCACATTTGGTACACGGGAGTGCCGCATCATGATGTGATAACCGATTATACAGAATACGGCATTTCAAACGACGATCCCGATGTGGTAAAGGGCCGTGCCGGTTCACCTTACGCGGTGAAAGATTATTACAATGTAAATCCCGATCTGGCGATTGATCCTGCAAACCGACTGGCAGAGTTTGAAGCCCTGATTGAACGCACACATAAACACGGCATGAAGGTGATCATCGATATTGTTCCCAATCATGTTGCCCGGAATTACCAGTCGATTTCGAAACCTGAAGGTGTTTCCGATTTTGGAGAGAACGACGATACTTCGGTGGAATACAAACGCGATAATAACTTCTATTACATTCCCGGCGAGGCATTTCAGGTACCCGAGTTTTTGAATGGTTACCAACCTTTGGGAGGCGATGACAATCCGCTTTCGGATGGGAAGTTTGATGAGAATCCGGCCAAATGGACCGGTAACGGTGCGCGCCTGGCACAACCCGGATTTTACGACTGGTACGAAACGGTAAAAGTAAATTACGGTGTAAAACCCGATGGAACTTACGATTTTGATTTGCTTCCCGAAGGTTATGACAGGGAAGATTATGAAGCTCATTTTGAATTCTGGCAAAATAAAGACGTGCCGGATTCGTGGAAGAAGTTCAGAGACATTGCCGTTTACTGGCTGGAAAAAGGAGTGGATGGTTTCCGTTATGATATGGCCGAAATGGTTCCGGTTGAATTCTGGAGTTACATGAACTCGGCTATAAAAATGAAAAATCCGGATGCTTTTCTGCTGGCAGAGGTTTATAATCCTGCTCTGTATCGCGATTACATCCACAAAGGGAAAATGGATTACCTGTACGACAAAGTGGAGTTGTACGATACGCTGAAACACATTATGCAAGGACACGGCAGTACCGATAATCTTCCGGCGATTTATGATGGATTGGAAGATATCGAGCATCACATGCTGCACTTTTTGGAGAACCACGATGAGCAACGTATTGCAAGTGCAGATTTTGCAGGAAAAGCTGAAAAAGGAAAACCGGCAATGGTGGTCTCAACTTGTTTGAGCACATCGCCGACCATGATATATTTTGGACAAAATGTTGGCGAACCCGGTGATGGCGACATGGGATTTGGAGATGAAACACGCACTTCTATTTTTGATTATTGCGGTGTACCAGCGCATCAACGTTGGATGAATTATGGAAAATTTGATGGCGGGCAGTCAACCGATGCAGAGAAAGAACTCAATACTTTTTACAAAAACCTGCTGAGTTTTTCTGCAAATTCTGCGGCTTTGATGGGCGATTATAAAGAGATTCACTCGTACAATCGACAAAATACAGAAGGTTATACCGATAAATTATTTTCGTTTGTGCGTTGGAACGGAGATGACCGATTGATAGTAGTGAGTAATTTCGAAGAGGTTTCGCACAGGTTTCAGCTTAAACTGGATGAGAAAACAGTGAAAGCTTTGCATTTAACAGACGGGTTTTATCAGCTAACTGAACAACTGACAAATGAAGATGAATTTGTACTGGAGGTTAAAAACGGAAAGGGTAAGGTTGAATTGGAATTGGCAGAACTCGAATCATTCATTTTGAAAATGGATGTGCTTTCAGATGTTTCAGAATAAAATACAACAAACAAGTTCCTGCGATTATCCGCGCGATCTGCGTGAAAAATTAGCATTGAAATAAAAAAAATCACAATTCGGTAAACCTTTTCTAGTAACTGGTGTTTTAGTGTTACAAATCTTTCTTCATAAAGATTTACATACCATAAAAGATGGTTTGGTTTTTGGTTTAGTTTAGGTTTAGGTTGATTGAGAAAGGGCTGGTTGTTGAACCGGCCTTTCGTTTTTTATAACGGTCAGGTTTTTCTCTTTACAGCTTTAATTTTCACTAATTGATCTTATTTGGAACAAACCCATTTTATTGAATTGCTAAAATGTTATAGAAGCTTTTGTCCTAATGCCGGACGGGCAGTTCCTTTTGCATTCGATCAAAAGGGACTCCCGATTAATCGGGATCAAAAAATAACCTTTGCGTTTTTTCAATGTAGCCAATTAGCTCGACTGACGGATTTTTGATGCGCCCGCACAAAATTTGCCCTCAAGTCCGCCTTCGAGAAAAAGCGTTAGGAAAATAAATGGAGAGAACGTCAAGAAATCAAGTTTGTTTAACGCTCGTTAGACCTGAAGAATGAAGGGCTAAAAGGAGGAGTTTCTTGATTTTAGTGAAAGGAATTTATTTTTAGTTTTTTATCGTCAGCGGTGGCTTTTTTGAATCCTTTTTCAGCTATAGGAAAAAGGATTTCCTGTCTGGAAAGACAATTCTAAATCGTAGCTTCTTTTATATTTCAATCAGCCCCTATTTTAAACCCAACTTCTTTTTATTGGTAAGTAATTCAATCGATTCATTAATCCTTTTTTCTTTTGTTTCAGGTCGTTTAGCTGTATTAATCCACAATATAAAATGATTTTTTTGTGTCTGAGTCAGACTGTCAAAATAAGCACTGGCTTTGCTGTTATTGTTTAGCTCAGCTTTAAACTGATCAGATATTTCAAGTCCAGTTCGTGGAAAGGAATAAGCCCTTTCCCAATTCCCGTTTTGTTTGGCGGCTTCCACAAGTTTTAAACCCTGAGGTTTCATTCTTCCTTCTTGCAATAATTTGGCAATGCGTTTTTTATTTACTGACGACCATACACTGTTTTCTTTTCGCGGCGTAAATCGCCGGGTGTAACATTCATCGTCGATTCGTTTTACCAAGCCGTCGATCCAGCCATAACACAGCGCTGTTTCCACCGAATCGTCGTAAGAAATACACGGTTTCCCGGTGTGCTTTTTGTAATAGACCAGCAATAATTCTTTTTCTTTATCATGGTTTTTATCTAGCCATCCAGCCCAATCTTCCTCGTTTTTAAAGTATTGCTTTTTCATGCCACCGTAATATTCCAACAAGTTATATAAAAACACCCGCTTTCCATAACGAAAAACGGGTGAATCAATAAGGATTATTTTAAGTGTCGTGTCACGCCTGCTCTAACAGCCCAAGTTTTGTTCTTTTTTGTTTTTACTCATCATAAAAAGACTCACGTAGCTGCGGCTATGCTTACTTTTTCTGATTTCGTAAAACTCAAAAAAATAACCGCAACTTAACTGTCATTTCAGACCTGATACGACACTTGTTTTCTGTTTACTTAAACTCTACCGGAAGCATGTATTTTACCGGAACAGCTTTTCCACGCTGTTTTCCCGGTTTCCAGTCTTCCAATTCATTCGCAATTGCATAAGCGCCTTTAGCTGCAGCATCGTTGTCTTTTTCTACTACTTTAATATCCGTTACTTTTCCTTTTGGATTAACAGTAAACGTAACTGTGGCTTTTCCTTTAAGATTTTTCTCACGGGCGAGTTTTTTCTGCATTTTTGCCACTTGTTCTTGTAAAGCCCCAAAACCACCCGGATATTTTGGAATATCTTCCACTACAAAGAATACTTCTTTTTCGCCATCAGCAACAGGTGGTGGAGGCGGCGGAGGAGTTTCTCCGTTTGCCCGTTTTGCTTTTTCCGGAGCTGGTGGTGGCGGAGGTGGCGGTGGAACCATTTGTTCGCCCGAATAATTCGGATTGTACAATACCTGCACTGCTTCCTCCATTTTAAAAGTGTACTTCGTTTTATCCACTCCGGAACCTGATGCAGTAATTGTGTTTACAACGGTTTGCATTCCTACAAACGAAACCACAACCTCAGTACTTAAACTTCCATCAGCTTTTACCGTCGGGTTGTCGTCAACCAGAGTAAAAGTTCCATCGCGATCGGATACACGTCCTACGGTTGTTCCTTTAATAACAATCGATGCTCCGGGAATTACTTCGCCGGTTTCTTTCGAAACTACTTTTCCGTGAATGGTAAGTTGTTTTCCCGATTGCGTTTCGGCAGAAACAAGCTTGTTTCCAACAATTTCAGTCTCGGTGTAACTGTATTGCGGTTCGGCAAAAGCGAACAACAACAGCGCAAGAGCGGGCAGCGCCCAGGTAAATCGTATCAGCCGGCGGGCCGATGTTTTCTTTTTCGTCATCATTTTTAATCGATTTGTGCTAAGGGCAAAATTCAGGTTATTGGTGATACCAATAATTTGCATGCCCATCAGCTGGTTTACTAATAAAGCCTGGTAGCGGCCCACAGTGTGTCCCTGCGCAAGAACACCTTTGTCGGCCAGGTACTCATGGTTTTGTTTAATTGCTCGTTCAAACATCCAAATAAATGGGTTGAACCAAAAGATGACTGTTAACAGTTCTATAAAAAGCAGGTCGAACCAGTGATTCTCACGGATGTGCACTTTTTCGTGAGCCAGAATTTCCGGCAGGTCGTCCTGTGTATGAAATTTCGGATTGATAAATACAACATTAAAAAATGAAAAGGGGAGTCCGTATTTTTCGTTTTCTACTACGCGCATGCCGTATAGCGATCTAACGCGGTATTTTATCATTAAATGAATGAGAACAAAGGTTTGGGTAAGCAGGCGAAGCAGAAAAATAGCTGCTCCGGTAAGATATATCAACAGAATTGCTTGTTGCCAGCCAAACGTTGTGGTACTTTCTTCGGTGGCTTTAAAAACCGGAATGTATTTAAACGTATCGGCAATGGTATGTGCTCCGGTTTTTGCTCCTTCGGTTGCTTCAATTAAAACCTCGTAGCGAACCGGTATTAAAGGTAGCAGGATAGCCAAAAGCAATGATGCTACTAAAAACCAGCGGTTGGCTGCATGAAACGTTTCGTTGCGAAGAAACAACCAGTACACCAGGTAGAAAAGTAAAATTCCTCCGGATGCGTTTAATAAATAGAACAGAGAAGTTTCCATGGCTATTCTTTCTTTTCTTTGTTTAACTCGTTTTCTGTCATTTTTAGCATTTCTTCCAGCTCTTCCATTCCCAGGTTATTCTCTTTGGCAAAAAAAGTGGCCATTTTCGGGAACGAGCCGTTGAAATAGTTTTTCAATAAAGACGAAAACTGGACTTTTGTGTAGTCCGTTTTACTAACTGCAGGCGAAAAAAGATTCGTGTTGCCAATTTTTTTGTGGGTAACAAATCCCTTTTTTTCCAGAACATTTAAAACCGTTGCCACGGTGGTGTAGGCTGGTTTGTCATCGCCAAATCCGTCAACTACCTGCTTAACAACTCCTTCTTTTAAACTCCAGAGAATATGCATTACCTGTTCTTCTGCTTTTGTTAATGTTTTCATCTTATTCATCGGTTCTATTATCGTGCCAAATTATTTTCTACTACAAACATAGTACTATTATTTTAGAAACAAAACTATTTTAATAGAAAAACTACTATAAAAATAGTAAAAAGAAAATAGGGCATAAAAAAACCGCCTGAAATTCAGACGGTTGATCTATTTTTTGCAATTTTATTATTGCCATGTAGTTTCTTGCTCGGTAACAGCAATTTCCTGAATATGGTAGGCTGCGTCGCTACTAACGGCGTCATCTTCAAACCTTATCGTCAGGAATTCAATGTTGTAAACATTTCCAACTTCAGGCGTTTCTTGCCACGAACCGTTAGCCGTTCCAACACCAATTTCCTGCAAACTTGTCATTTGCGTAGGAAGGGTTTGGCTCACAAAAGCCATTTCGCCGGCTTCATTTATCAGTCGTATCACATAAGCATCGGCATTAGCGTTTGTCTCCCAATGTACGGCAAGTAATTGGTTGTCAACTTCGGCCGAAGTGATGGTAGTAAAAGCAATATTATCAAAATCGAGCAGATCAACTGCCTGATGTGTTATGTCTTCATTTATTACCAAAAACTGGTAGTTGCCTTCAACCGGAGCAGCAGAGCTGTATTCAGCCAGAGCTGGCTCTTTGGCATAAGTATTCATGTTTTCAGATGCCGGATCAAGAGTTAAACTCGCGGCGCCGGGAGTTGTTACCTCGGCGTGGCTCATTGGCTGGTTTCCCCAGGCTACATACGAATTGGCGTATTGATCTTCGCCATCAATATTACGTTTAATAACAAACACATCGCCAATTACCTCGAACGGTACTGAATTGTCGTCGTCGCTGCAGGCAAAAAACCCGGCAACAATTAAAAAGATCGTTAGTGTTTTTCCAATTTTCATCATTGTGTCCATATTTCTAATTTTAAATGTTTCTTTGAGTTAAGTTATTTCTTAGATGTTGTTTCTCTTCATTTGGTTGTCTCGAAATGCCAATATCGTGAATTTTTTTTAAATGCCGTTTACTAAATGCATCAATTTGAGTGTATTGGAAACGTTGAACTTCGTAAAAAATTGCATTTTTTGTGAAGCTACGATCAACTTTTTACTTCATCAATAATCTCTCGAAGGATGTAATCGGCCGTTTCAACATTCGGAACATTTGAAAAACTCAGCGTTAGTTTTCCATTTGTTTCTTTCATACGGCCTTTCGATTTTCCTTTTTGTACGTACTGCACAATTTTAATAAAATCGCCCGATTGGTAGAACGACGACTTCTGGTCGGCAACAAAGTAGCAGATCATTTTTTTGTTTTTCAGAATGATCCTTTCCATGCTCAAATCGATGGCTTTCCAACGTAGTGGCAGAATATCTATCAGTTCGCGGCTTTCGCGCGGAAGTTCGCCAAAACGGTCTTGCAGTCCTTTGGTAAAATTGTCCAGCGCGTCCTGGCTTTCAATATTATCAAGTTCGCGGTAAAGCATCATGCGCTCCGAGTTACCCGGAATGTAATCGCTTGGGAACAGCAACTCCATGTCGGTGTCGATGGTGCAGTCGTTTACGTATTTTATATTCAGGAATGCCTGCGATTGCGCTTTGTCTTCTTCGGCAAACAGGTCTTTAAACTCGTCTTGTTTTAATTCCTGAATCGCTTCGTTTAAAATGCGGTGATAAGTCTCGAAACCAATGTCGGCAATAAAACCACTCTGCTCAGCGCCCAGCATGTTTCCGGCACCACGAATATCGAGGTCTTGCATGGCAATGTTAAAACCGCTGCCCAGTTCCGAAAACTGTTCGATGGCCTGCAAACGCCTGCGCGCTTCGGCACTCACTGTTGAAAGCGGCGGCGCAATCAGGTAACAGAAAGCTTTTTTATTTGAGCGGCCAACGCGACCACGCAACTGGTGAAGGTCGCTTAATCCAAAATTCTGCGCGTGGTTAATTATAATGGTGTTGGCATTTGGTATGTCAAGTCCCGATTCGATAATTGTTGTAGCAATCAGCACATCGAATTTCCCGTTTATAAAGTCGAGCATTACTTTTTCCAGTTTCGGACCTTCCATTTGCCCGTGGCCAACCACCGTTTTTACACCCGGAACAATACGCTTTATCATGTCTTCAACCTCGTAAATATTCTGGACGCGGTTGTGGATAAAGAATACCTGCCCGTTTCGATCCATTTCGTATAGGATGGCTTCTTTTATCATTTGCTCGTTCAGGCCGTGCACCTCGGTAACAATCGGATAACGGTTGGGTGGTGGTGTTTGTATAATCGACAAATCGCGGGCACCCATCAGCGAGAATTGCAGCGTACGTGGAATTGGCGTTGCTGTTAAAGTCAGGGTATCGACATTTACTTTAAACTGCTTCAGTTTTTCTTTCACTGAAACGCCAAATTTCTGCTCTTCATCGATAATCAGCAAGCCAAGGTCTTTAAACTTTACATCCTTGCTAACCAAACGGTGCGTACCAATTATAATATCTGTTTTTCCGTCGGCAACATCTTTTAATGCAGCTTTTACCTGCGCGGTTGATTTCAGGCGGCTCACATAATCTATTTTCACCGGGAAATCCTGCAAACGTTCGGTAAAGGTTTTAAAATGCTGAAATGCCAAAATGGTTGTTGGCACCAAAACGGCTACTTGTTTGCTGTCGGTAACGGCTTTAAAAGCTGCTCGGATGGCAATTTCTGTTTTCCCAAAACCAACGTCGCCACAGACAAGGCGGTCCATCGGCATGGTTTTTTCCATGTCCTCTTTTACCGCGGCAGTTGACTTTTCCTGGTCGGGTGTATCTTCGTAAATAAACGATGCTTCCAATTCGTTTTGCAAGTACGAGTCGGGCGAAAAAGCATACCCTTTTTCAGCGCGGCGTTGGGCATACAAGGCTATCAGTTCTTTGGCAATGTCCTTCACCTTCGACTTGGTGCGGTTTTTCATTTTTTGCCACGCGCCCGTGCCCAGTTTGTTAATTTTGGGCTCGCCACCGTCTTTGCCTTTGTATTTCGAAATACGGTGCAACGAGTGAATACTCACCAAAAGCGAGTCGTTATCTTTGTAAACCAAACGAATGGCTTCCTGCATTTTTCCGTTCACCTCGGTGCGCGCCAACCCGGCAAATTTCCCAATTCCGTGGTCGATGTGAACGACATAATCACCCGGATGCAACTTATTCAGTTCTTTTAACGAAATTGCTTCGCGTTGCGCTTTTCGGTTTTTTAATTTAAAGCGGTGGTAACGCTCAAAAATCTGGTGGTCGGTGTAAAAACAAGCTTTTAATTCGTGATCGATAAACCCTTCGTGCAGCACAAAATTTACCGGATTAAACGAGACTTTTACCCCCGTATCTTTAAAAATCGCTTGTAACCGTTCGATTTGCTTTTCCTGGCTGGAGAGAATAAAAATTTCGTAACCATTTTTTTGATGCTCCGTCAGGTTCGATCCCAGCAATTCAAAATTCTTATTAAAAACCGGCTGGCTCGAAGTGTTGATCTCTATTTTTTCGTCAGGAGTAAAAGCCACATCATTACCAAAATCAAAAACCGTTTTTGCCTTCAGTTGCTTTTCTAATTCGCCGGCAGATAAAAGCAGGTCAACAATATCTTCATCTTCGCGTGCGATTATTGTTTGGCGGTGTAATTCAGCAATCCGATCGACAAACTGGTTCGAGTTATTACCAAACCACAGGCTCTCTTTATTCTGAAATTCGATAAATGAAATGCGCTCGCCTTCAACCGAACTGTTTTGAATATTCGGAACGATGGTGATATGGTTTAAGCGCTGTTTCGAAAGTTGGTTTTCAATATCGAAACTTCGGATTGAGTCTACTTCATCGCCAAAAAAATCGAGGCGAAACGGATCTTCATGCGAAAACGAAAAGATGTCGACAATACTTCCGCGCACCGAAAACTGACCGGGTTCATAGACAAAATCTACCCGCTCGAAACCGTATTCATACAAAAACTCGTTGATGAAATCGATGGAGATTTTATCGCCACTTTTTACCTGCAGCGTATTGCTTACGAGACTGTCGTTCGAGATTACTTTCTCGATGATCGCCTCGGGATACGAAATAACAAAGTAAGGTTTTTCGGCCGTCGACAGCAGGTTTAATACCTCAGTGCGCTGCACAATGTTTTCCTGCTCGGGATTATCATACTGCACCGATCGTTTGTACGACGATGGCAAAAACAGCGTGTTTTCAGCAAATCCCAGGTTGTTCAGGTCGTCGAAAAAATAGGCTGCCTCCTCGCGGTCGTTAAGCAGCACAACACAGTTTTTTTGAGTTTCCTGAAAGATGTTGGCGAGTAAAACGGTCTTGGCAGAGCCAATAAGCCCATGCAGGTGAATTTTTTCACCCGGGGGGGCAGCGGCCTTTTTTACCACTTTGGCAGTAGCGCTATGCCCCTCGAAATATTTTAGAAACGTGGTTGTTTCCAAAACCTGAGTTTTGCGCAAAGATAGTTTTTAACGCAGAGTTGGAAATAAAAAAGGAGCAATTTTGCTCCCTTTTTTTATTCTATTCTTTCTTTTTACCATTTAGATGATAAACAAGCTTTACTACTCCACTTGGTGTAATTACAGCCCGTTTGTCCTTTAAACTCATGTCTGTTTCTCCATCACCATCCGTATCTGCATTTAACGAAACCTTTACTACTGCATATGGCATTGCCAAATCAAGCAGAGGATCAGCCGGATCCAGTTGGAAAGTAAGGATTCGCATAAAATTTCCCGATGGTGTAATTTTAGTCATCTCGACACCTGAATCAAGTGTAAATGAAATTACATCATTTCCAAAAGTAATGGTGACATCATTTGTAACTGTTGGTTTTGCCTGTGCACTACTATCCTTCACAGGAAGTAAAAAACACAGCAGGCTAATAATTAAAATAACTCTTAATTTTATCATCTTCACTTATTTATGGGTTTGTAATTGTTGCAATTTAAGAATTGTTTTTAATAAAATCCAAAATTTCAGCGGAGTCTTTTGTCGCATCCACTTCTGTATTCTTATAAACAATTGTTCCTTTTTTGTCGATTATGAAGGTCCAGCGTGATGCTGTAGCTCCCCGAACAAGATCAAAACTGTGGCCATCAATTTCGCGGGTAATGGTTCCGCCGTCGCGCAACGGAACTCCAAATTTTTTGGCTATCTCACCATTTTCATCTGAAAGCAATGGGAAATTCAGGTCGTTGGCTTTTTTAAAAAGTTGGAGTCCATCAACATTATCGCCGCTAATTCCAACTACAACCGCATTGGCTGCGTCAATCTGTGTTTTCATGTCGCGGTAGGCACAGGCTTGTTTTGTACAACCGCCGGTCATTGCCGCCGGGTAAAAATAAACCACAATAAACTTGTCGCCTAAATAATCATCTACATTCCAGGTTGAGCCATCGTCGGCCACAGTAGAAAAAGCAGGTGCTTTGTCGCCAACTTTTAATTCCTGCGAAAAACTGCCAAATGTAATGCTTAGTAGAAGTGCTGCAATTATTAATCGTTTCATTACTGAATATTTTAATGTATGTCATTAATACAGATGAGTTTAAAAAATGTTTCTGTGGAGTTGATTTTTTTAAAGAACAATTTGTATAACATTAAAAAGCCGCCCGAAAATATTTAATTTTAAACGATGGGACACGCTTATTCATATCGTTGCGATCATTGTGGTTTTACCGAAAGTTTTAATCAGGGTCATGGTTTTCTGGTTCACTCGCAGCCGGTTAGCGACTACCTGAAACAGCGCACTCGGATTTTTCATTACAAAACGCACAACCTGCTTCGGAAGATGGCACAAAGTTCCAGTAATCTGCATTTGAAAGCCGGTTTCCAGATTTATAAATGTCCGCATTGCAAAACTTTATATGATAAAATTGAAGTAACTGTTTTTGATGAAGAAGCAGTTGTGCATAAAAGCGAATTCCGTTGCCGCGATTGTAATGCGCGCTTAAAACTTACGAATATTCATCGGCTGAAAAAGGCAATTTGCCCGCGTTGCCGGCAGCGCACTTTTCATCGCGATTATGCGCAGCACGAGCTTTGGGATTAGATTTTTTCTTCGCACTCCGTTTGATACTCGGCAAAGGTTTTGTTTGTTGGGTATTTTTTTGTGAGAATTTTAAAGTGTTGCAGTCCCACCTCCGGCTTATCCTCAATTTTTTGATACATGCGTGCCAGGAAGAAATCGGCCACCGTATTTAAGATCACGTTATCTTCAGATGCAAATTTTTCCATCCGCTTTAGTTTCTTTTCACGTGCTTCCGATTTTTTAGCGTTGGCAAAAAAGTTGATGTTTTCGATGTACTGATACATGATCACATAACTCTCGAAAAGCTTTTGTTCATCGCCGGTAAAAGGCGGATCTTCTTTTTCAATATCAGCAATCAGGTCTCTGATGTCGGAGCGTGCCGAAAGCATTCCGAATATGTTGAATTTCTTTTTGTCGTAACGCAGTTGGTACGAGCGAACGATTATCTGACGCATTTTTTGCTCGTACGTTTCGGTTTCGGGCAGTAACGATGCATCGATCAACTCATCCAATTTGTCCGAGTTTTCTTTTGAATAGGTGGTGCGGTATTTCCACCAGTGCAAATCGAGGTTCAAAAAAGTACGGTAAAATTCGTTCAGTTCGTTTTTGCCGTTTGTGTAAGTTTTTTCAGCTTCAGTAAGTTTTTGCTGATAAATTAAGGTGAATACCCGGTTGGCAATGCTGTCGTTATTGACATTGTTGGCCCAGGTTGACAAGCTAAAACAAACTAAAAAAATCGAAAAAAGTACCCTTTGAATCATCTCACAAATTTTGTGTAAAGTAAAAAGTTTCTTTCATCAAAACTTACGGGAGATACAGAAAATTGCACGAAATGTTTGAAAACCTATTTTAACTGCTTGTTGCATTCATCCAATAGTTCTTCGAACCTGATATTTTCGGGGTAGCTTTTGTGCAGCCACTGAAAATAGGCGACGGCATTTTGAGGATCGTTCTCGTATTTCAGCCATGTTTTTCCCAGGAAATAGGCAACCAGCGTTTTTGTAATCCGGCTTTCCGATTGGTACAAACTTGTCATCGTTTTTAATGCTTCGCTACAGTTTTCTTTTTTGTCCGAAACAAAAAACGGTTTCAGATAATTGTCGAAATATTGAAATAACGCGGAATACAACTGGTACAATTCCTGTTGTTCGGGCGGTAATTCTTCGTTTGTTTTTAGCGAGGCGAATAGCGTTTTTGTATCCTGTCGCGTTGAAATGGCTTTTATGAGTTTGAAACGTTTGAGCTCATAACGCAATTGGTACGACAAAGTAACCAGCCGAATCGCCTGCTGGGTGGACGATGTGGGATTGATTGGCGAAAGTTGTTGCAAATCGTTTTCAAAAGCCGGGTAATCGGGAGTGTCGGTGCCGGTAACATTTTTCCAGTAACTCATGTCGACAGAAAGAACGGCGAAAAAAATAGAGTCGATATTGTTTTCGTTTTCGCGAAGCATTTCTTCAGCCCGCCCATAATGCTGGTTATACATTTCGTTGAAAATGCGTTCAACCAAACTGTCCTGCGGCGACGCAAAACACTGACTGCTCAGGAAAACAAATAGTAGAATTGCAATTTTTCGCATCTCTTTAATCGGCTTGGTTTTCAAACAACATTCCGTAGTGCGGGATACCATCTTCGAGGTATTCGTCCGTTACAATTTTAAATCCCAGGTCTTCGTAAAATTTACGCAGGTATTTTTGAGCGCTGATTTTTATTTTATCCGGCTTCCAGTTTTCCAGAATGTAAGTTTTTGCTTCTTCCATCATCCGAATTCCCAGCCCTGTTCCTCGCTCCGATTCTTTTACCACAACACGTCCAATCGAGTAATCATTAAAACGAGTTCCCGGTTTTAACAAACGCGAGTAGGCCACAATTTGCCCGTCTTTTTCCAAAAACTGGTGGATGGCATCTTTGTCCAGACCATCGATATCGTTGTAAACACAGTCCTGTTCAACCACAAAAATCTCTGCCCGAAGTTGAAGGATATCATAAAGCTCGTTTGTAGTGAGTTCTGTGAAATGTTTGAATGTAAAAGTCATAATAACGGCATGGAGCAAAGCGCCGGGCGCAAAGCGATTTGTTGTGCAATGATAGTAATTTTTGTGCTGTGACTTTGTTTGTTACTCCAAAAGTTGAATTGGAATACGGTCAATTCTCCTCCTTTGACCTTAGATTTGAGGTATTAATTATCGGTGAAATAGAATGGATTAATTTTGAATAAAACCATAAACATCAAAAAGAA
>NZ_CAJXTC010000019.1 GCF_913060805.1 uncultured Draconibacterium sp.
CCACTTTTCCCGGAAGATTACCACGCTGAAACCGCGGTAATGATCTCACTGATCTCATCAGGAAAAGATGAAATGCCAGATTGCCTGGCAGGATTAGCAGCATCAGCAGCTATCGCTGTTTCAGATGTTCCTTTCACTACTCCGATTTCAGAAGTTCGCGTAGCCCGCATCGGTGGCGAATTCGTTATCAATCCAACATACTCGCAATTGGCCGAGGCCGATCTTGACATTATGGTTGGAGCATCGTTCGACAACATTATGATGGTTGAAGGCGAAATGGATGAAGTGTCGGAAGATGTAATGTTGGAAGCGATTAAAGTTGCACACGACGAAATTAAAAAGCATTGTAAAGTTCAGGAAGAACTGGCTGCAGAACTGGGAGTTGTAAAACGTGAATACTGTCACGAAAACAACGACGAAGAATTGCGTGCACAGGTAAAAGCCGATCTTTACGAAAAAGCATACGACATTGCCAAACAACAAATTACCAACAAAAGCCTGCGTATGGAGTCTTTTGCTGCTGTTGTTGACGAATATGTTGAAGCTTACCTTGAGGCAAACGCCGAAAACGAGGAGCTTGATTTGGTAGCCAACGAAAAATTGATTCGCCGTTACTACCACGACGTAGAAAAAGAAGCTATGCGCCGCATGATCCTTGACGATGCAATTCGTTTGGATGGCCGTAAAACTAACGAAATCCGTCCTATCTGGGTAGAGGTTGATTATCTTCCTGGTGCACACGGATCATCGATTTTCACCCGTGGAGAAACCCAATCGTTAACTTCGATTACATTGGGTACCAAAATGGATGAAAAGATTATCGACCAGGTAACTGTTCAGGGAAAAGAGAAATTCCTTTTACATTATAACTTCCCTCCATTCTGTGTTGGCGATCCTAAAACGCCACGCGGAACCAGCCGTCGCGAGATCGGTCACGGAAACCTGGCACACCGCGCATTGAAGAAAATGCTTCCTGCAGATTCGCCTTATGTAGTTCGTATTGTTTCTGATATTTTGGAATCAAACGGATCATCATCGATGGCAACTGTTTGTGCCGGAACAATGGGATTGATGGACTGCGGATTGAAGATCAAAAAACCGGTATCGGGTATCGCAATGGGATTGATTACCGATAAAGGTGCTTCAAAATACGCCGTTCTTTCTGACATTCTTGGTGACGAAGACCACCTGGGTGACATGGACTTTAAAGTAACCGGTACTGCCGATGGTATTACCGCTACTCAAATGGATATTAAAGTTGACGGACTGCCATACGAAGTGCTTGCAGAAGCATTGCAACAGGCAAAAGAAGGCCGTTTACACATTTTAGGCGAAATGCTTAAAGTGATTCCTGAAGTTCGCGAAGACTTTAAACCAAATGTTCCACGTATCGAAACCGTTCAGATTCCTAAAGATATGATCGGTGCGGTAATCGGACCTGGTGGAAAAGTTATTCAGGCGATTCAGGAAGAAACAGAAACTGTAATCGTAATCGAAGAAGTTGACGATGCAGGTTTGGTTCAGATTTCTGGAGCAGGTTTAGAGCCAATTGAAGCTGCAAAAGCAAAAATCAAAGCAATTACTGCACTTCCTGAAGTTGGTGAAATTTACCAGGGAAAAGTAAAATCGGTTGTTTCTTTCGGAGCATTTATCGAGATTATTCCTGGAAAAGAAGGTTTGTTGCACGTATCTGAAATGGCTTGGGAACGCGTTGAAAACGCAGAGGACTTTGCCAAAGAAGGCGAAATTGTTGAAGTGAAACTGATCGGTGTTGACGAAAAAACCGGTAAACTGAAACTTTCGCGCAAAGTGTTGCTTCCAAAACCAGAAGGTTACGTAGAGCGCCCACCAAGAGAAAATCGTGGTGGTGACCGCAGAGGTGGAGATCGCCGTCGCGATGACCGCAGAGGTGGCGACAGAAGACGTGATGACCGCAGAGGTGGCGATCGCAGAGACTTCCGTCCTCGTCGCGATAACGACTAAGAGCTGAATAAATTTCAAGCAAAATAATAAAAACGCTCCGCCTTTTGGTGGAGCGTTTTTTGTTTCCCGGTGACCAATGACAAGTGACATTTCACTTCCTTTTCTTAACTTCGCCATCAAAATTTGAAAAACATGGGTAACTGGTCAGAAGAACTTCACAATAAAATAGACGAACAATTACAAGGCGGCAACGATAAAGACCTTCGCTTTTTCCGTATCGACGAGTTTAAACGCAACATCGCACGTGTTGACGATTTTTCCGGCAGCTGCCCCGAGTGTCAAAGAAACCGGATCGATATTGCAGAAGCGGTTGACACCATCCATCAGGCAGTAAACCATGTTGGTAAAGATCGCCGAACTTACGACCGACTGATTACCCGCCTCTCGAAACACATGCAAAAGGAACACGGTTTTTATGCACCGTATTATTTCACCTACCTCATTTCTTTCTTTGGAATTATAGCTGGTTCTATACTTGGTTACCTGCTTATGCAGCTAAATGCCGACATTAAACTCGAATTGTTCCTTATTGGTTTTTCCATCTGCCTGTTGCCAACCTATGTTTGGGGGCATTTAAAAGACAAAAAGCTCAGAAAAGAGAAGCGGCTTATGTAAGTCCGGTCAACAAAAACAGTGGTATGCTGTTACCTTTCCAACACTCGCATGACTGATATCAAGGAAATTGTAATCAAGAATTATTTATTTAGCGAAAAACAACTGCACAATGAAGAACACTGTTTTATTTGTACTGGCATCAATTGTTCTGTTTGCCTGTACTGAACAACAAAAAAAATTGGATTATCCTGTGACAAAAAAAGGAGACGTAAAAGACACCTATTTTGGTGTTGAAGTGGCCGACCCGTATCGTTGGCTCGAAGACGACCACTCGGCCGAAACTGCCGAATGGGTGAAAGCAGAAAACAAAGTAACTTATGGCTACCTGAACCAGATTCCGTACCGAGAAGAATTAAAAGAAAGACTTTCGTCGATATGGAACTACGAAAAAGTGGGTGCGCCGTTTAAGGAAGGCGACTGGACCTATTTTTACAAAAACGACGGACTGCAAAACCAATATGTGGTTTACCGTTTTAAAACCGGGGCAGATGAATCAACTGCCGAAGTTTTTCTCGATCCTAACACTTTTGCGGAAGACGGAACAACTTCGTTAGACGCTTTGAGTTTTTCGGAGAACGGTAAAATTGCCGCTTATTCGATCTCTGAAGGAGGTAGCGACTGGCGTAAGATCATCATTATGGATACCGACTCCAAAACGCAAATTGGCGACACTTTGATTGATGTGAAATTTACCGGTATTTCGTGGAAAGGCGACGAAGGATTTTTCTACTCAAGCTACGACAAACCAAAGGGAAGTCAGTTATCGGCAAAAACCGATCAGCATAAATTGTACTACCATAAAATGGGCACGGCTCAAAAAGAGGATGAGCTGATATTTGGTGGAACACCCGAGCAAAAACACCGTTACGTAAATGGGTATGTTACTGATGACAACCATTATTTGGTAATTACGGCCGCTATTTCTACTTCCGGCAACAAATTGTTTATTAAAAACCTTACAAAACCAAATAGCAAGTTTATTACCATTCTTGCCGAAGACAAGAGCGATACTCAGGTAATCGACAATGTGGGCACTAAACTCTACCTGGTTACCAATTTAAATGCACCTAACCAAAGAGTTGTTACTACCGATGTAAGTAATCCAACTCCTGAAAACTGGGTGGATTTTATTCCTGAAACAGAAAATGTACTTAGCACGTCAACCGGCTGTGGCTACTTCTTTGCCGAATACATGATAGATGCGGTTTCAAAAGTCTACCAATACGATTACAACGGCAAAATGATTCGCGAAGTAGAATTGCCCGGAGTTGGATCTGTTGGTGGTTTTGGTGCCAAGAAAAAGGCTACTGAGATGTATTACACTTTCACCAACTACATTACACCGGGAAGCATTTATCAGTATGATTTTGAGACCGGCGAATCGGAATTGTACCGCAAACCGGCTATCGATTTCAATCCAAATGATTTTGAAAGCAAACAGGTGTTCTACGCCTCGAAAGACGGCACGAAAATTCCGATGATCATTACCTACAAAAAAGGCACAGAACTGAATGGAAAGAACCCAACGATCCTTTATGGTTACGGTGGTTTTAACGTTAGCCTTACACCAAGTTTTTCGGTTACCAACGCTGTTTGGCTGGAGCAAGGTGGTGTTTATGCTGTTGCCAATTTACGCGGTGGTGGTGAGTACGGTAAAAAGTGGCACGACGCCGGAACAAAAATGCAAAAGCAAAATGTTTTCGACGATTTTATTGCCGCTGCTGAATATCTGATTGCAGAGAAATATACATCGAGCGATTACCTCGCCATCCGTGGCGGATCGAACGGTGGATTATTGGTTGGAGCGGTTATGACACAACGTCCTGAGCTGATGAAAGTGGCACTTCCGGCAGTTGGTGTAATGGATATGTTACGTTACCACACCTTTACAGCAGGTGCAGGTTGGGCCTACGATTACGGAACGGCCCAAGACAACAAAGAAATGTTTGAATACCTAAAAGGTTATTCGCCGGTGCACAATGTAAAAGCCGGCGTTGCTTATCCGGCAACACTGGTAACCACCGGCGACCACGACGACCGTGTAGTTCCGGCACACAGCTTTAAATTTGCTGCCGAATTGCAGGCCAAACAGGCAGGCGATAATCCGGTTCTTATACGTATTGAAACGGATGCAGGTCACGGAGCAGGAACACCGGTAAGCAAAACCATTGAGCAGTATGCCGATATTTATGGCTTCACATTGTGGAATATGGGTATTAAAACGCTGGCTGAATAAAATTCGGAGTCTCCGGATGATGAATATGAATAACCCCATCCTTTAGGGTGGGGACTAGCACATTCAGACTGATCGCAGGAATAAAAGGGAATTTTGTAAATTAAAAATTACAAAATTCCCTTTTATTCCTTTTTCTCTAACCTATTTTCCGTCCCCGCCTTAAAAGACGGGGCTAGTTATAGCTCATTCCCCAAAGCCGGAATTATATTGAAAAATTAATTGTAAACAAGCCGGAATTTTCAATCAAGAAATACTACTTTTGGATTCCCGGTAGCACGATTTGTTACCGGGAATTTTTATGTTGAAGGATAATGCAATTTCTGGTTATTGAGGGAAATATAGGGGCCGGCAAATCAACACTTTCGCGAATGATTGCCGAAGATTACAACGCCAAACTGGTGTTGGAGCAATTTGCCGACAACCCATTTCTGCCGAAGTTTTACAAAGACAAAGAACGTTATTCATTTCCGCTGGAACTATCGTTTTTAGCCGATCGCTACAACCAGATAAAAAACGAAGTGCTCAACCTCGATCTTTTTCACCCGTTTATGGTGGCCGACTACTATTTTGCGAAAACAGCAATTTTTGCCGAGAACACCTTAAAAAAAGATGAGTACCATCTTTTCCGGCAAATCTTCAACATTATTTTCGAATCGATGCCCAAACCCGATTTATACGTTTACCTCCATTCAGATGTCGACCGACTGATGAAAAATATAAAAATGCGCGGGCGCGATTATGAACAAAATATGGATCCTGTTTACCTGGCTAAAATCGGTGACGGATACTTTAACTTTTTTAAACAAATTTCCTCCTTCCCAATACTGATTATCGACATTAATGGCATCGATTTTGTGCAAAATCCTGACCATTATCAGCAATTGAAATCCGCCATTTTTAATAGTGAATATAAATTAGGGATAAACCGTCTGATATTGTGATAAAAACATGAGCTACAGCTTTCAAATAATGAAAAGCTTTTTATTTTTGTCTGCTCGAATGTGAATTTTTAATTTAAGTATAAATAATGTCTGTTATGAGAAGAATCAACTTTAAACCTATCGCCCTTTTCGTTGGTGTTGCGGTTGTATTGTCTGGATGTTCCGGACTAAACAAAATGAAGAAAAATGCCGATCAAATTAACTTCAAAGTTACTCCTGAAGTGCTCGAAGCACACGCGAGTGAAGTTGGGGTAGCAATCGACGCCCGTTTCCCCGCCAAATACTTCAATAAAAAAGTAACTCTAACAGCCACTCCGGTATTAAAATACGAAGGTGGCGAAACTGCTTACCAGCCGGTTTCTGTTCAGGGCGAAAACGTTGAAGCCAACAACAAAGTAATTAGCTACAACGGTGGTAACGTAAGTTATAAAGATGCTGTTGATTACAAAAATGCAATGGCAAAATCAGAGCTTTACGTAAACATCAAAGCTTCTCAAGGTGCTAAGTCTGTTGATTTCGAGCCAATCAAAGTTGCTGACGGTGTTATCGCTACAAGCGAAAAAGTGATCATGATCCCTAAAGCTATTTTAGGTGTTCAGCGCGAAGCTAACAACAGCGGAAAATACGATCCGAACATCGACGCTTTCCAGCGCATTGTTCCTGATGAAATGACAGCAGACATCAAATACCTGATCAACCGTTCGAACCTTCGCCGCGAAGAGACTTCGAAAACTGAAGTTTCGGCTTTGGAAGACTACACTAAAAAAGCAAACGAAGACGAAAGAATCGACCTGAAAGATGTTGAGATTTCGGCTTACGCTTCTCCTGATGGTGAGATCGATTTGAACACTGACCTTGCTGCAAAACGTAAAGAAACTTCTTCAGCATTTTTGGCTAAAAAATTAAAAGAAGCCGGTGTTGATGTTCAGTTGAAAACAAAATACACTCCTGAAGACTGGGACGGATTTAAAACATTGTTGGAGCAATCGAACATTAAAGACAAAGAACTGATCCTTCGCGTACTTTCTATGTACAACGATCCTGAAGTTCGCGAGCGCGAAATTCGTAACCTGAGTGTTACATTTACTGCTGTTGCTGACGAAATTCTTCCTGAGTTACGTCGTGCAAAAATGACTACCAGCGTTGATATGATCGGTAAAACCGACGAAGAATTAAAAGCTGCTGCCAAAGCTGATCCTGCTTCTTTAAATCCTGCAGAATTGCTTTACGCTGCTACTTTATTCGAAGATCTTAACGAACAACTTTCAGTATACAACTCGTTCGTTAAAGCCTATCCAAACGACTGGAGAGGCCCGAACAACGTAGGTTATGTAATGGTTCAGCAATACAAATATGCCGATGCAAAACCAATGTTCGACAAAGCTGAGAAATTGGCGAACAACGAGCCTATCGTTAAAAACAACGTTGGTGCTGTTACTTTAACTGAAGGCGATGTTGAAGGTGCTGAAGCTTTATTTGGAGCTGCTGCAGGTGCCGGCGACGCTGTAAACTACAACATGGGTATTGTTAGCATTAAAAAAGCAGAGTACGACAGAGCTGTTCAGTACTTCAACAAATTTGCTGATGTAAACTCAGGATTGGCAAAATTACTGGCCGGGAACAACAACGGCGCAGTTAAAGATCTTGACGCTTGTACAATTGAAGGTTGCTACATGACAGAATATTTCAAAGCTGTAATTGGTGCTCGTACTGCAAAAGAATCGTTATTGTTCGACAGTCTGAAAGCTGCTGTTGACATGAACGCGGACTTGAAAGCAGTTGCCAAAACAGATATGGAATTCGCAAAATATTTCGACAATGCTAAATTTAAAGCTATTGTTGACTAATTAAGTTGTGATAAACTTATTGAAAGGGCGGTCGTATGATCGCCCTTTTTTTGTGCGTCGGTTCATGACAAAACCTCTTTTTTAATCCTGCTAAAAACACTATTTTCATCGTCAATTATTTAAGGAAAACACAATTAAAAGTTATGGAATACATTAATAAATATGTAGAGGAAAACAAAGACAGGTTTTTGGAGGAATTATTCGGATTGATCCGCATTCCGTCGATCAGTTCGATTGCCGCCCACAAACCAGATATGTACAAAGCTGCTGAATACTGGAAAAAAACATTGCTGGAAGCCGGCGCCGACAAAGCCGATATTTTTGAGACCGCAGGTAACCCGGTAACTTATGGTGAAAAGATTATCGATCCCGCTCTGCCAACCGTTTTGGTTTACGGACACATGGACGTTATGCCGGTTGATCCTATTGATTTGTGGGATACCCCTCCGTTTGATCCGCAAGTGCGCGATGGTAAGATTTACGCCCGCGGGGCCGACGATGATAAAGGACAGGGAATGATGCACGCCAAAGCTTTCGAGCTGATGGTAAAAACCAACACACTGCCCTGCAATGTAAAATTTATGATTGAAGGCGAAGAGGAAGTTGGATCACCGAACCTTGGACTTTGGTGTGAGCAAAACAAAGAAATGCTTAAAGCTGATATTATTTTAGTGTCTGACACATCAATGTTGGCTGCCGATATTCCTTCAATTACAACAGGATTACGAGGTTTGGCCTACTGGCAGGTAGAAGTTACCGGCCCAAACCGCGACCTGCATTCCGGATTATTTGGTGGCGCTGTTGCCAACCCAATTAATGTACTTTGTTCGATGATCGACCAAATGGTTGACGAAAACGGAACAATTACCATTCCCGGATTTTACGATACGGCACAGGAAGTTTCGGCTGAAGAACGTGCGTTGCTGGCTAAAGCTCCGTTTAACGAGGAAAAATATAAAAAAGCCATTGGCGTTGATGAGCTGAAAGGAGAAAAAGGATTTACAACTAGCGAACACACCGGCATTCGCCCGTCGTTTGATGTGTGTGGTATTTGGGGCGGCTATACAGGCGAAGGTGCAAAAACCGTATTGCCATCAAAAGCATTTGCTAAAATCTCATCGCGTTTGGTACCCGATCAGGATCACGAAAAAATAGCCGTGCTTTTTAAAGAGCACTTCGAAAGTATTGCGCCCAACTCGGTAAAAGTTGAGGTTACCTCATTACACGGTGGCCCTGCTTATGTTTGCCCAATTGATATTCCGGCCTACCAGGCAGCTGAAAAAGCTTACACCGATACTTTCGGAAAGCGTCCTGTACCTGTTCGCTCAGGAGGTAGTATTCCAATTATCTCAACTTTTGAGAAGGTACTTGGAATTAAAACAGTATTAATGGGCTTCGGACTTGAATCGGATGCCATCCACTCGCCCAACGAGAACTACCCGCTGGAGCAGTTTTACAAAGGCATAAAAACCATTCCGCTATTCTATAAATATTTTGCGGAGATGAGTAAATAAAAACTTTAATAAGTGATGCGCTTAGTGGTTCAAAACCGCTAAGCGCCTTGCTTAATCCATACCAGCGGTCATTCTGAGCATAGCGAAGAATCTGTCACTTAGAAACTCTGCTGTAACAGATCTCTCTCCGTCAGCCGACGGATCGAGATGACAATCCTCATTGCTTCAGCTTTATCAACTCCAAATACATCAACTGTTTATCGCGATTATTTCCTGCAGCAGGCAACAACGAAATTGATTGTTCACCGCTTTCCTTTATTTCAATTTCACCCAGTTTCAATAATTCATACTCCTCTCCGGTATCGGGAATTTCAGCTTCTATTTTCTGATCGCCTAAGGTAACTGACACTCCTCCCTTTTCAGCACTCCATACCAAAGCTTCAACACGATATTTTCCCGGTTCTGCATCAAAAATCCACTCCAGTCGTGTTCGTGCATCTATCCAGTTTGTTACAACCGAATTTGATCCGCTGCCTTTTAAAACGGCGTGTTCTCCATAACCTGGATTATAAATATCGGCAAAATCAGCGGGCAGCAGTATACTTCCCTCTTTTAGATGTGGTTTATTACTGGTTACTGTCATCTCTCCGCGAATCTTCACAACCACAACCGTATTTATCTCATCAAATATCACCGATGGCGCATGAATATGTAAATCACCATCTTCAAATTTCCAGGCAAAATGCTGCTGCTGATTCGCCAAAAGATAAACATCTCGTACATTCGCTTCCAGTCCTGGCACCCGCAGCAAACCATCTTTTGGCCAGTCGAAAACGTGTAGATAAAGATTGGTTACGCCTCCTTCTTTTTTGGTAGTACAACGTCCCCACGGAAGTTTATAAAACGGACTCGCGCTGGTACCATAAATCGATTTACCGTTTTGTTGCATCCAGTGCCCCATTTCTTTTAGCCTTTCAACACTGGCTTTCGGGAATTCACCTTTTGCAGTTGGTCCCACATTCAATAACAGATTGCCGCCTTTACTGGCAATATCAACCAGCATCTTTATTAGCTCCTCTGATGATTTCCAATTTTCGTCGTACCATTTGTAGCCCCAGCTGGTGTTCATGGTCATACACACCTCCCAATCGTAATCCAGTCCTGTTGGCGGCACATGCTGTTCCGGTGTTTGAAAATCTCCGGGCCACGGACGATACAAACGGTTATTTGTGATCAGATTTGGATAATCATCGGTTACTGCTTTTAATGCGTTAGCCGCTTCTTCTATCATTCCGCGTGGCGTGTCCCACCACAAAATGTCAAGTCCACCGTAATTTTCGAGAATTTCTTTTACCTGTGGCACCGCTTTTCCATTAATGTAATTCATCAGTGGTTCGCGTTTCAGATCCGGATCCCAATGCGGTTCGCCCTCTTCAATGTTCCAGTACGTTCCGCCCGGCTCGTGCCAGTCTTGCGCCTGCGAGTAGTAAAAACCAAGTCGTATCCCTTCTCTTTCACAAACTTCAGCGAGTTCTTTTAACGGATCGCGATCAAATGGCGTGGCATCAACAATATTGTATTTGCTGGCTTTTGAATGAAACATTGCAAAACCATCGTGGTGTTTCGAAGTAATTACAATGTATTTCATTCCGGCATATTTAGCCAGTTTCACCCATTCTTCGGCATCGTATTTATCGGGATTAAACGATTCGGCCAATTTCTCATATTCCTTCACCGGAATTTTCGCATTCGCCATAATCCACTCACTAATACCAGGAATACGCTCGCCTTTCCATTCCCCTGCCGGCTCGGCATACAATCCCCAGTGGATAAACATTCCGAAGCGGGCTTCACGCCACCACTCCATTTTTTGGTCGTGAGCCGACAGTTCAACATTCTTTTTAGGTTTCTGCTCCTTTTCCGAATTGCACGAAACAAAAAGCAGGGCAAACAAGGCAATAAGCAATAAGCGGTTCATAATATTTTGATTGTCTGTTTCAATGTACTGGTATAAATTTCGGAATAATTATTACAAAATCAGGTCATTCCTCGTCTTTTGTGCCATTAATTCAATGTGCGTACCTTTTCCTCTGCCAATCGGGTCAACTCATCTGCAAAACAATTTTATTCATCGCGGTTAACAGCCTATCCGTCTTAATTGATTGTTAAAGGCGGGCAAGCATTTTTAAGTTGAGCAGAATTTTGCTTATTTAGCTTTTCATTACCAGAAAAATGACAAACAAAACTTGCCTGATTTTTTGCAACTGTGGTGCGGGCATCATTTCCGACGAAAAAAAGGATGAGCTTTCCGAAGCTTTCAAACCGCTCGGAGTTGATATTTACGAACTACACGACCTGTGTGCTTTTTCGCTCAATGAAAAAGATTTCCTGCACAATCTGGATAAAGATTACGATAAAACATTAATTGCCGCGTGCTATCCGCGAGCCATTAAAAATATGTTTGAGCAGAATGGGGTGCAACTGAGCAATTACGAGGTATTTAATTTCAGGGAAGCCGGTGCCGAACAAATTACTGCAGAGTTATCCGGGAAAATCGAAGAAAAACAAGACGAAACATTTTACGAAATAAAAAAGACCGACCTGAAAGTTCCGGCCTGGTACCCGATTATCGATAAATCGCGTTGTACCCTTTGCGGACAATGTGCACGGTTTTGTGTTTTTGGGGTTTATTCGTACAATAAAAAAAGTCTCGAGGTTGTTAATCCGTTGTCGTGCAAAAATAACTGCCCGGCTTGTGGACGAACCTGTCCGGCTTCGGCAATCATTTTCCCACGATTACCCGAGAATTCAGCTTTATCAGGAGCAGAACCAACAGGGGAAAAAACATCTGGAAACGATCAAAAAGGGAATTTGTTTGTTATGCTGAACGAACGAAACAACGCCCGGAGAAATATTTTCAAACAAGGCGCTTTTCAACAAGCCGAAGAAGAGAAAAAGAGAGCCCTGGAAGAATTAAAGAACAGCTTTAAGAACCCAAAAAACGATGCTTAAACAACTACTGAAAACAGATAAAAAATGCTTGTATAAGTTTGCATATAACATGGGCATAAAAGGCGCCCGTGGCATTCAGCGTTTTCAGAAACGCATAAAAAATGGCGATTTTTTCCCGGCATTCCATTTTATTTCGGTTACCGACGATTGTAACCTGAATTGTCAGGGATGTTGGGTAACGCATAAAAAACAAAATGCGCGAATGTCGCCCGAAATGCTGGATTCTATCATTACGCAATCAAAAGCAAAAGGATCCTATTTTTTCGGAATACTGGGTGGCGAACCATTGATGTATAAACCACTTTTTGATGTTTTTGAAAAACATTCTGATTGCTACTTTCAACTATTTACCAACGGCACATTGCTGACTAAGGAAATTGCTGAACGTTTGCGCAAACTGGCCAACGTTTCGCCACTGATTAGTTTTGAAGGCGACAACGAAGTTGCCGATGTGCGTCGCGGAGGAAAAAACGTTTACCAAAAAGCGCAGGCTGCCATCGATCATTCAACCGATGCAGGATTGATAACTGGTGTAGCCATGAGTGTTTGCAAATCAAATATCGATCTTGCTTTTTCGGATGAATTTATTCAATCGCTGATCGATCGCGGGGTGCTTTATTTGTGGTACTACATTTATCGTCCGGCGGGACAAGACGCCACTGTTGACCTCTGTCTTTCGGCAGAACAGATTGAGCAACTTCGTCAGTTTATGGTCGATGCTCGTAAGAAATACAACATTGCCATAATCGATGCTTACTGGGATGAAAATGGCAAAGGATTGTGCCCCGCAGCATCGGGATTGAGTCACCATATTAATGCATCGGGCGATATTGAACCTTGCCCTGTTATTCAGTTTGCCACCAACAATGTGGCCGATGGTGATCTGGAAAGTGTTTACCGCAATTCAACTTTTTTGGCAGGATTTAAAACAGAAATACCAAAACTGACCACGGGGTGCATCGTCATGGACGATCCGCAGTGGTTGGTAAATTATACAAAACAACACGCCGCAAAAGATACATCGGGCCGGGATAACGAAGCCGAACGACTGAGCAAAATGGTAAAAGTTTCCAGCCATGGCTCGGCAAAACCCGTTCGCGAAAAGAGTTGGGTGTATCGCTTTGCAAAAAAACGGGCATTTTTTGGCTTTGGCGCCTACGGATAATATGAAGGAGACAAACGGCATATTGAAAGTTCCTGAGGAATCGTTCATACGCAACAAAATGCGTAAGGCTGCTGCTGCTATGGTCGAAAAAATTGGTCTGCGCCCACCTGTCAACATTTTGAAACTGGAGCAACTTGCAACCGCCATGATCGCTGATCAGGAAATCTCAGAAGAGTTTATTCCTTTTGCCATGGTTTTGTTGGGCAACGAATCGTGGCGCAAAACGGTAAAAGCCACGCCCATGAGCCGTCGTCTTTTATTACTTCCTCAATGTTTAAACAATAAGGAAAAATGCGAGGGCATGTTCGACGAATTGGGATTGAACTGCGCCGGATGTAAAGCCTGCCCTATCGATGATCTGTTAATTGAAGCCGAATCGAAAGGTTACGCCAACCTGGTGGCCGAAGGAACTACCGTTGCCGTTGGTTTGGTGGAAGAAGGATCGATTGATGCCGTAATTGGTGTGAGTTGTATGCCGGTGTTGCAACGTTCGTTCGAGCCGGTGTCAAATGCTGCCGTTCCGGTAATCGGAATTCCGCTACTTTTTGATGGTTGCGAAGACACCCGCGCTGACATAAAATGGATTCTGGATGAAATGCGTTCGTTTGAATCTGATGAAGAACACCAGCCTATTTCGGTATCGTTGTTAAAGAACCGCATTGAAGATTTTTTCACCAAAGCAAACATCGAAAAATACATTCAGGGCCGCGATAAAACCGAACAAATTGTACAGGAATATTTGCTTGTTGATGGACAGAGAATACGTCCCCTGCTTACAGCTTTAAGTTATCTGGCTTACTCAAATACTGATAACGATGAGCTTTTACAGCCTTTAACGCTTATTATCGAGTGTTTCCATAAGGCATCCCTTATTCACGACGACATTGAGGACAATGCCAACCAGCGTTACAACACGCTTACAGCACATGCAAAATACGGCGTACCTCAGGCCATTAATGCCGGTGATTTCCTGATTGGCAAAGGCTATGAGTTGCTGAGTGATCTGGATGTTTCGAATGCAACCATCAAAAACTGCCTGCGTTTTATTGCACGCTCACACATACAATTAACACGCGGACAAGGTGTCGACATTCTTTTTAACGATGGCAAAATTCAGTTGCTGCCCGATGAGATGATCGGGGTTTTTAAAAATAAAACCGGCGAAGCCATTAAAGTGGCCTTGCTTTTGGGAGCAATTGTTGGTGAAGCAAACAAACAGGAACAACAAATTCTGGAACAATTTGCTGATTATATGGGAATTGCTTACCAAATTCGCGACGATCTGAATGAATATACAGAACCACACACCGCCGAAAAAACCGGAGATTATCCGTTCCTGCTGGCCTTGCTGAATAAACATTTTGCAGATCAGGATAAAGAGACACCAGCAAACTTGTTCGAACAGGTAACCGAATTCAGAAAGCTGATTGATGAAAACGGATTACAGGAAGTTGCAAAAGAATACCTACAGAAATACGTCGACAACTGTTACGCAGAACTCGATAAACTGGAAAATTCCAAGCTACGCCTGAGCCTTTATGGTGTGATGGGAAAAATCTTTAAGTCAGAAACTACCAATGAGTAAACCAAAGAAGATCGCGATCTACAAAAAACTGGTTCGGCGACTTTCTTTAGGATTTGAAACTTTATCGCCCGAAATACAACACGAAATCATTGATTTTATTAAAAGTCAGCAACACGCTTCGGGTGGCTTTTGCGATCGTGCCGGAAATCCAGATCCGTATTACTCGCTTTTTGGTTGCTGGTTAAGTTTAGCCATCGGACAAAACACCGAAATTGAGCAATTAAAAACATACATTTCAAAACACCCGGCAACATCAAGTAGAGTCGAAGATCTGGCGCTAAACCTGATGAAAACGGAGTTGTTTCCGCAACAAAAAAACGAATCAGTATTCTCGTTGCTCAGGAAAGTTTTTTCGGGTCACAACTTTATGGATATTTCTTACCGTTTTTTTCTGCTGGCATTAACCATTGATGCCACTGCGAAAAATCGTTTTCTCTTTAACCTGATGGCACGCGTTTGGTTATCCTTTTACAAGGTGAAAGAAAACTCGCCGTGTAGTTTAGTCGCAGCACTTTGTTTTGCCCGTTTCGATTTGGGATTGGGCTACAGAAAATACCAGAAATTGCTATTGGAATTTCACCAGTTGCAGGCAGGTTTCAGGGCTTTTGAAACTACACCTTTCAGCGACACATTATCAACCGGCGTAGCACTTTTTTCTTTGGCTGAAACCAATTACGATCTGCGACTGATCACTCCCGATTGCCTTGATTTTATTCAAATGAATTATCTTTCAGGAGCCTTTCTTTCCGGTGATGGTGACGAAACACGCGATTTGGAATATACGTTTTATGGGTTGCTGGCATTGGGAAGCCTTGTAAGAAATTAAGTAAAAAGGAAAAAGTTGAAAGGCAAAAGGAGAATGAATGATGAATACTCAGTGACACTCGGTTTTTAGGAACCGCAGATAGGCGGAGAACTAAAAATGGTTAGTGGAACTAGTCCCGACCGAAGTGTCGGAAATGATTAACGATTTTAGATTTCAGAAGGAGTTGGCAATTAGCAATTAACAGTTGGCATTGAGTCCTGTAGGGACGAGATATCGGTAGCCCAGTGCTTTAGCTCCGGGGTTAGAACATACAAACCAACTGCGCTCCACGACGAGGCATAGATCAGAGATCGATAAGAGTCTGGAGCAAGAAAGATAAAGCGATGATAAAAGAAAAGGAATATTGAATGATGATTAACGATTTTAGATTTTTGAAGGAATAGGTAATAAGCAAATTGCAATAGGCAAAATTCTAATGTGCCTAATGTGGTTTAAAAAGGAAGAAATTGAAAAAAGAACAGTTAGAAATACTATTTAAGGAACTCAGCGATATTTTGCTAAGCGAGCTTAACGATGACGGCTTCTGGTCGGGAGAATTATCGTCGAGTGCGCTTGGTGTGGCTGTTGCTATTGCGGCACTTCATTTTCACGATGCCACACTTCATCAGCAGGAAATTGAAAAAGGGCTGAAATGGCTTTCCTCCCATCAAAATGCTGACGGTGGTTTTGGAGACACACCCGAAAGTCCGGCCAATATTTCAAGCTCTTTACTTTCTTATGCTACCTTGAACCTTTACACAGAAAACAATCCTGAAGTAAAGTCAACACAGCAAAAACTGGCTGACTACCTAAAAACACAAAATGTTGATGTTCGCTCTGATCAGGTGGCAAAAGTAATTCTCGATCACTACCAAAAAGATTATACATTCTCGGTACCGATTTTAACGCTGTGTGCACTTTGCGGCATTCCCGGCGACGATGGTTTTAAACACATTCCGCAGTTACCTTTCGAGCTGGCTTTGTTGCCGCGCAAATTTTATCGTTTGCTGAATCTGAGTGTGGTTAGTTATGCAATTCCGGCACTGATTGCCGTTGGGATTGTGGTTTTCCGCAAGAAAAAATCTAACGGATTAACACGTGCCATTAGAGCAATAGCAGAAAAGAAAGCCCTAAAAATTCTGGAACGATCGCTACCCGAAAGTGGAGGTTTCCTGGAAGCGATTCCACTGACTGCATTTGTTGCCTTAAGCCTTATAAATGCGGGATTAAGAGATTCGATTGTTGTAGACAAAGGAATTGCCTTTTTAAAGCGTACACAACGTGAAGATGGCAGCTGGCCCATCGATATTGACCTCTCAACATGGGTAACCACACTTAGTGTAAAAGCGTTGGGAGAAAGAAAAGACGAAGTATTGTCGGAAACACAACAAAAGCGAATTGTCAATCATTTGCTATCGGTGCAGAATAAAACGGTGCATTCGTTTAACGGCACTTTGCCGGGTGGCTGGAGTTGGACAAACTACTCAGGTTCTGTTCCCGATTGCGACGATACGCCGGGAGCCATTCTGGCACTTTTAGATCTAGCACCTCATCATACAATCAGAGAAGAAATATTGAGTGGAGGAGAATGGCTGCTGAAACTTCAAAATAACGATGGCGGTTTCCCTACTTTTTCGCGTGGCTGGGGAAAATTACCTTTCGATCAGAGTTGTGCCGATTTAACCGGGCACTGTGTTTTAGCGCTTGCAAAACTACTGAATGTATACAAGTTAGAGCTGAGTTTAAAACAGAATAAACAATACTCGACTGCCATAAACAAAGCCGTCGACTATCTGGAAAACCACCAAAAAGAAAATGGTTCTTGGTTACCTCTGTGGTTCGGAAATCAACATACCGACAATCATGGAAATCCGGTATACGGAACTGCGCGGGTACTCACCTACGTTCAGAAAGCAAAATTATTGTTGAAAGATGAGCCTATTCTAATTAATCGAATTCAAAAAATGATCGCTGACGGAACGAAATTTCTGCTTAAAGTTCAAAACGAAAATGGCAGTTGGGGAGGAGACTTTGGAATTGAAGGTTCGATTGAAGAAACAGCACTTGCCGTTGCCGCTTTAAACGGCACAAAATCACAAGCTGAAATCGAAAAAGGATTGGCCTGGCTCGAGAATTATTACAAAAAAAATGGGCTAAAAAAAGCCCCTATTGGATTGTATTTTGCATCGTTGTGGTACGATGAAAAATTATATCCTTTAACAGCTTATCTCGAAGCTATTAAAGGATATATTGATACTTATTAAATCTGTGTTCCCTCTTTTTCTACCAGGGATCCATCTTCCATAATTACATCGTAGAAATAACCGGCGCCAAAATCTTTTTCCAACGTAAGTTTTCCTTTAAAAGTAACTACGTCGCCAACTTTAACATTGGCTTGTGTTGTAATTGTCAGGTCGAATTTACCATCGGTACCGGTACCATCCTGAATGTGCACCCAGTTTTTACCCATCACCTGCTCGTTCACCTTTACAACAGCTCCCTTAATTTCAAATTCTTTGCTGCTGTAATCAGCTTTATTGGCAAAAACATCAGCAATCTTCAGCTCTCCATCGGCTTTACTGATTTCAACTTCAGCATCATTTGCAGCCACTTTTCCCTGATGTGATGGCGGCATGGTGCCACCACCCATGGCAGGCTGCTCTGCTCCCGGTGTTTTGCTGATCTTATTGACAAAATAAATCACATCAAAAGTTTTGTCGATCTCTTTACTGTGGAAATTTTCCATTGGCAGCGCATCGTAGTAGTATAAAACTTCGCCCGGATTCACGTCTTGTTTGGCAACAGCAATCCACTTTGCAATGCCATTTTCGGTAGCACTAATGTAGGTGTAACTTCCTCCCTGAATCACTTCCGAGACTTTAATCATATTGAATGCGCCTTCGCTCTGAGCCTGAGCCGGCGTGTTGTTTTTGTTTCTTACACACGATAAAAACATGCCGGCAACTGCCAGTATCATCAAAATCTTAGTCATCTTCATCCTCATAATTCTTTTTATTGTTTTAAAATTTAATTCTCAAGTTAAGGTACAACCTGTTAAACAACTTTTGATCCTGAAATGTTGCCTCGTAATTGGCCGACAAATACAGTTTTTTGCTGAATTGCCACGACAAATCAAGCTCGCCAATGTGCTGCTGCAAATTAGTTAAAGTATTTACATATTGAAAATCTACCCAACGATAATGCAACATTGTATACAATTTTCCTGAAACCAGATCTTTTGATAACCGTGCGCCGTAAACCTGCCCGTCAAGATAGCTGGTTTGCATCAAATTGGCGGTGATACTCAACGACGCATTCAGCGCCGGAACTTTTGTCCAGGTTGCAAAGCCATTCAATGTTTTTGTGGGTCGCGGATCGTCGTCGCGAAAACGTGTCCCCGCGCTGGCTCCAACAATGAAACCATTTACTGGCCGGTAGTTTATTCTGGCGCGTATTCCTTGCCGGCTTGCCTGTTGCAAAATTTCGTCGGCATAATTCCGGAATGTTTCGTAGTAGATCACATTTTTCCGATTATCATACGAACCAAAAACTGAAAATCGTTTTGAAAAGCGATAACGCGCCGAAAAATACAGGCTGGTTAAACTCACTGTGTTCGTGGGCTTATCATTTTCAAGTTTGTACAAATCGAGCTCCAGCGAAGAAAATAAGGTTAGATTTTTAATGGCTGAGTTGGTGTGCTGCATGTAAACAAACCGGCGGTCGACATTCCCCGTATTTCGCTGCTCGAAATAAGCCATCGACGACTGCACAAAACCATTGGACGTTTTTTGGCTTTGCCCGACGTAAGCACCGTATTCGAACAAATCGAAATTGTAGCCGTAATCCTGGTAATCTGGCCGCGAACCGCCAACAATTCCGGCGAACATATTTTTAAATTTATATTCGAACTGAATCCCGTCAATGGCCCCAACATTTGCAATGCGCGGATTAATTTTTCGTCCGGCCCACAAAGTTGCCGACTCATTTATATCGTATTTCAGCGCCAGACTATACACTTTCAATGCATTATTCAGGTTCTCCTGCACCACATCCCACTGATTTAATTTATGCGTGAAAGACACATAAGTTTCAGCAGATATTTTTGATCCTGACAGATGCGAAGCTTTTGCCGACAAAGTATAACGAAAGCGGTGAATATTATCCGCTTCATCAGAAAAATTGGAGTAAGAAGACAAAGACAATCTGCCGTTTATATCTTGTGTTCTCGACGGTTCTTTTGTCGGTTCCTGAGCAATTAGAACCTGTTCATTCACATCCTTTTCAGGCAGTTCCGGTTGAGGTTCTATAACTTCCTGAATCGACTTTTTTGTTCTGACAAAAATGACATCATCTACTTTAAATGAGTGCTCACCTAATTTGGAACACAAACAAGAAATGGAAGATTGATGGTCAACAATTAGAGCTGGTGTCAAACCGTTTTCGTTTCTAATAAACAAGGTGTCCCCGTTTTCAATTTGCTCAGTAGAAGCAAAACGCACATAAATATTCTCTCCGGTTATGTACGACACTTTTCCTTCAAGTAAACCTGCAGATTCCTGAGCATTCGCCGCCATTGTTCCCAAAATCAAAAGAAACAATCCCAATAATCTGATATTTGGTTTTCGAATCTTAATCATCCTCTGCAATTCCAAGTGGGTGACAATCGAAACAACTTGTTGCCGTGTAGACATAATCATTTACCTCGTTGTGATGGCTGTCGGTTTCGGTTTGACTGTGCTCATGACATGTTATACACGAAAACAATGCAAAGTTATCGGCTTGATAATGGCAATCGATGCATGAATTCCACTGCCCATTATGCCTTCCGCTATAAATCGGAAAGTACTGACCGTCGTGATCAAAAGTGGATGGTTCCCAGGCATTTTCCGAATGACACGATTCGCAGTCGATCGGGAAATTAGCAGCCGTATGCGACGGATCTGTTGTGTTATTATATTCTGCCGAATGACAACCATAACAAGTGGTTGCCGTGGAGGTATAGTTTCCTTCGTGACACAAAAAGCAGTTGGCTGAGACCACGGCGTGCGCACCATTCAATGAATAATAATCGTTGTGATTTGGGAAAAGCGCCGGCTCCCACCCCGGATTAGTAGTGTGGCAATCGTCGCAACTTACAGCCAATCCCAATGATGAATGATTTGGATTTGCCGTATTATTATAATCCGTGAGGTGACACGAATTACACAACATCGATGTCCCGGCATAACCATCGGTATGACAGGCGGTGCATTCGGTTGCGATGTGAGCTCCGGTTAAAGGGAAATCGGTTAAATTATGATCGAAAGTAGCATCTTCCCAACTGTTTACACTGTGGCATTGCAAACAATCTGTCGGATAATTCGAAGCCAGATGATTTTCTGCTGAATTATAATTTTCCTGGTGGCAACTGATACAAGCCGGATCGGCGGCGGTGGTTGTTCCCAAATGGCAGTCAGCACATTGTCGCCCATCGTGGCCTCCGGTGAGTTCGAAACCGGTTGTTACGGTGTGATTAAACGGAGAAGGTATCCAGGCTGTTGTGGTGTGGCACGTTTCACATTCATTCGACAGACCGGCACTGGTATGATCAGGATTTTGGGCTGTGTTGTAATTTTCGATGTGGCATGAGTTGCAAAGCGTCGATGTTCCGGTATAACCATCTGTATGGCAAGCAGTACATTCCGTTGCAATGTGAGCTCCGGTTAACGGGAATTCCGTTAAATTATGATCGAAGGTAGCATCGTCCCAGCTATTTACGCTGTGGCATTGCAAACAATCTGTTGGGTAATTCGAAGCCAGATGATTTTCTGCCGTATTATAATTATCCTGATGGCAACTGATACATGCCGGATCGGCGGCGGTGGTTGTTCCCAAATGGCAATCTGCACATTGCCGACCATCATGGCCCCCGGTGAGTTCGAAACCGGTTGTTACGGTGTGATTAAACGGAGAAGGTATCCAGGCTGTTGTGGTGTGGCACGTTTCACATTCATTCGACAGACCGGCACTGGCATGATCAGGATTTTGAACTGTGTTGTAATTTTCGATGTGGCATGAGTTGCAAAGCGTCGATGTACCGGTATAACCATCGATATGACAGGCAGTACATTCGGTCGCGATGTGAGATCCGGTTAACGGAAACTCAGTTAAATTGTGATCAAACGTTGCACTTTCCCAGCTGTTTACGCTGTGGCATTGCAAACAATCTGTTGGGTAATTCGAGGCCAGATGATTTTCTGCCGTGTTATAATTCTCCTGGTGACAACTGATACATGCCGGATCGGCAGCGGTGGTTGTTCCCAAATGGCAATCTGCACACTGTCGCCCGTCGTGCCCACCGATAAGTTCAAAACCTGTTGTTACAGTATGATCAAACGGAGAAGGAATCCACGCCGTTGTGGTGTGGCACACTTCACATTCGTTCGATAGACCGGCACTGGCATGATCAGGATTCTGTGCGGTGTTATAATTTTCGATATGACATGAATTGCACATCGTCGATGTTCCTGCATAACCATCGGTGTGGCAAGCAGTACATTCCGTTGCAATGTGAGATCCGGTTAAAGGGAAATCGGTCAAATTATGATCGAAAGTAGCACTTTCCCAACTGTTTACGCTGTGGCATTGCAAACAATCGGTTGGGTAATTCGAGGCCAGATGATTTTCTGCCGTGTTATAATTTTCCTGATGGCAACTCATACACGCCGGATCGGCGGCAGTGGTTGTTCCCAAATGGCAGTCAGCACATTGTCGCCCGTCGTGCCCGCCGGTAAGTTCGAAACCGGTTGTTACGGTGTGATCGAACGGAGAGGGTATCCAGGCTGTTGTGGTGTGACACGTTTCACATTCATTCGATAGACCGGCACTGGCATGATCAGGATTCTGTGCAGTATTATAATTATCGATGTGGCACGAGCTGCATAGCGTCGACGTTCCTGCATAACCATCGGTATGGCAAGCTGAACATTCCGTAGCAATGTGAGATCCGGTTAACGGGAAATCGGTTAAATTATGATCGAAGGTAGCATCGTCCCAGCTGTTTACACTGTGGCATTGCAAACAATCAGTTGGGTAATTCGAAGCCAGATGATTTTCTGCCGAATTATAATTTTCCTGATGGCAACTGATGCAAGCCGGATCGGCAGCGGTGGTTGTTCCCAAATGGCAATCTGCACATTGACGACCGTCGTGGCCACCCGTGAGTTCAAATCCAGAAGTTATTATATGATCGAATAACGATGGAGTCCATCCATCTTCATTGTGGCACGGTTCACACTCCAAAGAAATACCTGCCGATAAATGATTCGGATTTGCAGCCTCGTTATAGTTTGAGGTATGACAACTACTGCACGCGCTTGAAGTCCCCGCAAAACCATTGGTATGACAGCTCAAACAATCGCTTTGTACGTGTGCGCCCTTCAGTGGAAATCCGGTTGTTTCGTGGTTAAATGCACCTTCTTCGCGGCCCAGCGGATGACAGGCAAAACAAGCCAGACTATTGTACGAGTAACCGTTTATTCCCCGATGTTCGTCATCCATTTCATTTTGATTGTGCTCATGACAATCGATACAGCTAAACACCGAATAATTATTTTGTTGCGTGTGGCAATCAAAACAATCGTTCCATTCACCACGGTGTTCGCCTGAATAAATGGGGAAATAATAATCATCGTGAACAGTAAACTCTGCCGGACTCCAGCCCGGATCGGTTGTATGACAGTCGGTACATTGCGTTGAAAAACCGCTGCTCTGGTGCGACGGATTTGTTGCCGAAGCAAAATCAGTTTCATGGCAGCTAAAACAGTCCGTTGAAACCGGTTCAAAAATTCCCGAAGTATGACATTCAATACAACTGCTTACTGCATGTCCTTTTGTCAACGGGAAAAAATCGTGATTTATGCCTTGTGCCGACCACGAAAATGCATCAACACGATGACATTCAATACAGTCGGTTGAGAAACCGGATTCCACATGATTCGGCTCTGTTGTTGCGTAATAATTCTGGCTATGGCAATCGATACACTCCACTCCAAGTGGCTGAAATTCTAACAACGATGCGCTGGTATGACATGCCGAACAATCGGCGGTGTTGTGCGCACCCAACAAAGGGAACCGACTGGTTTGATGAATTTCGGTGATGTTGCTGACCAGCCAGGAGCGGAAATCGTGACAACGGTTGCAATCGAGGCCAACTGTGTTGTTGTGCATGTCGTTGTGACAATCGATACAATTCGTTTTTGCATCGTTAAAAACCAGGGTTGTGTGGCACGCTCTGCAATCCGTAAAAGCATGCTGCCCTTCAAGCAAAAAATCGGTTGAATCATGCGAGAAACGTGCCGTCGCTTCCGAGAACGTCCACCCTTCGGTGGTGTGGCAGTCGAGGCAATCGAATGAAAGATCCGCACCGTGAGGATTCTCCTGTGCCCTCAGTTGAAAAACCGAAAACAACACCACAGCTATTAATGACAACTTGCGCATGTTATATCTTCAAATTTGTATACGATGTAATTACGGATTAAATTATCGGTGGGTTTATGGCAGGCAATACACTCCAGCCCTTCATGTTTTCCATCGATCTTAAACCGTGCACTATTATGATTGAATTTTTCGGGCAACCAGTTGTTAAACGTGTGGCACCGCTCGCAATCATTTTTCCCCAGTTCCTCAAACTGCCCAAAATGAATATCATCATGGCAGTTCGCACAGTCAGCCGCGAGTCCTGCAAATTGTTGCGTTACAACTCCGGCCGTTTCGTTAAAGTGGCAATCGCGACACGAAGCCGCTTTATGTTTTCCTTCAAGGTTAAATTTGGTTTTTGTATGATCAAATTCTACTTGACTCCAAATCACCTCATTATGACAAGTACGACAATCGAAATCAGGCATAAATTTGCTGCTGATCTTATTTTCATGAATATTTTCGTGACAGGTAACACAATTGATTTCTTCGAACTTAAAATTCCATTCTTCGCCTTTTTTATGGCACTCAAAACAAGGTGTCGCCATGTGTGCGCCGTTTAAGGCAAATTCGGTTTGGTTGTGCCGATCAAGACCAAATGAAGACGGCGAAAACCCATGAACGGAATGACAGGAATTACAATCGGGTGAAAGCCCGTTTTTAGCAAACTGACCTTTATGAAAATCGCTGTGACAATCGGTACAATTAGCATGAGGCAAAGCTTTTGTGTGATTCCCGGAGGTATGGCATTCTTTACAATCTACCGCAACATGTTTGCCTCGCAATGGATAATCGGTGTTGTTGTGGTTAAATGCGCCAATGTTCTTCACCTGCGTGAATGAAAACTCATCGTGACATTTCCGGCAGTCGTTGCCAAATTTATTGTTGTGTACATCCTCGTGGCAGCTGGTACAGTTGGCAAATTTTACGTCAGCAAACTGTTGAAATGTCTTGCCATTCAACGTGGTTTTTTCATGGCATTTGGAACAATCGACTTCCCGGTGTTTCCCAACCAATGGGAATTTAGTTGCTGCGTGATTAAAACCGGTAGCCGGGACAAAAGCTTCCTGGTTGTGACAAGCCGTACAATTCTGCGACAAAGTATTCTGGTGAACATCGGTATGGCAATCGATACATTCCGTGCCCATTCCGAGGTAAGTTTCGGCTGATTTTTTCTGCGAAATTTTGTTTTTAATTAACGCGGCTTTATGACAATCGGCACAGTTTATCTCAGCATGTTTTGCCTCCAGTTTAAAACCCGTTAAATCATGATTGAAAGTATCTTTATCAATCCGAATCACCTTAAAATCGCGACCATAATGTTCGCCGTGGCAAGCTGCACATCGTTGCCCGGCTACTTCTGACGAGGCATGATAACCTTTCTTCTGGTCCATCAGATTTTTTATTTCGGTATGACAGGCCAAACATTTTGCCGACGTTTCCTTCTCGCCCAAAACATGGCACTTTGTGCAGTTTGTAAGACCTTCCAAATGGGCATGCGCATCCGACAATTCTCCCGGCGACAATTGTGCAAAGGCCTTAACAGCAATAAAAAATACTGCCAAAAGAATTCCGGTATGTTTACCTACGATTTTCAAACTTCTAAGCGTGTTTTAATATTGCCTCGCCAAATTTTGTGGTTATTTCAATTCCTGCATTTCGTAAAAACTCGGTGGGCAATTCGCCACCAGCGAAAATGTATATCAACTGATTTTCAAGGACCAACTCCTCATCTTGCTGCGCAATTTCTATGTGCACACAATCTTCTTCAATAGCGTGTACGTTTGAATTTAAAATCACTTCCAGGAGTTTCGAGTCAATGGCTTCGTCAAGTTTTTTTCTGTTTTTCGGTTTTAGGCGCGAAAAAGTTTCTTTCCGGTACGAAAGAGTAACTTCATTTCCGGCAGCCAGCAACAAAGCTGATTCGATAGCCGAATCGCCACCACCAACAACCAATATTTTGTTGCCCGAAATAAGCTCAGGTTCGAGCAACCGGTAAGCAACTTTTGGTAAATCTTCGCCCGGAACATTTAATTTCCGCGGTGTACCGCGCCGGCCGATGGCCAGCAAAACGCGCTGTGAGGAATACAATTCTCCATTGCTGCATTCCACCCGAAATCCCTGTTCGGTTTTGGTTATTTTATTTACCTTTTGTTTTTCGTTGATTTTAATTTCGTTCTTCGACAGAACCTCGTTCCACAAATCCAGCAATTCGGGTTTGCTGGTTTCGTACAATTTTACCTTTCCATACAACGGCAAATCCATTGGCGAGGTCATTACAATTTTTGCCCGCGGAAAAGTGTAAACCGTTCCGCCCAGCGTATCCTGTTCGAGCGTAACGGTTTTTAACTTCAGGCGTTTTGCCTCCAGTGTTGCAGAAATTCCTGCCGGCCCGGCGCCAATTACAACCAAATCATATTCAGTACCACTTCCCGGTTTTATTCCTTTTGCCAGGTTTTGAACAGCTTGTCTTCCCTGCTCTACCGCATTTCTGATCAATCCCATTCCGCCCATTTCGCCGGCAATAAACATCCCTTTTACATTGGTTTCGAAAGTTTGATTAACATGAGGCAGATCAACGCCCCGCTTTTCGGTTCCGATAAAAAGTGAAATAGCTTGCGTTGGGCAGGCATGAAAACAGGCTCCGTGCCCCACACACTGGCTGGCATTTATAACGGTTGCTTTTCCATTTCGGATTCCCAGAATATCATGTTCGGGGCAGGCACGAATACAGGCTCCGCTCTGAATACATGAGTTGACATCTACCACCGGATGCAAGGAAACAGGTTCGTGCAATCCGTCTTCTTTTGCCCGTTGTATCTTCTCTTCAACAATTCTTGATTCACGTCGTAATTTCCGGATATAGATGAAAACTACTCCCAGCAGAAATAATACTACGGCGCCGTAAATCAATATTTGTTCAAGTAGGTTTTCCATAATTTTAAAAAATCCATGTGTAACCAAACAGCAAAGCCACAACAATATGAACCAACATAATCACCAGCATAATTAGGGCAAACGGAAGGTGTGCCACGTGCCAGTAGCGCATCAATTGTTGCATGGTTGAAAGCCACGCAATCCGGCGATTCATGATAATTTTTGACTTCAATATTTTTATTGCCTTCCGGTAATTTTTGCCTTTAAAGCCTTTCTCTTTCAGTTCTTTTCGCAATTCGGTAATTAACGACCGCTCAAAACGTAATCGATTTGCCAGTCGTTTCACGTAATTTCCTTCCTCTCGGTACGATTGTGTTTTTAATGCTGTATTTACTTTCTGTAAACCGGCTGACAGTGCCTCATTCCCATTGCTGAATTGTGCCCAAAGTTCAGTTTCCATTTTGTTCAATTCGTTAAGGCTCATCTCCCGTCCTTCTATGGTGCGCGGAATTTGAAGATAGATAACCCGGCCAATTACTCCGCTAATTACCACTGCCACCATACTCCAAAAACTTACAGCGACAATTCCTCCGAACTTAAATGAGGTGTGAAACAAGACCATGATCGGTCCCAGTGTGCATAAAAAAATATGAAACTCAAGCCAGTATTTTAATACTCCCAGCCGCGAAAGGAACTTGAATCGTTTGCGCGCCATATAACCAAACACGCCAACTACCATAAACGTAGCTCCGATAATTCCGAGTCCGTGACCGATTAATCCGGTTGGTCTCAACAATGCATCTTGTTCATGAAAATGTCGTTCACCAATAGCTGACACGTAATAATCAGCTCCGTAAACAAGCAAAAAGACAAATACAAAAATTGTAATTGATACTAACGTTAGTAAATACAACGAATGCCACAGCCGTCCCATTTATCTTCCACAATTTAGGTTTGTTACTTAAAGCTATAACTAATTTCTCAATTGATATACGTTCGAAACAGGTAGAATAGTATTTTAAACTGTCTCGAAATTAGAAAGTTACACTTTTGAGCTAATTTATTACAAACTATGGTGCATATTTTTACTGCACATTAGTTATCTGGCTTATTAACTGAGAATTAAATTGAAGATTTGGCAACCAGCAATTTATAGCGGGTCTAAATTTTAATTGGGGGATCTCTAATATGTTATTGAAGAAAAGAGCTGTAACCGAGAAACGTAGCGATAGCCCCGATTATAAAACTTGTGAGACTAATTTGAATTCGCAAGAATTTGTTCCAGATCATCCCACTGGATTTTTTGCAACTCTTGTATCATTGAGTCTTTAAATATGGTAAAGCGTTCCATATGCAAGGAATCTATAGGATCTACAGGATCTGCTTTCATTTTTAAAGGATCAATTGCCTTTCCATTCATGTGTACTCTAAAATCAAGATGCGGACCTGTTGCCAATCCCGTTGCTCCAACATAACCAATTTCATCGCCCTGCCGAACCCGAACTCCAGTTTTTATTCCTTTCGCAAATCCGGACAAATGCATGTATGTGGTAGTATAAGTATGGTTGTGCTTTATCTTAAGATAATTCCCTCCGCCACCTTTCTGGTAAGCTTTGGCAATAACGGTACCATCGCCAATAGTCATAACCGGTGTTCCTTTTGGTGCCGCATAATCCACTCCATGGTGCGGACGACGAATACGCAAAACCGGATGCATCCGACCGTTTGAAAAACGCGAACTTATACGATAAAATTCCAAAGGAGCTTTTAAAAATTCCTTTCTCAAACTATTTCCTTTGTCGTCATAATAATCCCAGACAGTATCCTGCTTGAACCAATACGCATAGTTGGGTTCACCGTAATGTTCGAATTCAACAGCATAAATGTTACCAATGCCAACAGATACCGAATCAACATATTTTTCATCATAAATTAAGCGATAACGATCACCTTTTTGAATTCCAAAAAAGTCGATAGTCCAGGCGTATATTTTAGACAGTTCAAGAGAGAGAACAGGATCTTGTCCGTTATCTATCATTGCGTTCCACAACGACGATTCGACAACACCTTGTGCAGTTCGTTGCCGGGTTTTAACTTCATTTTCGCCCTGGTAAATTCCCAATGTATCGGTTAACTCGAACACCGTATATTCAACCGGCGAGTTTTCGTAAACAAAATATTTGGCTACAGGAATTGAATCGCGTGTTGAAAGAATGCAGAAATTTTCGCCGCTTTTAATTTTACGCACGTCAAAAACGTCTTTTGATTTTCGGGCAATTTTATCGATGGTGCCCATGCCCACACCACGCGCATTTAAAATCTGGCTGAGGTACTGGTTGTTCTTTACTTTGCCCATTTCAAGCGAAAAAGAATCAACCGGAAGGCCGTATTTTAATACCGGCATCTTCACTTCAACAACGGTATCTAACACCGGTGCTTCCTCCTGTTGAACTTTTTTTGGTGCACACGAAAACAACTGACTCAGTGCAACTACGAGTCCCATCCCCACAACTATCGATCTCAATTTCCTCATCTTCAAATTTTATTAAACGCAAAAATAAGAAAACTGAATAGATAACAAGATTAGTATGTATTTATTTAAAAAATTGAATTTTTAGGGAAGAAAAAAATTAGTGCAAAGAGCAAAGTTTACAGTTTTAACTTGTCAAAGCCCTGACCATAAACGCCCATCACGCTGCCCATTGAAATAAACGCATCCGGATCGATTTGTTTGATCTTACGAAAAATAGCACCCGTTTCCTTTTTACGAACAACCGACATTACAATTTTTGTTTCCTTTTTGGTATACCATCCCGAACCATCGAGCAAGGTAACACCACGATAAAGATCCTTCCCGATATATTCAGCAATTTGTTCGTATTCGGTTGAAATGATAAACATTTGCGCCGAACGGTTGGCACCACTTAAAAACGAATCGAGCGCGTACGACACTACCCACATCATTACGTAACCGTAAACCAGCTTTTCAACCGATTGAAAAACAAAATACACCGACGCAATAATTACCACATCGCAAAGCATAATAACGCGGCCCGGACTAACATTTCGATATTTATTAACGATCATGGCAATAATATCCGTTCCGCCGGTGCTGCCACCACGCGAAAAAACAATGCCTAAACCAACACCGCTAATCATACCTCCGAGCACAGCCGACAGAAACATGTCATCAACCAGCGGTTCAGACAGAATATCCTGGAACACCCCAAAAAATGTAGAAACAACGACAATACTGTAGATTGTTTTTACACCAAAATTGGCGCCCAAAAACTTAATGGCAATCAACACCAATACAATGTTTATTGAGAAATAAGTGAGACTGACCGGAATTTTGGTGGCGTAAAATACCACCGCGGCCACACCACTAATTCCACCACCGGCTATCTCTGCAGGAATAACAAACATCGTCCATGCCATTGAAAAAAGAAACAATCCAAATGTCATGATCCCGTAATCCTGAATAATTTTAATCAGGTTCCTGTGTGTTGCAAAAAGTTTTGTAAACATCTCAGCAATTTTTGTGGTTTAAAAATCGCGCAAATGAACAAAGCCTTTACTGAAAAAATTGTGATGATTGTCAGGGATTTGCGAAATAATATAGAATTAAAAAACGAAAGGGCAACCGTACGATTGCCCTTCCAAATATCTCTTTAAATACGTAATCAGAAAATTACTATCCAATTGCTATATTAATAATCTTTTTCGGTACAAAAATAAATTTTCGAACGGTTTTTCCTTCCATCCACCTGGCAGCACGCTCGTCGGCAAGCACTGTCTTTTCAATCTCGTCTTTTGGCATATCCAAAGGTAACTCAATTTTAAAACGCATTTTACCGTTAAACGACACCGGATATTCGTGTGAATCTTCAGTCAGTAAACTCTGATCGACTGCCGGCCAGGCTTCGTAAGCCAAAGTTTCCTTGTTTCCATACATCGACCACAATTCCTCAGCCATGTGAGGCGCGTAAGGTGCCAGTATTTTGGCAAAAGTTTCAGCCGTTTGTTTGGTAACTTTTCCCTTTTTAATGGCCAGGTTATTGAATACCATCAACGCCGAAATTCCGGTATTGAACTTCAGGTTTTCAATATCGTGCTCTACTTTTTGTATGGTTTGATGCAGCAATTTTGCCACGTCTTTATCTTCTTCCCCATCAACAATTTTATCCATATCGGCAAAGAAACGGTAAGCGCGTGCCAGGAAGTTGAAAACTCCTTTCACACCGTTTTCGGCCCATGGTTTACGCTCATCAAGCGGCCCCATAAACATCTCGTACAAACGCAATGAGTCGGCACCGTAATGTTCGATCACATCATCAGGATTCACCACATTCTTCAGCGACTTCGACATTTTTGCTACGATCTGTCTCAGCTCCTCCCCTGTTTCTGTGTGGAAATATTTGCCGTCTTTTTCCTCTACCAAATCAGAAGCTACTTTCGCTCCTGTTGAAGTTTCGTAGGCAAAAGCCAGAATCATTCCCTGGTTAAACAGTTTTTGGAATGGCTCTTCGGTTGAAACAACGCCTAAATCGAACAACACTTTGTGCCAGAAACGCGAGTACAACAAGTGCAGAACAGCGTGCTCGGCACCTCCAACATACAAGTCAACAGGCATCCAGTATTGTTCCTTTTTCACATCAAAAATGCTGTCTTCGTTATTCGGATCGATGTAGCGCAAGTAGTACCAGCACGATCCCGCCCACTGTGGCATGGTGTTGGTTTCGCGACGACCTTTACGTCCGTTTTTATCGGTAACCATCAACCAGTCTTCGGCGTTTGCCAAAGGCGACTCACCGGTTTCACTTGGTGTGTATTCTTCCAGATTTGGCAATTGTAAAGGCAGATTTTCATCTTCTACCAAAGTAACTTCGCCATCTTCCCAGTGAATTACAGGGAAAGGCTCGCCCCAGTATCGCTGGCGGCTGAACAGCCAGTCGCGCAGTTTAAAGTTAACTGTTGCTTTACCAATTCCTTTTCCTTCCAACCACTCAACAACTTGTTGAATACCTGCAGCTTTATTTAGTCCGTTGATATCTAATCCTGTTTCATCACTCGATGAGTTGATGTATGCACCATCTTCTGTCCAGCAAGCATCGCCAGCTAAAATCTCATCGCGGTTCTCAGCATCTTTTGGATCAAGGATACAGTTGATTTGAATATCGAATTCTTTAGCAAACTCAAAGTCACGGGTATCGTGTGCCGGAACTGCCATAATCGCTCCTGTTCCGTAGCCCATCAACACATAGTCGGCTACCCAAATCGGAATCAACTGCTTGTTCACCGGATTCACAGCATAACGACCGGTAAATACACCGGTTTTTTCTTTTGCTAAATCCGTACGATCCAAATCCGATTTTAAAGCCGCAGCTTTTATATAAGCATCAACTGCTTCTTTCTTGTCTTCAGTAACAATTTCATTTACCAATTCGTGTTCAGGAGCAATTACCATGTAAGTTGCACCAAACAAAGTATCAGGGCGAGTAGTATAAACACGTAAGTTTTTATCTAATCCGTCGATAGAAAAATCCACCTCAGCACCGGTTGATTTACCGATCCAGTTACGCTGCATGTCTTTTACACCTTCCGGCCAATCCAGCTTTTCAAGGCCACTCAGCAATCTTTCGCCATAATGAGGAATACGCAGCAACCATTGTTTCAGGTTTTTGCGAATTACGGTGTTACCACATTTTTCGTGCGAACCATCGGTCAGCACCTCTTCGTTGGCACAAACTGTTTTACACGAGTTACACCACCAAACCTGTGCGTTGTCGTAGTAAGCCAGGCGTTTTTCGCCAATGTATGTTTTTACAGCCTCTTCGCCTTTTGCTTTTACATCTTCAGGAATAACCAACTCCGAAATTGGTCGTCCTTTTTGTTGCTCTTCATCAAAATAGGTGTCGTATAATTTTTTGAAGATCCACTGAGTCCACTTAAAATATTTCGGATCAGTAGTGTTTATCTCGCGGTCCCAGTCGTAGCTCAAGCCAATAGCTTTAATCTGGCGACGGAAATTATCGCAGTTTTTCTGAGTGGTAATTGCCGGGTGCGTCCCCGTTTGCATGGCGTACTGTTCAGCAGGCAAACCAAACGCATCGTAGCCCATCGGATGCAACACATTAAAGCCTTTCATACGTTTGTAACGGCTTAAAATATCGGTTGCAGTATACCCCTCGGGGTGACCAACATGTAGCCCCGCTCCCGATGGATACGGGAACATATCGAGTATGTAATATTTTGGTTTTGAGTAGTCGTCGTTGGTTTTAAACGTTTTGTTTTCCTCCCAGTACTTTTGCCATTTCGGCTCTATTTCTGCGAATTTATATTCCATTTTCTTACTTAATAAGATTCTGATTTTAAAGGCGCAAAGATAAAATTTTTGTTGGATGTATCAGGTGATTTTACACATTCAAAATAAATCAGATGAAAATGTTTGAGTTTACAACTAATTAGCCAACATAGCTAACAGACTAACATTTTGAGCATTAATTAATATGCTGAAAAGCAATAAGATAACTTCTGGCTTTTTCGTAACTTCAACATATAAAAACTAAAACCATTAAAATGAACACTAAAAACTGCCAATTATTTGTTCAGGATTTTATGAACTACGTGCGGGCCAAAGATCCGAGGCAACCCGAATTTCATCAGGCTGTGCATGAAGTTGTTGAATCGCTGGCCGATTTTCTGCTCGACAATCCGAGGTATCTTCATGCCCAAATTTTGGAACGACTGGTTGAGCCGGAACGTATCATTCAGTTTCGTGTTCCGTGGATCGACGACCGGGGAAAAATTCATATCAACCGCGGTTATCGTGTTGAAATGAATAGCGCAATTGGGCCTTACAAAGGAGGACTGCGATTTCACCCAACCGTAAACCAAAGCATTCTTAAGTTTTTGGCTTTTGAGCAGGTTTTGAAAAACAGCCTGACTTCGCTGCCGATGGGTGGCGGAAAAGGAGGTTCTGATTTTGATCCGAAAAACAAATCGGACAACGAAGTAATGCGTTTCTGCCAAAGTTTTATGACCGAACTGTCGCGTCATATCGGGCCGTACACCGATGTGCCTGCCGGCGATATTGGCGTTGGCGGTCGCGAAATTGGCTTCTTGTTTGGACAATACAAACGCTTACGAAACGAGTTTACCGGAGTGCTTACCGGAAAAGGTGTTGAATGGGGAGGTTCGCTTATCAGACCCGAAGCGACCGGTTATGGTGCCGTGTATTTTGCCAAAGAAATGATGGAAACCCGCGGCGAAAGTTTTAAAGGGAAAGTGGTTGCTGTTTCCGGATCAGGAAATGTGGCACAATTTGCTACAGAAAAAGTTATTGAGCTTGGCGGCAAAGTAGTGACATTATCCGATTCAAGTGGTTCGATTTACGATCCGGAAGGTATTGACCGTGAGAAACTGGATTTTGTGATGGAGTTGAAAAACGTGCATCGCGGAAGGATAAAAGAATATGCCGACAAGTATGCAGTAAAATATATGGAGAAACAGCGTCCGTGGAGTGTGAAATGCGACGTGGCTTTGCCTTGTGCAACTGAAAATGAACTGAATCTTGAAGAGGCAAAAATGCTGCTTGACAATGGTTGTTTTGTGGTTGCTGAAGGCGCCAACATGCCAAGTACTGAGGATGCCGTTCATTATTTCCTTCAAAAGCAAATTCTTTACGGCCCGGGTAAAGCTGCCAATGCCGGCGGAGTTGCTGTATCAGGTTTGGAAATGACACAGAACAGTATGCGTCTGTCATGGAGCCGCGAGGAAGTGGATACTAAGTTGCACTCTATAATGCGCAACATTCACGAAATGTGTGTGAAATACGGAAAAGAAGGAGCCGATTTTACCAACTACGTTAAAGGTGCAAACATTGCAGGATTTGTAAAAGTAGCCAATTCTATGATGGCTCAGGGATTGGTCTAATTACTAACCAATAATTTATATTCGATCCGGCCTGAATGTTCAGGCCGGTTTTTTCATGCAAAAACTTCACAAATAATTAGCTTTTGCTTTACACATAATTCATTACTGCACAGCATATTTGTAGCACACACTTGAATTATGGCAAAGCAAGTAAGAAAACCTGACATTGTTGTTGTTTCCGATTTTCACCTCGCTACACATGCCTGCAAAGCTGCAGAAATCCACAAATACCTAAAATCCATCCTTCCGAAACAGTTAATTCTGAACGGTGATATTATCGATGCCTGGAGATTTTCGCGGAACTACTTCCCTAAAGCCCATTTAAAAGTGGTGCGCCAACTGATAAAAATGATGGAGAAAGGAACCGAAGTGGTTTATATAACCGGCAACCACGATGAGTTTTTACGTGAACTGGGAAACACAACCATGGGGAAACTCCGGATAGTTGACCAAATTACCCTCCATCTGAACAACCAGAAAACACTGATTTTTCATGGCGACCTCATCGATTCGGTTATTCACAAAGCCAAGTGGCTGGCCAAGGTTGGAGCAGCGGCATATGGTTTTGTTTCGTTATTTAATCAGCTCCTGAACTTTGTTCTAAAGAGGTTACATATCGACGACATTGTACTTTACAAGTGGTTAAAGCAATTGTTTGGAGCACCAAATACCGATAAATCGAGATTTGAAACCAAGCTGGCAAAACTAGCCTACGATAAAAATGTAGATCTGATAATTTGCGGGCACACCCACCGTGCAGTCGATAAAATGCTCCGTTACAATAATCGTTCTATTCGTTACATTAACACGGGCGACTGGGTAGAAAATTTTACTGCTGCGGAATTTGAAAACGGCACCTGGAATTTGTGTAATTATGCAGCAACTTTTAAAGCTGTTGAGACTAACGATACTGAACCTGAAGACCTTGTGATTCCGACAAAAAAAGAACTTTACGCCACACTTTTTAATCAACTTGTATTTCATAACTAATCTCCCGCCGAAAGAAGGCATCGGGGCATAATTTTTGTTGTACTGCGCCCAATTAACAAATTTGCAATAAATTGTTTCCTGTGATAAAATTCAAACTAACTGTTTTTATACTTCTGCTTTCTTTTTCCGCGGTATATGCTCAATCTTATGTACGCGTATTAAATGCGAAAACCGGTTCGCCAATTGAGCATGCCATGCTTATTTCTGAAAACTTTATTACACAAACCGATGATAACGGGAAGGCCAATTTGGAAGGTTTTAAGCCAAATGAAAAAATACTTTTCAAACATTCATCGTACATATCGTATGTAAGTACCCGCCAAAAAATTGAAAACCAAAGCAGCACGGTATTGTTGGTTGAAAGTCCGGTTCGGTTAGATGAAGTGGTTGTTTCGGTTAACCGCTGGAAACAGTCGAAAACAGAGATTCCGCACACGATAAAATCGATACAGCCGGAAGAAATAATGCATTACAATCCGCAAACCACTGCCGACATGCTCGGTACCGAAAGTGGTATTTTTATCCAGAAAAGCCAGATGGGTGGCGGCAGCCCGATGATTCGTGGATTTGCTGCCAACCGCGTACTGATTATGGTTGACGGAATCAGGATGAACAACGCCATCTACCGCAGCGGAAACCTGCAAAACGTAATTTCTGTTGATGCGCAAAGCCTGCAAAATACCGAAGTTATTTTCGGTCCGGGTTCGGTAATTTATGGAAGCGACGCGCTGGGTGGCGTAATGAGTTTTAACACCCTTTCGCCCAAACTTTCTACAAACGATAATTTTGAGACTTTTGGAAAAGTATACGGGCGCTACTCAAGTGCCAACTTCGAAAAAACCGGCCATTTCTCGTACAATTTCGGTGGAAAAAAATGGGCATCGGTAATTAGCGCCACTTTTACCGATTTTGATGATCTGACCATGGGAACTTCCGGCCCCGACGAATATTTACGTCGTGAATATGTGAAAGATGCAGCGTATTCCGGAGAAGATCAGATTGTGCAAAACAGCAACGACCGTAAACAAATATACACGGGTTATAACCAGTTTAACTTGTTGGGCAAACTGCGTTACAGACCAAATGAAGCTGTTGATATTGTGTTGAGTGCTCAGCACTCGCAAACCGGCGATATTCCGCGTTACGACAGGTTAATTGAATACAAGGGTGATGAGCTAAAATATGCCGAATGGTATTACGGTCCGCAGGAATGGACGCTTGTATCGGGGCGACTGCAATGGGAAAAAGAAATGTTGTTGTTCAATAAAGCGAACTTGTTGTTGGGCTATCAGGATTACGCCGAGAGCCGCCACGACCGCAAACGGAATAACGACATACTGCGCAACCGTACCGAGAATGTAAATGTATATTCGGTCAATCTCGATTTTGGAAAAAATATCGATAAAAAGAGTGATCTGTTTTACGGGTTGGAAGGCTATTTTAACAAAGTCGGTTCAACCGGATTTTCCGAAGATCTGATTTCGGGCGAGCAGGAAGATATTGCTCCGCGTTATCCCGACGATTCGAAATATTCGAGTCTGGCTGCTTATTACTCGTTTAAATATGCCATCAGCCCAAAAATTATTTTCCAAATGGGATCGCGTTTTACCTATACACATTTGGAAGGCGAATTCGACACCGATTATTATCAGTTTCCTTTCGATGGTTTCAATATGAACAATTCGGCATTTAACGGCAACCTGGGACTTGTTTGGCACCCAACTACCGACTGGCAGATCAATATTCACGGCTCCACCGGTTTTCGCTCGCCCAATATTGATGATGTTGCCAAAGTTTTCGATTCGGAACCCGGAACAGTTGTGGTTCCCAATCCCGACCTGAAACCGGAATATGCCCGAAACCTGGAGATAAGCATCATCCGCTCGTACCAAAATAAGGTTAAAGTTGAACTCACCGGTTTTTACACCTGGTTAAAAGATGCCATGGTTCGGCGTGCTTTCGATGGATTGGGACAGGACTCTCTTTTATACGATGGCGAAATGAGCCGCGTGGAAGCATTGGTGAATGCCGAGTCGGCAACAATTTACGGAACAACCGTGAATGTAGATTACCTGTTTAATAACCAGTGGCGCACCCGCCACGATATTACCATTACAAAAGGAGAAGATTCGGAAGGATTGCCCATGCGGCATGTGCCGCCGGTATTTGGTTCGTCGCACATTATTTTCGAAGGGCCAAAATTGTACCTCGATTTTTATGTAAACTACAATGGCAAACTTAATTTCGAGGACCTCGCGCCCGACGAACAAGACAAACCACATTTGTATGTTCCCGATGAAAACGGCAACCCGTATTCGCCATCGTGGTGGACCGCCAATATAAAATCGAACTACCAATTGAATTCGAACCTGACGCTGAGCGGCGGAATAGAAAATATATTTAACAAACGCTATCGCCCTTATTCTTCAGGGGTTGTATCGGCCGGAACAAACTTCGTTATTTCAGCATTATTTAAATTTTAGATGCGGTTAGCTTTACTTTTCATCGATTAAAATTTTAACATTTCCTAAACTCACTGACAGTCTGCAACTTTCGATTTCTTTTTAATACAAAAGAAAATTTACCATACTAAAAATACGCAACTGCCGTTTTTACACAGAAGGCAGAAAACAATCTACGAGAGAAGATTTTATTTATTTAATTCGGTATTGCCTTCAAAGAGGGACGCCAGGCGTCCCTCTTTTTTATTCTCAAAAAAACACGAATAATATTTATACCCATCCTCTTATCCTTCCCTGCTTGCAAGGAAGGACGATTAGTTTGTGGTTCAAAAAATATACTCTAATCTCTGCAAGTCTCTATTGTTTTTGGAGGCCAATCGTCTCTCCTTTCATGAAGGGAGAGACAGGAGAGAGGGTAAGTTCACCAACTCCTCTCACTGGGAGTAATTCTCCGGAAATGAGTTTTTGCTAAACAAATTCTCTAAAAATCAGTTCTTCGTTATAACTATTTTAGCATGACCAGAATAAAAAACGAAAGCCATTTTAAAGAACTGTGCGACTGGTGCACCGGTTTAGAACCCAAACTTGAGAAGGTAATTCGCGAATACGATTATCCTCCACTTTGGTACCGGAAACCGGATTTTGCAACACTCATTCTAACCATTTTAGAGCAGCAGGTTTCGCTGGCATCGGCAAAAGCGGCATACAACAAACTGGTGGAGAAAATAAAAGATGTTACTCCTGAAAACTTATTGAAACTTACTGACGAAGAGTTGCGCGCTTGTTATTTTAGCCGTCAGAAAATACAATACAGCCGCATTCTTGCCAACGAAATAGTAAGCGGCAATCTCGATCTTGCTGAATTAAACGAAATGGACGAAGCAGCCATTCGCAAAATTCTGATAAAACTAAAAGGCATCGGTAACTGGACCATCGATATGTATGTTCTGATGAGCCTTCATTATTCCGATATTTTTCCTCCCGGAGATCTGGCAACCATAAAGGCGGTTTACGAACTCGAACTTGTATCTCCCGAAGCCACAAAAGATGACATTATTGATTACATGAGACGTTTTTCGCCCAACCGCTCGGTGGCAACTTATATTCTGTGGCATTTTTATATTCAAAAACGAAAGCTGGTTTTGGAGTAAAAGTTAAAGAAGAAAATCGGGCTCCAAAGATTTTCACTACCTTTAAACCATGCTCGTTTCAAACAAAATCTCAAGAACATTGGAAGGCCCCTATCGTTTTATCGGCTTCTATTTTGTCGTTGTAAGTGCAATGTCGTTGTACGAGCAAGCCTGGATAATTTTCAGTATTCATGCTGTTGTGGGTTGGTTTCTGCTGGGCTCCTATTCCGGCGTTGATATCGACACCGAAAAACAACGGTTCCGAAGTTTTAATATGTGGTTTGGCGTTTTAAAAACCGGAAAATGGGAACCGGTTGCCAAATACCTCGGCCTTACATTAATATCGATGAATAAAGTATACAGTTTGTATAGCCGTTCGAACCGTAATATAACTTCGAAAAAGAAGGAATTCAGAGTATATTTTGTGAATACAAAAAAACGACCTGCCATTGCCGTAAAAAAATGTAAAACAAACGATGAAGCACAACGATGTATGGATGAAATGGCCATTTGGTTGCATTTGCCGGTTTATAGTACAAAGCATTAATTCCTTAGGATTAAAGCTTTATTCATAGCTAATTTTTAGAATGTCTTTTCAGACAGAAAATCCTTTTTCCTATAGCTGAAAAAGGATTCAAAAAAGCCACCGCTGACGATAAAAAGCTAAAAATAAATTCCTTTCACTAAAATCAAGAAACTCCTCCTTTTAGCCCTTCGTACCTCAGTGCTAACGAGCGTCAAACAGACTTGATTTTTTCACGCTCTCTCCATTTATTTTCTTAACGCTTTTTCTCGAAGGCGGACTTGATGGCAAATTTTGTGCGGGCGTGTCAAAAATCCGTCAGTCGGGCTAACCCACTACATTGAAAAAACGCAAAGGTTTTTTTTGACAAGATTTTTGGTTCCTTTTGATCGAATGCAAAAGGAACTGCCCGTCTGGCATGAAGACAAAAGTTACAAATTGCGCAAAAAGTTGATTTCTATGCAGATTGTTTTGAGTACCGACAGCGTGACTAATGAACTTTATTTAAGTAGAATAATATTATTTCCCCCGAATTTCCGTTATTTAATCTAACGAACTCAGAAAATAAAGAAACATGAAGACTTTCCTCAGCATAATTCTCCTTGTAGTAGTTGTTTCAACCTCGTTTGGACAAAGCAAACGACGCGATAAAGTAAAACGCAAATACCGGAATGTGGAAGCTGTTTCGCGCGAACAGCCAACCGTTTATGTTCGTGGTTCGGTGTACGACAGCGATTACAACCCGCTACCCGGTGCAACGGTTACGGTTGACGGAACTTTCAAAGGGGTTAATACCAATGAAGACGGCGAATATTTTATCACGAACCTGGTACCCGGAAGGGCACGTATCCGGGTTTCGTTTATCGGTTATGAAACCCATACTGCTGATATTATTCTGCGGGAAGGCAGGAATGAGAAAAATGTAATGCTTCCAACCAACGATATCCATTTGGAACCCATTTTGGTGAGCGCACAAAAACGCGAACAACAATTGCTCGATGTTCCTACAGCCATTTCGTCGGTGAGCAACCAATTAATGGATGAAGCTAACATTACCGAACTTAATACACTTGGAGAATTTGTTCCCGGATTGTATGTACGCGAGCAGGGAGCCAACCGCCCTACTTTTGCCATTCGTGGATTAAGCAGCGACGAGGTAAGTCCCAGCGCCCAACCGCGTGTTTCGGTATTTTTTAACAATGTGCCGATAAACCGTGCCAATTCTGCTTCGCTCGAGTTGTACGACATGGACCGGGTGGAAGTGCTGAAAGGACCACAAAACACACTTTTCGGACGTGGTGCACAGGCCGGAGCAGTTCACTATGTTAGTAAAATGCCGGAGAACGACTTTTATGGCAGCGTTACCGCCGGATTGGGAGATTACGGACAACAGCAATACCGCGGTATGATCAACGTGCCGATTATCGAAAACAAATTGATGATGCGTGCAGCAGGGATTTACAATTCGCGCGACGGTTATATTGAAAATACTTTTGGTGGCGACCTGATGGGAAAAGAAGCCCTTGCCGGACGCTTTTCACTACGCTTCAGACCAGCATGGAACCATCGTTTTGATGTGGTGGTGAACTACCAGAAAGACGATACTCCGGGAATTGCTTTTATGCCCGACAGTCTGCCAAATACTAATGGCGATATTGGTATTTTCAGTGGTGTAGCCTCGCACGAGCAGGGCAAGAACCTGGGAACCGGAAAAGAAATATTTGATGCCACATTGAATTACCGCCTGTACATGACCGAGCATACTTACTGGACCAGTATCACTTCGTACCGTAAAACTGATGCCTCATCGCGATGGGATGGCGACGGTACGGCATCAGCAGCCATCGATATGGCCGAGTATGCCGGGTCATCACAATTCTACCAGGAAATTCGTGGAAATTTTTCGCAAAACAGCCGATTGAACGGTTCGTTGGGAGGTAGTTTCTGGCGCGAAAAAGCAGACCAGACTTACTGGTTTTCGCCAAACGAACAACATTTGGCAAGTTTGATGCTGCTGCCCCAGCCAACACCCGTTATGCCCGATGGCCAACCGATGGTAATTCCTTCCATTCCAAATTACGATCCGGAATTGGATACAACAATCTACATCCCTCTTCCAACAAATCATGAAGAAGAAATGTACAGCAAAGCCACGAATATGGCAGTGGAAGGATTTATGGACCTGAACTACCAGATTTCGCGGAAGTTTTTTGTTTCGGCAGGAGTGCGAATGGTTTACGACCGCTATAAACTGAACAGTGAATCTTCGTTTATAAGTGGTTCGCCATCAGTGCTGGGATCATTTACCGGCAACTATCCCAACGTTTTCTTTTTGCCTTACGACTCAAAAGAGATCAAGAAAAATACTCTTTCGTTTACCTGGCACGGTGGTTTAAAATACCGCTTTAACGAATACGGAAATGTTTATGCCAATTACTCGCGCGGACGCCGACCAGCCGTACTGCAATTTACGTCAACAGGTGAAGAGGAAGTGCTGGAACCGGAAATTCTGGACAATTTCGAGTTGGGTTTTAAAGGCGCATTTTACGACCGCGTGTTTGTTGATGTAAACGGATTCTATTCGCTTTACAAAGATTTCCAAACGCGTGCGTGGGTGGCCGACAGCGAAACAGGTGAATACAACCTGCTGTTTAAAGATGGTGGACAGGCAACATCGTATGGTGCCGAAGCGAATTTACGTGTAGCCATTATCGAGCAGCTTGACCTCTTTGCCAATTATGCCTGGTTAAAAACCGAGTTCGACTCCACCGATGTAGATGGAGCGGCACAGTTGTATGCAGGAAACGTTTTTAGTTTGGCACCGGAACACAGTTTTGCCGTTGGATTGAATGCGCGCGTGAACATCACACCCAACATTAAGCTGTTTGTAACGCCATCGTACTCGTATAAATCGCATATGTATTTCGAGGATGCCAATACTCCCGGCCTGGAGCAGGACGGTTATGGATTGCTGAATATTAGTGGCGGACTGGAACTGGCCGATCCTAACATTCGATTAACCGTTTGGGCCAACAATGTGCTCGACGAACAATTTATTACCAGTGCCGGAAATACCGGAAGCTTGTTTGGTGTACCAACCTTTGTACCGGGCTCTCCTCAGATGATCGGTACTAAGTTGACGTGGAACTTTACTAAGGAGGAAAGGCGAAGAAGGAGGAGATAGAAATTGAATTTCGAATGTTGATTAACGATTTGGGATTTTTGAAGGAATCAGCATTTCGCAGTTGGCATAACACCGAACCAGCCCTGCAATACATACCTTGTTACAAACAGTTTACATTTTATTCAACTTAATCACAACTAATGAAATCTTTTATAAATTCTTTTTGTGTCTACATCAACTAATTGACGGTGATTGGGTGAATACACAAATAACTCAGGTCTGTTTTGGCACTCATGTTCCGTCTCGAATACATAATTCTCGAATTTTATGGAGTCATTTATGATTTTATATTCTCCAATTAAGTCATGAATTAATTCACCTCCTTTTGCAGATTCTTGGTACTTGAAGATTCCATTAATCAGTCGTAACTCGACAAAACCATTTTCGTAGGTCGTATAATATTTCTTTCCAAATGAATTGTCATACGTTGATGAAAGACTTTTAACCTTATTCTTCTCGGGTTTCCTAATTGAATAAATAAGTTTCAAATCATTTCCGATTTCCTGCTTTGCATCTTTTGTCCCGAGTTTCTTAAAGTCGACGTAATAGCTGTCACCTACCGAATAAACATATTTAATTTTTCGACTGTAACTTTGTACTTGTTCATTTGGAAATATCTCAATTACTTTTCCTGAAATCTCACCGGTTTTTCCCATTAAAAACGTTTGTGTCTTAAATCCGGTCCAACCTGTATAGGCAAGTATCGAGCCCAATAAAACTCCTAAAACCCAAAGATTTAAATTTCCTTTTCGCATGTGTATTATATTGTTTGGAACAGTTACGTGTCTGTGGTCGGGTGTTAACATGACATATTACAAATTGTAATATACTGGTTTTATTTTTATCATTGGTGTACTTCTTAATCTCTTCCATAAAACTCCCTATCAAGAACTTTATACCCTAAAATGAAATAATGGTCGGAGTTTTTGAACGAATAATCATCTAAATCAGCAGGGGGATAATTAGGCCCGCAAAATTTTCGTACCATGTGCCCACCGGAATTTACTTCCCATCCGGCACTATATAACAATAGAGGTATATTTTTCTCTAGCTCAAATTCTGTTTCTGCGAATTTTCTTAGAAAGTATGTGTCGTACTCAGGTCTGGGCAATATACTTTTCCCGAATTGTACTCCACTACTAAGTCTGAACCGAAAACGAAGTCTCTCTGTTTTATCCGAACCGTCAGGTATCTCTGTAATGATCCTCAGATTTTTTACGTACTCATATCGAGCCCGATTATCCCTGATTTTCCAATGTTTTGTAGAAACTCCTCCAATTATCGTGTCTTTTACAAGTTTTGTTTTTTCATATTCTTGAATATAGAACCTTAATGAGTAATCTTTATCTTGAGGAATTGGAAGATTCCATTTATAAACGTTAATACCCAATTGTACCAGCGCATCCCTAAAATCATTCATGTTGAAGATCGTAAAGTTCTCATCAGAAACTGTGTCGCTGATTGTATAGTCCATATATTCGTTTTGGGCATTTGTGGAATAAGAAATACAAAGTACAAGAATAAGTACTGAGATAAGTGCTGATGTTGTTTTCATGGTTTTAAATTTTCTGGTTTTTAACTGTCTAGTCTTAGAATACGGCTACAAGACAAACAAAACTAAATAGCAGTAAAATTGTAATTAGTTAAAGTTTTTATTTGGGTTAAATTATCTACGACGTATTTCACTATCAGCTTGTAATGAAAAAAAGACACTTTTTTATTGAACTCTTGTAGTATCAGCAACAGCTAAAACATTTTTCATTCTTGCTGTTAGCTTATCCATCTCCAAACTAGGTCGGACTATCTCCTCCGGAAATAAATGATGGATCTGTTCCACATGCATACTATTTTTCCACAACATGTGATCAATTTTTTTCACATCCTTAGAACAAATCTGCTGTGTTTCCGAACCATGTTCGAAAGTCGTATTAACACGATAATAATGCCTCTTTTTTTCTTCCCTATCCAACTCATACAACTCCTTTTTCCACACCTTTAAATCGCGTTCGAATTCATCCAGGTCTTTGTATGTTTTATTTCCCAATACAATCGTCCCATCATAGCGCACGAGCATTTCCATTGGTTTTGGTTCGGGCGACGGTTTCCCGTCAAAAGGCAACCAAATAGTTGTTCTGGGATTTCTGGGCGTTTCGTACGAAAACCGTACGGGCACGATCTCGTTTACTGTTTTCTGCTGCTCTTCATCCAGATCGAAATATTTCTTTCCGAACAAAATAAATGCTTTTGCTTCCCTGGCTTCGAGGTAAGCTTCTCCTAGTTGCCGTAAGGTAAAGTTTATCGCTTCTCTCGACGATTCAATATCGTTGCGATATGAAATCAAGCCTTCAAAAACTTTAACTTTGCCGATTCCCGGAATTTCCTTTTCAATAAAATCAGGCGCTCCATTTCCTCCGGGATTGACTCCCTGTAAAAAACCGGAAGCTATTGTTTTGATACTTTCTTTCGAAGCCTTTTCACCCTCCACCAGGTATTCATCTTTTACATTCATTAAAATTACCAGAACATTGTTCTCCTTTTCCGATAGTTTATTCCGGTCAATTTCAGGATCAAAAAATCCATCGCCAATATTATCAATGTTCCATTTCGCGAGCCACTGCTCCGCCTTATTTTCCGTGTAACGTACCGGAATAAAATCTGCTGATTTTGTAATCAAATCGGGTCGTGCAAATGCTTGTAAAAGCACAATTATCAAGGGCACAAAGAGAATCATCTTCACCATGCCCCATTTCCGACGTTTTGTTTTTGTCATCATTTTTAATCGTTTTACAATGGGTTTTTGAGTAAAATGGTGTGCCATGGCAAAACGTCTTTCGCCAACGGCCTTCTCCAATACCAGTAACTGGTATTTTTGTGCATCGATGCCTGTATTAAGTACGGCCTCATCGGCCTGGTATTCGTGCACTAATTTCAAATCGCGGCGTAAGAGCCACATAAACGGATTGAAAAAATGTAGCGCAGTGAAGAGCTCACAAAACAATAAATCAACAGCATGTTTATGCTTGATGTGCGCGTATTCGTGAGCCACTACTATATTTTTGTTTTCCAGAAAATCCTTCTCCGAAAGGACAACTTTATTCAGAAATGTAAAGGGTTGTACAACCTCCTTTACCACTGCCAAAACCATTTTTCGGAAGCGATGTTTCTCGGCTCTTTTTATGATGCCGGAAACCCGGTAAATTCCATAAAGAAGCCGAAAGAGCAAAAGCGAAATAATTGCTCCATAAAAAATCACCCAATAGTTAACCGGCTGACTTTGTTCCACAACCGGAGTGTGAATAATCGCTGAATGATTCGCCGGTTGACTTAGAATAGGTGTTGAAACAATTTCGCGAACAATATTGGTCGGAGTCATTTCAATCTCCTTATAAAAAAGCTGAATGGTTAAGAATGGAATGGTTGCCGACAGCACCATAATGGAGAGCAAAATAAAGCGGTTTAAACGATGATTGGTATCGTTTCTGACGGTTACGCGAAACAAACAATAAAGCAGAGCTAAACTAACCGACGATTTTATCAGGTAGGTTAAAAAGGGTGTCATGCTTACTCGTTTTTGCTGTTTTCAATCTCCGAAATCAACTTGCGTAAATCCTCAACCGAGAGGTTTTCTTCATCAACCAAAGCAGATACAACACTTTTGTACGAGTTATTAAAATACTTTTTCACCACGTTGCCCAGCGTTTGTTTGCTGTATTCTTCTTTGGTTACTGCAGCAAAGTAGCGATAGGTATTTCCAAACTTCTCGTGTGTAATGAATCCTTTTTCTTCCATCGCCCGAACCATGGTAGAAAGTGTGTTGTAGTGCAGTTTCTGATCGGAATACAATTCCTTAAGTTCTTTAACGAACATGGGGCCTTTCTCCCAAAATAAACTAAGGATTTCTTCTTCTTTCGGAGTAAGTTTTTTCATGGTTCAGACTTTTAAACTTTAAGCGATTGGCAATCTTATTCGTAGATTACAAAACAAATGTAACTATATTTTTTAGTTTTTCAACTATTATTCATAGTTATTGAACTAATTTGAATAGTTTGAATAATATTAACTGATATTCTGCTTATGTAATTTTTACTGGATTTCTTTGCACCTTGGTTTTAGACATTAAAGACAACTTAAAGCTAAAGCCCTAATTGACAAAAATTATCTAACCCGTACCGGGTTATCGTTCCGGCAATTACACATTGCCTATTATAATCAAATCCGTTCCGGATTTTTAATATTATGCCATAAAACTCTGTAGGAGTTCGATTACAATAGCACCTAAATATATATGTTGAATTAACAACCCGGTACGGGTTGGATCAGAATAAAAAATGCCACCTGCTTATAAAAACAGATGGCATTTTTTATTATTCAGCAGGTGACTTGAAGTCACCTGCTGAATAAACTCGCGGCTAATTTACTCTTTCCATTCCGGTAGACGTCCCGGAGTCCATGGAGCATTCATCTTGTTAAGTTCGGCTTCCAGTGCAGGAACTTCTTTTTCAACAATATTTTTCAATGCTTCCAAAACAGGTGGGAATTCAGCTTTCAGAATTTCGTAAGCCTGCTTTTCAGTAGTGGTGATTCCCGTTGTCGATCCCATATGTGTATAAGTAATATTACTTAAGCGGTTGTTCAACGGTACCTGTGCAGGAGGAATTTCTTCCGAACTTGCGCGGGCAGGCACACCATCCATTCTAAAATTGAGCTCTTCTAAAGCCACTCCAATTGCGCGGGCTTTATCCATTAACTCCTGGCTGGCTCCCGGAGTAGCATAAATGGCTTGTTTAATTTTCTCCACTTTTGCAGTAGTTTCGCTAATCATCCGGTTGGTTCCAACAACTGCCAATGCCAGTTTATTCACTTTCTCTGCAAACTCAACATTTTCGTTGTAGTCTTCGGCAGGAAGTTCGGTATTGTTCAATTTCTTGCAGATAAACTCAACCGGCTCAACTAAATCGGTCAACTCGCCTTCGTGCCATAATTTCAGGCCCACTTTGTAAGTACCGGGCATCACCATAATACCACGGCCGGCACTGGTTATCGGATCATATTTATCGCGAATACGGGCATTAGCCGTTGCCGCATAAGTCATGTTCCAGTTCACGCGATTTACGCCTTTTGAAGGAGCTTTTGTAAACTGATCGATTACATTTCCATCATTATCGTAAATGGTAAATATCAGGTGCGTTTTTTCCTGCTGACCTTCCAGTTGCAATTCGCGCCAGGTTGGTTGCGGAATTGGCTTCCCTTCTTTAAACAACTCTTTCTCTTCCTCTTTACGAAGTTGCCTTTGTGTTTTTGGCACCTCATTCAGGTAATAGGTAAAAGTTGCTCCGTATTCCGGATTTTTAGCTGTAAAATAAGTACTTCCCTGGTTACTTTTTCCGCTGGTTTGTGCAAACATTAATGCATCTTTTATCGGGAAAATTTCAGCTTCGGTATTTTCAATATCCTCTGAAATTTCGCGCAACGGACTGTAATCGTCGAGAATGTAGAAACCGCGACCAAATGTTGCAGCGACAAGGTCGGTTTCGCGCTCCTGAATAGCAATGTCGAATACAGGAATAGTTGGCATTCCCGATTTCATTTGTACCCAGTTTTCGCCACCGTCAACAGTGAAAAAGATGCCAAACTCTGTTCCTACGAACAACAATTCAGGACGAACAAAATCCTGCATAATGGTATGAACCGATCCATTCTCAGGAAGATTCCCCGAAATGGAAGTCCATGTTTTTCCTTTGTCGGTACTTTTACAAACGTAAGGTTTAAAGTCGTCGCGTTTCAGGTTATCGAAAGTGGCATAAACCACATTCGCATCAAAACGGTCGGCGCAAATGTCGCTTACAATCGTCAGCTCCGGCACTCCCGGAAAGCTTTTTACCTGGCTCCAGTTTTCGCCATCTTCAGTAACCGAAATAACACCGTCATCGGTTCCGGCATACAACAGGCCTTCCTGTAATTTCGATTCTTCGAGCGCCACAATAGTTCCCCACTGCGATGTTGACACATCGCGAACCACAGCCTCGGCCGGCCAGTATTTACCCATAACCGGAATAGATGTGCGGTCGATTTGTGCAGTCAAATCATCGCTGATCACTTCCCAGGTATTACCGCGGTCGTCACTGCGGAAAACCTTGTTGGCCGCCATGTACAAACGCGTTTTATTATGCGGGCTGATAAACAATGGCGCATTCCAGTTCCATTTGTAGGTCAGTTCGCCCTTGCGTTCAATAGGTTTAATACTTAAACTCTCGCCACTTTTTTTATCGTAACGGTATACATTTCCGTACTGATACTCCGAGTAAACGATGTTTGGATTTCCGGGCTCGATAGCACCCCAAAAACCATCGCCACCCAGCGTTGGAAACCACTCGTCGTTGATCACACCGCTTCGGCTGGTTGTTTGCGACGGACCACCCATTGAGTTGTTGTCCTGTGTTCCGCCGTAAACGTTGTAAAACGGCTCAGCATCATCCAAGTAAACACGGTAAAACTGCGTAACCGGCAGGTTTTCTTTAAAATCGAAAGTTGTTCCGTTATCCCAGGTTTCGTAAATACCACCGTCGCCACCGATTATAAAATGATCGGTATCTGTCGGATCGATCCAAATGGCATGGTCGTCAACGTGACGGCCCGGATTTGGAATACGGTTCCAGCTTTTGCCACCGTCGTCGGTAACAAACGAGTAAGTCTCTGTTGAATATACTTTATCGCGGTCTACCGGATCGCAAACAATTTCGTTGTAATACTGACCACTTGAATGGTGATCGCTCATTTTCGACCAGCTTTCGCCTTTATCTGTCGAGCGGAAAAAACCACCTTTATCTTCAGCCGCTTCCACGATCAGGTACACGTAATTCGGGTCAACCGGTGATACGTCAATTCCCATTCCGCCAATGTGTACAGATGGAAGTCCTTTCATGATTTTGCGCCAGTTTTCGCCACCGTCGGTACTTTTATATACTGCCGATTCAGGGCCACCACCAATTTTGGTGAACGAAGTTCTGCGGCGTTGCTCCGATGTTGCGTATAAAATGTCAGGATTTGAAGGGTCCATCACTACATTATTCACACCGGTGTTTTCGCTAATCTCCAGCACTTTGTTCCAGGTTTCGCCACCATCGGTACTTTTGTACAGGCCACGCTCCTCGCCCGGTCCCCATGCAGAACCTTCTGCAGCAACAAAAATAACATCCGAGTTCCGTGGATCGATTACAATTCCACCAATCTGACGGCTTTCTTTCAAGCCCATGTTTTTAAACGATTTTCCACCGTCGAGCGATTTATAAACGCCATCGCCATAACCCAATGCACGCTGGTGGTTGTTCTCGCCTGTCCCAACCCAAACTACATTTGAGTTATTCGGATCGAGCACAACAACACTTGTTGAATACGAACCATAATTATCGAAGATCGGTTTAAAAGTCGTTCCGTTGTTCGTGGTTTTCCACACGTTACCCGACGCAACAGCAACATAGTATTCGCTGTGGTTGTTTGGATTTACAGCAAAATCAGCAATCCGGCCGCTTGCCCATGCCGGACCAATACTTCGCCATTTCAGGCCACTAACCAGCCCCGAATTCACAAAAGGCTTGGTTTCTTCTTTTTTCTCCTCTTCGTTCTTTTTCGAAAAGGCCACTGTTGAAATTAAAAATACAGCAGTTAAAACTAATGCGAGTTTTTTCATAGAATATTTATTTGAATTATGATATCATCAGTACGAAACGATTGGTGAATAATACGCGTGAACCATTTATCTTAAGCTCAATTTGCGCATAAACCTTAGGTTTAGTTTTTCGGTTGATGAAAATAATAAATATTACTTTGCTGAAAAAAGATTTATGTCACTAAGACATACTTCAACATTTTTGGACAAGAAGAATCGGGAGATTAGCGACCAATTTTGTTTTTATTATTATCCAACTCGATGGAAATACTATTTGCTTCCTCAATAATACTTTCCGGATAATCATTAATCTCAAGGATGCGGATCGCATTTCTTGTTTTCAGTTTCCCGTCCTTTATCCGATAGTCAAAATCCACCGTTTTATGATTGACGTTTTCGCTAAAATGGAACAAAGCATATTCTTCATGAAGCAAATCGGCCAGTTCAATATCGTGGGTAGAAACCAGAACAATATTTTCACCTCCGGCCAGTGACGAAAGTACCGCTTTACCTGCCGAAATCCTCTCAATAGTATTGGTTCCCTTAAAGATTTCGTCGAGCAAAAATAAGTTCGGAACGTTTTCTTTTCCGGCTTCCAACATTGTTTTTATCGTTAAAACCTCTTCGAAATAGTAGCTTTTATCATTTAGCAAATCATCGCTAATTCTGATGGCTGAAAACACCCTCATTCGTGGCATTTCGATATCCGCAGCAAAACAAGTATTTAAGGTTAATCCACTTATAACATTAATGCCAACTGTTCGAATAAAAGTTGTTTTGCCCGACATATTTGACCCGGTGAGCAAAACGGATTTCCGGTCGATATTGATGTCGTTCTCTACACAATCAGGCAACAAAGGATGATATAAATGTTTTGCCTGTAGTTTTTTGGCCGGCGAACCAATTTTAGGAATACAGTATTTTCGTGCGCCTTTTCGCAGTAATGCAACGGACAACAGCACATCAATCTTCCCAACAAAGCTGAACACGTCATCCATTTCCTTGCGCATGGAATCGAGCCGTTTTAATACACCAAACAAAAAAAGTGGCTCAATCAGAAACAGTATTTTGAACAGTTCTATAATACCAGCAACCAAAGCCGCCATATCATTATCCATTTTGGCTTCCAGCCTGAAAAACGACAGCCTTCTTTTTATGCCAGAAATGGCTTTAAGTGATTTTTCAAGCTCATTATTTTGTGCGGCAATTTGCTTATCTTTATGTAACTCGGTTGCCACTTTTGTTAAGCGCAGCAATTGAGGTATTGAACCTAAATACTGGTACAAGTTTTTCTTATTCCAAAAGTGGATCATCATATTAATAATGAAAATCCCGAAAAGGAAGAATATGATTTGTTGAGATACCGGAATTAAAAGCACTGAAACCAAACTCAGCACCGATAAAATCCTGGTTACGAAAAACCATTTGGGCGCTTTTTGGTGTTCCTCCTGAAAAAGCGTGCTGATATAGTAAGCATCTGTACTTTTCAACTCCTCCAATTGAAGTTGAACTGCTGTTCTGAAATCGGAATCGTTCAGAAAATGATCAATCAGTGTTTCATCCGAATCACTATTCGATTTTGGGATTGTTCGAAGTGTTTGATACAAAAACTGCTGCCCAACTTTTGAATGAGTTCGATCGAGGAACATGAACAACTCATTAAAGTCAAGATCGTTGCATGTTTTATCTGAAAGTGTTTGAAAAGCGTTCGAATTATCTTTTGCCTTGAAATACCGTTCAATTAAATCAAAATGAAATGAGTCGTCTTTGACTTTACCAAAAGTCTGTTGCAACTCTTCCCGTTTCTTCTTTTTTCGATTTAATATCACAAGGCTTGCTAATTGAGGTCTACATAGTTCTTTCGAAAATATCTTTTGTGAAACGTTAGAAATTCAGCACACCCTTCAGGTTTTTATAACCTGTTTTGCTGACTTTCAATTTTGTTTTGTCGTGCAGAATAACAATGTACGATTCCTTCTCGTATTGCTGAATTTCCTCGATCTCGTCGACCTTTACAATGTAGCTGCGGTGAATACGCACAAAGTTTTTCGGATTCAAGGCATTCTCGAAATACTTCATGGTTTTTTGTTTCATCCAGCGGCCTTCCGTAGTGTAAATCATTACATAATCGTCCATAGATTCGATGTAACGCACAGCGTCAACCGGGGCGATATGAATTTTATGACGGTCCTTCACCACCACACGGTCGAGGTATTCATCTTTTGGAAAATCACTTACTTTCTCAGCCACATCCGACTCTTTTCCTTCGGTTTGAATGCGTTCCAGAACTTTCTGAATGGCCTCATCCAAACGATCTTTCGAGTAAGGTTTTAGCAGGTAATCGGCTGCGTTATAGTCAAAAGCTTTTAAAGCGTATTGGTCGTAAGCCGTTGCAAAAATTATCTGCGGTTTGTGTTCGAGTAACTCCAACAGCTCAAAACCGGTGATCTTTGGCATTTGAATATCGAGAAAAACCAGGTCAGGTTTTAAGTCGTTGATTTGTTTTACGCCCTCGAAACCGTTTTCGCATTCGGCAATCAGTTCAATCGCTTCGTTATCGGCCAGAAACGACTTCATCAGGTTACGAGCCAGTTCTTCGTCTTCAACTATAATTGTGCGCAATTTTTCAGTCATGGTTTACAAATTTTGAGGAATGGTTAAAGTTACGGTAAATTCGTTTTGATTGTCTTGAATTTTCAGCAAATGCGGGTTTCCGTAGATCACCTGCAGGCGGTCGCGAATATTTCGCAATCCGATTCCTTCGCCCTTTTTGCTCAATACATCTTTATCGTAGGTGTTACTAATGGTCACCACCAGCTTATCATTATCGCAAGTACAGTGAGTAATTACATCAATGGTTTCAGTAGCTTCATACACGCCGTATTTTATGGCATTTTCGTAAAGCGGCTGAAGTATCATATTCGGGATTTCAGCCTTTAAACAGCTTTCTTCCACGGCAAAAACCGGGTTCAGCTTTTTCCCAAAACGTACCTTTTCAATCTTCAGGTACAGTTTATTATTATCGATTTCCTGCTGAACCGTCACTTTTTCGCTTTGGTCGTGTTTTAGCGAATAACGCATCAGCTGCGACAGGTTGATCACCATTTCCTGAGCTTTGCCCGGGTCGGTCATTGTTAACGACGAAATGCTGTTCAAACTATTGAAAAGAAAGTGCGGATTGATCTGCGATTTTAAAGCATGCAACTCGGCCTCTTTTACCAGTGCTTTCAGCTTTGTTTCATTCTTAGTCTTTTCTTTAAACGCCAGGTAATAATTTACCGCATAAAAGAATGCCACATTAAAAGTATAAAGCAAGTACCCGTTATACAGGCCCGTAAATAAGTAATTGTTTTCTTCCTCTAATTGACTCGGATCAATGAGTTTGGCGATTACAGTACCGATATATAACCAGATTAAAACGATTATGGTAGCTGCAATTACATGGGCCAGAATTACACGCCCGATACTGTTATCTTCGAGGGTACTGAATTTGATGACGTACCAAATGGCAACTCCTAAAAATCCAAAAAGGATAACATTGGCAAAGCGGTCGGTCAATGCGGTTAAGAAATCAGTTTCTCCTACCGATACAACTACCAAAACCAGTACAGCTGCCAGAACCAGCCAGAAAGCAATATACGTAATGGCCAGCCGCGGAGTTTTTATAAAGGGATGCCTAAAATCCATTTTACAGGTATTTGATCTCTACGCCGCCAAAGGCAGCAAAACCTTTTATCACCAGCGTTTTCGATGGATCGGGAACAATTTGATTTAGCGAAGCACCGCGTTTATCGGTATAACCGCCAAATATTGCTGTTACTTCATTTTTTACTGTCCAGTCGGGTGGCACTTTAAAACCACAACCGCCAAATAAAGCGAGTGTATCGATAACTGCGCCATTGGCCGAAAGTTTTGCCTGACGCAAGTCATATTCCGTTCCGCCAAATATAGAGGTGGTTTTTCCACCCATAAAATTCTGAGAATTTACGTACACTTCGCGGCCTCCAAAAATCACAAAGTCATCGAAATAGTCCTGCCCTTTTTGTTCTCCCGGATTAAAATTGGGTCCTTCAAAAGGGGTTTGTTTTCTGCTATGTGTTACCAGAATAGCTACACCGATACCGATAATTAATACCGGCCAACCAATTCGTCGTAATTCATAAGGAATGTGTGCGACCTCGGGAATCAGAAAGAATCCTCCGATTACAATTAAAACTGTTCCTGTGGTTTTGTTCCCTCCGATTATGGAGAAGACCCCAATTCCGATGAGTAACATTTGCCACGAGATCAGAATATCGTTCCAAAATGATGGAATAAGATCGAGGCGCTCGAAAATCCACAGTGCACCTACCACAATTAGAAATAAGCCCAAAAAGGCTCTTCTGTTTGTATTCTCCGGTTTATTATCCATGATAAAAGTTTTAACTGTCCTAAAATATTGATTATCCTCTAAACACTGTCCATTTTTTTAGCGGATTTCATCTCTTCCTCTGTTACGCGCTAAAACAAACGCGCGATTAAACCAATCCCCAAAGCAATTAAAATTACCGGGAAAAGAAATACAATTGTCGCTCCTGAAAAGAAAATCAGTTTGGGCAACAAAAATAATCCTCCAATAATCAGCAGTACCAAACCGCCCGAACGTTTACCGGCCATTAATACTGCTCCGATAATGATAAGAATAACAGGCCATGAAAAGACAAAATGCCCAACGCCATGAAAAGCACTCCTTATAGGACTAAAAATAGCGTGAAAGTTTAAAAACGGGAAATCAAAAAAGAAACCGGTTTGTTTTAGTATCCATACCAAACCAATACCGATTAACACTAAAGCCAATACTTCTTTTGAGTTTTCTTTCTTCTGCGTTCTTTCCTGTGGCACTTTTTCCATGATACTGTTTTTTGCATTTACACATCAAATGTAAAAATCGCAAGCCGGGCAAACAGTTTACATTCGGTTAACAAAGGTTATGAATCGGTAAATGGGTATATGTTGGTATTAACGGAAACGAGACTTTGCCGGGAGTTTGCTGCTGAAATACTATCTCGAAGTTTAAAACACTCGTGATTGCCGGGAATTACCAACAGAAATGGAAGTGGGGAATGTTGACAACATTTCATTGAAATTATCAGCATATGAGGCGCATAGAACGACCGTTCTTTGAATAGCTAATTGATTGCGCCTTTGACATTTTTTTCATAACCTCGGGTTTCACCCAAGGTTAATCATATTTTATCCCTTCGGGATTTGGAGCAGAATTATAACGTTAAGACGAGCTAACTGAACAGCGACGTTTGAATCCAAAGCTTTTTATGGCGCTGAAAGCGTCGAAAGTGAATAACCCGGTGCGTAGCGCCGGGATGAAACCGAAGGAAAATCGTCCGGCGAAAGAAGTCGATCGAAGCCAAGTGGTTTTTCCGGACGAAATTTAAATGGCAATACTCATAAGAATTTGGAGGACGTTCATAAAAAACATTCATGATTTATAGAATCATCAAAAGGAATGAAAGGATATCAATATTGTTTCACCCAAAGATATAGAATCTGTTTTGCGTGCTTTGCGAAAACTTAGTGATCTCTGCGTGAACTTTTTTGTATTGATCAAAGTGACTTTCATAAAAAAAGGTTGTTCCCGATACGAAAACAACCTTTTGGCTTTTATTTTTTTTGTGCTTTTGCCCACGAATCACGCAAGGGAACCGTTCGGTTAAACACCGGTAGTTCGGGCGTTGAATCCGGATCCAGGTTAAAATACCCGGTTCGCTCAAACTGAAAATGATCAAGCGCTTTGGCCGTTTTTACAAATGGCTCCAGGTAACAGTTATCCAGTACTTTTAACGAGTCTGGATTCATAAACTCTTTAAAGTCTACATCCTTGTGTGCATCCGGCTCTTCATCGGTAAACAAACGATCGTACAGGCGCACTTCTGATTTAACAGCATGTTTTGCCGACAACCAGTGTACCACACCTTTTACTTTTCGGCCATCAGAAGATTTTCCTCCTTTTGACTCCGGATCGTAAGTACAATGCAGCTCAACAATTTTACCGTTTTCGTCTTTAATAACTTCGTTACATTTTATCAGGTAACCGTAACGTAAACGAACCTCGCGGTCGGGCCCCAAACGGAAGAACTTACGTGGCGGATCTTCCATAAAGTCGCTTTGCTCGATGTAAACCTCGCGCGAGAATGGTACATCTCTACGCCCCATCGACTCATCTTCAGGGTTGTTTACGGCACTTAATATTTCTTCTTTATCCTCAGGATAATTGGTAATTACCACTTTTAGCGGATCGAGCACGCCCATTACACGTTGTGCAATTTTGTTCAGGTGATCGCGCACGCTGAATTCCAGCAATGACACATCGGTCATTCCATCTACTTTGGTTACGCCAATTTTATCCGAGAAATTACGGATCGATTCAGGCGTGTAACCACGTCGGCGTAAACCCGAAATAGTTGGCATCCGCGGATCATCCCAACCACGAACGTGATTGTCTTTCACCAATTCGAGCAATTTACGCTTACTCATTACGGTGTATGTAAGATTTAAACGCGAAAACTCGATCTGGCGCGGACGGTAATCCGAATCCATCAATTGCGTAATAAACCAATCGTATAACGGACGGTGCACCTCAAACTCCAGCGTACAAATGGAATGTGTAATTCCTTCCCAGTAGTCGCACTGACCATGGGCAAAATCATACATCGGATACACACACCAGCTATTTCCAGTGCGGTGATGTTCGGCTTTCATAATCCGGTAAATAATCGGATCGCGCATGTGCATATTCGGCGATGCCATATCTATTTTTGCACGCAGCACTTTTTCTCCCTCGTTAAATTCGCCCATAGTCATTCGCTCAAACAAATCGAGGTTGGTTTGTACCGAACGATTTCTGAACGGACTTTCAGTACCGGGTTTTTGCGGCGTTCCTTTTTGCTCGCTTATGGTTTCAGCATTCTGATCGTCGACATAAGCTTTGCCTTCTTCAATCAACTTAACGGCAAAAGCATGTAGTTTTGGGAAATTATCGGACGCGTAAAACAAACGATCCTCCCAGTCGAAACCAAGCCAACGCACATCTTCCATAATCGATTCAACATATTCTGTCTCCTCTTTTGATGGGTTTGTATCGTCGAAACGAAGGTTTGTTTTACCACCATATTTTTGTGCCAATCCGAAATTTAAACAGATTGATTTAGCGTGTCCAATGTGCAAATAACCATTTGGCTCGGGGGGAAAGCGTGTATGCACACGTTTATCATTTTTTCCTGCGGCCAAATCGGCGTCGATTTGTGCATGAATGAAGTTAGCCTTTTTCGGCGCTTCAGCATTTGTGTTGGTATTTTTTTCTGCCATTTTCTTGAATTATCCCCTATTGAATAAGACCACAAAATTAAAAAATGATTTGTGAGTACACTTAACACCTGTTCAAATTATTACTTTTGTTGCAATAATATTAATTCGGAATGGGAGTAATTGAGATAGAGGGAATGAAATTTTATGCCTACCACGGGCATTTTGCGGCCGAACAAATTGTTGGCAACCACTTTGAAGTTTACCTGAGACTGGAAACGAACTGCGATGCTGCAGGCCAAAGCGACAATCTGGATGATGCGCTGAATTACCAGGCGGTGTACGAAACTGTAAAAGAGGTGATGCAAACAAAATCGGCCTTACTTGAAAATGTAAGCAAACGAATTTTAGATACCCTTTACAACCGCTTCCCTGCAATTGATAAAGCCCGCGTTAAAATCTCGAAAATGAATCCACCAATGGGAGGCGAAATCGAACGGGTAAGCGTTACGCTGGAGCGATAGTTTGTGGTCGCAGCTTACAGCTCGTCATCCTGAGCGAAGTCGAAGGATGGACTGAAAGGCTGAAGGATTGAAAGGCTGAAGGATTGAAGGATTGAAAAACTGAAGGACTGGTGTCTTGAATGAAATAATGCTTTAATGCAGAAATGCTTTAATCAAAGAAACTCGAAGCTAGTAGCTCGCGACTCGAAGCTAACATAACCACATGTTATTAAATATTTAATCCCCAGCGCAATACTGACAATTATCAAATTATTCGAACTTCTTTTTCGTATTTTCGAAAAAAATAATTCAACCTTATACTCATGTTTTATAGTTCGAATAATTTAAACGAAGGGAAGTGCCGAAAATCGTGCGCTACAGAGAAGAAGCGAGAGCTTCATGAGGGAAATAATCCAAAATCGACAGACGCCGGTTGGCAGCTAGGTGCCAGCGACTTGCATGTAAATGCAAACTGGCAAAATCGCAGAAAATAATACGATTTTATTTTTTGTGTTGCGAGAACTGCAAAATTTTATATTTTTGCAGTCCGAAAACGTACAAGGTTCCTTGGCCGAGTGGCTAGGCAGCGGTCTGCAAAACCGTGTACGGCGGTTCGACTCCGCCAGGAACCTCATCGCAGAAATGCAATGAACTCAAAAAGAGAATCTTAACGATTCTCTTTTTTATTTTGGGCGACCTTTGGGCGACATAAATATTTCAAGGAGTTTTATATTGATTAATTACTTGTAAACTTGAAATGATTTCTGACGCAGAAAAACACGATTTTATCAGCTGAAGAATTGAAATAAAATTGAATTCTGACATCTATCTATACAGACAGAATAATTCGGCTTAATAAACTTGATGGATTTTAATCATTTCCTTCAATCTCCAAAGGAATGTAAAATTACAACCAGGGAAAGATATTAAATGCAATATCAAAGATTAGGGCTGTAGAGACAACAATTATAACGATGATCCAAATGTGTATTTTACTTGCTTTAAAAGAACTATGATCTCGAGTAATTAACCATATTGCTAAAACAAAGAGGACTAAGGAATAAGAAAATACTAAAGAAAAAGTTGAGGCCTGTTCTAACGAAGGCGTATTTTTAAAAATACTTATTTCTCCGGCAGCAAATAAGACAACAGCTGAAAAGATCCCCAAAATCTCAACTTGTTTACGATCACTCGACATTACATCATGCCTAATCTTTTCAATTGTTTTTCTCTCCCTGTTCAGGCTTTTATAAATGGACAAATGACTTTTTATATCTTCTATATCCCTTTTAAGGAAATTACAATCATTTAAAACTTTGTTATAATTAATTGGCAAAACAAAACTACTTGCAAGAAAGATATTTATCGATTCATCCCTATAAGAAATCTGTTTTGTACTTGAGTCTTTATCCAAAATATATCTTTGAAAATCCACATCTTTACACCATTCAAACTTAACGAATAGCAATTTCAGTATTTCGTCAAAAACTGATATTCTATTTTCAATCAATACCTCATTAAAATTTTCGGCATCCAAGAGTTGTTTCGTCGCTAAAGTATATTTTTTAAGAAATCTTGAATAGGGGAAATAATTGTGAACGTTTGTATCGTCTTGAATTGTTTTTATTCTATCCAACTCTTTTATAACATTATCCCAAGAATCATCGTTCTGTAATCCAAAGCTAAACCGATTATTCAACAAGAAATTTAGAGCCAGTTCTCTTGTACGTTTCTCGTATCCAGAAAAATGGATTCCACTATTGTTAAACTGATCCTCATACTGAGCGACAAGGTTATCTATTTGAATATGATTTTTATTATTATCCTTATAATGACGAATCAAATAGTAAATATCGGCCAAAGAATAAGGTTTATTTTCTTCCCTTTGGTTTTCTAAGGACTGAACTCTTTTCTCCGTTTCTTTCCTTGTTGTATTTCGAAAAAAGTTTTCTTCCCAAAAACCTTCATAATATTTAACTTCATATCGAAAATTATCTATTTCTCGATCTTGAAAGTCAAACGTATAGAAATAACTCTTGGTATCCTCCCCAATTTTTTCAGAGATCTTTGATATAAGAAACCTGCACTTATCCATTAACAAGTCCTTATAATAAGTATCCGTATCCTTTTGCAGTGATACATAAGTCACGATTAGATCATTAAGAATATCAGTCTTTACAGATATTAAATGATCATATCCTGCAATCTCGCAATTCGCTTCAAAAAATTCCGCTTCATGGCGAATGCCAAAGTCATTATAATCTAACATTATTGCCTTCCCATAAAGCTGAAATCCACTCATGATGGACTTCTCTCCATTAATCACATTACTTCGCAGTACCTTACACAAATTCTTAAGATGTTGAATAGAATGATTTTGAAAAGGAAGAATAAAAGAATGTAAAAAATGATCTATATCCTCCTCTTCGGCTTCAGAACTGTACACTCCATTGAGTATTCTATCAACAATAGGATCAATTTTGCTCTTTATGATCTCTTCTGTTTCAGCAAGATTTACGTACTCCCCTGATAATATTATAAGATTAAGCTGTTTGTAGATTTGCTTAACTGCATCCGTCATTGTATCGAAATACTGGGTCTTATCAGATACAAACTCATCAAAGTCCCAACTTTCGGGAAAAATATCATTCAGCCTGGTTATTAGCGCATTAAGAGGCATATTCACGAGAAGAATGCGAAAGAAGCAAATCTAAAGATTCGACCTCTATTAAATTATCTGGTATTTTAAAAGAATTCTTATGTAAATGCTTAGCAAAGCTATAAGCTCTTTGCCAACTATCAAAAGTGTGACTTAAATTTACTAATTCAAAAGCAGATGCTCCAATCAAATCAAAATTTAATTCTTTGAGTATCCTTATCGACTCCTTAATCTTATTCTCTGTCTCAGGAGAATCAAGTTCGTTTATGAACGGATTCTTGATTGACAATGAGTCTTTACCAAGCCTATAATATTTCAGTTCGGATATTGAGTTATAAACATCACTCTCAACTGGCCCAAAAGGCAATGCATAAAAGTTGTTGAAAACTTCAAGTAGATTTGTACTTTCATCCTTCGCAGAGACTGTACAAACAAAGAAGTGAATCTTAAACACTTTCAATCTACTAAGGTTATTATTCTCGAAGGAACCAAAGGCTTCAATGTACCAATTTTCGAGCTGTTTGAGCAGAAATTCAAAAGCTGCTAATTTGTCTGAGTACGCCATTATTGATTGATTTGTCTTAAAGTTAGCGAAAATAGAATAAAATTAAAAGCGATATACATTCTTTGACTAATTATTTTTGTTAGTAAATAACCATTCTATTGGTGTGCTGTGTTGCAACAGAACGATATTCTCATTACTATCGTTTTATCTAAGTCTTATTTCCATTGCTGTTTATGTAATATTACCACCTCTTGGACCAGTATAAATCGTTCTTCCTCCGGAATACGAAGATTTCCTGTAGGACTAACTGGGTTGGGTTGTTGTAGTGCGACCTCCAATTTGATTTTGATGAACATAGCAATACCCGTTGGCATTCAAAGTTTTGATTTTACACCGTACTCCTCTGTCTTGGTTGTACCTCAATGTTTGGCTATATTTTTTCTTTTCTCTCCTTTTTTGCCAATTCAACATCGTACATTTCATCAGAACAACGTTCTCTATTTAACTCATTGTCATTTTTCTGAATTATTTCATCAATCCAACACCAGCTGCCGGAATTGCAACAAAAGTACCTACTGCCGGAATCCAAAACCTATTCATACAATCTAACTTCATCTTTCACTTTTCTTATTAATTCATCAAATTCCATAAAAGCAGAAGCCAGTTCCAATGCAATTAATCCAATACTATATTCTGGGTCTTCTGCTTCTCCTATTCTGAACTGCTCCTCCCATAGCTTGACACCCTTCGTTGTATTGAACATGTTAATGTTACGAGATTCTATCTTTTTTAAAATCTCAATGATTCCGATTGTAAGATACTTATCAAAAAACTTAAAATGTTCGCTGCTCTGATATGTCAGTTGATTAAAAATATCACTAAGTCCGTTTAAAATGGACTCAACTGATGATTCTCTATCAATATCCAACTGCTCAATAGTCCCATCAACTTGTTCCTCAAGCTTTCCCTTGAGACTTTCCTTCAACTCATTTTCATTTAAATGGAATACAATTTCATAATCAGTTGGTTTATACCCTAAATACCACAAAATCGTCTCTTTAGCGGTTTCTACCTTTTCGACATAGTATTCCAAGGTTGGATTAAATAGAATTCGATCCCTGAGCCTGGGAAATTCGTAAGTAAGCAGATAAAATGGATAGCCGGTAATAATGCCAGCCGCAAAAGTTGCATAAACCTGCCCAAGCACAACAATGATTTTATAATTAGACTCAACATCTAATAAAATAAGTTTGTACGCGAAAAGCCAGCTAAGATGGAAAAGAAATAAACTAAAAATCGTTTTATTTTTATTACGCCAATAAAGTGTAATCTTCATTAGATTCATTTTTTATGATAATTCCTCTTTGAGTTTGGTTGCAAATACTACCAAACGCTCATTCAAAATATCAAAAATATTAAATATTGAACACTTCTTAGTCGCATACCTGCTTGTCGGATACTTGAATTCAGCAGCCTTGATGATATACATCTGTTTTTAGGGACCATCACGATATTAACAGGCATTAGCAAATTATATCTCAATATCTTTTATACAAGCCTTTAATAATAAGTTTCCGAGATCTGTAAATTCAAAATAGCCTCTCTGTAATTCGACTTCATACTTATAACCTTCCTGGTTGTCTGAATCCATTTCGAGTTCGATTGCCGTCTCTCTTATTTCCTCTATTCCACCTGCATGTTCATTTTCAATTTCAGAATACTCATTCTCCAATCCACCAAGATGCTGATCTCTCAGAAATCGAATTAATCCATTTAACTCAAGATTCTCAATATACAAATCGATATTTTCCGGGAAACTCAATCCATTCAATTTTTGCAAAATAGTTAGATTCCAAGCGCTTCTTACTTTATGAAAAGGTATGATCCCATTAAGAGTGCCCATCGTTATCAATTTTCTCTCTTCAGACATAGAAGAATACTTCTCTGGTAGTTTTGGCATCTGTGTAATATAAACATCAATTAGAGGAACGAACTGCCGTTCCTTTAGCGCAAATAAAATTTTAGCTTCATCAGAAGAAAGCGTTTCCAATATGGTTAATAATCTCGGATGCACATTGCTAAGTGTTGATTCAAATGATGCATTAACCAGCAGGTTTGCAAACATTTCAGCTAAATATTCATCATTCAAATAAGTAAATTTCTCCAAAATTGGCATTCCAATATACTCAGGGACCTGAACATCAGATGCCTTTTCAATAGCGTCCAACTTCCGTTCATACCTTTTAATGTTATTGTGAAAAAAAAGTCTGGCTCGTGCATTCAACAGCTTTAATGGCAATATCGGGGTTGTTCCGAACTCCATCAATGTGCCCAATGCCTCTCCTGCCTTAACAAAACTGGGACTCAATAAGTCATTGTACATCTCCTTAATAGGAAAATTTTTAGCTGTCTCACTCCATTGTTTTAATTCTTCAGGTGTCATATTAGCACATTTTTAAGATCACGAAAATTCTTCCGAACAATATTACAGCACAATATACAAAATGCTTATTTTAACCCGACCGATATAATTAACAAATGAAAAAATGCTCTGAATCAAATTCTCAAATAATTACACATTACAATACGTTAGTAAACCAACTGAAGGAATATTTTACTTCAAAATGAAAAAGACAAATTCTAACAACTTTAATATAACACAGTATAACCAATCCTTTTCATTTCTTAATTTTACTTGCTAATACCAAATCAAATTAATCAATGGACTTCATTTGCTCTGAGTGCCTGGACAATAATAAGGCGTTAAGTAAATACATAAACGATAACGGCTTTGACGACACTTGTTACTATTGTAATAATTCAACCAAAGTCATTCAAAAAGTTGAAATTTTAGAATTAATTGAAACCTCAATTTACTCTGAATGGGATGCAGCTGAAAATGTTTTAGGCCGGATGGACGGAGACTGGGTTGGCGAAACATTTCTAACTTCGGAAATTCTTCGGGACTTCATGGGACTGGGAGAAGTTGAAATATTTCAAGAAATCGATGATTATCTACCAGATAATGCATGGTGCTGGAAAGACCCCTATGGTATTTCGGACTCAGAGTTGATGATATATTCATGGGAGGATTTCTGTGGACATATCAAATATAAAAGTCGTTTTTTTTTCCAGGATGAAATTACAACATCCTCGATGCAAATTTATCCATCTACAGCGACTGGAGTTTTGAGAAATGTTTGTAATGAAATTCTTGACCTCGATATTATAACGAACATTCCAAAGAGCACAAAAATATTTCGTGTTCGTCCATGTGCCATAAAAGATAATTTTAAAACCACAGAAGATCTTGGTGTACCCCCAAATGAAGCAATAAAATATCCAAATAGATTTAGCCCATCGGGAATCCAAACATTTCATGGAGCCAACGATATAGATACATGTCTACAAGAAACCAACAAGCCTGAGCACGCAATAATCAGCACCTGGGAAACAACAACACAAATTAAGGTATTAGATTTTACAGAAGATTTTCATCTCGTTAAAAACAGTGAAATTAAATATAATGATTTCCCTGATATTTTAGAACCAGAAAGAAGACATCTAAGACATACAATCAGGTTCTTAGAAGCTTTAGCTGATGATTTTATCAAACCAATTGTGCATGACGGAAGGGAGCACATAGATTACATACCTACACAAGTTGCAGCAGAATTTTTCAGAAAGAACCTACTGACTTTTGAAGATGATATTCCAATTGATGGCATAAAATATTATAGCTCTAAAACTGGTGGCATAAATTATGTATTCTTTTATACTCCTGAGAATTGCGACACGGGCCCCCATCAGAAGCTAAAACTTATAAAAGTCAAGAAATACAATCGACCTGTTTAACTAATTTTTAAATACATTTATCTTATTAATCCACAACATTCTCTTGAACTATGCTCGAACCGGAATCAACACAAAAAACCATTGAAGTAGTTACACCGTTTCTTGAAAAGATAGTTAATCCTCCCTTTAATGAATTAGGATTACTATTTCAAGACAGAGTGAGACTCTGGCGGTTTAACAATCAACTCAAGATTGTTGCCAAAGCACAAAAAATGGTTGAAGAACACAATATTACCATTCAACCGGTTTCCTTAAAAATATTAGCACCTCTATTAGATATGGGCTCACTGGAAGAGGAACCCAAATTACAAGATATGTGGGCAAAATTATTGGTTAGCTATACCGATGCAAGCCTTCATCTAAAATCAACAATCTTCCCACATATTTTGAGTCAGCTATCTTGCAGGGAAGCTGAAGTTTTAATTTACAATTTTCAAAATGATCAAATATATCGTTTTAAAAATATGTCATCTTCAGATGGAACTGGAGAATTGAAATCCCATGAGCTAACAAATCTTTCAAGACTTGGATTGCTTGAAAACAATTATCAAAGTCTTGGGAATTTTGGAGGCATGTTTAAGAACAAATTATTTAAAGAAATTCATCTTACTCCCTTATGTGAAGAATTTCTAAGGGCTTGCACTAAAATTCGCGACTAATTTTTTTCAATATCAAGCAACCTTCTCATGGACAAAGACTCTCTATATTCTGCAGCTTCTGCCTTTAGAGTCCACTTTGCCTCGATCCCCTGACTTTCAATTTCCGATTTAATATCAGCGATACCCACTTGAAAAAATTCCTTTCTCAGATTAACTTTATTTACTCTCGAATCTTGAAAAACTTCATGTAAGGATTTTTCCAATGAAGGAGCATCTTCAGCATGTATCATTGCATGAACATCAAAACAAAACGGGACGCTGGCGTCTCCAAGCTCTTTCACTCGATCCAAAGGTTCAAGTCTTCTTGTTAATCCTATTTTGTATACATTCTCACCAAATGAACCCACATTTGAAATTATGTATACATGCCCTCTTCTTGTTTGCTGGGCCATTGACAATGCTCTTTGGTTCTTTTGTTCAGCCTCATCCAACTTGATTTGTAATTCCTCCAATTCTTGTTGATACTTAAGCTTTTCTTGTTCAGAAGCATCTTCAAATTGCTTTCTGACCTTTTCCATTGCTTTCTGAAGCATCTTCTCTTCTTTCTCTGCTTCACGGATGGCCTTCTCATATTCACGCCGTGCCTTTTCTTCCTCACGAATGGCTTCCCTAATTTTTCTTTGTTCCTCCTTTTCTTCCGCGCGTAAAACGTGAACCCTGACCGCCCAATGCAATTCATCTATTCGAGAATCCAAATACTCCTTGGTTATCACAGCATCCCTAAAAGCTTTTCCGTTGTTGTTAACCAGACTAAAAGCATCATTCATCTCTTGCTCAAGTTTCCCATAATTATCTGCCTTAGAACGACCAAGAATTGCCTCTACTTTCCCGTTAAATGCATCAAGAACAAAATTAATTGCGGTAGTACGTCGATGTGTCTCAACATATTTACATGTTGCAGCCTGTCCACCCGTGATCATTAACTTGGTTCGTTCTCTTGCATTTTTCAATTCAATTCCTGCTTCTTTATAACTATACTCATCAGCCAGGTCATCAAGCAAAGAATGAGTCGGCTTCAAGTATTCATCTCCGTATCCCTTAATGACATTCTTCATAGCCTTTATTGCCTCTTCATAATGGTCGGCATTTCTTTTCGCTTCTATTGCCTCTCCTGCAATCTCCTTGGCCCTCTCCTCTGCCTTTTCAAGTATAGTAGCATATTGGACATTCGATTTCTCCATAATAACCTGCGCTTTTGCTTTTAATTCTTTAGCTTTCTCTTTGGCCTCCAGAAGTAATTCCTCTCTTTCTTTCTCAGCAAGACCTAACTGTTCATCGATATTTTCTTGAGCTTTCTGATATTCACTTTCCGCCTTTTCCCTAATCTCGTTGGCATATTTTACGGCATCAACAATTTGTTTGTACTCTGAAAGTTCATCTATTTCTCTATTCAACTCTGTGATTTTACTATCATTTTCATTTTGAATAGATTGAATTATCTTTTTATGAGAAACATTTTTTGTGACGACAACTCGCCAAAGAATAATAACAAATACAATTGCAAGTGCGATGAGTGCTAATTCGTAATAATTCATGTCTTTGGTTTTATAAGATTTCAGTCTTTGGTTCTTTCAAATTTAGAAAATATTAATTAATAAACATAATTTCATTAAATACGAGAATTAATGGTGGTATGAAAACATGAGTCCCGGAATATTAACTAAGTATTTGAGAACATCAACCAATTTGCCAGTCAACAAAACGAATAATCTATAAATAAATGCCTCATCTACCAAAACAGCAAAAGTCTCCTTCCAGAAAAAAGTTAAATTAATCCTTTTAACTGAAGGTATAGATTAATAAAAAATGCAAGCCAACCAGAAATTGCAACAATTAAGGCTAATATGAACTGATTCTTACTAAGAGTAAACTGTTTTATTTGAATATCCAGAGCTTCATCCTCCTTTTTTTGTTTACCTGAAATATATTCCATTTCCGTTTGTTCCTCCTCGTACACTTGCATGAAACCTCCAGCTCTTAAGAAATCATTTGTAAAATCATTCATTCTAATTTTTATTCCAAAATCGGTTTCATGGAAATTAACAATTGGTGCACCTTCATAAGTTTGCGAAATAATACCTCTAAGCAAATGCTCTGTTCTTTCTTCAGAAATTTTCAAAGCTTTGTAAAATTGATCTGCGCCTAAAGTATTGCCAGGGTATTGTTGATCTGAATTCTTTAATATTGCTATAATAAGATTCATTTTTACAGCTTGCTCTTGAGTAAGATTGTCGTTCATTGTATTAAGAGATTAATTGATTGTATACTGCTTCAAAATAACTATGGCATAAGAAACATTTCCAGTTACAGATAAACAAACCTGGTAAGCTTTGTAGAATTTAATAAATTCAAAATTATCTATCTTCAGCTTTTCAGCTTTTTCTTTATGCTCCTTTTGTGAATCAGAAATGGCTGTTTTAGAGAATTTCTCTCATACTCAACTTTAATCATTTCATCGGTAACGTATTCAAACTTTAATGGCTTGGGTAAATCATTTCGTTTTATATCCAACCAAGAGTCTGATAAATAATTTGCGAAACTTTCTTTTGTTAATTTAGGTTTATGGCTCCTTGAGGTTAAATTTGAATAATACAAAACAACTGTTTCTGAAGACACCTTTTCTCCCATATTATATTTTGTATACTCGTCGAACCCCACTAAAGTAAGCACTCTTTTAAAAAAAGGATCATCTTTAAATTTATTGTGCTCCAGTAATAACGGAGCATAGAGTTTTCTAAAATACAAAAGCTTTGCAATTGACTTAGTGGTTTTTACAACAGCTCCAGCACACTCTTTCAAATAAGGCATCGAGGTTGCATTAACCATATCAGTATAAAACAAACACAGCATTGAATCCTTGTCATAGTTGACACCAAACCTAAAATCTTTGAATTTCGTCATTTCCCCATCACTGACGAATCGCTTTATAGGCTTTGTAACGACTCTAAAACTTTTTATTTCTGTTTTCACAGGAACAGGAACTACCTGAGAAGAATACTGTACAACTTTGCCTAAGCTGTTTACTACAAATACAAGTATGTCAGATGCGAAAACATTAAATGTTTTATCATAATAGTCAAATCTTCTTGCATATTGCCTTACTGTACTTCTTAAGTAATACATCAAGGTCGCAACTTCTGTACTACTGTCTTGAGCAATTAAGTATCCTTTTTCAAGCGCATTGGCAAGATTGTTTACATCTTCTTTACTGAGCCTGTTGAAGTTATGAACTTCCGGTGTATAATCACTTATGAGTTTTTGACAATATTTTCTAACATCCAGGTTCGATTTATGAATCTGATCGATTCTTTGAGTTACGTGGTTTTCAATTAATTTTCTTTTTAATAGTGGCCTTGCTGCTATAACAGCATAAAGCGCAACACCCGGCCCCAACAAAACCACTAAGTAGCTCCAAATCATATTGAATGACAAATTGGATGTACTTACATTTGATTCTGAAATTTTGCATAAACAAGTTTGAGACGAATTAACTGCGGCCAAATCGTTAAAAAAGATGAAAGCAAGACCTATAAGAAGTAGTGTGCGTTTTAAATAAAATGATTTTGTAGTGTTCATCCAGATTAGCAATGTATGTTATTAAAGGATTCTAAATATAGTTAGTTTTTTTTACAGTTATCATAACTGGTGAGTATATCAAATGAGGATCTACCACATAGCATCAGAGTTGAGTTTGTTTTCAACGGCCTAAAACAGCAACACTACCCTTCCGTATATCACGAGTTCGAATAACCAGAGAACTGTCAACAACTAATTTTTCAGTCTGGCCACCTTTCGGCATCATGCCGGCTGCAACCATTTCCCGGACCAGTACCGGCACATCATCTTCGTGGATGATTACATAAGTAGTTGTTAAGCCTTGTTTTTCAGAAATAGTCTCGGCTTCCACCTGGATAGCTTTTAATATGTTCGTACCTCCGTGAAATATCATAATCTTATTTATAACAATTCTACATAACTGCTCGTACAATTAATTAGTACAGGGACAGTGTACTAAACATTATTGTTTTCATGGCAGTTTCAGACTTAGTTAAATTAGATGATTGAGCATCCCTGTTAATCCAGGGATGTTTTTTTATAGCGTTGTTCAAAGATATAACAAAGCCCGATATTAATTACCAGGCTTCGCCATTACGTGACGTACTTATCTGTTGTGTAGGTTTTAGCGGCGTTTTATTATACGTGATTGACTAAGGTAGGTTAGACAAGAGCCAGAAAAAAAGACCAGCTCTACAGCCGGTCTTTACTAATGTTAACCCCCAAACACACATTGGCCGAGTGACCAATTAACCAAAGTAACAAATTTTTATGTTTAAATGAATTGAAATAATCACTCTAAAATAAATCCGATTCAACCCGGTGCATCATAAAATATTTGTCAATATCTGTTCTCTTTATACGAATCACAGCACCTAATTTTGAAAACGGCAATGTCTTGTTCGTAAAGCTCGTTCCTTCTATTCTATATCGATCTAAATTTCTTCTGCTCAATCCAGCATATTTTGCGGCCTCTTCAACCGTTAGCCATACTTTTGTTTGAATCAAATTCAGTTCAATTTCTTCTTTCGTTCTCGTTAAAAACTGGCATCCCACACATTCATGCGGAAATTTCTTCTTAAAATGTTCTTCAAAATCTCTTTCCATAATTAAATCTTTTATAAGTTGCAATTCCTTAAAAATAAAGCACCATGATAGTCCAATGCTTTATTTTTCCAATTTGTCTAAATCCCAAACTGCTTCATGCAGAATACTAACGTCTAAAGTCTTCATCATCTCCACTTTGCTAATATCTTCACCACTTACGGCTGCGGCCAATAAAGCGGAGTAACATTTATTCTGTTCTTTTAAGCATTGACAAATATCGCTAAATGTCCATTTCATACTTACCAGACTTTCAAGGTTTAGTTTTGTTCCTCCAATTTCTAAAACATTACCACTTACTTTAACCTCCTGATTTTCTCCTTTCACATTAATTGTGAGTTCAATTATTTCTGCCATTATTAGATTTGTTTTAAAATGAAACGTTAATACATTTATTCACATCAAATATAAATGAGAATATTTAAATTAACAATTAAAGAGTAATAAAAAATTAAAAAAATAACAAGCAATATATTAACATTCTGCCAATTTTGAGAATATAAAGATTTACATTACCTTTATTTTAGAAAGTCATAATGATTAAAATGATGTTATGGAAAATGTTAACATGATACTTAAAGAACAAGGCCTGACAAAACAACAACTGGCTAAACGTATGGGAATATCGAGAGAGAACCTCTACCGAATTCTCAACGGGAATCCTACTCTTGACAATATCAAGAAAGTAGCAAATGCCTTGAATGTACCAATCTGGAAATTATTTACGTCTAATGGGAGCAGTCTTTTTGGGATTGTGGTATACAATGAAATAAGTTACACGATCAACTCTAAAAAGGACCTTGAAAACCTGTTAGAACAGATCGAATAAGCGCAATTATAATTCATCAAAATCACTCCCTTGGAACTCTATGTTTCATTAACCACTTATCAACTTCGTTTCGGTTGTATCTGATGAATTTTCCACCAATACATACATAGGGGAGTGTTCCGGCTATTTTTGTTCCGTTATTCCTGTAATTCCGCAATTGGTCCCTGTTAAAACCAGTGTATACAACAGCTTCTTTTTCTGACAACCATGTTTTATTTTGTATTTCAATAACATTGATAGTTTTTTTCTGCTTAGGTGTTGTCATAATTAAAAGAGTTTAGTGTCATCAATAATTTCGTAATAAAATCACCTCCCATTTCGACCCATTTATGAAAGTAAAGTGTTCCACTTCGTTTAAACAGCGTTGTATATTTTCGAAATTGTTGTTTTGATGGATTCAAAGGTTAAATTCTATTCTAAGTCTTTCTGCGAAAAACTTCATTAATCCTAACGAGTTTTCCCAACCTCCACAACATTCCGGACTTAACGCAATTGTTACAACCTTTATTTTATTGTTTGCTAAATAGGTATTAAGTTTCTCCAAAAAGAAATCAATGGCCTCATCTGATATAAATTTCAGCGTAATATCCGTATCATCAATTTTTTGAAAAAAGTAATCCAAGTCAATATTGACGATCCACTCATAAGGGCCTGACGTTCTTTCCTCAAATAAGTAGTCAATAAGATTAAAAAGTCCTGGAATTGGATGTTCATCCAGTTTATCTTCCATCTCTCCAAATAGCGTACCTCCTTTGTGCGTGAAAAAGTGATAAGAATTGATGTTTTTACCGTATAGTCTGTGAAAAATTGGGAAATAATTATCCCATCGCATTATTTCATAACCATCTATAAAATCTCTGTCATAAAATTTTAAAGCCAGAAGTTCAGTTATATCAAGTTCTTTAAGGTTATTTGGCAAATATTCCAACCAGGTATCAAGACGGCTTGACATAGTGTCGTAATGCGCATCAACATGTAAAATGTTATACTTTTTATTTAGCTCAATCTCTTGCAACCAGCACCATACAGCTGCAACATGATTGTCCATTATGTAAATATTTCTTTCCTTGTTCAACAGGTTAAGGTTTTTAACCCATGAAACATTCTTCCCCTTAAACTTTACAATTTCGTTCATTAGTGGTTTTGAGTAGTTGCTTAGTAATGATTTATTAATTCACTCCCGGTATTCTCATCCGTAATCCCAGGCGAATTGCTTTAAGAATCTCCAGTTTTGTTTTACCGGTTTCATCCGCCTTCTTTTCTACGAACCTGTGAATCGTTGCCTTCAATCGCTCTCTTTTTTCCTCTCGCTCTGTCATTGCATAAATTTACAGATTTATCTCGGATTTCCGGGAATTAAGGCACAGTGAATTCGCACTGGCTGGTGATAGGTCAGAACGGAAATTAATTGCTTAATTTAGTCTGTGCAGATTGCTGATTGTATTCTGGTTGATCTTTTTCACTTTCTCAAAAAAACGCTGCATTTTCGGTGATAACCCTGATTTGTTCGTGCATGAAGGTTGTGAATTGTGCCTATTGTTTTTATCTGTTTTCATGTCCTCTCAAAATTACAAAAACCCATACAAATAAGATCGGATTCCCGCTAATTAAAGATTCCTATATCTGTAAGTGTATTCTAAGTACATCTTGTAGAATTCCGACCTCTGTATAAAAGAAGTGCTTCGGAAATACCCAAACCACTCAATTTATAAAACTCAAGAACGTTCCCCCTGCGCTTTGACGATTTATATTTTAGTTAATTCATTTTTGTTTGTGCAACACCCGAAACAAGTGGTCCCTCCGATTCGAGACGGTTGAAAAAGCTTTTCCATCCTGAACCACGTTCGTTAATTGAATTGGCTTTTATGACTCTGAAAGCTCCAATCTGGTTTTGTACATAAATCAAATAAATAATAATGTCAAAACATGGAGACTATTCAACTGGGGGACTAATAAGACTTCCCGCTCCGGATATTATCTTTCCAATTCCATCTAAATTATCAAAGAATGATTGCCACCCAGTGCCTCTTTCGTTTATTGAGTCGGCTTTTATGCTTCCGTAAGTTCCTAACTGGTTTTGCTGTAAATTCTGTAAGGCATTTACCTGATTAATTTTGTTGGCTTCTGCTCCGGCAGCAATTTGACCGGCAGCGGCACCCAATCCTTCGGTAACGGCACCCTGCGACGCAACGATTGCTTCTGCCGAAGCATTAGCTCCCATCGTGTTTAATGCCCTGGTTTGATACTGCCTTGCATTTCTGGTAGCTTTTTTCATAACCGATTTTGCAGATGCACTTTCAAACGAATTAGATGCTTTTAATGTATCAATCTCATTCTGAGTGTTATCTGACAAAGCTTTGAACTCACCGGCCAGTCCCGCTTTCTCTTTTCGCCTTTTGTTAGATCCGAAAAGATTAGGATCTGCACTTCCGTATACGCTTTTAACAACTCTCACAATTGATTTTAAGATTCTAAGCTTTTTCATTTTGATAATTTTTTTTGTTCTAAATATCTTCTTATTGTTTTATACCTTTTAATAAATCTTCCAGGTGACTTAAATCTTCAAACTGCACTTTCATTTTTGCATCCTGATAGGCTCCAAAGTGCTTCATAAACTGGTCGGAAATAGCTCGTTTATCGATTAGTTTTACTTTTTTCAGATAACCGATCATTGTTCGGTCTTTGCCTTTTCCTTCAAACAGTTCAACCACTTCGAAACTTGCAATACAAGCAGCTTCATCGTCGGTCATTTCCTCGAAACTTTTCATGGCCCCATCTTCCTTCATTATCGATTTGATGTTAAACCGGAGCCATCGAGCCATTTCCTGCAGAACCTCATTCAGTACAACTTTGTTTCTTTCCTGGATTTCTTCCTGAATTTCTTTCACCCTTACCAGAACCTTACCATTAGTCATTAATTCAGATGATTTAACCCAAACAGCTTCATTCTTCCACTTTTTTGAGGATGGATAAGCTTCACGGTAAGCATCGGCATAGGTTTTCCCTTTGGCAACTGCCTGAGCAAATAATTCCTGTTTCGCTGTTAAATCCATTTAACCGGCATTTATTGTTTTTTCTATTACTTGTTGCAATTCTTCGCATTCGTCGAGAAAATCTCTTAATCGCTGGGTGTCAGCGCCCATTTGAGTTAGGTTGTAAAAGATCATTGACAGAGCCATCGGAATCATTGGGCAATTCCCACTTTTGAGTTCGCTTAGGAGTCGATCACAGAAGTACTGCAAACGCTCCTCTGCCATTGCTGTAACTTGATTTTTAATTCTTTGGAGTTTACTCAATTCGAAAAGGATATGATCTCCCTGCTCCGGCGAGAAATAGCCTCCATGTACCAGACGCTCAATGGTACCTTGGTAGAGGTATGACATCGAGTTATTGTTTGTATCGATCCTATTTAGTTCCAAAGTAATTTCCATAATTCAGATTCTTTTAATTCGTTTTTTAATGCTTTGCTCGTATTTATTATTTGCTTCATCGATGCTGTATCAATGCCTGATTGCGCAAAATAAAAGAGGGCAGAGGACCAGAGTAAAGGGTGCGGATTGAGTCCGTCTTTCATATCATGGAGCATGATGTTATAAAGTTTTAATCGTTCTGCCATATTATAGGAGTCAATCGCTGTTTTTACCCAATCAATATCATTCAGTATCTGGTGAAGTGCATCCATCTGAAATCGATTGAAAGTGTTTAACACCATTTGTTTAATCGTGTAATCGTAAATGTCCGCGATAGGAACTTCGACGTTACTTTTAATGATATGTATTTTAGTTGCCCTCATGCTGTTGCAATTGCTTTATTGGTCTCGATTGTATATTTCTGATTTTTACTAAATGCGATACCAAATGCGTTATTAAATGCGGCTACGAGGGGTTTATTCCCTTCTATTTGAGCACGAACATGTTCAGACATTTTAAACACCATAAATCTGTCGGCTTGTCGAAATATGATGCCGGAGTATAGGAATAAGTGATAATCCTTCGATTTGCTTTTGATAATATGAAAGGCTATTTGCCAGTTCTTTAAAATATCATCGGAACTGTTTTTGCCCTTCGTGGTATGATTGTTCCAGTTTCGGGCTGCGGCCTTAATGTCTTTAATTGGTCTTCCGTTAGCATCATTCCATCCGGTTTTCTCATAATGATTGAAAAAAGTTTCGGCCACATCCCAGGGTTGATTGTAATTTTTAAAATAAAAGAGCTCTAATATTTCATTAAAATATTTCTCTCTGGGAAAGAGATTTCTTTCATTTACTTCCTTTCCTTTCCTTTCTTTTCTTTGCGCACTTTCCTCTGAGTTTTCGACAGTTTCTTCCAAAGAAACTTTTGTTTCTTCCGAAGAAACTCCGCTTTTTTCTTCAATAACACCATTCACCAGATATTCCGGCAGAATCTCTTTAACTTTACGTTTCGATGTTTGGGTCATTGTTAACCAACGTTTCTGAATGCCTCTACTGGTTAAAATACCATTGCCAAACTTTTCTTTGCAAAAAAGGTCAATCTCTGCGCAGTACTCGATAATAGCTTTTACCTTAGCCTCATCCATGTGAAATAAATCTGCTATATCAAATAAATAATCATCATCCCAAATAACATAATAACCTTTATCGCGGTAAGCCTCGCATTTAACCGAATGATAAATGGTAAAGCCATCGCCTCCGTATTCTCGTAGCAATTTCTTTATCTTCCTGTCGGTGAAAATATCCGTATCATCAGGGAAAAAGCTAAATCCTATTCTTTCAGGTCTCGACATTAGAAAAGATTTAATTGTTTGAACTTTGATTTTCGAAGCTTGTCGAATTCACTTGGATTCGTCGATAGTAGATGTGCAGAATGCTTTGTTACGGGACATTTCACCTCATCGATCGATTCAACGAGTAAACCATCCTTTTCAAAATTGCGTTTATAACGACAGGCAGCTTCAATTGGAATTCCCATTGCTTCACTAATCGCTTTCTTGGTTGCGCTTACATACTGTAAGGCAGTGAAGAATAGTTTGTCTTCTGCAAATTCTGATTTTAGCTGGAAGAATGACTTCCCGGTTCCACGCTCTATTTGTTCACGAAGCGCATTTACAAAAGAATTACTATCGTCGATATTTTTTAAGGTATCAATTGACTTCATGACACCATTATTTTAAAGGCTGGATAGAAGCTTCTACTTCTGACCACTTCAGATATACTCTATTTCCTATCTGCCAGCCTCTAACGACACCTCTCTTTCGCCAATTATGTAATGTTGACTTATCGACGTGAAGTCTTTTGGCAGCCTCATCTAATGTAACATATTCTTCTGGTTGGCGTGGCTGGAATTCAGTAAGAAGCATTTTGAATCCATTTCGGATTTCATCGATTATTGGCTGAGTTGCTTCTTCCGGGGTAGTATCAACGAACTGAATACGTCTTGTAGCTCGTTCAATTAAACTACCTGTTCTTTCTTGATTTTGTTGAGACATGTGAATGATTTTAAATTGTCATTCACAAATAGAATAGTATTTTTTTTGACCTTCTGTTCGAGAGCTATTCAAACTTTCTTCGAAAAATGTTCAATTCAATTTTATTCAGGAATAATCAGTTATTGCGAGGATTATTTTTTTTAAATTCTAACTTAATACTATTGAGTTTATCTTCGTGCTCGTTCATTTTTATGTTGTCATTTGAGTAATACTTTTGCTGTATTCTACTAAATTGATCAAGGTAGTTTCCTCTCACAAATTTCTCAAATCTGGTTTTATTAGGGTAGATGCAATTCCCGTCATCTTCTAAAACGTAGTAGATATAAGACATTCGTACTGGTTCTTCGTAACTGTCTTTTACATACTGGTTATACATCTCTAAGAATAAATGATAACTCCACCCATCTCTAAATATGTCATTATGCGGATTATCAAATTTTGAGATTGACTTTTGCGGATTATCCGACATTACATTTGCCTTGGCAAGAACTTCATGTTTGGCTTTATTTAATTCCAAATCATGATACATTTCAAGGAATTGCAATTTTTTGCTCCAAGAAAATTTAATGCTTTGATAAGTATCCTTGTCGCAAATATCGTATAACCTATGAGCTTGCCAGTTTAAACCTCTTTTCTTTATTGCATCGTATTCCAATTCAATAAAATATGATTTATCTACCTCAGGTTGCTTAACTCTAAATTCCTGAAATGCCTCATCGAACGTATTCTGATAAACATGAATGCTACAAAATTCCCAACGAAAGTTATCCTTTGCAGAATTTTGGTACAAGCCTCTCAAATCTTCTCTAATCTTATAAATTGAAGGTGGATCATAGATATTATTTCCTTTGTCATCAACAACAGGATACTGTCCTTTGAAATAGCAAAATATAGTTCCAATGCTATCAAATTGTTTCAAACGATCAATTATATCTGCTCTTTTTTCGTTCCAATTCATCGATCTAATTCGGTTGTAATTCAAAACTAACCCTTGCTCCAAGCGCAGCAGCTATTTTATCTATACTTGCCAGAGTAAGGTTATACCTTCCGTTTTCTATTCTTGATACTTGTCCTTTTTCTACACCTAAGCGGTCGGCTAATTGCGATTGAGTTAGCTTATTCTTTAAACGTAACTCTTTAAACTGTTGTGCAAGAACGGTCTTTAACTCCTCATCGTGTGATACTGTTTTCATAATCCTTAAAAGTATTAAAGGTTGTAATGAACTACAACCTTTTAAAATGAATGTTATAAACACGATGTCCACCAGGTAATTAACAACTATGCATTCTTTCTTCTCGCATTAATAAACATCAACAGTAATAATCAGATTTGTTCTTACATTGAGATATACTCAACCTCATCGTTAAACTTCCCCCATCCTTCTTTTTGGATTGCCATTTTTAACGCAACAAATTTTTGTAAATCTTCAAGGAAATAGCGCTCCCAAACATCCTGTGCTGCATTATTCTGACTGTCAATTTCCTTTAGCTTCAAATAAAGCACCTCGCGCTTGTTCCGAATCTTATTTGAAGCCATTGCGTTTTGATCGCCGTATATCCCTGTGCTCCTTCACCAAAAGCATAAAGCGCATCGGCCCACCTGGAACTTCTCTCTCGCCTGACAGAATCATAAATCTCATCAACTAAATATTGCGGAGGATCTGTTAACTCTGGACCTTCATAAAGATTCATAAATTCGGAAATATCCTTCTTTATTTCATCCGGGGCTATCTTCATTACTGTTTCGATGATATTGTCTTTATACTGTTTCGACAGGTTTCCGGAAGTAATGCTCTTGAAGTCTACATCGTAGTATATTGCTTCACGCTGGATGATTATTTCGAGTTTCTCATTCTTCTTTGCTATCTTCTTTTGTGTACTGCAGGCAAATGTTGCAAAGATTAGAACAACGATTAAAATAAGTTTGGTAATAGTTTTCATGATCACTTGTTTGGTTAGTTATGTAATTAATTCGCTTTTCCTAATACTGTCATTTGAGGCTCTTTCTTTTTATTGGCAGCTTGTTTACTCCAATATTCAGCGACCTGCAGTGCACTATCAGAACTACTCTTACCGATATAGGCTAAAAATTGTTGTTCCGTTGAATGTGCCGTTATATCCTTAAGTAGAGAAGTAGGAATCTCACCATAAAAGTTTGATGCAAAAGAGCGCCTACAAATGTGAGAAGAAACCAATTCATGCTTCGGAAACATTCCAAACTGCTTCCGTGTTATTTTGGTTTCTTTATCCTTTACCATCTTCCCTCCGTAGGTTGCCTCATCGATACCGGCAATTTCGCAAACATCTTTAATGTGTTTATTGAATTTCTGATCTGCTATTTTCTTTGGAAACTTACCATTGTTCTTTTTTAAAATCGCTTTCACTTTTTCATGGACCGGTATCATTACTTGCTTTCCGGTTTTTTGTTGTTTAAGGCTAATCATTTCCATTCCCGATACTGTTGTAAGGTTCTTATGCGTTAGGTTCAACAAATCACTAACACGTTGTCCAATATAGCATCCAATTATCAACCAGTCTTTAGCATTATTCAATGCTTCACGTTCAAATGTCTTTCCCTCTATTTTATCAAGTTCTTCAAAAGTCAGATAGATTACATCTCGTTTAACGCTATACCCCCGAATTGCATGAAAGTTTTTATGTGTAAGCACTTCATTGCTACTGGCAAAACGACAAACAGTTTTTAAATGCTTCACATACCGGCCGGACGTATTGGGATTCAGCTTATCCACCTCAAATAAGTATTTCTCAAAAGCTTCCACCCACTTCGGGGAAATATCGGAAACTTTAAATTTCTTCCCTACATACGCCTGGTATTGTTCAATCTTTGTCTTTAAAGATTTCTGTTTTTGGATTGTCCCGGCACTTGCTCCAACTTTCCCATTATTAAGTTTCTTTCGAGGAAGGAAATCCACATAAGCCTGAATTTGATACACGAGACTGTCAACATCAACTACCTCAACCTTCCCATGGTGTTTGTCAATCTGCTCCTGGAGCCACTCACCATTAACAGTTACTCCCTCTTTTACGGCTTCGTTATAACTTTCAATTACCGAATCGGAGAGATTTTTTAGGTTATCCCTCATCGCCTCCTGTTTATCTTCAACAGTTCGGGCCACTTTGGGAAAACCAGTTTTACCTATGATGGAATACTTCTTCCCTTTCGCTTCCCGATTTTTCCTTTGCTTATCGGTTTCCTTATTATCTGTATTCCATTTACCAGGATCGATAACATAACCAGATTTCCGTTTTAGTTCGACTCCTCGCTTAACTGAAAGTTTTAAATAAATATTAGATGGATTGCGTTCGCTTTTTAGAAAATATGCGATGGTTGCCATTGCTTATAATTTTATCATTTAAACACATACCAAAGATAAGCAATATTTTTAATTAGGGCGACCGCTGGGCGACCTAAATTAATCAACATTCAATTCTATTAAATTTCATTCAATATCTCAAACGCCCCCACAAACGCCCCTTCTATTGATTTAAATACCATATTTAGGGGATTTACAGGTGTTTCAAAACACCTCAAAATGGATAGTTTCGGGTTCGCCAGGAACCTCAACAAAAGGCGATCTAAGAAGATCGCCTTTTTTATTTCAAAACAAACAAAAGAAAATCTAAAAGATTTTTTGTTCATTTATTATCTTATAAGAAATTTATGAACAAAGATTACACTATAACTAAAAGGCTAGATAGTATATAAAAAAACTTATTTTTCTTTACCATTAAGGCAAACACTACAAAATAAGCTCTGCAATCAGTATATTACCATCCTCACTGGAAAGGTATTTATTCCCAAAAAAAATGTCCGGTATAATTTAATACCAGACATTTTTTTTAATGTATTTGAATACTATTTATGCAATATTAAAGATCCTTTTGCGGAGTTTAAAAACTATTACACCGCCTATTAAAGCAAATAATGCTAAAATTGAAAAGATAGAAACCGGAACAGGTTCCCCCGGAGGAAATGAAAAGGTGAAAGTTTTAATAGTAGCAGAACCAACTATACCATCAGTTGTAGATGCACCGAAACCAAAAGTTTGACCAGCAGTTACAACAAAACTCTCAGTGCCGGATTGCGAATTTGATCCAGATTCGTTGTATGTACTAAATGTATACTTATCGCCATCAATAATGTAGAACGGGTAATCATATTCTGCTCCATCCACAGTAGTATAATCCCATTCAAATGACACAATGCCATCGTTTGGAGCTGTAATTGTCATATAAGTATCATCTTCATATCCGGAGTTTCCACTAACAAACGTAATTTCATCAGGGGCATTGGATGTAATAATTGATCCGGAATTTTCTATTAAAGTCCAATTCAGAATATCATAATACCCTGTAAGACCCGTTTGAGCCATTGCCGAATTTGCAACTACTATTAACAGGAATAAAAACGTTAATGTAAGTAAATGTTTTTTCATATTGTTTGAATTTAAAATTTGGAATTTCTATGCTAAAAATACTTAATTCTTGTACATCTGCAACATAAAGAACATTAAAACCCGACAAATATACTCCCTGAACAATAAGAAGTTAAAATAGCTTCTACATACTTATTAAAAACTTAAGCAAAATCCGCTCCCTAAATTCCCATCTCTATCCGTTGTCAACAACTAATTCGATTTCAACTCTTCTGTTTTATCAAGTCAGCTATCTATTTTGCACCTAGAGATAAAATTCATTTAATTGTCACACTATTTCTCTCTGACTATTCTCAAAATTCCATAACCTGCGTTATCTTTTTAACCTAATTATAAACGTATCTTTAAGAATTATAAAAAAAACAAGAAACGAGAATATCTGCGTACCAATGAACATTAGGCTTGATTTAGACCTCATAACTAAAGGATAAGTTATCTGCAACAAATAGATAATTAGAAAATTTATGGCAAATAACCACAATGCTTTTTTCATATTGATCCTTTTATCAAAAAAAAGAGCTATTTGCCATGCAAAAAGCAATACAACTGGCAAATAACTTTCCATTGAAACACCTGATTCCCCTTTTGGATATTTATAAGCAATATAATATTGATCGTCACTTTTAAAATAATTTACAGTAGCACTGGTAATATCCGATTTTTTTGACACAATATGTTCAATTCCAAAGGCAATAAATTTTCCATAAAAACGATCACCTCCGTAATTCCACAATAGGTAAAATGCAATACCCAATAAAATAAAAATAATATTCCTAATTTTTCTGTTCATGTTTTTTGGTTAGCCTGTTATTAACAAATTCATATAATCCCCATAGTATTACCACCATTAGAATGTTCCACACATAATCATGAATCAAATCAAATAATGCAGGAAATTTTTGACCAAGTACCCCTAGTAAAACTATACGTAAACTATTTATAAATGCTAAAATTCCAAAAATAATACTTCCCCAAAAAATCTTACTTCTCAACTCCCATTTGGCAAAGATGATTAAAGCCACCATGGCAAGATATGCCTGATATGCAGAACATTCTAACTCGATTATCATTGGATAAGAGCTAATCATTATAGAATCATAACTCCCTTCGAATACTCCGATATTGAAAGTTCCTTGTCCGAATAATCGAACCGGAACAAATAACACTTTACTTAACCCATAAGTTAAATAGGTTGTAAAGTGCACAAAAAGCATCGAAATCCATCTAAGTTTAATATAGTCAATTGCAACAATCCCCACTAAAAACAACCACAAACCAAATGCTTTAATTAAAGGCATTAAGTTGACTATTAACTCTTTTCTATTAATACTTTTGAGTTCTTTTTCTGAGTATTTCTTTTTTCTTTTATTATATCCCAAAGCTTGTGAATTTATTTAAACAACTCCGATTATCATCTATTAACATTCCGCCTCCACTCCTTATTCCATAACTGCTATAAATTAATACCTACTACTTATTTCAACTACTGTACTGTTAATTCGGCATAAGATAGAATCCAAGCAACTATAGGTTTAATCAAAGAATCAGATCTTTCATTTTGAAAAATTAGAATAGTATGCATTTAATTGCATTATGCCACTCACAACAGATTGTTTTCCTCAAACAAAAATGTCTGGTATACAAAAATATACCAGACATTAATTTATTATGTAATTCTCAAGTTTTTATTTATACAATATTAAAAATTCTTTTGCGCAGTTTAAAAACCGTTACACCTCCTATTAAGGCAAATAATGCAAAAACTGAATAAATAGAGAATGGAACAGGTTCTGCATTCGCTTTATTAACAATTAATATACTTTTAGGAAGAGTGTTAAAAAAACCAGCGTCATCATATGCAACTTCAAGACCTTCTGTCCCATCTTTTTGTACTCCTACAACAAAATTCTCATCGAAATAACTTGCATCCATAGATTTATATCTTATTTCAATATTACCATTTTTATATAGTACAACCTGTGCTGTTCCATAATAATCTGTATCATCGTGATCTTGATAATCTACAAATTGAACAATAGTGTAATCTGGAAATGTTTGATAATAAACTTCTGTACCATCGTCGTCATCCATTTCCAAATCAGCCCAATGCCATGCAATTAAAGATGTAATATAATTTTCACCATCATCTGAAGCATAACTAGTAGGTAACTCATAATATTCATAATCTAACTCTTCATCGTCAAAATATATTCCACCATTCGTACCAAAATAAAATTCAGTAAATGTATTGTCATAAAATGGGAAACTAAAACCAATCGGGAAAGAACCATAGTAATCATCATCATCCGAACCATCAAGAGTAACCTCGGTTCCAGTAGAAGAAATATCGGTCCATGTATAGGTAACATTACTCCACGAATAGTAATCGCTAGTGGTTTGCCCGGCAGAAATGCTGGCAGATTTCATTCTTTCTTTTTTAACTTTGTCTTGAGCAAAAAGACTCACTGCAAAAATTAATGCAATTGTAACAAGTAAGAGTTTTTTCATATTAATTGAATTTGGAATTTAATTTTTATGCTAAGATACTTAAATCTAATAAAGATGCAACATGAAAACAATTAGAGAAATGAAATATTTTCCACATATCTTAAAAAGTTAACATGATTAGTATTCTCATTATAAGTTATGGCATTACAATTATATCCGTGCACTTTGTCAGATTAAAACAACCACTCCATTATAACCATATGCCAATATAAGACATATCAGCTATAGCACCATAGTTCACATCTCTCATCTTATTCAATGAATTAAAAAGATAGAAAAAATATATTCCCAACATTGGATTTATCATATTTTCGTAATTTCAGACTAAATAATTTATCAGAGTAGACGCAGTTTAATGAAGATCGTTCGTATAATTCTATTCTCGCCGCTCGCTTTCATCAGGCTTTTATTAGTGCTGTTTATGAGCGCCTACGTTACTATAATCGGCTGGTTCTGGCTAAAAACCTTAGGATTTAGCCGGCGTATGCAACAGTGGGTGGCCGGCACCTGGGGACGAAGCATTCTTTTTGTTTGCGGCATAAAAGTAGATAAAAACGAAATTCCGCAATCGGGCAATTATATTCTAATGCCCAACCACCGGAGTTACATCGATATTTTTATCGTGGCGGCAATGACACCCGCAGCGATGGTAGGAAAGGCAGAAATTGCAAAATGGCCTTTCGTAGCATTGGGTGCGCGCGTTACCAACTCCATTCTTGTTGACCGAAAAAACCAGAAAAGCCTGCTGCTGACGATGAAAAAAATAAAAGAGTCGGTCGACAGCGGAATTCCGGTCATTCTTTTTCCTGAAGGAACCACCTACAAAGGACCACTGACAAAGAAGTTTAAAAACGGGAGTTTTAAAATTGCTGCCGATGGAAATATTCCTGTTATTCCGATGGCAATTGATTTTAAAGATGTAAACGATGCCTGGATTGACAAAGACACTTTTGTAGGGCACTTTTTCCGTCAATTGGGAAAACCGATTACTCACGTTACCATTCGCTATGGTGAACCGATTTTAGATGATGACCACAAACAGTTGCAGGAAAAGACAAAAGAGCAAATTGAATCGATGCTAAAAGCTATTCAGTCTGTTTAGCTTTTTTTCGTTGAAACCAATAATAAACCGGAATACCCGAAAGTGCCGTCAGAACAGCAATACTCGACTCAACAGGACGCTCAAAATACGCAAGAACCAGAATAGACATACTCACTACAATAAAAAATACCTGCGCATACGGATAACCCGGCAAACGAAATCCCTGATTTCCGGATCGACGTAATTTAATATTACCGGCCACGGCAATTATCGGGAATATCCCCAGCGAAAATCCCATGTAGGTTAAAATCTGCTCGAAAGTACCCGATAAAACCAACACAATTGCAATAGCCGCCTGCAACAAAATTGCATTCGATGGGACTTTATGTTTTGTGTTGATTCGGGCAATGGCCTGAAAAAACAAACCGTCGCTGGCCATTTTATAATAAACCCGCGGCCCCAAAATGATAAATGCACTTAATGATGAAAAAAGTGCAAAAGAAATAAGCAAGGAAATAATGGTTTCCGCTGTTGCGCCAAAAGCCAGCCCGGCTGCCAAACCACCAATTTCGGGCTCATTGCGCATTTGCGATGCCGGTACTGCATAAACAAAAAACAGGTTCAGCAGGATGTATAAAACAGTTACCGTTAAGGTTGAAATGAGTAAAGAACGTGGAATTACTTTGCGCGGTTCTTTTATTTCAGAGCCAATATAGGTTGCCGAATTCCAGCCGCTGTAGGCAAACATTATAAACATTAGCGAAAGCCCAACAGCTTTCCAGCTATCGAACGAAAACTGAAATGGCGTTGCCGGTCGCACATTTTGCATACTTCCATCGCCCAGCAGTAATCCGGCGGTTATTAATCCTACTACCAAGAGTATCTTTAATAAAGTAAGCGCGTTTTGCACCCGGGCTCCCAAGACAATCCCCCTTGAATGGATAAAACTAAAACCCAGAATAACCAGAATTGCGATACACCGGCTAAAGTTATCTACGCTGAGGGTTTCATTTAGCATCAGCCAGTTTTGTAATTGAGGAAACGCCCAGGTAAAATATTTTGCAAAGCCAATTGCCGATGCCGCAATGGGCGCCGAGAAACCAACAATTAGCGACAGCCAGCCACTTAAAAAGCCCAACATTGGCGAGTACAATTTTGAGATAAATACATATTCGCCACCGGCTTCGGGAAAAGCGGCTCCCAACTCACCAAACGAAATGGCCCCACACAAGGCTACCAAACCGCCAATTCCCCACAAAATGAGCATAACCCCGGGGTTCTGTAAAAATCCCATTAAATAGCCGGTGGTAGTAAAAATTCCGGCACCAATAATATTGGCAATAACGATATTTGTTACAGGAAATAAGCCAAGTCGGCGTTCTAATTTCTTTTGCAGATTATGCAATATGAGTTAGTTTATTTTTTAAAGCTTTTTGATATTCCGGCACGACTGGAACGGTCGATAGTGGTATCGTAAGTATCCAGGTTTTCAACATAACGCAAAAATTCACCAATGCCATTCACGCGTGTTGCAGTGTTGTGCGCCGTAAAACAACCTCCCTTTTTCAACTTCGGGTCCATGGCAATAAAATAGTTTTTGTACCAGTATTTATCGGCATCGCAGAAAACAAAATCATACTCTCCTTCCAATGCCGGCACTAACTCGTGCGCATCGGCTAGCCTAACATCGATATATTTTGATACTCCGGCTTTGCGGAAGTTTGCTTTAGCTTGTAAATAGCGGGTTTTATCGATTTCAATGGTAGTTAACTTACCTCCTGTTTTGCTCAATGCCCAGGCAATCCAAATGGCAGAGTGCCCGGTTGAGGTTCCTATTTCAACGGCTGATGTGTAGCCATTTTCCACAATAATATCGTAAAGAATTTTTCCGTCGGTGAGCGGAACATTCATATCGCGCCATTCGCTGGAGTTTTTTTCGAGAAAAGCTTTGACCTTTTTGTCGAGTGAATTTTCTGTTTCAGGATATTGACCACAAGCAGAAAAAGCGGTCAGAACTCCCAATAAGCATAGCATAAATAGTCGGTACTTCATTATCGTAAATTGAAATCAGTATTGGCTTTTAAGCAAGCAAGATAATAAATTCTGCTCGAAATTTTTAAGGTTTTTGGATTTCGGTGCACCCGGAAATACTTCAGTCGAACTAAAAATCCGGCACAATGCGGTACAGAATTGAAAAGTAGAACATAATTTTTATGTATTCGATTAGCAACGTATTAAATCATCTAAATTCCTAGATAAAAGAATAAATTATTTTGTAATTGCTTTTTTAATGCTGGAGAAAAACATATATTTGTAATGCATTTGGGATTCATCCCATATTGTGTGTTTGGGGGTTAACATTTAGGAAGGAGACTGTTGAGTCTCCTTCTTTCTTTTATACAATCTCGGTAAACACCGCTACTCATCAACCTTTTAGCACATCTCAAACGCTTTGCTAACCCAATTACTTTCAGTGGCTTGCAATTGGTCATTATGAAAATTGTTCTTTTTTTCTACATTTGTGCCGAATTAAAATTTTTAAGAATGAAACGAGCATAACAAAATGCCTTTTTTAAAAACAGGTTATTGCTTATGCGAGTTCGAAAAATAGAAATATAAACGAATGAAAACAGCTGAAATACATACTTCAAAAGGAGTAATGAAAGTTAAGTTTTACGAAGAAGATGCACCGGGAACTGTTGCTAATTTTATCAAACTTGCTGAATCGGGTTTTTATGATGGGCTAACTTTTCACCGTGTGATCCCTAATTTTGTAATTCAGGGAGGATGCCCGGACGGAACCGGAGCTGGCGGACCAGGCTATTCGATTGATTGCGAATTGGACGGAAACAACCAATACCACGATAAAGGTGTTTTGTCGATGGCACACGCCGGAAGAAACACCGGTGGGTCGCAGTTTTTTATCTGCCACAACCGCGAAAACACACAGCACTTAGATCGTCATCATACTTGTTTCGGACGTGTTTTCGAAGGATTGGATGTAATCGATGACATCCGCCAAGGTGATGAGATTGAAAAAGTAATTATTTCGGAAGAATAATTTCACCTCAATATAATGGAAGGGAGCCTTAAAAGGGTTCCCTTTTTTTATGCCCTAAACTTAAATCTGACGAACTTCTCAGTGGCTTTCCCTCTCCCATTTTTTCGACCATTTATTATTTAAAATCGATCTTTTCTCGTTTCCCACATTTTTGAAATATGAAGTTCTGTTTTTTCACTTTTAACAGCAATACATTCGAGAAATAAAAACCGAAACTATCGCAAACACAAAACACTCAACATCTGCAACTTACTAACTCCGCAAACCTCCAAAGAAACTTTGACTGGAGCTAAAAAGCAAGGTCCGTTAAACCGTTCTTAATAATTCAACTTTTTGACTCGAAAAGTTTAGTTATGAAAATTGCAAAATTTAATATTTAGCTATTGCAAATGTCGTTTCCATCCTATTTATTTGTTCGTGTAATGTAGAATTAAACTCTAACTGTAGCGAAGATTAAAACCAGTAATCTTTTGATTTATAAAAATTATTTTTCACACACTTAACTGGTATAAAAATGGCAGATATTAAACCGAAAGTAATTAAAGATTACAGCAAACTTGACAAGGATTTACAAGAGCAAATCAAGCTAATTTATGCTGATGGTTTTGCTGAAAATCTTATCCATTTTTTTGATAAAACCGGGCAAAAAATTACGGTTTTACCATTTGAAACGGAGGACAAATATTACATGTTAAGAATGACCGAAGGCGAAGCCGTTGCTCTTGTTGACGAGGACGACGATTACGATGATGACGGATTCTTAAAAGACGAGGTTAAACAAGATTACGAAGATAAATATTCGGACCTCGACCACGTAGCGGATCAATTGGAAGATTAAGCATAAAAAAAGCAGGTCTGTATGTACAAACCTGCTTTTCTTTTCGCTTTAAACGTTTCGTTTGCTATGCTAATAGTGCCTTAACTTTATCGGCAATATCTTTTCCGTCGGCCTGTCCGGCCAGTTTCTTTGAAGCCATTCCCATTACTTTCCCCATGTCTTTCATGCTGCTTGCGCCAACCTGCTCGATAACGGCTTTTACAGCTGCCGTTAAATCTTCGTCCGACATTTTTGCAGGCAGATAACTTTCGAAAATAGCCACCTGTTTCATTTCCTGCTCGTAAAGGTCTTCGCGGCCCTGTTCTTTGTAAATATTTGCCGAGTCGGAACCTTGTTTGGCCAGTTTTGAGATTATTTTCAGTGCATCTTCATCGGCCAAAACATCGCCGGCACCTTTTGCTGTTTGCGCCTCGAGCATTACCTTTTTAATGCCACGCAAAGCTTCCAGTTTTTCCTTTTCGCGGGCTTTCATAGCCGCTTTTATGTCATCATTAATTTGATCAAATATTGCCATAACTTTTAGTTTTTTTTATTAATCTACGTTATCGTGAAGATAACTGTTTCTGTCTGAAATACGGTTGTCGCGATCTACCGAATATCCCGAACGGTCGCGCTTGTATTTTGGATCGTTAATGCGAATATTACGGCGTTTAAATGCCGGTACATTTTCCAGCTCGTCCACATCATCGTCGCTCAGATTAGCGTAATCATTAACGTCAATTTCCTTTTCCGCACTGTTTCTTTCGCGCGAAGTTATTGGGTATAACGATTCAAATTCTTCGTCTTCGTTTTTGCTTTTGTTCTCCACATTAAATTCAAAAGTCGACTGACTTCTGCTATCCTCGTTTTTCTGCTCTGAAAAATGTTCATTCTTCGTCACCGATACCGTTTCTTTTTCGAGCGTATGCGAAACTACTTTTCGCTGGCTTTGCTCTGACAGCTCAGAAATGATACTGGTTGGAAACCCGGTTGCAATTACGGTTACCGACAATTTATCGCCCAAGGTTTCATCGGTGCCATTTCCCCAAATCAAATCGGCATCAAAACCAGCCATGTTTTGCACATAATCGGTAATTCGACCCACTTCATCCATGGTAACCTCTTTATTTCCCGAGTTGATGTTTACCAAAATATTTCGTGCTCCGCGAATTTCATTGTCGTTCAACAGTGGCGAGTTCAACGCTTTTCTCACGGCATCTTCTGCCCGGTCCTCTTCGTCGCTTACGCCGGTTCCCATAACTGCCATTCCGCTTTTTCGCATTACGGTTTCAACATCGGCAAAGTCAACATTTATATATCCGGGAACGGTAATAATTTCGGCAATTCCTTTGGCTGCGGTGGATAGAACATTATCGGCTTTGGCAAAAGCTTCGGAAATTCCAAAATCGCCAAACATCTCGCGAATCCGTTCATTGTTGATCACCAGCAACGAATCGACATAAGTTGCCAGTTCTTTTATTCCCTCGTAAGCTTGTTTTATGCGTCTTTTTCCTTCATTTCGGAACGGAATGGTAACAATGGCCACAGTTAAATATCCCTGCTCTTTACAGCACTGCGCAATAACAGGAGCGGCTCCGGTTCCGGTTCCGCCGCCCATACCGGCAGTTACAAATACCATTTTTGTATTTTCCGACAAGGTCTTTTTTACATCCTCGATGTTTTCAATAGCCGCCTGCCTGCCCACTTCCGGTTTATTACCGGCTCCGCGTCCTTCGGTTAACGACGCCCCGAGCTGCACCCGGGTTCGGATAGCACTTGCCTCCATAGCCTGCGCATCGGTGTTGCAGATTACAAAATCCACATCGCGAATTCCGTGCTTAAACATATGGTTTACGGCATTGCCGCCACCGCCACCAACACCTATTACCTTTATCGCGGCACCAGGAGTTTTTTCCATTACAAAATCAGCCATATCTTCCATTTTCTTCACCTTGTTTTGTCGTTACTAATCAAGAGGTTGATCTTCATCACCATCATTAAAAATCTTGCTGCCAAAATTTTTATAAAACCAGTTATCGATGTTCGATTCGGTAACAGGCTCGTCTTTCTTTTTCTCGGCCTTTTCCCTGGTTTTGGTCTTTTCTTTTGACTTCCAGCCAAAACCCGTGGATTTAGATTTTGGCTTGGCTTTTGGTTTTGGTTGCGGAGGAACAAACATTATCGTTTCTTCCTCTTCCGGCTCTGGCTCGTATGGTTTTTCTTCGTATAAATCAGATGTAATTGACTCTACTGCCTCGTTTATCGGCTCCTGTTCGTTTACAGGTTCTTCCAAATCGTCGTCGAGATTAAAGTTTTGCACCTCTTTTTCAGGTTGCAGTTCTTTGTTCGGATTGATGTCAAAACCGGTGGCCAAAATGGTCACACTAATTTTGTCGCCCAAACGCTCGTCGTAGCCATTCCCCCAGATGATATCGGCATCCTGACCAGCTTTTTCCTGTAGCGATTCAATAATTTCACCAATCTCTCCAATCCTTATCTCCTCACTTCCGGAGATAATATTCAGCAGTATATTTTTTGTTCCGAAAATATCGTTACTATCCAATAATGGCGATTCCAGCGCGGCATTTACAGCGTCCATGGCACGGCCTTCGCCCGTTGCAAAACCGGTTCCCATAATGAACACTTCGCTCTTTTGCATCACTGTTTCCACATCGGTGTAGTCGATGTTTACATTTCCGTGAACGGTAATAATTTCGGCAACTCCTTTAACGGCAGTTGCCACAATGTTGTCGGCCATTTTAAACGCCTGACTTGCCGGCAGGTCGCCGTAAATATGATGCAATCTGTCGTTACTGATCACCAACATACTGTCGACAAATTCGGCCATTTTATCAATGCCTTCCTGTGCTTGCGCACGGCGTTTGTTTCCTTCGGCCGGCGACGGAATGGTAACCACCGCAATGGTTAAAATGTCGAGTTCACGGGCCAGACTTGCAATTACGGGAGCAGCTCCGGTTCCGGTTCCGCCACCCATTCCTGCCGCGATAAACAACATTTTGGTATTATCACCCAGCACCTGTTTCAAGTCTTCGTAATTTTCGCGGGCGGCTTCGGCTCCTCGTTCGGGTTTATTTCCGGCGCCGCGCCCTTCGGTTAATGTGGTTCCAAGCTGAATTTTAATCGGCACAGGACTATTGTCCATGGCTTGCGAATCGGTATTACAGATGATATAATCAACACCCTTTATTCCCTCTTCGAACATGTGATTGACCGCGTTGCAACCACCACCGCCAACTCCAATTACCTTAATAATTGATGATGCTGCCTTCGGAAATTGAAAATTTGCTAATTCTTCGGTCATATCTTTTTGTTTTAATTGAATTCAAGGTCTTCGTTGTCGTCGCCAAAAAAGTTGATCGCACTTTGCAAAGCTCCTTTAACGTTGGTCATTAAACCACGTCCACTGCGGTGTACTTTTGGCTCGGGCAATATTCTTTCTTCTCCAACATTTTGCGAAATGGAAAGTTTCAAGGCTCCCAATGCGGTTAAGAATGCCGGATTTTTTGCTTCTTCCCTACGATTTGCCGGAAGAATTACCGGATGTGCTCTGCGCGCATCCAAACCCGTGTGAAATTTAACCAGCGTAATAATGTGCCCCAGATTTGAGGTACCTCCGGAGAGAACAATTCCGGTTCCCAAACGGTCGGCAACTCCGGATCTTTCAATCTCAGTTACCACACAATCCACAATCTCTTCCAAACGCGCCTGTATTATGTAGGCGAGACTTCGGATGGTAATTTCTTTTGGTTCCCAGCCATTATTTTTGGCTATAGTAACCGTATCCTCCGTTTTAATCTGATCGCCCAAAGCTTGTCCGTAACGCACTTTTAGCAACTCTGCTTTTTCAAGAAATGTGGAACAACCCACTTTTAAATCGTTGGTAATAACAGCTCCGGCAAACGGAATTACAGCCGTATGCACCAGTGCATTTTCGTAGTAAATGGCCAGGTTGGTTGTACCGGCTCCAATATCCAGCACCACGCCTCCCATTTCCTTTTCAGGTTTTGAAAGTGCAGCCTCTGCCAGTGCCAGCGACGAGTGGAAAACTTCACCCAATTCAACACCAACACTTTCCAAAACGCGGGTCAGAATCTGGTATTCCTGCTCAGGCATAATCACCAGCTTGTAACGGGCTTCAATCTTTTTCCCTGTGGCTCCAACAGGTTTCAGCTCCTCCGTTTCATCGTCGATGATAAAAGAAGTTGGAATTACTTTCAGAATTCGGTAATCATTTTTAATCTTCAGGTTTTTAGCTTCATCATACAGCTCATCAATATCGAGACTCGTTACCACGCCGCCTTCGCCGGTAAAACGCGAGGCTTTGTAATCGATGGTTCGCATGCGCTTTCCGGCGTATGCCACATCAACAATCGTGATTTCGTCTTCCAGCTGTGCATCCAACTGTTCCAGCACTGCCGTGATGGACTCCGTTGCATCAGCGAGATTAAAAATCATTCCTCTTTTAATGCCTTTCGATGGCACCTGGGCAGTACCCAAAATTTCCATTTTCCCCTCGGCTGTTGCCTGCCCTGCAAGCGCAACCATTTTTGAGGTTCCCATGTCGATAACAACTGAAAGATTTGTTTTTGAAGCCATAATTACCTTCTTTTTGCTATTACCTGATCTTTGTATTTTAAACTGATCGTTTTGTATTTATTCCAATTATTTTTTGCCATAATCTGCTTGTAAAAAGCTTTCATATTCCGCAATTTCTCCGGGTAGTTCTCCAGCGTTCCAAACTCAATGGTATGGTCGCCAACCAGCGGAATCAACAGCACATCGCCATCCTTTTGCACATGAATCTGCTCAATTTGTGCATTCCAGAATTCATCGTTTTCTATCGTTAAAACACATGGCAAAAGTGCTTCTTTTGCATATTCTTCACTAATGTCACCGGTAGCCACCAACACGTTAGCGGCATAATTTGTCGACACCGGAATTTTACCACCAAACTCATCGAGGTAGTAATTTCCTTTATCAGAAAAAACGCGAACCACCGGCTTACGATGTTTCAGATCGATGGCCAAAACTCCTTTAAAAGTTGCGCTGTCGGTGCGGGTAACAACTTTATAAACCTCAGCATTCAAAATCGCTTCGTGCTTTTCAACCGCCTGCTCGATCTGCACCGTGTTTATGCTGTCAAAATCCTTCCCGATTATATTTTTATCGATCGATTTCACCAGGTTCACCAACTCCGCCCGATCAACTTTTATTACCTCATCCGGATCGTAATTGAATTCGATATCGTTGCAAGTGGCATGATTGTACTTCAACGAAGTAAACGCCAGCGTTACCAGCAGAAACACCAGCAACACCAACAAACCGCCTATTTTTGCAAACTTCTTTATCATTTTTCTTTACTTTCCAACAGTTCAATTATACTTTCCACCATCCGGTCGATATCGCCGGCCCCCATTGTTACCACAATTTCGTTCGGATCTGATTTTAGTATTTTTAATACCTCATCGCGCTCAGCCAGCATCCGGTTCTCCAGCTTCATTTCTTTGTAAATGATTGCCGATGAAACGCCGGGAATTGGTTCTTCGCGTGCCGGGTAAAGCGGTATAAGAATAGCTTTATCCAACAAATCCAGACTTTGTGCGAACTCAGCAGCAAAATCCTTTGTGCGCGAAAACAAGTGAGGCTGAAAAATTCCGGTCACATTTTTATCAGGAAACAAAGCTTTAACCGAAGTTATAAACGCCTCCAATTCCGCGGGGTGATGTGCATAATCGTCGATATAAATCCTTTTCTCCGAACGGTAACGAATATCAAAACGACGGGCAACACCTTCGTAATCTTCAATTCCGGCTTTTATCGCATTTGCCGATGCTCCGGCCAACCAGGCCAAAGCACTGGCACCAACCGTATTTTCAACGTTTACCAGCCCCGGATAATTCATTTTGCAGTTGGCAATTATTCCTCCGGGTGTTTTTAAATCGAACGAATAAAAACCCGTTACTGCATTCAATTGCAAATTCAGCGCAGCAAAATCGGTTTTACCCTTTAATGAATAGGAATAAACTTTTGCTTCGGTTTTCGACGTATCCAATTCCACTCCTTCTTTTAGCACCAAACTTCCGTCGGGATGGATCTGCGAAATAAATTTCTCGAACGACTCTACGATCTTTTCCTTTTCGCCATAAATATCCAAATGGTCGGCATCAACCGAAGTAACCAATGCCAACTGCGGTTTTAGGTGTAAAAACGAACGATCAAACTCGTCGGCTTCAGCAACAATCCATGGCGAATCGTTTTCCGGAAGCACCAAATTGCTTCTGAAGTTCTTTGAAATACCGCCCAAAAATGCGCCGCATCCTTGTTCAGTTTTACTCAGAATATTGGTAACGATAGTACTTGTCGTTGTTTTTCCGTGTGTGCCGGAAACACCAATTCCTTTGCGTTCGTTGCAAATCATTCCAAGCACTTTTGCCCTTTTAAACAAACCGATAGGCTGGCTTTTAAACCAGTTCAGTTCTTTATGCTCGTCGGGCAAAGCCGGTGTATACACTGCTATGGTTTCTGCAGGATTCCATTTCGATGGAATATTTCTGATATCATCATCAAAATGCACATCAATCCCCTCTTTCTGCAGCGCGTCGGTCAGTGCCGTTTCAGTGCGATCGTATCCTGCCACATTGCGCCCCGAGTATTTAAAATACCGGGCCAGCGCACTCATCCCTATTCCTCCGATCCCAAGGAAATATACATTCTTTATTTTCTGAATGTTGTCCATTCTATTGTCTCACTAATTTTTCTACTTCATCAACTATTTGCTTGGTAGCCTCAGGTTTCGCCAGCTCTTTACTTTTTGCTGCCAAAGCACTGCAACGCGCTTCGTCTTTCACCACCTCAAATGCCAACGGAAATAATTTCTCATTAATCTCATCATCGCGCACCATTAAAGCAGCATCCTGCTCTACCAAAGCCATCGCGTTTTTTGTTTGATGGTCTTCCGAAACATTTGGCGACGGCACCAACACCGACGCTTTTCCAACCAAACACAACTCCGAAATTGTTCCTGCTCCTGCTCTTGAAATCACCAAATCGGCAACTTCGTAAGCCAGATCCATTCGAGTTATAAACTTGTGAATCTGCAGATTTTTCGGTTTTGTTTCTTTCAGGTCTTCCTGAATTTTATCGTAATAATAAGCACCGGTCTGCCAGATCACCTGAACACCCGAAGCAGCTATTTCCTTTATATTTTTAAGCACAGCCTGGTTTACTGAACGTGCACCAAGACTGCCACCAACAATCAATACAACTTTATCTGATTCGCTTACTTTGAAAAACTCAAAAGCTTCTTTTCTATTTTGTTTTTCGGTCAAATTTTCTCGCACCGGATTTCCTGTAAAAATCAGTTTTTCGGCTGGGAAAAAACGCTCCATTTTGTCGTAAGCCACACAAATTGAATTCACCTTTTTACTTAAGAGTTTATTGGTAATTCCGGCATATGAGTTTTGCTCCTGAATTAAACAAGGAACCTTAGCTTTTGCAGCTGCACGCAACAACGGGCCGCTGGCATAACCGCCAACTCCAATCGCTACTTCAGGATTAAAATCGGCCACAATCTTTTTTGCCAGCTTCGAACTCTGGCGCAGCTTTTTAAAGAACGTAATCATTTTCATGCTGGGTTTCCGTGGAAATCCCATCACGGGCAAGCCAATAATTTTATATCCGGCGGCTGGCACTTTCTCCATTTCCATCCGGTCTTCGGCACCAACAAACAAAATGTCAGCGTCAGGATTACGCTTTTTAATTTCGTTGGCAATGGCAAGCGCCGGGAAAATATGTCCTCCGGTACCACCTCCGCTTATTATGGCTCTATTTATCTTTTGTTTCATTTTCAATTTCGTAATCTTCATCGGGAGCTTTAATCATAATCGGTTGCTCCTCAACTTCTTTATTCTGCTGATTTTGGTGACTCACACTCAGAATCAATCCAAAAGCCAGCGATGTAAATAACAGCGATGTCCCTCCCAAACTTATCCAGGGCAGCGGTTGTCCGGTTACCGGTAATGCTCCGCTTGAAACGCCGACATTAATCATGGCCTGAAAAACCAACACCAGTGTTAATCCAATTACCATAAACGCCGGAAACGTTCTGGTGGCCCGCCTGACAATCACCACGCCCCTGAAAAAGAAAATCAGGAAAAGCATGATTACCGCAATACCTCCCAACAAACCATATTCTTCAACGATTATGGCAAAAATAAAATCGTTATATGCCGCGGCCATGTAATTACTCACATCTGAATGGCCCGGGCCTTTTCCAAAAATTCCGCCGGAATAAATGGCCAGTTTTGCATAGTCGGCCTGTGTAATTCCCTGCGATGCTTCAGGTGGCGGAGGATCAATAAAACGCTCGATCCTTCCTTTCATGGTATGCACGCGCCCTAAACTTTCGGGCAAATGATCGGCAGTAAAATAGATTGTAACCACCAACGCAATGCCGGCTCCTACAACCGAAAACAAATATTTCAATGGAATCCGGCCGCAAAACATCATGGTCATGATCGTTGCGAAAAGCAATGCCGAGGTTGAGAAATCGGATATAAAAATCAAACCGCAGACAATAGCTGTATAAAAAATTATCTTCTTAAATGCTTCCCACAAATCGCCTTTTGTTTTTTGGCGTTTTCCTAAAATTTTAGCCGAGAATAAGACCAGTGAAATCTTGGCCATTTCGGCCGGTTGAAATGTTGCACCCCAGAAATTAAGCGTACGGCCGCTGGTAGAAACAAATGATGTTCCGCGCATCACAATGGAAAATAGTAAAAATCCGATGCTTGCCAGCAAAGCCCACCACGCCAGTTTTGAATACAATTTTATGGGCAGCACATTTACCATGAGCAAAATTACTCCTATCCCGGTACCCAAAAATACGACCTGGCGAAACAGGTATTTCAATGTATTTCCCTGAGCCACACGATAGGCCAATGCACCCGTTGAACTGTACACAATAAGTAGCGACAACACTGATAAAAGCATCAGCACCATCCAAAGCACGCGGTCGCCCTTAAATAATTTCAGAATGGGATGTTGCATTACAAATTCCTTACTTCTTTTTTAAATTGATTTCCTCTGTCTTCGTAATTCTCAAATAAATCGAAACTTGCACATGCAGGTGATAACAGCACTGTGTCGCCATTTCTGGCCAGGTAGTAAGCAGCTTTCACCGCTTCTTCCATGCTTGATGCATCTACAATATCGGCCACACAATCGCCAAAAGCTTCGTGCAACTTGGCATTGTTTTTACCCAGACAAACAATGGCTTTCACCTTGTTGGTTACAAGCCCCTGCAACATAGTGTAATCGTTGCCTTTGTCCACTCCGCCGGCAATCCAGATCACCGGTTTGTGTACACTTTCCAACGCATACCACGATGAATTAACGTTCGTCGCTTTCGAGTCGTTGATAAACTCGATGCCATGAACTTTCAGAAAGCGCTCCAAACGGTGCTCAACACCCGTAAAATCCGAAAGGCTTTCTCTCAATTGTTCATCCCTGATTTTTAATACCATGCTTGCAATGCCTGCGGCCATGCTGTTGTAGGTATTGTGTTTCCCCTGTAGTGATAAATCCAGTATCGACATGCTGAATTGATTTTGATTAAAGTTGATAATTATCCGATTGTCTCTCACACCTGCTCCAGGCCCGGCAGCCTCTCCCAACCCAAAAGGAAGTTGAACAGGTTTTATCTCTCTTTTTTGTATTTCTTTTTGAATCACTTCGTCGTCGGCACAATACACGAAGTAGTCATTTGCTGTTTGATTTTGAAGAATCCTGAATTTCGAATCCGTGTAGTTTTGCATGTCGTAGCCGTAACGATCGAGATGATCGGGTGTGATGTTCATCAACACAGCTACATCTGCTTTGAATTCATACATTCCATCGAGCTGAAAACTGCTTAACTCAATAACATACACATCAAAATTTTCTTCGGCCACCTGCCATGCAAAGCTTTTTCCAACGTTTCCTGCCAGGCCAACATTCAATCCTGCTTTTTGCAGAATATGATAAGTGAGCAAAGTGGTAGTTGTTTTGCCGTTGCTTCCGGTAATACAAATGGTTTTAGCCGACGAAAAACGACCTCCAAATTCAATCTCCGAAATTACCGGTGTACCTTGTTCTTTTAGCTGCTTAACCAGCGGAGCCGTTTCCGGAATTCCCGGGCTTTTAACGACCAGTTCCGCGCCTAAAATTTTCTCTTCAGAATGATGGCCTTCTTCAAAATCTATCTTATAATTTGAAAGAACGTTTTTGTATTTCTCCTTGATTTTTCCAAGGTCGGACACAAACACCTCGTATCCTTTTTTTTGTGCAAGAATGGCTGCTCCAACGCCGCTTTCGCCTCCTCCTAATATGGCTACCAATCTTTTCACGCTATCTCATTTTTAATGTTGCAATTGTTATCACTGCCAGAATAATTCCGACAATCCAAAAGCGTGTTACAATCTTTGGTTCGGGGAAACCTTTTTTCTGAAAATGGTGGTGAATCGGGCTCATCAAAAATACTCTGCGCCCTTCTCCATATTTTTTCTTGGTGTATTTAAACCAGAACACCTGAATTACCACCGACAGGTTTTCGATTAGAAAAATTCCACACAAGAGCGGAATCAAAATTTCTTTGCGAATGATTACGGCGAACACAGCCAGGATTCCACCCAAAGCCAAACTTCCGGTGTCGCCCATAAAAACCTGAGCAGGAAAAGAGTTGTACCACAAGAATCCCACAGTAGCACCAATGAAAGCGGCAATAAATACAGTCAATTCACCAATGTTCGGGATGTACATGATATTCAGGTAATCGGCATAAATTACGTTACCACTTACGTAGGCCAAAATTCCTAAGGTCGCCCCACTAATCGCCGACGTTCCGGTTGCCAGTCCGTCAATTCCATCGGTAAGGTTTGCGGCGTTTGAAACAGCTGTAATAATCAATATGATTGCGATGGCATAAATCAGCCATTTCAGCCAAGATGCAGCATCACCGGCAAAAGCTACCAGCCAGGCATAATCAAATTCGTTCTTTTTAATAAACGGGATGGTTGTTTTGGTCGATTTCACATCTTCCATCACAAACTGCTCGGTACTTTCCCCGGTAGCCGGATCAGTAACTTGTTCAGTCAGAAAAGCTCCATTTTCATCACTTATATGCTCACGAACTTTTACATCTTCACTGATAAAAAGTGTGGCGGCAACAATTAACCCCAAACTCACCTGACCCAAAATCTTAAATTTACCGGCCAGTCCTTCTTTATTCTTTTTAAAAACCTTGATATAATCGTCGATAAAACCGATCATTCCTAAAAAAGCAGTAGTGATCAGCATCAACAGGATGTAAATATTATCGAGGCGAGCGAACAGCAAAGTCGGAATGATAATGGCCATCAGGATGATAATTCCGCCCATTGTTGGCGTTCCCTGCTTTTGCATTTGACCTTCAAGTCCAAGGTCGCGCACTTCGTCGCCAATTTGCTTGCGCTGCAAAACGCGGATCAGCTTTTTCCCAAAAATCGTGGTAATAAACAACGAAAGGATAATTGCTGCTGCCGAGCGAAATGTAATACCCGGAAGCATTCCAATTCCGGGAATATCGTATCCTGCTAAAAGTTCGTATAGCCAGTAAAACATATCTTGCTTTTAATTTTTTAGTCCAAAACAGTTCCTTACTTCTTCTCTGTCGTCAAAATGATGTTTCACACCATTTACTTCCTGGTAGTCTTCGTGCCCTTTTCCTGCAATGAGAATAATATCGCCGGGCTGTGCCAACATCACCGCTGTTTTTATGGCATCGCGACGACTTACAATCGACACCACTTTATTTTTATATTGCGCTTCAACGCCGGCTTCCATGTCTTTTATAATTGCTTCAGGATCTTCACTACGCGGGTTATCCGAAGTGAGAATTACTTTGTCGCTGGCGGCCAAAGCTTCCTGAGCCATTTCCGGGCGTTTTGTTTTATCGCGGTCGCCACCTGCGCCAACCACAGTTATTACCTGCTCGTTTCTGGTTCTGATTTCAGCAATGGCAGCCAACACATTTTTTAATGCGTCGGGCGTGTGTGCATAATCAACAATGGCGTATTTGCCGTCTTCACTACGAATGGTTTCGAACCGGCCTTGCACTGATTGTAAATTGCTGATAATGGTTAAAACCTCGCCTTTATCCTGCTCCAACTCCACAGCCGTAGCATAAACCGCCAATAAGTTTGAAGCATTAAAAAGCCCAACAAAACGTGTCCATATTTCCTGGTCGTCCATACTCAGCAGCATTCCATCAAAATGGCTTTCAATCACTTTGCAGCGATAATCGGCCATAGTACGATTGGAGTAAGTCAGTTTTCGGGCTTTTGTATTTTGCAGCATTACCAAACCGTTTTTATCGTCGGCATTCACCAATGCAAAAGCATCTTTTGGCAAACCATCGAAAAAGGCTTTTTTGGCTTTAATGTATTCAGCAAAAGTTTTGTGATAATCGAGGTGATCGTGCGTGATATTGGTGAAGATTCCTCCCGCAAACCGAATGCCTGCAATACGTTGCTGATGAATAGCATGCGAACTCACTTCCATAAAACAATACTCGCAACCTGCTTCCGCCATTTCAGCCATTAACTGCTGAATTTTCAGCGCATCAGGTGTGGTATGCGAGGCAACCTCTTCTTTCTCGTTTATTTTGTATGAAATTGTGGAAAGCAGACCAACATTATAGCCCTGCATGCGGAAAAGTTTGTGCAACAAACTGGCAATACTGGTTTTACCGTTTGTTCCGGTAACGCCAACTACTTTCATTTTTGATGATGGCACACCATAAAAAGCCGCGGCAATTTCACCTAATATTTTATTGGAATCTTCAACCTTTATATAAGTAACAGCAGGTTTTGTTTCTTTCGGAAGATCTTCACATACAATTGTAGTAGCACCTTTCTCTATTGCTGTATCAATAAAACGATGCCCGTCAACAGAAACACCTTTTTGCGCTACAAACAAATTATCTGATGTGATTTTCCTTGAGTCGAATTGAATGCCGGCAACTTCCCTATCGGTTTCACCAATGCAATCAACAATCCCTATATGTTCCAATAACTCTGCTAGTTTCATCTCATCATAATTGTTAACTCTCAAAGGCATTCGATGTAACTCGCTTATCAAGTCCTTCTTGTAAATGATATTTAGTGCATGCTCGTTTCATCTTAACTTAATGAGAGATATACCGTTTGTCCCGGGCGATATGAGCTACCGGGTTTCAACGATTGTTTTTTAACTTTTCCTATTCCGCTTAGTTTCACTTTTAATCCTGCATTTTCCAACAGGAAAATGGCGTTGCTGGCCCCCATACCAACTACATCGGGCACCGCATTTACCGGCACCACATTTTCTTCCAGTATAATTGTACTATCCTGAGTATTCAGCGAAACCATTCTTGAATCGGGCAATCCTCGTACATTTTTCAACTCCAGCTCTTCGGCCAAGCGAAGAATATCGTCGCGCTGCCCACTCTTTATCTGAGGAATATCTTCGCCTTCGCGTTTATCATCTTTTGGAGCGGCATTCGTAATCTGGCTGGCATATACTTTCTCCGAAATCTCTTTGAAAACAGGGCCTGCTACTGCTGCTCCATAAATCGAGTTTCGTGGTTTTTTAAAGGTCACTATCAGAGAATACATTGGATTGTCTGCAGGGAAATATCCCACAAACGATGCGTAATAAGCTCCGTATTCGTAACCTTTGCCGTCCGAACGGGCAACACGGGCAGTACCGGTTTTTCCGGCCACTTTAAACTGATCTCCCTGAACACCGCGACCGGTTCCGTTTTGACAAACACCTTCCAACATTGCCTGCGCCTTTCCAATGGTTTCTTTCGACACGATCATAGGATTCAGCAATTCAGGTTTAAATGTTTTTACCAAAGCTCCGTTGTTGCGAATTTCTTTTACCAAACGCGGTTTTACCATGGCACCATCGTTGGCAACGGCGTTATAAAAGTTTAAAATTTGCAATGGCGTGAGACGCAAATCGTAACCGTACGACATACGACCTAAAGTGGTAGTACCCCACCAATCGGCATTTCCGGGGTACTTTATATATGGTTGTCCTTCTCCGGCCAATTCCAATCCCAGAGGTTTCTGGATACCAAATCCATAAATCCGGTCAACGTAATCTTTTGGATTGTTGGTGTATTTCGACAAAATCACTTTTGCTGTTCCGATATTCGACGACTGCTCCAGAATTTGTTTCACATTCACTTTTCCGCAAGCATGGTCGTCGGTAATATTTTCCTGTGCCCAGTAACCGTTCCCGGTATCGAAAACATCGCTGGTATCTACAACGCCGTCTTCCAACGCCACCATCAACGAAACCAGTTTAAATGTAGAACCCGGCTCGTAACAACCACGGTGACCCAGTGCGTAATTATCTTTTTCGTAGAATCCGTCTTTGGTTTTGCCGAGGTTGGCAATTGCTTTGATCTCGCCGGTTTTCACTTCCATTAAAACTGCAGTTGCCCATTCGGGATTCGATTTCAGCGCCTGTTTATACAACGCACTTTCGGTAATGTCCTGCATTTTAACGTCGATGGTGGTTATAATATCCATCCCGTTTTGCGGCTCAATTTCGGTGCGGGTCACCCAGCGTCCCGACAGGTTTTGCTTGTAACTGATCCCGTTTTCGCCACGCAGGTACATTTCGTACGAGCGCTCTAAACCATTATAACCCACCGGAACCGGAGTTAAAGCATTGGCTTTATTTAAACTACCGATTGTTCGTTGAGCCAAAATTCCGAGAGGGTTGAGACGTTTGTTTTCCTGTTCAATGATCAACCCACCACCAAATCGTCCACGACGTAAAATCGGGAAGTCCTTGAATTCTTGTAGTTGGTTGTAATCTATTTTTTCAGGAGTGAGCAGATAACCACGATTCCTGTTTTTATAAGCCGAACGCAATCGTCTTGCATATTCGCGTGATGAAGCATCTTTGTAGAAATCCGACAAATACCAGGCTAACGAATCCACCTCGTTGTCGAATACTTTTTTAACTCCTTCGGCTGCCAAATCAATGCGGATTTTGTAGCCCGGAACCGACGTAGCCAAAACACTACCATCGTCGGCACAAATCGTTCCCCGCACCGGCGGAATAATCACCGTATTGTTGCTCAGGTTTTTCTCGATTTTCTGCCAGCGTTCGTTTTTAATCTGCTGAACAGAAACAAGCCGAACTACAACATAAGCTCCGAACAACGTCAACACGAAGTATACAATTGCAATACGCGATAATATGGTTTTCCTGATCCCCACTTCTAATCTTCTTTTTCAACCGTTATTTTTTGCGGAGGTCGCATTGGCTCCTGCAAACCAATTCCGGCCTCTTCAACTCGTTTTGCTACTTCCGACGGACGGCTTGCGTCCATCAATTTGGCAGAAAGCGTTACCGATTCCGATCGCAACTCGTCCAGCTCTTCCTGCAACACAACAATCTCGCGCAGTGTGCTTTCCGACCAGTTTCGGTTAGCGATCAACAGCAACCCCAAAACCGCAAGAAATGCCACAAACGGCATCTGCCGCAAAGTGCGCTCATCGGTAAGAATGGTGCCCCCGATAAAGGATTTCATTCCCGTACGTTTCCTTGTATTTTTATTTTGTTCTGCCATCGTTAAATTCGTTCTGCTATTCTCAGTTTTGCACTTCTCGACCGTGGATTGGCGCTCAGCTCCTCTTCACCTGCTACAATCACTTTTCGGTTTATCATTTTAAAAGGTGACTGTACATTACCGTAAAAGTCCTTCTCGATCTTACCTTCAAAATTTCCCGACTTGATAAAGTTTTTACACAGGCGATCTTCCAAACTGTGATAAGTAAGAATCACCAGGCGACCGCCGGGTTTCAGAATATTGAGTGTTGTAGCCAGAAATTCGCGCAAGGCCTCCATTTCTTCGTTCACTTCAATCCGAAGTGCCTGAAAAACCTGCGCTAAATATTTATTCTCGATTGCTTTTGGCGCACACGACGAAGCAATTTCTTTTAAACGCGTAGTTGTTTTAATCGGGGCTTCGCTTCTGGCTTTTACAATTTGTGCAACCAGTTTACGGGCATTTTTAACCTCGCCGTACATCCGAAATATCATCTGAAGTTTTTCTTCGTCGTACTCATTCACCACTTTCGCGGCATCAAGAGCTGCTTCGCGATTCATACGCATATCGAGCGGAGCATCAAAACGAAAAGAAAATCCACGTTCGGCCTCATCAAATTCGTGCGACGAAACTCCAAGGTCGGCAAAAACCGCGTCCACCTGTTCAACATCGTAATACTTCAGAAAATTCCGTACGTAACGAAAATTATGACGAATAAAAAAAAGCCGGTCATCCTCTATGGCATTCCCGGCAGCGTCTTCATCCTG